>UQIV01000010.1 GCA_900541205.1 uncultured Collinsella sp. | reverse complement strand
TAAAGCCGTTTGTCTCCACCCGCGTAGCGGGTGGTTTAAAGCTGGCCGCTGCGCGGCCAGCAGACTAAAGTCTTGAAACAAAAGGGCCCCGCTGCCGTTACGGCAGCGGGGCCCTTTAAGCTATGAGCGATATCGCTTAGAGCTTGATGTCGATGTCGACGCCAGCGGGGAGGTCGAGACGCATGAGCGAATCAACGGTGCCCGAGGTGGGATCGAGGATGTCGATGAGGCGCTTGTGGGTGCGCATCTCGAACTGCTCACGGGAGTCCTTGTTCACGTGCGGCGAGCGGATAACCGTGTACAGATTGCGCTCGGTGGGCAGGGGGACAGGACCGGAAACGCGAGCGCCGGTCTTCTGAGCGGTCTCGACGATGAGCTTCGCGGACTGATCGACGACCTCGTGATCATAGCCCTTGAGGCGAATGCGGATCTTCTGGGTAGCCAACTTAAACCTCCAAAGAGTGCGAGAGATGTTCTCGCGGATTACGTAACAGGGAGCTCGAACTTAGGCGTTCTTGCTCATGACCTCGTCCACGATGGACTTGGGCGCGGGCTCATAAGAGTCGAACTGCATCGTGTAGGATGCACGGCCCTGGGTCTGGGAGCGAAGGTCGGTAGCGTAACCGAACATCTCGCCCAGCGGCACCTTGGCACGGATGAGCTTGCTGTTCTTGCGATCCTCCATGCCCTCGATCTTGCCGCGGCGACCGGAGAGGTTGCCCATAACGTCGCCCATGTACTGCTCGGGGGTCTCAACCTCGACAGCCATGATCGGCTCGAGCAGCTGCGGATCGGACTTCTTGAGGGCGTCCTTGATAGCCATGGAACCGGCGATCTTGAAGGCGGCCTCGGAGGAGTCGACCTCGTGGTAAGAACCGTCGAACAGGGTGACCTTGACGTCGAGGACCGGGAAGCCGGCGATAACACCGGTGTTCAGGGCCTCCTGGATGCCCTTGTCGATGGACGGGATGTACTCCTTGGGCACGACGCCGCCGACGATAGCGTTGACGAACTCGTAGCCGAAGCCCTCCTCCATCTTCTCGAGCTTGATGACGGCGTGGCCGTACTGACCGCGACCACCGGACTGACGGACGAACTTGCCCTCAGCCTTCTCGACGTCGTGACCAGCGGTCTCACGGTAGGCAACCTGGGGCTTACCAACGTTAGCGTCAACCTTGAACTCGCGGAGCAGACGGTCGACGATGATCTCGAGGTGCAGCTCGCCCATGCCGGCGATGATGGTCTGGCCGGTCTCGTGGTTGGTGGACACCTGGAAGGTCGGGTCCTCCTCGGCGAGCTTGGTCAGAGCCAGGGACATCTTGTCCTGCTCGGCCTTGGTCTTGGGCTCAATGGCAACGTCGATAACGGGCTTAGCGAACTCGATCTTCTCGAGGACGATCTCCTTGCCCTCAGCGCACAGGGTGTCGCCGGTGGTGGAGTTCTTGAAGCCGACGCAAGCGACGATGTCGCCGGCGGCAGCGTCGTCACGGTCGATACGCTCGGCGGCGTTCATCTCGAGGATGCGGCCGAGGCGCTCGCGCTGACCGTTGGAAGCGTTGACCACGTAGGAGCCGGACTCGGCGCGGCCGGAGTAAACGCGGACGTAGGTGAGCTTACCGACGAACGGGTCGGTCATGATCTTGAAGACCAGGCCGGAGAAGGGCTCGTCGAAGGAAGGATGACGCTGAATCTCCTCGCCGGTGTCCGGATCGGTACCGGTGACGGCCTCGACGTCGAGCGGGCTGGGCAGGTAGTCGACGACAGCGTCGAGCAGCTCCTGGACGCCCTTGTTCTTGTAGGCGGAGCCCACAAAGACGAGGTTGAGCTCGTTGGCCAGAACGCCCTTGCGCAGAGCAGCCTTGAGCTCCTCGACGGTGAAGTCCTCCTCCATGAGGATCTTCTCCATGAGCTCGTCGTCAAAGCTGGCAGCAGCGTCAAGGAGCTCCTCGCGCTTGGTGGCAGCGATGTCGGCAAACTCAGCCGGGATCTCGTCCATCGGCTCGGGGTAGGTCATACCCTTCTCGTCGGCCTTGAAGTCCCATGCAGTCATGGTAACCAGGTCGATGACGCCCCAGAAGTTGTCCTCGGCGCCCATCGGGACCTGAGCGGCCACGGCGTTAGCGTCGAGACGATCCTTCATGGTCTCGATAGCGTTGAAGAAGTCGGCGCCCACGCGGTCATACTTGTTGATGAAGGCGATGCGGGGGACGTTGAAGGTAGAAGCCTGACGCCAAACGGTCTCAGACTGGGGCTGAACGCCGGCAACGGCGTCGAAGACGGCGACAGCGCCATCGAGGACGCGCAGGCAGCGCTCGACCTCGGCGGTGAAGTCAACGTGGCCCGGGGTGTCGATGATCTGGATGCGGTAGTCCTTACCGTCCTTGTTCCAGAAGCACGTGGTAGCAGCGGAGGTAATGGTTACGCCGCGCTCCTGCTCCTGAACCATCCAGTCCATGGTGGCAGCGCCCTCATGGACCTCACCGATCTTGTGGGTCTTACCGGTGTAGTAAAGAATACGCTCGGTCGTGGTGGTCTTACCGGCATCGATGTGGGCCATGATGCCGATGTTACGGGTATCGGAAAGCTTGTACTTAGGCTTAGCCATGTTAGTTCCTTACCTTAACTTACCAACGATAGTGAGAGAAAGCGCGGTTGGCCTCGGCCATCTTGAAGACGTCCTCACGCTTCTTGACGGAAGCACCCAGGCCGTTGGAAGCGTCGAGGATCTCGTTGGCGAGACGCTCGGCCATGGTCTTCTCCTTGCGAGCGCGGGAGAAGTTGACGATCCAGCGGATACCCAGAGCGGTGGAACGACGGGAGTTGACCTCCATCGGGACCTGATAGGTAGCGCCACCGACACGCTTGGGCTTAACCTCGAGCGTGGGCTTGACGTTGTCCATAGCCTTCTTGAAGGTAGCGAGAGCGTCGCCACCCTCGGACTTCTCGGCAACGATCTCGAAAGCGGTGTAAACGATGCGCTCAGCGGTGGCCTTCTTGCCGTCAAGAAGGACCTTGTTGATGAGCTGAGTCACCAGGCGGTTGTTGTAAACGGCGTCAGGCTGAACCTCACGACGATTAGCTGCTGCACGACGCGGCATGTGAAATCTCCTTAAGTGTCTACCGTGTGGCGCTTAGGCGGCACACGGCGAAAGTATCAAAACGTTATCTGGCTTATTTGGCCTTGGGGCGCTTAGCACCGTACTTGGAACGGGCCTGCATACGGTTCTGGACCGGAGCAGCGTCGTAGGCGCCACGGATGACGTGATAACGGACACCAGGGAGGTCACGGACACGACCGCCGCGGACGAGCACGATGGAGTGCTCCTGCAGGTTGTGGCCCTCACCCGGGATGTAAGCAGTAACTTCGATGCCGTTGACAAGGCGAACACGGGCAACCTTACGAAGAGCCGAGTTCGGCTTCTTGGGGCTCGTGGTGAAGACGCGGGTGCACACGCCGCGCTTCTGGGAGTTGTGCTGCAGAGCAGCGTTCTTGGACTTCTTGGGCACGGAACGACGGCCCTGGCGAACCAGCTGGTTAATAGTAGGCAAAGCGTACTCCTTCTCGAATGATTCCAGCTTTCTGTAAAGTGCAACGGCTTGAATCGAGGGGTCAGCATCCCCCTACGAAACACGCAGTTCGATAGGATACGTGGCGTTAGCTGTGTCGTCAACAGACCACGCCGCCGGGCGTATCCTAAAATACCCACATTTCCGCAAAGCCTACACAAAAGGAATCCCCTTCTGTGCGCGTGGGCGGATTCCCGGGCCGGGCGACCCATCAAAATCTTGCCGCATACTTCCGAAATTCAGACGAATATCGCTCGCTTTAACCGCCAATTTAACTCAAAAGAGGCCGCTTCCCCTAGCAGGAAGCGGCCTCAGACCTTACGAATAGACGATGGTAAAGGGTACTTCTGTTTCGGTCTCTCCTGTTGATGTGTACCTCGTGCCCTCAAGGGTTACCGAGACCACTTGATCGACATTGATCAGTTTTGTCGGCACCGAGATGTTCTCTCCGCTATTGCGCGTATAAGAAAAATATAAGTTGAACGCCCCTGCGTCGTCATCTTCGATAATCTGCTCCGATCCATCCTTGTAGGTAACCGTCAACTTCTTCGTGACTGCGTCAATGCCCAAATCATCGATGTGTGTCTGGATAGAAAACGGGCTGATCTCGAGAGGCGAGTCATCGGAGCGGAGTTCCTTTGTATCGACGTACGCTCCAACGCTAAACTCGGGCGTCGATGCCTCGAACGGCTTCGCATCCTCGCCTTCGCCCTCGGTCCACGAGATATTCCAGGTGACCGCATGTTGAAAACCTCGCTCGCGATCCATAGAAGCAAAGTACATCGTGCCATTAATGACAGTATCGCTTGATGTGTCCTTATCAATGGTGCAGCGTGTGTCAGCCCATTCCTCGCCGAAGTTCATGCTGGGCGTGCCGATGCCTTGTTCTTCTTCACCATAGAGAACAAGTTCGCCTGTCTCTGCTGCCGGCTTGTAGTAGTTAACGCCATTTGGATTGGATAGCGTAAACGTCACAGCACCGCAGCCGTTTTGGTCGATTGCCATCTCATGGATATCAAGCGTATAGCCGTTACCCTCGACGGACAGATTAACCTTCTGGACTGTGCCCTCCAGGCTTTGGGGCGCAATGCCGTCACCAAACTCTCTGGTGTAGGTGTATTTAGTCCCCGATGAGCCGCCATTAGTCCAGGTAATGGAATCCCCATTGCCGTGGTTTCCCCAGGCTGAGGCAAAATAGCCGGAATTGACAACGGCGTAGGCGACCCCTCCGGTCGCCAACACTCCGGCAAGACATCCGATTACGGCAACATAGAGAGGCTTCGCGTGGCCCTTTCGATGAAGCGGCTCACCCGCAGCAGTATTAAGGACGCGATCTGCAAGATTGCTATCGGCTTGGACGGACTCGAAGGCCTGCTTGATTTGGTTGGATTTCACGGTCGCCCTCCTCTAGGATGAACTTGAGTTTCGATCTGCCGCGAGCTAAACGCGTTCGAACGGTCGCGGCTGGTACGTGCAGCAACTCGGCAATCTCTGAGGTCGAAAAGCCCAGATAGTAATAGAGCACGATGGGAACACGGAATCGCTCCGGAAGCCGCATGACATCTGACAGGACCGCCTTGGTCTCATCCTGCGCCGCCGAAAGCGAATCGGCCAGGTTCTCAATATCCTCCACACGCCTCCATGGCTTCCTAAAGAGCGATTTGCATTCATTGATCGTGACCCGGATAAGCCATCGACGAAGATGTTCCCAACTTTCAAAGTTTCCATCGCTTTTAAGCAACTTAAGAAAGACGTCTTGAGCAACATCGTCGGCGTCGGCGCGATCACGCAGGTACGTCAACGCGATTCGAAACACGACATCCCGGTGATCTTCAACCGCCTGTCTAAATGCTTGTTCTTCCATAATCACCTCCCGATGACGTTAATGATTCTTGATGAGGCCCTCACCTTAGATACGCTCTTGTCGGGCGAAATGTTTCAAATTCAAGCAGGAAAAACCTACCAAAATAAACCTGTCCCTTATTGGCAAAAGGAATCCCCTTCTGTGCGCGGGGGCAGATTCCCGGAACGGGCCGCCCGCTGTTTAAGTTTGCTGCTCTACAGTCCTGCGCAAGACGGAAAGCACATTAAGTGCTTTCCTTTGCGTGCGGAACTCGCGACAAACTTAAACAGCGGGCGGCCCGTTCCGGGAATCCGACGTGCTCGTCGGGGTAACGTTCCTCACCAAAAAAGACCCGCTCCCCTGTTGGGAAGCGGGTCTTTGGAAGGACGGTTAACGTACTAGGAAATTACTCCTCGTCGTTGTCCTTGGCCTCTTCGGCGTCGTCGGTGTCCACGAGCTGGTTGAGCAGCTCGTCGAGGGAAGCCATGTCCTCGTTGATCGCGCCGTTGGCAGGAGCCTTCTTGTCGTCGATCGGGGCGCCCAGGAGCTCCTCGTCGGCGTCGGCGTGATGCGTCGGAGCGGAGGTACCCAGCAGGATATCGTCCGGACCGTCGGGGCTAAAGACCATCTGCAGCAGCTGCGAGAGGTCTTCCTCGTCGGCAACGTCGTCGTTGTTCTCGAGGATGTAGAGCAGGTCGTGGGCCTCCAGGCCGTCACGGAGCTCCTCGATCGCCTTGGCACCGATGCCATCGATGCGCAGCAGATCCTCCTCGGACTTGCCGACCAGGTCGCCGACCGTCTCGATGCCGACCTCGCTGAACTTGTTGGTCCAGCGCTGCGACACGCCCAGGTCGTCGAACAGGTACAGGCGAGCCTTCTCGGCGGAGATGGTGTGGCCGTTGCGGGTGAACGAACCGTCAGCACCACCGAACTCGTCGTAGCCGGCCCAGTCGAGCTGCTGCGGGAGCTGCTCGTCCAGGTCCTTGAGCTCAACCGGAGCCCACTCGGGCAGCGACTTGGCGTTGGGCGAAGCCGGACCGTCGATGTCGACATAGCCATCGGCCGTGCGATACGTCAGCTTGGCGTTGGCGTACGGCTTGAGGCCAGTACCGGCCGGGATCTTCTTACCGACGATGACGTTGGACTTAAGGTCGAGCAGGTGGTCGACCTTGCCCTCGATAGCAGCCTCGGTAAGGACGCCGGCGGTACGGATGAACGAAGCGCTCGACAGCCAGGAGTCGATGTTGGACGCGACCTTGAGCGTACCCAGGATGACGGGCTCGGCCACGGGAGCCTGACCGCCCAGACGGGCAACGCGCTCGACCTCGTCGGCGAACTCATAGCGGTCGACGTACTGACCAAGCAGGTACTTGGAGTCACCGGGGTTGGTGATCTGAACGCGACGCAGCATCTGACGTGCGAGCACCTCGATGTGCTTGTCGTTCAGGTCGACGCCCTGGCTGGTGTAGACGTCCTTGACGCTCTCGACGAAGGTGTGCATCGTCGACTCGATGTCGGTCAGCTTGCGCAGGTTGCGGAAGTTGACGAAGCCCTTGGTGATCTGGTCGCCGGCGCGAACCTCGCAGCCGTCCTCGATCTCGGGCATAAAGCGCACCGAAGCGGGGACGCGACGCTCGTCGAGGACACGGGTGTGATCCTCGGAGTCAGTGAGCGTCAGCACGTACTCGGACTTCTCGGGCTTAATCGAGAGGTGGCCGGAGTACGGAGCCAGCTCGGCCTCGCGACCCAGGATCTTCTCGTTGACGTTGCCGACGATATCGAACATACGGCTGACCGTAGGCAGACCCTGCGTAATATCGTCGACGCCAGCGACGCCGCCGGAGTGAATGGTACGCATCGTAAGCTGCGTACCGGGCTCGCCGATGGACTGGGCGGCAATAATGCCGACCGCGGTACCGATGGCGACCGGACGACGGGTGGAAAGATCCCAGCCGTAGCACTTCTGGCACACGCCGTACTTGGAGCGGCAGGTGAGCAGCGCGCGAAGCTTGACCTTCTTAAGGCCGGCATCGACCATCTTCTGGATGTCGGCGACCTTCTCGATGTAGCCGTCCTGCTCAAAGAGCACGGTGCCATCGGGAGCCACGACGTCCTCAATGAAGCAACGGCCGACGAGGTCGGTGTTGAGGTCGGTGGTGCCGGGGATGATGAGGTTGTAGGTGACGCCCTCGTGCGTACCGCAGTCCTCCTCGCGGACGATGACGTCCTGGGCCACGTCGACCAGACGACGGGTCAGGTAACCAGAGTCCGAGGTGTGGGATGCGGTATCGACCAGGCCCTTACGGGCGCCGTAGGTCGAAATGAAGTACTCGAGCGGCAGCAGGCCCTCGCGGAAGTTCGCCTTAATGGGAAGGTCGATCGTCTCGCCGGACATGTCTGCCATCAGGCCACGCATGCCGCCGAGCTGACGCAGCTGGGTCTTAGAACCACGGGCGCCGGAGTCGGCCATCATGTACAGCGGGTTCTCCTCGTCGAACATGTCGAGCATGAGCGCTGCAACCTTATCGGTACAAGCGGTCCACTCGTTAACGACTTCGATGTGGCGCTCCGTCTCGTTGATGAAGCCCTCCTCGAAGTACTCGTTGATCTGGTCGACGTTCGCCTGGGCGCGATCGAGCAGCTCCTGCTTCTCGGCAGGGATGAGAGCGTCCCACACCGAGATGGTGAGGCCGGCGCGGGTAGCGTAGTGGAAGCCGGAGTACTTGATGGCGTCGAGGATCGGACCGACCTTGGCCTCGGGGTAACGATCGCAGCAGTCCGCAACCAGCTTGGCCACGTCGCCCTTGACCATCTTGTAGTTCATGAACTCGTAGTCTTCGGGCAGGCACTGGCGGTTGAAGATGATGCGGCCGATGGAGGTCTCGAAGCGCGCGGTCTTGTTGCCGGTGACGTCGTAGTCGACAAACTCGTTCTTGCCGTTCTTGACGCGGAAGATACGGGTGCCGTCCTCGTTGATGACGTTGGCGTCGGCAGCGGACACGCGGACCTGGATCTTGGCCTGCATGTCGACCTCGGAGCGGCAGTCATAGGCGTGCAGCGCGTCGTCGATGCTGGCGAACACGTGGTTCTCGCCCGGCAGACCGTCGCGGACCTGGGTGAGGTAGTACACACCGATGATCATGTCCTGCGAGGGGATGTTGACCGGCTTGCCGGATGCCGGCGAGCGCAGGTTGTTCGCAGAGAGCATGAGCACGCGGGCCTCGGCCTGAGCCTGGCTGGACAGCGGCACGTGGACAGACATCTGGTCGCCGTCGAAGTCGGCGTTGAAGGGCGAGCAGACCAGCGGGTGCAGGTGGATAGCCTTGCCCTCGACCAGCACCGGCTCAAAGGCCTGGATGGACAGACGGTGCAGGGTCGGTGCACGGTTGAGCAGCACGACGCGGCCGTCGATGACCTCTTCGAGGATATCCCACACAAAGGTGGCACCGCGGTCGATAGCGCGCTTGGCGCCCTTGATGTTCTCGACCTTGCCAAGCTCGACCAGGCGCTTCATGACGAAGGGCTTGAAGAGCTCCAGCGCCATGGTCTTGGGCAGACCGCACTGGTGCAGCAGCAGCTTGGGGTCGGTAACGATAACCGAACGGCCGGAGTAGTCGACACGCTTACCCAGCAGGTTCTGACGGAAACGACCCTGCTTGCCCTTGAGGGCCTCGGCGAGCGACTTGAGCGGGCGACCGCCACGGCCAGAGACCGGGCGACCACGACGACCGTTGTCGAACAGGGCGTCCACGGACTCCTGGAGCATACGCTTCTCGTTGTTCACGATGATCGCGGGGGCGTCCAGGTCGAGCAGGCGCTTGAGTCGGTTGTTACGGTTGATCACGCGACGATACAGGTCGTTGAGGTCGGACGCGGCGAAGCGGCCGCCGTCGAGCTGGACCATCGGGCGCAGATCGGGCGGAATGACCGGGATGACGTCCAGGATCATGTTCGCGGGGCTGTTGCCGCCCTTCAGGAAGGCGTCAACGACCTCGAGGCGCTTGACGGCCTTCTCGCGCTTCTGCTTCTGGGAATCCTCGTCGGCGATGATGGCCTTGAGCTTCTCGGCCTCGGAGGGGAGGTCGATAGCAGCGAGCAGGTCGCGAACGGCCTCGGCACCCATGCCACCCTTGAAGTACATGGAGTAGTAACGGGTCATCTCGCGGAACAGCGGCTCATCGGAGATGAGGTCGCGCTCGGTGAGTTTCATGAAGGCGTTGAAAGCGTCCGTGCGGAGCTGCTTCTCGTCCTTGCACTCTTCCTCGATGTCGACGATGCCAGAGGCGATCTCCTCGGGGGTCAGCGGCTCCTCGTCGGAGAACTCGTCAAAGTTCTCGGGGTCGCCCTGCTCCTTGAGGGACTCGATCTGGCGGGCGCACTCGGCATCGATCTCTTCCAGATCGGCGGCGAGCTCCTCGCGCAGGTCGTCGGCGTCGGTCTCGCGAGCCTCGTAGTCAACCTCGGTGATGATGTAGCTGGCAAAGTACAGAACCTTCTCGAGGTCCTTGGACTTGATGTCGAGCATACGGCTCATCGGGAAGCTCGTGGGGCTCTTGAAGTACCAGATGTGGGACACGGGAGCGGCGAGCTCGATGTGGCCCATGCGGTCGCGACGCACCTTGGCCGAGGTGACCTCGACGCCGCAGCGCTCGCAGACGATGCCCTTAAAGCGGATGCCCTTGTACTTGCCGCAGGAGCACTCCCAGTCCTTGGCGGGACCGAAGATCTTCTCGCAGAACAGGCCGTCCTTCTCGGGCTTGAGGGTACGGTAATTGATGGTCTCCGGCTTCTTGACCTCACCGTGCGACCAGGAACGGATCTGGTCGGCGGAGGCAAGGGAGATCTTTACCGAGTCAAAATCAGTAGCTTCGAAATCTGCCACAGTCAACTACTCCTTATCAGTGGTCGTGGCGGCGACAGCCTCGGGCGCCTCAGTGGTCTCGGCGTCCTCGGCCTCGACGTCGGCGTCAACGCCGGCGAGCGCAGCCAGGTCGTCGAGAGCGGAGGTCTCCTCGGCGGTCACAGGGGCGGAGGCGTCCTCGTCGGCATCGTGCATGGGCTCGATGTCCAGTGCGAGGGAGCGGATCTCCTTGACGAGAACCTTGAAGGACTCGGGGATACCCGGGACAGGAACGTTCTCGCCCTTGACGATGGACTCGTAGGTCTTGACGCGGCCCACGGTATCGTCGGACTTGACGGTCAGGATCTCCTGCAGGACGTTGGAAGCACCGTAAGCGTACAGTGCCCAAACTTCCATCTCGCCGAAGCGCTGGCCGCCGAACTGAGCCTTGCCGCCCAGAGGCTGCTGGGTAACCAGGCTGTAAGGGCCAGTCGAACGGGCGTGGATCTTGTCGTCGACCATGTGGCCGAGCTTGAGGATGTAGGACGTACCCACGGTAATGGGCTCGCGGAATTCCTCGCCGGTGCGGCCGTCGAACAGACGGGTCTTGCCGCGCTCGTCAAGCTGGGTGACGAACTCGGGGCGCATGTGATCGCCAAAGGCAGCGGTGGCCTTGTTGAGCATGTTCTTGTTGGCACGACGGATGACCTCGGCGATCTCGTCCTCCTTGGCGCCGTCGAAGACGGGCGTCGCGGTGAAGAACGGACCGGGGACGTACTTGTCAGAGTCGGCCTGCTCGGTATCCCAACCGCAGGCAGCAGCCCAGCCAAGGTGGCACTCGAGCAGCTGGCCGACGTTCATACGCGAAGGAACGCCCAGCGGGTTGAGGATAACGTCGATCGGGGTACCGTCAGCCATGTAGGGCATGTCCTCGACCGGCAGAACGTTACAAATAACACCCTTGTTGCCGTGGCGGCCGGCGATCTTATCGCCCTGCTGGATCTTACGACGCTGGGCGACGTAGACGCGCACCTGCTCGTTGACGCCGGGGGCCAGGTCGTCGCCGTTCTCGCGGCTAAAGCGGACAACGTCGATGACGCGGCCGTAAGCGCCGTGAGGCATCTTAAGGGAGGTGTCGCGGACGTCGTGGGCCTTTGCACCGAAGATGGCGCGCAGCAGGCGCTCCTCGGCGGTCAGAGCGCTCTCGCCCTTAGGCGTGACCTTGCCGACCAGGATGTCGCCAGGGCCGACCTCAGCGCCGATGCGGATAATGCCGTCCTCGTCGAGGTTGGCAAGCATGTCCTCGGAGAGGTTCGGGATCTCGCGGGTGATCTCCTCGGGGCCGAGCTTGGTGTCGCGGGCATCGATCTCGTGACGGGTGATGTTGATGGTCGTCAGCAGGTCCTCGGCCACCAGGCGCTCGGACACGACGATACCGTCCTCGTAGTTAAAGCCTTCCCACGGCATATAGGCCACGGTGAGGTTCTGGCCCAGTGCGAGCTCGCCATGATCGGTCGAAGGACCGTCAGCCAGGGGCTCGCCCTGCTCAACGGTGTCACCGACGCGCACGAGCGGACGGTGGTTGATGCAGGTGGACTGGTTGGAGCGCTGGTACTTGGCCAGGTGATACTCGTCCATGCCGCCGGCATGCTTGACGATGATCTTGGCGGCGTCGGCAAAGATGACCTCGCCGGCGTTCTTGGCCAGGGTGACCTCGCCGGAGTCCAGAGCGGCGCGACGCTCCATGCCGGTACCGACATAGGGAGCGGCAGGGTGAACCAGCGGCACGGCCTGACGCTGCATGTTAGCGCCCATCAGCGTACGCTTGGCGTCGTCGTGCTCGAGGAACGGGATCAGCGTGGCTGCGACGGAGAGCATCTGACGCGGCGAGACGTCCATGTAGTCGACGTCCTCGACAGGCACGTCGGCGGGAGCGCCGAAGGAGCCGTCGAAGTCGCGGGTACGGGCGATCACGGTGTGCGGGCGGACAAGCTTGCCCTCGGCATCGGTCGTGATGAACTCGTTGGTCTTGGGATCGAGCGGCGTGTTGGCCGGCGCGATGACGTGCTTCTCTTCCTCGTCAGCGGTCATCCAGTCGATCTGGTCGGTGGCAACGCCGTTCTCGACGCGACGGAATGGAGCCTCGATGAAGCCGTACTCGTTGACGCGGGCGTAGAGGGCGAGCGAGCCGATCAGGCCGATGTTGGGGCCTTCGGGGGTCTCGATCGGGCACATGCGGCTGTAGTGCGAGTTGTGAACGTCGCGGACGGCCGTCGGCACGTTGGTGCGGCGGCTGGAGCCGGACTTGTGGCCGACAAGACCGCCAGGGCCGAGTGCGGACAGGCGGCGCTTGTGGGTCAGACCGGTCAGGGGGTTCGCCTGGTCCATGAACTGCGAGAGCTGCGAGGAACCAAAGAACTCCTTGATGGAGGCCACGATCGGGCGGATGTTGATGAGCGACTGCGGGGTGATCTCGTCGATGTCCTGGGAGCTCATGCGCTCACGGACGACGCGCTCCATACGGCTCATGCCGATACGGAACTGGTTGGCGACGAGCTCGCCGACGGTACGGATGCGGCGGTTGCCAAAGTGGTCGATGTCGTCGACCTTGAAGCCCTGCTCGCCGGCAGCGAGGGACAGCAGGTAGCGCAGCGTCGCGACGATATCCTCGTCGGTGAGCACCGTGACCTCTTCCTCGGTGGTGAGGTTGAGCTTCTTGTTGACCTTGTAACGACCGACGCGGGCCAGATCGTAGCGCTGCGGGTTGAAGAGCAGGCCCTCGAGCAGGCTGCGGGAAGCGTCCACGGTGGGAGGCTCGCCCGGGCGCAGGCGACGGTAGATCTCGATAAGGGCATCCTCGCGGGTGAGGGCGGTATCGCGCTCCAGGGTGCGCTTGATCACATCGGAGTTGCCGAGCAGCTCGATGATGTCGTCGTTGGTGACGGCAATGCCAAGGGCGCGCAGGAACATCGTGGCGCTCTGCTTGCGCTTACGGTCGATGGAGACCATGAGCTGGTCGCGCTTGTCGACCTCAAACTCGAGCCAGGCACCGCGGGACGGGATGATCTGGGCCTTGTAGATCTGCTTGCCCGAATCCATCTCGGAGCTGTAGTACACGCCCGGGGAACGGACGAGCTGCGAGACGACGATACGCTCGGTACCGTTGATGATGAAGGTGCCCTGATCGGTCATCATGGGGAAGTCGCCCATAAAGACGAGCTGCTCCTTGATCTCGCCGGTCTCCTTGTTGGTGAGACGGACGTCGGTCAGAAGCGGGGCCTGATAGGTCATGTCCTTCTCGCGGCACTCCTCGACGGTGTGCGCGGGGTCGCCGAACTGATGCTCGCCGAAGGTAACCTCGAGAACATGGTTCTGGCTCTGGATGGGGCTGGATTCCTTGAACGCCTCACGAAGGCCCTCGTCCTTAAAACGCTCAAAGGATTCCCTTTGAACAGAGATAAGGTTGGGGAGCTCCATGGCCTCCGGGATTTTCCCGAAGCTGACGCGCTTGCGCTCAGTGGCAGTGTATGCGTAGGTCACCAGGTTTTTCCTCCTTCACGGAAATGCTCGGTGGGTTGGCGAGGCATAGCTTCGCCAGTTATCGCAACCTAATAGTTTATCAGGTACCGACCGTTGGGCAAGAAAAGCCTTGACGCGATTGAGTTTTTGGAGTAGCAAAGTTTTTCAGCAGAAAACACGCAGGTAGATGTATGTGTATCGAACACCTGTTCATATATTTTCTGTGAACAGAGAGCCGGCAATCGCAGCTCTTATAAAAAACGGGCGCGAACCGAAGTCCGCGCCCGTAAATGTCGATGCCTGAAGGCTTACTTGCGCATCAATCCGCCGCGCTCGTCGATGGCGTCCCAGAAGGCGCTGGCAAAGCGGGGGTCGCTTGCAGCCATGAGGGCGTTGGTGGCCATCCAGCCAGACGGGGTGCCGGTGTCGTAGCCCGAGAGCGGGTCGATGACGACAGCGTACATGGCCTCGCGGTCAAGCGAACGGGCCAAGGCGTCGGTGAGCTGGATCTCGCCGCCCTTGCCGGCCTGCTGATCTGCCAGCAGATCCATGACCAGCGGGCTCAGCAGGTAGCGACCGACGATGTACAGGTTGGACGGAGCCGCCTCGGGAGCAGGCTTCTCGACCAGACCGCCGATGCGCCAGACAGCGCCCGGCTCGGCATCGGCAACGTCCTCGGCGCCCTCGAGCGAACCGACGCGCTCGCCGGCGATAACGCCGTAGCGGCTGACTTCCTCGGGCGAACAAGCAGCGACGGCGATAACCGAAGCGCCACCGTGCTCCTTGGAAACGGCGAGCATCTTGTCGCAGATGTCGCGGTTAGGCACAACGTAGTCGCCCAGAAGAACCAGGAAGTTCTCCCCTGCCACGGCGTCGGCAGCAGAGCGAATAGCATGGCCGAGGCCCTTGGGCTCGTACTGATAACGGAAGTCGACCGGCATACCGCCAGCGTGGGCAACGGCATCGGCATAGGCGTTCTTGCCGCGCTCGCGCAGCAGGTTCTCGAGCGAGCGATCGGGCTGGAAGTAGTTCAGCAGCTCGGGCTTGCCGGGCGAGGTAACGATGATGGCGTCGTCGACCTCCTCGGGGTCGAGTGCCTCCTCGACGACATACTGAATGACGGGCTTGTCGAGCACCGGCAGCATCTCTTTGGGCGTGCACTTAGTGCCAGGCAGAAAACGCGTGCCAAGACCGGCGGCGGGGATGATTGCCTTCATGTTATTCAAAGATCCTTTCGCAGGCGCAAAAGCGCCCCATGCGTGCGGCGCACAGCCGCAGACCAAATTGCGATACCCAAGCATCTTACCGCTGGAACTATATGTCGCTACAAGGCAAAGACAATTCTTCAGCAGGTCAACGCAAATTATTGCTCGAATGGTGCAATTTTATTGCCCAACGGCAGGGCGCCCGATACGACGCAAATCACAGAACATGGCAGTTTGAGCAACCGATGTCGAGGGACCGAAAAACAAAAAAGACGGGGCTCGCAATGCGAACCCCGTCTGCAAAGAAATCTGGCGAGAAAGCCTGATTACTTGAGGGTGACAGCAGCGCCAGCAGCCTCGAGCTTCTCCTTGGCAGCCTCGGCGTCCTCCTTCTTGGCACCCTCGAGAACAGCCTTGGGAGCGCCCTCGACGACCTCCTTGGCCTCCTTCAGGCCAAGGTTGGTGAGCTCACGGACGGCCTTGATGACCTGGATCTTGTTGTCGCCGAAGCCCTCGAGCACGACGTCAAACTCGGTCTTCTCCTCGGCCTCAGCAGCGCCAGCAGCGGGAGCGGCGACAACAGCGGCAGGAGCAGCGGCGGAAACGCCGAAGGTGTCCTCGATAGCCTTGACGAGCTCGGAAGCCTCGAGAAGGGTCATTTCCTTAAGAGCATCGATGATCTCATCGGTGGTAAGCTTAGCCATTTCTAAGTCCTTTCGGTTTCCGTGCGGATGCACGGAGATCAGTTAAAACACGGCGCGAATGCGCCAGGGGTGCGGCGTTGCCGCCGCGGGTGAAAACAGCGACTAGGCTGCCTTCTGCTCGGAGACCTGCTGGATCGAACGAGCGAGACCAGAGGAAACGCCGTTGACGCAGACAGCGATGTCGCGAGCGAAACCGGAGATGAGACCGGCGATCTGGCCGAGAAGCTGATCCTTGGTGGGCAGCTCGGCGATAGCCTTAACATCATCAGCGGAAACGGCCTTGCCGTCGGAGATACCGCCCTTGATCTCAAGGACGCCCTTGGACTTAGCGGAGAAGTCCTTAAGGGCCTTAGCGGCCTCGACCGGCTCGGACTCGTAGAACACATAAGCGACGGGGCCGGCGAGAATCTCGTCGAGCTCGGGCTGCTCCTGGTTCTTGAGAGCGATCTTGACCAGGTTGTTCTTGTAGACCTTCATCTCGGCGCCGCACTCGCGAAGCTGATGACGCAGCTCCTGAGCCTGCTTAACCGTCAGACCGTTGTAGTTGACGACGAACAGACCGGCGTTCTCGGCGATACGGGACTCGATCTCTGCAACCTTGTCGATTTTGTACTGCTGGGGCATGAATTACACCTCCTCGAATTCTTTCCGGGCACGGTCCGCCACAAGGACGTGACGGGGGCATGTCCAAAAAGAAAGCCCCCGCGCTGCATGAGCGACGGGGGCGAGAAGACATATCTACTCGACCACCTCGGCTGGCGGGATGTCCCATTAAGCTCGCGGGTAAGACCCGTTTGCGCCGGCTGTCTCTGGCAGCGGATTCGTGCGTGAACCGAAAGTATTATGGCGGGGACCCCGGCGTCGGTCAACGGGCGCGAGGATTCGTACACAAACCCTGCATACGCTCCGACCGGGAGGGGCAGGGCGAGTTTTCCGCTCGGTCAAGTCCTGGGCTCGCACGAAGGCCACATTAAGTGGCCTTCGGCTCGTGCGGAATCTACGGAAAACTCGCCCTGCCCCTCCCGGCCGGAGCTACGTTGCCTTTGCTGCGAATCCTCGTGTCCGTTGAGCGACGCGCCCCACTCATAATGCTTGGGTCGGTGGGCTGATGTGTTGCATCCCTGAGGGCTACAAGGTTGAAATGAAGGTGGACAGGCGGCGGAGGCCTTCGTCCAGATCTTTGTCGGAGACGCAGTAGCTTAGGCGGATGTGGCCTTCGGTTCCGAAACAGTCGCCCGGGACTAGGGCTACGTTTGCCTCTTTGATAGCTTTGATGCAGAAGTCTTCGCTGGTTAGGCCGAACTTTTTGATGCTCGGGAAAGTGTAGAAGGCTCCTGCGGGCTCTACTACGTCGAGGCCCATGGCGTCTAAGGCCGCGAGCACGCGTTTGCGGCGGGCTCGGTAGACTTTGAGCATGGGAGTTGGGTCGACGGTGAGGGCTCGGGCTGCGGCATCCATCTCAAAGGAGACGGCACTCGATACTAGGTATTGGTGTGCTTTTGCGATCTCGGCGATGACGGGGGCTGCCGCTGCGAGCCAACCCAAGCGCCAGCCGGTCATGGCCCAGGGCTTGGAGAAGCTCTCGATGATCACCGTCTGCTCGCGCAGCTCCGGGTGTCGCTGGGCGAAGCGCTCGTAGCCATCCACATAGACGAGGCGGTTGTATACGTCGTCGCAGACTACGTAGATACCCGCCTGCTCCGCTACGCGCGCCACGGCGTCGAGCGATGCCGCGTCGAGGATGCAGCCCGTAGGATTGTTGGGCGTGCAGATAACGATGGCCTTGGTCGCCGGGGTCACACAGGCGCGAAGCGCTTCCTCGTCAATCTGAAATTGCGCGGGCTCCGTATCCAAATAGACCGCTTTGGCGTGATTGGCCACGACGATGCTCTCGTACAAACCAAAAGCCGGCGTGGGAATGATGACCTCGTCGCCGGGGTTGAGCATGGCCATAAACGTAGCCGACAGGGCCTCGGTCGCGCCGTCGGTCAGGATGACCTCGTCGGCCGAAAACGTAAGGCCCGCGTCCCCCATGTAGGCAGACAGCGCCTCGCGCAGGGCGGGGCGGCCGTTGTTGGGCGGATAGTGCGTGTCGCCACGGTCAAGCGAGGCCGTCACCTCGGCGCTAATCACGTCGGACGTGGGAAAATCGGGCTCGCCGAGCGCAAGCGCAATGCATCCCGGATGCTGGGCGGCGAGCGCGTTGATTCGGCGGATGCCGGAGGGCTTGAGCGTGGCAAGCGAAGTATTCATGGGCAGGCGCATGGCGTTCCTTTCGTAAGGGTTGCACTAGGATAGCGCGGCTAGGCGCCGCCAGACGGTGTAACCTAAACGGAAACCAACTGGAAAGGAGGCGGCATGGAGACGATCGCGCGCGGCGATGTACCAAAAACGCTGCAAACCATTGCGTATATCAGCATTCCCAATAGCTCCGATCTTGAGTTTTTGCTCTGGGACCTGCAAGATGCCATCGCGGCCTATGCACAGCTTTCCGGCACCGCACTCCCCCGCCCGGTCGACTTGAAGGCAAATGACGCCGGCAGCGTTGCCGATGGCATCGTGCTGGCCATTGAAGATGTGGCTGACGATGAGACGTTGACAGCTATCGAGCAGGCGCTTGAGCGCTTTGGCGGTACGGGAACGCGCGTCTATGCCGCAATTCGAGCCGCACAAGAGGGCACTGAGCAGGCGCGTGGGACCGCCGTTCGCCTGCACAAGGCATGTGAGCGCCATGACCAATTGTGGTGTGGAGGCGTTGCCATCTGCGCCGGCAGCGGCATCGCAGCGCTTCGCCATTCCCCACGCATGGGCCTCTTGCGCCGACCATTTTCGGAAGCGATGGATAAGCTTGTGGGCGCTGTGCGCATGGGCTGCTCCGTCGAGCATGCACAGCGACTTAGCGGCGGCAATGCCGCCAACGTCGACACCGACGGCATGGTTTGCGCCAAGCCAGCCGTGCCCGCGCCGATCTGGCGAGGCGTTCTGAAACGTCTGGGTGCCCACGCTCAAACAAAAATCTAAATTAAATAACAGCCCAGCCAACGGCTTCGTGCCAACGCTCAACAAGACGCTCCAGACGCCACGCCGCATTGGCGGGACTTGTCGACGGCAGAACGATGGCCGGCAGCCCGGTGCGCTCTTGTAGATAGCGCTTGTAGAGCCGGCCAGCTGTACCACCGTTGCATATCACCTGCTCAATGGGAGCTGCGCCGGTAATGCGCTCGATATGTGCCGGCACAACGTTACGAATGCTCGCATCGCTCGAGCCCTTAATGTCGCAGCTCTCGATCACGTCCCACAGGGCCACGCCGCCGTTCAGCAGCATAGCCCGCTTGGCGGCAATCGAGGCGTCAAGCGTCACGGGCTCGCCGCTCGCCAAAGAGTCTCCCTCGTTGGGCGGCACGGGCGCACCAAGGCACGCGGCCATCACGCGCCAAAAGCGGTTCTGCGGATTGCCATAGTAGAAGGCATTGGCACGCGAGAGCACCGAGGGAAACGACCCCAGCACCAAAACGCGCGAGCGCTCGTCAAACACGGGCTCAAACCCATGCTCAATATGCTGATAGCCCTCGTCCGGCGCAGTCATGAATTAGGCCCTCAGCAGATAACGCACCTCATAGGGCGCAAGTTCAAGGGAGCCTGTCAGCTCGACCGTGGGCGCATCGTCGGCAAGCAGGTCGACGAAGGAGCCGTTGAGTTCGCCGGCTCCAAAGGTATAGGGCTCGTTCACGGCATTGACCGCCACGAGCACCGTCGCGTCGTCGCAGGCACGCTCGAACAGCAGCTGCTTGTTCTGGATCACCACGTTGCGATAGGCACCGTAGTTGAGGGCACGGGCCGCCGCGTCGTTTGCCGAGCGTAGGTGCGCAAGCTGCTCGATGAAGGCCGTCAGCTCGTTGGGCGCAGGCTCATCGAGCGCAGGGCGCAGCGCCCAGTCGCCATCGGGGCCGCCCTTTTCGCCAGCAATTCCCCACTCGCTGCCATAGTAGACGCACGGGATGCCTGGCATGCCAAAGAGCATGCCGTAGGCGGGACGCAGACAGGACTTGTCGGTGAGGATGCTCGCCAGGCGCGGCACATCGTGGTTGTCGACAAACGACAGCAGATGTTTGCCGCGGTAGATGCACCAAGGGTCGCCGCCAAACTGACGGTGCAGCGAATGGGCGATCTCGAACATGTTGACCGAGTTAAAGCTGGAGTACAGGCCCTTGTAGCACTCGTAGTTGGTGCAGGAGTCGAGCATCTCGTCGTTGACGATTTGGTTGTAGTCGCCGTGGAGCGTCTCGCCGATCAGCACAAAGTCGGGCTTGAGCTCACGGGTAAAAGCGTGCAGGCGGCGCATGAAGTCGCGGTCGAGCATATAGGCAACGTCCAAGCGCAGGCCGTCGACGCCAAAGACCTCGGCCCAGCGACGCACGGACTCGAGCAGGTAATTGACCACGGCGGGGTTTTGCAGGTTGAGCTTCACAAGCTCAAAATGGCCCTCCCAGCCCTCATACCAAAAGCCGTCGCCGTAGCACGAGTCACCGTCAAAGCTGATGTGGAACCAATCCTTGTACGGCGAATCCCACTTGCGCTCCTGCACATCGCGGAAGGCCCAAAAACCGCGGCCGACGTGGTTGAAGACGGCATCGAGCACCACGCGGATACCGTGGGCATGCAGTGTGTCGCACACGGCGGCAAAGTCGACATCCCCACCCAGGCGGCGGTCGATATGGCGCAGGCTGCGCGTATCGTAGCCGTGGCTATCGGACTCGAGCGGCGGGTTGATGAGCACAGTGCCAACGCCGAGTTCCTGCAGGTAGTCGGCCCATTGGGCGATTTTCATGATAGGAGCATCGGGGTTGGGCACGGCGTTAGCAGCCTGGGCGAGCTCATCCTCGGCAACGGGCGCGGCGTTTTCGCGCGGAGCTCCACAGAAGCCCAGCGGGTAGATCTGGTAGAACGTCGTCTCGTATGCCCACATAGCAACCTCCCGGTAAGCTCAACACAACGACATCCATTGTATGCCCAGCTTGTATCCTCTTCCCCAAAATAAGTTGCGGTGGAATAGTTCCTGCTTGGGCCTTCAGAGGCCTTAAACAGGAACTATTCCACCGCAACTGATGAAGGGACGTGATTAGGCGACGGGCTTGGCGCGACGAATGGCCGGGAACATCACCGTGATAGCGAGGATGACGCCCACGGCAGCGATCGCACCGCCCGCGTAGCCGATCAAGGCGATACCGGGGCCCGAAACCACGGCTCCGCCGATCGCGGTACCCGTGCCAATGCCCAGATTGAACAGGCCCGAGAAGATCGACATGGCGACAGCCGACGAATCCGCCGGCGTGTTCTTGATGAGCTCGGCCTGGAACGCCACGTTAAAGGCCGTGGCACAGCAGCCCCATAGCGCGCAAACAGCGAGAACCACAGCGAGCGACGATGCGGCCGGACCCATGAGCAGCAGGGCCGCCGGCAAGCCGGAGAGCGTAATAGCCAAGAACGGGAAGCGATGCCCATCGAACAGGCGGCCAAACAGCCAGCTTCCGAGCAGACCAGAGCAGCCAAACGCCGTCAGCGTCATGGTGATGGCGCCCGCGTCGACGTGCGCGACCTGTGCCAGGAACGGCTCGATATAGCTGTAACCCGCGTAGTAACCGGTCGCCATAAAAACCGTGACCGCGTAGAGCGCGATCAGGAGCGGGTTCTTGAGCAGCTCGGGCAGCTGTTTGACGGTAAAGCGCTCGCCCGCCGGCATGGCCGGGAACACCGCTGCCTGGTAGACGACCGCGATGGCTGAGAGGCCCCCGACCACGGCAAACGTCATGCGCCAGCCCACGGCCAAGCCAATGGCGCGACCGAGCGGCAGGCCAAAGATCTGCGCGATGGACGAGCCAGTAGCAATCATGCTGATGGCGAGCGCGCCGTGGCGAGTGTCGACCAGGCGCGAGGCCATAATCGATGCGACTGACCAGAATACGGCATGTGCGCAAGCGACCACCAGGCGCGCGCAGACCAGGATGGGATAAGTCGGCGCCACAGCGGACAGAAACTGGCCCAGCGAAAACACGGCCAAAACGCCCAGCAGCATCCGCTTGAACTCAAAACGCGAGGCAAACACCATGAGCGGCAGTGACAGCAGCATGACACCCCAAGCATAAACCGAGATCATGATGCCCGCCTGGGCCTCGGTGAGCGAGAACGACGCGGCGATATCAGTCAAAAGGCCGATGGGCATAAACTCCGACGTGTTGAACACGAACGCACAGCAGGTGAGCCCGACGAGCGGGAGCCACTGCCTGAGCGTGATGCCGTCTTGCTTTGTTTGAGCCATATAGGAAAACCTCTCCGATTATCTTGAGCGGTGGGCGATTATAGCAATGAGAAGTCTATAAAATGAGCAACAAAAGAATTCTTGGAAAACGATTGTTAACAGACGGCGCGCCAATTCTGCTTAGAAAGCAAGGTACGCAGGAACTCAATGTCGAAAACGCGGCTTCATCTTCGGGCTATCGCGCCTGCTCGGATACGCACAAGGACACCCCCATGAGCACGTCAATTTCGAGCCAACTCGCAACCGCACAATGAACTAGCAAAAGCAGCATATAAGCAAACGCCCCATAATAAAGTCCCTCATGCACAAGCGCCGTCACTGAAAGTGCCGACGGCAGCGCCGCACTCGAAACTACCCATCCAACAAGAACCTGGATAGCGCAACTTGCAACCAGGTTCCATGCCACCAGCAGCGTTGCGGGACGCGCGATTTCTCTCCAGGAGGAACGAAGCACCGTGACCGAACGCATGATGTAGCGTGGTGCAAACCGAATGCCTCGTAGTCCCCTCTGCTCCACGTCCGCATCTTCAATTAACACGAATACGAACGACGCGGAAAGAAGCGTCACGATTACTGCCACCACAAGCGAGCACAACACCCCGAGCTGACTGCTCGCAAGCGAGGCAAAGACTACAATTGCCGATAAAATCAAGTGAACCAAATAAATTAGCAGCGCCCCAGAAATCTGGAGGGGAACCGTCGAGGCCAAGAGATAAATCGGAGGGGTTCGAGCAGGTTGCACCGTCTCTTTGGACCGGTCGACGGCAAATAATGAAAAAGCCACATTCGATAGAAGCAGGTTTAAAAAGGCCGCGACCACAGTGCAAATAAGCGTAATGGACGGATTGATATAGGCGAGCTCAGTTGCAACGTTTGATACACCAATTTGAAGCGCGCTCATAACAAACAAGGGGATATATAACGCCATCGTGCAGTCACTCCGGCATTCCTTCGCCCGATCGCCCGATTCCAGAAAGACATTGAAGTTCTCTCGCAAGTTCACTCTATACCCGTTTTCTTACTAAGCAGGGCGAACGGGCGCCAATATAAACGCCGGTCCGCCCATCCATAATTTCTAGTTTTAACGTCCAGACTAGTCTGTCCAGCCGTCGATGTAGTCGCGGTTAAGCTCAAAGTACTGCGCGGCGATATCTTTCGCCAAGGAGTACGAATTAACGAGCGGGTGCATCGCGAGGCTCTCGACAATGTCGCGCTTCGATCGGTTAACGATGCCACGCGCCACGGTGCGCTCGTAGTACTTGACGCGACGAATCAATTCGAGGTTTCCCGCGGGCACAGAATCGGCTTCGACGCGATGCGGCACGCAGCCATCGGTGGAGATATCGCACGTTGACTCAATGACATCTGTATCGAGAAGGCCGGGGATGGCGCCATTGTTGGGGGTGCACAGGATCATCTGCTGCGTCTTGCCAGAGCGAGCAATATCCATGAAGCGGAGCGCGACACCTGCGTATCCGCCAGCATCTTTGCCGTACACGTCAAACGTCCACGGCTTGTCGCGATGAATACCCGTCTCGGCCGCCATGTAGTTGTTTTCGCGCATTCCGTACCACTTCTCAAAGCACGCGAGGCCTTTTTCGAAGTCGTTCTCAATATCGATAGATGCAAGCTCGCTCGTCATTTCTCGATTAATTTCTTCGATTAGTTCGCCGCGCGTCTGGGGCGAAGAGAGAACGTTGGCAACGGCGCGCTCGCGATAGTAAAAATAGTATAGGTACTCATTTGGTACGCATCCGCGATTTAGGACGAGGTCCTTCTCGAAGAACCTAAGATCTGTATGAGCATATGCCCCGTCGTCGTGGATCAAGTCGGACATGATGTCCTCGCCGTCAACCGTCACATTGCGGAAGAACGAGAGGTGGTTGAGTCCATAGCACTCGCCCTGAACCGATGCGGGATCAACGCCTTTATACTCGGCAAACTGATGCAACATGCCCGAGGGGGCATCGCAAATGCCATAAGTAAAATCATAGCCCATATCGCGTAGGGCCTGAGATACGACGCCAGCGGGATTAGTAAAGTTAAACACCTTGACGTCCGGCTTTGCGTACTTCTTGATTAACTCGCAATACGAAGCAAGCGCAGGGACGGAGCGCATGGCAAAAGACACGCCGGCTGCGCCAGTCGTCTCTTGGCCAAGAACCCCATGCGAAAGAGCAATGCGCTCATCGCGAACGCGCATATGGTCCCCACCGACGCGAATCGTCGTGATCACGTAATCGGCGTCTTTAACGGCCTCGACTGCATCGCCTGTCAGTGAAAAATTAAGCGTGGGGCAAAGCATGCCCGAGACATGGGCGGCAAGGCCACCGTAGATGCGCAGCTTCTCGGGATCATTGTCCATAAACACAAGTTCGTCGATCCCAAGCGATGACGCCTGCTGGGCTATGCTCTTTGCCAAAAACATGGAGCGGACGCCACCGCCACCTATGACCGTAAGTTTCATATCGAAACCCCCAATTAGCACATTCAATATTGCATGGTTCGCCTGTGTTTGGATATTGTATCCAGCATGGAGGGCCGCTTCCCGCCCCGGTTGCAAGGCGGGAAAGGAATTCCCCAAGGAGTTATTATTTACGCAACGGAAGCGGCCACACACGTCCGGCGGGAAGGAAGCACCGATGGTTGATAAAAAGCAGATTTCCAAGCTCTACTCAGCCGCAAAGCTATCCGAAACCGAGCAAAGCGTACTCGAATACCTACTCAACAATATCGACACCCTCGATGATATTGGCATAAAACCCGTCGCCATGGCATGCTTTACCAGCATGACGACAGTCATCAGGCTTTCGAAAAAGCTCGGCTACCGTGGCTACCGCGAAATGATGTACGATCTCAAGCACCTTCAGCATGTCTCCCGCGAAATGAATCAATCACTCAAAGACAGTAGCGTCCACTTCGTATGTCACACCGGAGATGTAGACGTATTCATCGCCGCACTGCATCGCAACAGAATGATCGGAGTAAACGGAGAGGGCTTCTCACGCATCGTTGCGCAGTACATGGCGACTAAGCTCGTTGGACTTGGCTTTTTGGCCGTCATACAGGACTTCCTAGAAACCGATCAGTTTGTCGAATCCAACCGAAATACGCTCAGCTGCATGATGCTCATATCTAAATCGGGCCAGACAGAAGCCATCCTGGAAACCGCAAGGGCATGCCACGACGCGGGCATTACGACCCTCGCGTTTACCGGCAACGAAGACAGCGAGCTCGCCAAGACGGCAGACGCGATCTTTACGATACATGACGATCACCCAATGGATCTTAAGAACGTTAAGCCTAACTGCTTTACCGGAAGTTGTATTCTCGCATTCGAAGAACTATTGAGTATCTGCCTTGACAATCTAAAACAAGAAGGCTTGGCCCCCTAAATCATGCGATAGGAAGCCAAGCCCTGGAATTGCGCTATGCAATTGAAAGCCACTTGCGCGTTTTACTCGTCACCGAGAACTTCGTGCACCTCAGAAGCGACTTCGCCGACACGAGGACCGTAAATGACCTGGATTGCCTTGTCGCTCAGGCGGATAACGCCCATAGCTTCAAGATTCTTGGTGAACACCTCGTCGTCTGCAACCTTAGAACCATCCTTGACAATCACGCGAAGACGTGAGATGCAGTTGTCAAGATCATCAATGTTGTCGGCTCCACCAAGCGCTTCGACAATGCCAACAGCAAGCGCGCTGTCCTTGGTCGCACGGCCCTGGACTGCCTTCTCGGGAGTGCTATCAGACTCGCCCTTTGCCTCAGCGGCCTTTGCCTCGAACTCGGCTCTGCTGTTGATCAACTCAATATCGTCACCATCGTCTCGACCGGGCGTCTTGATATCGAACTTAGTAATAAAGAACCGGAAGAGGAAGAAAGCTGCCAGGAAAAAGGCGGGGAGCAGGATAAGGTACGGAAGCAGATTAAGCTTCTCGGGGCGGAATAAGAATGGGATCAGGTCCTTGATATTTCCCTGGTACACCGAAACGCCCATTGCCTCCGAGAGAACTTCACCCAGTCCGGAAAGCGGAGCGTAAACGCCAAAGTAGAGCCAGGGGGCGGCAAACAGGAACGTAAAGAGAATAGGCTCCGTAACGCCAAAGAAAACAGTCGAAATCACTGTGGGGATTAAAAGACCAGCAACCTTCTTGCGGTTCTGGGGCTTGGCACAAGACCACATAGCAAGGGCGATGCCAGGGAACAACGCGTAATCGTTAATGCCATAGCCAGCCATGAAGGCCCTAACCAAGAGCTTGTCACTGCTGGGAGAAGCGAGCTGTGCAAGCTGAATGGCGCTATTGCCCACCACGCGCGTTCCATCGACGACCATGGAGCCGCCAAGCTCAGTCCAATACATGGGCGTCTCGAGCAGCGGATGCAAGCCAAACGGCACAAGGCTCTCGAGCACCCAGCGATAGACAAACGTACCGACCAGACCGGAGCCTTTCACGAACGTCGCAATACCCGAGAAGCATCCACCGATGACGGGCCAGACGAAGTACATGATGCCGCCCAGGATGCCACCGGCGACCAGCGATACAATGGGGACCGTTCGACTGCCCGCAAAAAACGCCAGCGCCGTTGGAAGCTTGGTCTTGTAAAAACGGCCGGTGATCCAGGCGACCAGGCAGCCCACGATAATGCCGCCAAAGACACCAGAGCTGTAGCCAAAAAAGCCGAGCGAGGTAGTGTAGAGTGCGGACTGCTCACTCGCCTGAATGGACGTAAGGCCGACCTTCTGAAGAGCTTCCACCGTTGTATTGTCGGCAGCCAAGCCAGCTGCTCCAAGCAGAATCTCAACCGTCTTGAGCATGGTGAGATAGCAGACAAGGGCAGAAAAGGCAGCCCAGCCCTTCTCTTTGCGAGACAAGGAGAAGGCGCAGCCGACGGCAAACAAAACACCGAGGTTTCCAATGATTACCTCGCCGAGACCCTTAAATACCGAGAAGAACGTAAAGAGCGGCGAAGCGGCATACCAGTCCCAATTAACGCCAAGGGACACAAGGGTCAGTTCGGTCGTAAAAACGCTACCGATACCCAAAAAGAGACCGGAAATGGCAATGAGCGTAATCGGAACGAGCATTGCCTTTCCGATCGATTGGAATTTTTCTTTCATCAATTCCCTCCTCAATGAGCCTCTACAAACGACTATTGCACCCCACGTCCCCACACAGGCGAAACGGAAGACATGCTCGGCAATAGACACAAAGTGATTGTAGAAAGGGGCACAAAAAATGTGCATCGGCATCGCGTAATGCGGTTAAATCGACCGACGATTGCAAGTATTTACGAATCCGTAAACGGCAGCAAATAGGCAGCGAACGGCAACCTGCAGCGCAGGACAGTCCCCGCAGGCCGACAATTACCGGTATTCTGGCTCATATTTTGTTGAATTGTTGCTCGCCCAAAAGCGCGGAGCATCAACGCGCCCCTAAGCCAACCCCAGCAATATGCCCGCCGAATGCACGACAAACGCCACGATCCAGGCGACTGCCACCTGAAACGCGAACACGGCAACGGCGTAGCGCGCGCCCAGCTCGCTCTTGACGGCGCCGATCGCAGCCACGCACGGCGGGTACAGCAGCGTAAAGACCAAGAACACGTAGGCGGTAAACGGCGAAAACATGGTCGACAGTGCCGCGGGCGAGGTCGCGCCCAAAAGCACCGTGAGGGTCGAGATGACACTCTCCTTGGCGATGAGTCCGGTGACGAGCGCCGTGGATGCACGCCAGTCGCCAAACCCAAGCGGCGTCAGCGCCGGCGCGATGATGCTGCCGAGGCCCGCAAGCAGACTCTGCGACTGATCGGCGACCACATTAAAGCGGATGTCGAACGTCTGAAGGAACCAGATGACCACGGTAGCGGCAAAGATAATGGTAAAGGCCTTGGTGATAAAGTCTTTGGCCTTATCCCATGCCAGCATCACCGTCGTCTTGACGCTCGGCAGGCGGTAATTGGGGAGCTCCATGATAAACGGCACCGGGTCGCCCTTAAATGCCGTGCGGTTGAGCACCAAAGCCGCGATGCAGCCGACCACGATGCCGATCAGATAGAGCGAGACCATGGTGGGGACCGTCGCCTGCGGGAAGAATGCTCCGCACAGCAAGCCGTAAACCGGCAGCTTGGCCGAGCAGCTCATAAACGGCGTGAGCATGACCGTCATCTTGCGGTCGTGCTCGGATGGGAGCGTACGGGTCGACATGATAGCCGGCACGGTGCAGCCAAAACCGACGAGCATAGGCACAAAGCTGCGGCCCGACAGGCCAAAGCGACGCAACACCTTATCCATGACAAAGGCGACGCGCGCCATGTAGCCCGAGTCCTCCAGAATGGAGAGGAACAAGAAGAGCACGACGATAATCGGCAGGAAGGTCAACACACTGCCCACGCCTGTAAGCACGCCGTCGACAGCCAGTGAGCGCACCACGTCGTTGGTTCCGAATGCCTTGAGGCCCGCATCGGCCGAGGCGATGATGGCAGCGATACCGTCCTCCATGAGTCCCTGCAACGCCGCGCCGATCACGCCAAACGTCAGCCAAAAGACGAGGCCCATGATCACCAGAAACGCCGGAATGGCTGTGTAACGACCTGTCAGGATGCGGTCAATCTTGACGGAGCGCACGTGCTCGCGGCTTTCGTGCGGCTTGACGACGCAACGCCCGCACACGTCGCCGATAAAGCTAAAACGCATATCGGCCAACGCAGATAGGCGGTCGGTGCCGGCCTCGCCCTCCATCTGGGTAATGATGTGCTCGATAGCGTCGAGCTCATTGCGATCCAGGTGAAGCGCCTCGGTTACCAGCTCATCGCCCTCGACCAGCTTGGTCGCCGCAAAGCGCACCGGGATGTGCGCCGTCACGGCATGGTCCTCGATCAGGTTAGCAATACCGTGGATGCAGCGATGCAGCGCACCGCCGTCCGGACCGTCGGGCGCGCAAAAGTCCAGGCGACCGGGGCGCTCGCGGAACCGCGCGACGTGCAAGGCATGATCCACCAGCTCGCCGATACCCTCGTTGCGGGCAGCGCTAATGGGGACAACGGGCACGCCCATCAGGCTCTCGAGCAAGTTGACGTCTACGGCGCCGCCGTTGGCGGTCACCTCGTCCATCATGTTGAGCGCGATGACCATGGGGCGGTCGAGCTCCATGAGCTGCAGTGTCAAGTACAGGTTACGCTCGATGTTGGTAGCGTCAATGATGTCGATGATGGCGTCCGGGCGCTCGTCGAGGATGAACTGACGGCTCACGACCTCTTCGCCTGTGTACGGCGACAGGGAGTAAATGCCAGGCAGATCGGTAACGCTCGCCTCGGGATGGTTACGGATGGTGCCATCTTTGCGGTCGACAGTCACGCCGGGAAAGTTACCGACGTGCTGGTTGGAGCCCGTCAGCTGGTTGAATAACGTGGTCTTGCCGCAGTTTTGGTTGCCGGCGAGGGCAAAGTGCAGCGGCGCGCCCTCGGGCACGGCCGTCTTTGCCGCACGGGGCGAATACGTCCCCTCGCCAAGTGCCGGATGCTCCGTCGTGCCGATTGCGGCGTTAGCGCGCGGACCTGTATCGGTGTCGTGAATACCCACGAGCTCGATGCGAGCGGCATCGTCCTTGCGCAGTGTCAACTCGTAGCCACGCAGGCGGATCTCGAGCGGATCGCCCATGGGGGCGTACTTCATCATGGTGACTTCGGTGCCCGGCGTTAGGCCCATGTCCAAAATATGCTGTCGGAGTGCCTGGTCGTCCGATGCCACCGATGCGACAACGGCGTCCTTTCCAATCTCGAGTGTATCGAGCTTCACGTCCGTGTTCCTCCCCCGGCGCCCACAGGGCGTTGTATTTATGTTAGCCATGGCTAATCGTTTGCCATGGCTAACCAAGTTTAACCATGCATGATAGCGCGAACACGCAACGATGTTCAATCAACAGATCGGTGCAGGGGGGGATTCTGGGCCATTGCTTCCCAGACGGGCCTGCTGCGGAAACCAAATCCCACTCCGGAACACCTAAACGGGATGGGCTTTCCGGTTGAGGCATCTAGCGGAAACTGCAGCCCGGAATCGGCGCTCAGACTGGGATGCGATTTCCCAATGGGGCCCTCGGGGAAACTGCGGCCCGGAATCTGCTCTCGAAACGGGACGCGGTTTCCCCGAGGACCGAAACAGCCGCCCGCCCCTCGACAAAATGATCCGTTCCCTCCGTCGCATGCGGAACGTCCAAGGAGTGTCCCAGGGTGCCGGCACAATAGGAACGTCCCCAGCTGCCGGCAGCATTTCGCCGCAACAGCAAAAGCCCGCGCTGGCAACAAATGTCACCTGCGCGGGCTTGGTGGGCGCTCACAAAGGCACGTTACAGAGGCCCACGTCAGTTATGGATTACCGAACGGCACCGGCACGCGATGCCTCCGTCGGCTTACCAAGCGATGAAGCTTGCCGCAGTCTTAGACTATCGGCGCAATGCCGGCAAAGTGCAGATACAGCGAAATGATTGCCACGACAATGACCACCGCTGCGATCAGCTTGTCGTGCAGATGCGGAAGCACCGGTTTACCGCGGCCTCGCTCGCCCAGCATATAAACGGGAATGGCCGGAGCAAAAAGAATCGTCGTGATCATAACGCCCTGAAGACCCGTCGACCACACCAGGAACAATGTGTAGATGAAGCCGAGCGTACCGAAGAAGCGGGCTTTGCCGACGCTGGGCGCATGCGGCCCGTCCAGATGCTCGTTCTTCCAGCCAATCACCATGTAATAGGCAGCCGAGCAGACATACGGAACCAGAATCGTGTTGACTGCGCAGCTATAGAAGAACTGGTAGGTGCTCGCCGCCACATACGACACGATCAAGAAGAGCTGCGTGATGCCGGAGCTCACGAGAACCGTTACCACCGGGGCGTCGTGCTTGTTCGTCCTGGCAAACGCCAGAGGGAAGGATCCCTGGCGCGCTGCCTCGAACGTCGTCTCGGACGCAATGATGACATAGCCCAGCAACGCGCCGACCAACGAAAGGATAACGCCAAGGTTTACGATGGCAGCACCAACCGGACCGATTGCGCACTCGAGAATTCCCGCCATGGAGGGCGTTGCAAGCTGTGCCATCTCCTCGCGCGGCATAATGCCGAGCGACAGCATCGAGATGATCAGATACAGCGTGAATACAGCCGCAAATCCGAGCGCCGTCGAGCGGCCGACGTCACGCACGTACTTTGCACGGCCCGAGATAACGACAGCGCCCTCGATGCCCGTGAAGACCCAGACAAGGGCGATCATGGTCGAGACAACCTGCTCGCCAAAGCCAGGACCAGCCGGCTCTCCCCAGAAGTTGTCCATAAAGATATCGACGTTGAACTTACCCAGGAGCACGATACTCAGCACAAAAAGCCCCAGCGGCACCAGCTTCGCCAACGTGACGATCGTGTTAATGCCCGCAGCCTCCTTAACGCCACGAAGCACAAGGGCGGTAAGGAACCACAAAAACACGCTGGCGCAGACGATAGAAAGCAGGTTGTTACCCGCGCCAAACGCGGGGAAGAAATAGCCCAGCGCGCTAAACAGCAAGAGCGCAAAGCTCACGTTGGAAAGACACGCGCTGATCCAGTAGCCCCAAGCGGAGTTGAATCCAATGTAATCGCCAAAACCGGCCGCAGCGTATGCATAGATGCCTCCGGTCAGGTCGGGACGGGCCTGAGACAAGCCGTTGAACACCATCATCAGCGCAAAGACGCCAATAAAGCAAATTCCCCACGAGACGATAACCGCACCGGTATTTGCCCCACCTGCTGCCATATCGCCGGCAAGCGAAAAGATGCCGCCACAAATACTGGCGGTAATGACCATCATGGTCAGACGAAAGAGATCGAGGCCATTAGGGTCGATAATCTCTTCATTTTGAGCTTTAGAGGCCATTGTATGTGCACCCCCTTCATCATGTGATCGAACGAAAGATGGCCCGGACGTCCCGAATCGGGTGCCGGGCCATCGGTCAAGCGATCATCAGACTGTTACAGCTATCGCGTTAGAAGCGCAGCGACAGGCAAGAAAGGCCGCCGTCGACCTTGCGATACTCGGAGGTGTCAACAACGAGTGTCTTGTAGCCCAGATCCTGCACGGCCTTGAGCACAGTCGGATAGCCCTCGGCAACGATGACCGTACCGTTGACCCAGATGCAGTTGGCGCCGTACGCCTCGTCCTCGGGCACGACGATCTTGTTGTACTGGGCAAAGTCGGGCTTATCGATGAACTCACCAGAGACGAGCATGTTGTTGTCCTCGATGTAGTTGACGCCCGTCTTGAGGTGCAGGACCTCCTCCAGCGGAACCTCAGAACCCTCGAGGCCCCAGCCCTCGAGAATCTCACAGAACTGGCGGATGCCCTCTTCGTTGGTACGAGCGGAGCGACCGACGTAGAAATGGTCACCGACCATCATGACATCGCCGCCGTCGAGCGTGCCCGGAGAAACGATGTGCTTGACATGCTCGTCGTCAAAGAAGCGACGGACGGCCGGCTCGATCTCGTCCTTCTCGCCGTTGCGGCTATCGGCGCCAGGGTTGGTGATGATGGCGCCGCAGCGAGTGATAACAGCCGGATCTTCAACGAAGCAGCTGTCGGGATACTGCTCGAGTGCCGGCAGCACCGACACGTCAACGCCACACTGCTCGAGCGCATGCTCGTAATCGTAGTGCTCCTCGATGGCGCGCTCGTAGATGGGCTGGCCAAGCTCGGGGGCACTCGTGATGCCATTGCTCAGGGACTTGCCGGGGCGGCGGATGATGACGTGGCTGAACTTGGTCATGATGATCCTCCTTGGATCTCTTAGCAGAGAGCGGGACTTCTTCGCGCCCGCCTTCCTTTCGATGGCTTTATCTTAGGGCGGTTTTCCTGTTTTGTATATTGTATACAATCCTGAACGGTAGGTATTCTTCGGTAAGCGTATTATTACGTATCGGCGCAAAGTAGCATGATTTAGCTGGTCGTTCTATAATTCAACTGAGCTATTCAAGTGAAACGTATTTGATTTTAGAAATATACCGTTAAGGAACATAGGCTCATGGAAACGCTCAGAAGGCCCCTGAAAGACCACGTATACGACTACATTTCGAGCCGTATTGACGCCGGCGAGCTTTCGGCCGGCGACCGGCTGAGCGAGCAAGCGATCTGCGACGCCATGGGCGTGTCGCGCACGCCGGTCCGCGAAGCGCTCATCCAGCTCGCAAGCGACGGTTATCTGGACAATCTCCCCCGCCGCGGATTCCGCGTCCGTGGGTTCGATCAGCAAAACGCCGTTGAAGTCTTTGAGATTATGGGGCCGCTCGACGGGCAGGCCGCATATCTCGCCTGTCCGAACCTAACCGACGATGACATTACGCAGCTTAAATTTCTCGTCGGCTCCATGGACCTCGCGATCCAAGGCGGTCTCATCCGAAAGTACGACGACATTCAGCGAGACTTTCATCTAACGTACTTCAACCGCTGCGGCAACGACCGTCTGCGCGATATGATCTCGCAGCTCGAGCGCTGCTTTATCAAGCGCGATTACGAGACTGTCGACCAGGAGACGGCGTGCAAACTGCTCAATAAAGCCAACAGCGAACATGCTCATATTCTTGAGTTGTTCGAAGCACGAGATGCGACGGGCGTGCGCGACTACGTTCGCGATGTCCATTGGAACACAGAAAACGCCCAGTTCACCGTCTGGTAGGAAACGATGCCCTTGCGGAAAGCGTGTCCCGTTATTCCCGCTCGAAACGGGTCGCAGTTTCCCAACGGGGCCCCTCGGGGAAACTGCGACCCAGAATTTGAGCTCGAAACGGGATGTGGTTTCCAAATCGAGGCCCTATGGGAAACCGTGTCCCACCTTGAAGGGCGAGACTGGGATGCAGTTTCCGGACGGGACATCAAAAACGAAGTTGCGGTGGAATAGTTCCTGGATGGGCTGGTTGATGCCCCAGATAGGAACTATTTCACCGCAAGTTATTGAAGGGCTTGGATGCCGGGACTCTTACAGATGGCGCTCCAGGAAGCGGAAGGCTAGGCGAATCCAGGGGCGGACCGCCACCTGCTTGTCCTCGTTGTCGACCGCGGTGTTGGCGTTGCCGAGTGAAAGGCCGTGACCGCCCTGGTCAAAGACGTGCATCTCGCATGCAACGCCCTCCTCGGCCATGCGCTGCGCAAACGGATAGACCTGTGCGATCGGCGCCGTCTTATCATCGGACACGCCCCACACAAAGGTCGGGGGCATCTGACGCGAAACATGCGTGGTGGGGCAGATGTCGGCCAGATGCTCGTCGGTCGCCTCGCCGCCCGTCACCATCGACAGGTAGTCGTTGAGCAAATCGCGCCCCGTCTTGCCGCCCGTCTTGGGCACACGCAAGTCAATGCGCGGATCGCGTGTCTGCATGTCGCGCACATAGGCAAAGTCGAGCAATGGATAACCCAGCACCACGGCATCGGGACGAATGTCGTCCGGACGCGCCCCGGCAAGTGCCGCGAAGGGGCCGGTCTTCCACTGCGTTGCCAGCGAGGCACAGATCATGCCGCCCGCCGAGAATCCCACGACGCACACGCGCTTAGGATCGACATGCCACTCGTCGGCGTTGGCGCGCACCGTGGCGACCATCTTGGCAAGATCTGCCTGGGGGTGCGGAAAGCTCACGTCACCCGTAGAACTCGTGACATAGTTGAGCACAAAGGCCTGGTAACCGTGATCCAAAAACGCAAACGCCACAGGATCCTGCTCATGCGGAGCGATATGCGTAAACGCACCTCCGCCACAGATAATCACGGCAGGGCGGCGGCCATTCGGTTTATTGGGCAGCGGCTCGGCACCCAAATACGTAAACGTCGCCGGATATTCCTCGGTCGGCTCCTCGCCCCACAGCGCATGGTTCTCGACAATCATATGTGCTCCCTTCGCGCAAATTATGCGCCCTTGTTTTTCGCCTTCAAGCGTACCCCACTTGAACCCGTGGCGCAGAAACACTCCGGCAATAAGTTTCCCTTCAACTGATATATCACATAATCCCAGTTCAGAGGTATCGTTGAGCAGCGTAGAATAGGGGCGTTGACCAAGCCGTGAAACACATGTGAAACGTTTCCGGCAAACCAAACGCGCGATATGCGCCTATTTTAAGTTGGAGGCAACTATGGGTCTGCTCGATTCGCTTAAGTCCACCTTCACCTCGACCGGCGAGGCGTCCGTTCCGCCCGCAGCAAGCTTCGCTACCCGCGAAGGCGTCATCTATGCCCCCGTCAACGGCGTGCTCGTCAACCTGAACGAGGTTCCCGACGAAACGATCGCCTCGGGCATGCTTGGCCAGGGCTATGGCATCGAGCCCATTACCGGCACCATCTATGCGCCCGCCAACGGCCGCATCGGCGCCACCACCGTCACCAACCACTCCATCGGCATGATTACCGAGGACGGCCTGCGCGTGTTCATTCATGTTGGCCTGGGCACCGTGGAAATGAACGGCAAGGGTTTTGCCCGCTTTGTCGAGATGGGCGATGTGGTCAAGGCAGGCCAGCCGCTCATCAGCTTCGACCGCGAGGCCATTAAGGCCGCTGGTCACGAGGACATCGTGACCGTCATCGTCTCCGAGCTCGATCGTCTTAAGAGCATCGACCATGTCGGCGAGTCCGGAACGCTTATCGGCGGCAACCCGCTCGTCAAGCTTGGAGACCCGCTGCTAGTAGCCAAGACCAAGTAGCCAGGCCCCGCGCCACACAGCCAAAAGGCACCTCGTCAAACGCCCGCGACCATTTGGCCGCGGGCGCTTTTCGTTTGAAAACCATCCCGCCAATGCCTTATCTGTATAGCCCAAATGAGCCGAGCTGCTAGAATATCGAACTGTATGGATAACTATCATTCAACCGTTATGGGAGGATACGTGAACCGCACCAAAATCGCGCAGCTCTATGCCGATGCCGAGTCGCTCGGCGGCCAGACCGTCACCGTCGCCGGCTGGGTCAAGTCCGTCCGCGACATGAAGAACTTTGGCTTTGTTACGCTCAACGACGGCAGCTGCTTCCGCGACCTGCAGGTCGTCATGAACCGCGAGGCACTCGACAACTACGACGAGATCGCCCATCAAAACGTCTCGGCCGCACTCATTTGCACCGGCACCGTCAAGCTGACCCCCGATGCGCCCCAGCCTTTCGAGCTTTCTGCCACCTCCATCGAGGTCGAGGGCGTCAGCGCCCCGGATTACCCGCTGCAGAAGAAGCGCGCAACCGTCGAGTTCCTGCGCACCCAGCAGCACCTGCGTCCGCGCACCAACCTGTTCCGCGCCGTGTTCCGCATCCGCTCTGTCGCGGCTGCCGCCATCCACCGCTTCTTCCAAGAGCAGGGCTTTGTCTACGTCAACACCCCCATCATCACCACGAGTGACTGCGAAGGCGCCGGCGAGATGTTCCGCGTGACCACGCTCGACCCCAAAAATCCGCCCCTCACCGAGTCCGGCGAGGTCGACTGGAGCCAGGACTTCTTTGGCAAGCATGCGAGCCTCACCGTGTCCGGCCAGCTCAACGCCGAGAACTTTGCCATGGCCTTTGGCGACGTGTACACCTTTGGCCCCACCTTCCGCGCCGAGAACTCCAACACCACGCGCCACGCCGCCGAGTTTTGGATGATCGAGCCCGAGATGGCCTTTGCCGATCTTAACGACTACATGGATAACGCCGAGGCCATGCTCAAGTATGTCCTCAAGGACGTCATGGCAACCTGCCCCGACGAGCTCAATATGCTCAACAAGTTTGTGGACAAGGGTCTGCTCGAGCGCCTGGACCATGTCGCCAACTCCGACTTCGCCCGCGTCACCTATACCGAGGCCGTCAAGATCCTGGAGCAGGCAGTCGCCGCCGGTCACAAGTTTGACTACCCCGTGAGCTGGGGCATCGACCTGCAGACCGAGCACGAGCGCTTCCTGACCGAGGAGCACTTTAAGCGCCCGACCTTCGTGACCGACTACCCGGCCGAGATCAAGGCCTTCTACATGCGCATGAACGAGGACGGCAAGACTGTCGCCGCCGCCGACTGCCTGGTTCCCGGTATCGGCGAGATTATCGGCGGCTCCCAGCGCGAGGAGCGCCTGGATCTGCTCGAGGCACGCATCAAGGACCTGGGCATGAATCCCGAGCAGTACAAGTACTACCTTGACCTGCGCCGCTACGGTTCCTGCAAGCACGCCGGCTACGGTCTGGGCTTCGAGCGCTTGGTCATGTATCTGACCGGCGTGGGCAACATCCGCGACGTCCTGCCGCACCCGCGCACCGTGGGCAACGCCGACTTCTAATCGTCGGACGCTAGCTCGCGTCGCCACACGCCAACGCTCATCGCATAAGCGTCTCTCGACATCGGTCGAGAGACGCTTTTTTCAACAGCATCCGTCAAGCTTTTGGCAAGTTTTTGGTCAGTTGAGCAGGGCTGTTGAAAACTCGACCCGCCGTTTGCCGACGACTACCGACCGCCCAGAGCGCCCTGCGCCCCTGGGAAAGCCCCACGTCCTAGGCTCCATACCGTCGCCACCCAAAACGGAAAGGACGGTGGGCACCATGACCGAAGCCGCTGTTGAAACCTGCGACACCACGACGAGGGGCGCCGCCTCGATGGCAGCCTATCGCGCCGTTCGCATCCTACAACTCTTAAGCGAAAACACCGGCGAAGACAAGGCCATGCTTTCCGATGAGCTGATCCGGCGCCTCGCCCATCCCGACGACCCCGCCCGCATGCCCATCTCGGCGGCGCGGCGCAGCATCTACACCGCCATCTCCGCGCTTCGCCATGCCGGATACGAAATTGAGTACAAACGCGGCGTGGGCTACAAACTTCTTACCCGCCCGCTCACCGATGAAGAGATCATCCGGCTCCACGGTATGGTCATGCGCAACCGCTCCACGCCTATCGCTATCCGCAAGAGCATGGCGCAGCACTTAGTTGCCATGGCGAGCGCCGACGTTCGCGGCTACCTCGATACACCCGAACCCGCTCCAAGCGCAGGCAGCAAGGCTACCAAGGCAACACGCACGCCCATCAAGCGCATCGACACGTGCGAGCTCGTCGAGCAGGCCATCGACCACGGAACCACGGTGAGTTTTGATATTTCGAGCGTCACGACACGCGGCGAAACCGAAGCAGCACGGATGACACTCCGTCCCTTTGCCATCAGGCAGCGCGATGGCATCTCGTATCTGCTGGGAACGGTCTACGACGCCCGAGGCACCGACGATACGCTGCGCACCGTCGAGATCGCCCGTATGAGAAACGTCAGCACGCGCCTGCTCGACGGCAAGAAGCTCTTCGCCGCCCTGGACGAGGAGGACGACGCCTCCTCCGCCGCATAAGACCCTCCGCCGCCCATTCGACTACCCGTACCGCCCATCCGATTCTGTATTAAAAAACCCGCCAGGCTGTTGTAAAAATGGACATCAGCGCTACTATAGTTCCACTTGCACTTTGTCCCAGTGCAGTGTTTCCAGCCATTTTTATACTGGGGGTAATGATATGAAGGACATCACCATCAGTCGCAGGAGCCTTCTGGTCTCCGCCGGCCTGCTCGCGCTCGCCCCGCTCGCCGGATGCGGCGGCAACTCTGGTTCCGGCTCTGCTGCCGCCGGTTCCGACTACACCATCGGCGTTCTGCAGCTCACCGAGCACTCCGCGCTCGATGCCGCCAACGACGGCTTCGTCAAGGCCATCAAGAAGAGTGGCCTTAAGGTCAAGATCGACCAGAAGAACGCCCAGAACGACCAGTCCACGTGTAAGTCCATTGCCGACAAGTTTGTGGGCGACAACGTCAACCTGATTTATGCCATCGCCACGCCCGCCGCGCAGGCTGCCGCCGGCGCCACGGCCGATATCCCCATCGTGGGCTGTGCCATCACCGACTACGCCGCCTCCGGCCTGGTCCAGGACAACGACAAGCCGGGCACCAACGTCACGGGCGCTTCCGACCTCACCCCGGTCGCCGAGCAGCTCGAGATGATGCAGAAGGTCCTGCCCGACGTTAAGAAGGTCGGCCTGCTCTACTGCACCGCCGAGTCCAACTCCGACGTCCAGATCAAGGCCGCCAAGAAGGAGCTCGACAAGCTGGGCCTCGAGTACACTGACTTCACCGTCTCGAGCTCCAACGAGATTCAGTCCGTCGTCGAGTCTGCCGTGGGCAAGGTCGACGCGCTGTACTCCCCCACCGACAACACCATCGCCGCGGGCGCCTCGCAGGTGGGCCAGATCTGCAAGGAGAACAAGCTTCCCTTCGTGACTGGCGAGGAGGGCATGTGCATGGCCGGCGGCCTGTTCACCCTCTCCATCAATTACGAGGATCTGGGCTACGCCGCGGGTGAGATGGCCGTTAAGATCCTGAAGGGCGAGGCCAAGCCCGAAGACATGCCTATCAAGCACCTCTCGAGCAAGGACCTGGTCGTCGTCAAGAACGACGAAATGGCCGAGGCCCTGGGCATCGACCTTTCCGCTCTGGACGCGTAATGCCATACGCGGCATGCGCCTAGAGCCCGTGCTCGCGCTTTAGCCGCGTTATTCAATATCTGAGCCACAGGGGCGGGCGCTGTAGACCGGCGTCCGCCCTGCTTGTTTCAGGTAAAACAAAACGTCTGTCCGCAGCTCTTCTATGCATTGTTACCGCTATTATGGTGAATCACGTGTCCACCCTATCCTAGGAGGTATGAAGCATGCTCATTGCATTGCAGGGCGCCGTTTCGCAGGGCGTCCTCTGGGGCATTATGGTGCTTGGCGTGTTTATCACGTTCCGCCTACTCGATATTCCCGATATGACCTGCGACGGCAGCTTTGCCCTCGGCGGCTGCGTCTGCGCTGTGCTCATCGTCAATAACAACGTCGACCCGCTGCTCGCCGTGCTGGCCGGCATGTGCGCCGGCGCCATCGCGGGCGCCGTCACGGGCATTTTGACCACCGTCTTTGAGATTCCCGCGATCCTCGCCGGAATCCTCACCCAGATCAGCCTGTGGTCCATCAACCTGCGCATCATGGGCAAGTCCAATACGCCCATTCTTGCCAAGGGCACCGTGTTTTCGGCCGTCAGCAATATGACCGGTCTGCCGCAGTCCACCGTTGCCATCATCTTGGGCATCCTGCTCGCCGTGGCTATCGTTGCCATCCTGTATTGGTTCTTTGGCACCGAGATCGGCTCGGCGCTGCGCGCCACCGGCAACAACGAGTACATGATCCGCGCCCTGGGCGTTAACACCAACTCCACCAAGATGATCGCCCTCGTGCTCTCCAACGCCCTCATCGGGCTTTCGGGCGCGCTCATCTGCCAGAGCCAAAAGTACGCCGACATTGGTATGGGCACCGGTGCCATCGTTATCGGTCTTGCCGCCATTGTTATCGGTGAGGTGCTCGGCCGCCTGCTGCCCGGCGGTCTCACGCAGTTTAGTGTTCGCCTGGCCTCCGCCGTCTTTGGCTCCGTGGTGTACTTCCTCATCCGCGCCATCGTGCTGCAGTTGGGCATGGACGCCAACGACATGAAGCTGCTCTCCGCCGTGATTGTCGCCGTGGCCCTGTGTGTGCCCGTGGTTTGGGAGCGCTATAAGCTCCGCAGCTCCTACACGAAGGGGGATGAAGCAGATGCTTAAGCTCTCGCACGTCAAGAAGACCTTTAACAAGGGCACCGTCACCGAGAAGCGCGCGCTCACCGGCGTCGAGCTTACCCTTAACGACGGCGACTTTGTAACCGTGATTGGCGGCAACGGCGCCGGCAAGTCCACGCTGCTCAACATGATCGCCGGCGTATATCCGCTCGATTCGGGCGTTATCGAGCTCGACGGCAACGATATCTCGCGTCTGAGCGAGTCGCAGCGTGCCAAGTACCTGGGCCGCGTGTTCCAGGACCCCATGCGCGGCACCGCAGCCGACATGCAGATTGCCGAGAACCTGGCCCTCGCCAAGCGTCGCGGCCAGCGTCGCGGCCTTTCGTGGGGCGTCACCAAGGCCGAGAAAGATGAGTACGTTGAGCTGCTCAAGCGCCTGGACCTTGGTCTGGACACGCGTCTCAACGCCAAGGTCGGCCTGCTCTCGGGCGGCCAGCGCCAGGCACTCACCCTATTGATGGCCACGCTCACCAGGCCGCGCCTGCTGCTGCTCGACGAGCACACCGCGGCCCTCGACCCCAAGACGGCCTCTAAGGTGCTCAACCTGACCGAGGAGATCGTCGACGAGAACCACCTGACCACGCTCATGGTCACGCACAACATGAACGACGCTATCCGTCTGGGCAACCGTCTGATCATGATGCACGAAGGCCACGTGATCTACGACGTGGCGGGCAATGAGAAGAAGTCGCTCACCGTAGCCGACCTGCTGCAGAAGTTCGAGGAGGTCTCGGGCGGCGAGCTCGCCAACGACCGCATGCTGCTAAGCTAAAACCTGCCAAAACGGGACAGGTTTATTTTGGTAGGTTTTATCTGCGCAAACGCCAAAACCGCCGCAAAGGGACAGACGCCCTTGCGGCGGTTTTCGCATATTATGTCGATAATCCGATATTCAATCAGACATTCTGGCTAAGGACTAAGGAAACTGCCATGAAAAGACTCCCCCGCCTTGCGTTAGCCGCCGCGTTGTTTGCCGGCGCGCTCGCAGGCATCCCAAGCCTCGCTTTCGCGGGAAACCTGCCCGCCGCTATTGACGGCTCCGTGGCCGTCATGCACACCAACGACATCCACGGCAGCTACAAGTACAGCCACAACGCAAGCAAGGGCACCGGCACTGTCGGCTTTGACGGACTGGCGGTTCTCTATAGCGCCCAAAGCAGCGCCCCCGATCTTCTGCTCGATGCAGGCGATACCTTCCACGGGCAGTCCTTTGCCACCATGAGCGAGGGCAAGAGCATCGCCGAGCTCATGGACACCTTCTACGCCGACGGCTACGACGCGACCACGCCAGGCAACCACGACTGGAGCTACGGCGCGGACAAACTCCGCACCATGACCGGCTACAGCACCACCGGCACGCCCTTCGCCATGCTCTGCGCGAACGCGAAGTCTACGAGCGGCGTATGGAGCTCGAGCATCACGAAGACGCTCAATCGCACCTGGGAGGATAGCGAGGATCACTCCACATTCGACTACAAAATCAAGGTCGGCGTCGTGGGTGCCATGGATGAGTCGCTGGGATCCTCGCTGCGCGCGGACCTGGTCGCGGGCACGTCGTTCTCGAGTGCCGCGAACGCCATCAATACCGAGGCAGAGCAGCTGCGCAGGGAGGGCTGCGATGTTGTTGTGTGTATCGCGCACACACTCGACGCCAAGACCTTTGCCACGCGGCTCCGTGGCGTCGATGCCCTTATCGCAGGCCACGAGCACATCAACCTTAACGAGAAGGTAACGGGAGCCGACGGCAAGACGATCCACGTTGCCGAGGCAGGCAGCGCCTTTGCCGAGGTGGGGCTGCTTTCCATTCCGTACAAATACGACACGAATGGCACCGAGACGACCGACGATGACACGGTCACGGTCCCTACAGACGACAGCGACGAGAAGCTCTACACCGCCAAGAACGTCAACGACCTTTTGGCAGACCCCGACAAGGGCTCCGACTACCAAAGCCGCCTTGAAGCCGTCCGCAACAAGATCAAGCCGCTCGACGAGGACTTTGAAAACGAATCGAACAAGGTGCTCGGCACATCCACCACCAACTATTTCTACGGCGAGGACGCCGCAGGCACGCATGGTTGGGAAATGGTGCGCACCACCGATTTCCGCCCCAGCAAGGAGGGCGACACCACCAAGGCCCAGACCATCGGCCACGTGATTTGCGGCTCCTATCTTGCCTTGACGGGCGCGGACCTCGCTATCGAAAACGCCGGTGGCATCCGCGGTGGCATCTCTGCGGGCGATGTGACCGCCGGCAACGTCATCGCTATCTCGCCCTACGGCAACACCGTGGAGACCTGGATCATGACCGGCGCGGACTTCCTCGCAGCGCTCGAGCACTCACTGCAGATCAGCGACGAGTGCAATCACAGCTACGAGCTTCAGCAAGCCTACGTGGCAGCCGGCCATACCGAGCAGGAGGCGCAAGACAAGTACAAGTGGCGCGATGACTCTGGCAGCGTTCTCTCCTTTGGCGGCATCAACGTGACGATTGATTGGACGCAGCCCGAAGGCAAGCGCATTGTGAGTGCCACACTCACCAAAGACGGCAGCATGCTCGATCCCACCAAGACCTATACCGTCGCCACCAACAACTACATCATCACCAACACGACCGACTTTCCCACCTTTGCACACGCCACCAAGTACACCGAGTGGGGCACGTGTGAGGCGGCGCTGAGGGCGCTGATTGGGCAGAACGGCTGGGAGAGCAAGATGGCCGGACTCGCCGGCACCATCAGCTTCGGCTCCGCAGCCGTGGACCCCACGCCCACACCGGCCCCGACGCCTAAGCCCTCGCCTAAGACGGACAAGACGACCACGGAGGTCATCACCAAGAAGACGACCGGTAAGCTCGCCGCAACGGGAGACCGCACGCTGGCAGTAGTTGGCGCGTGCCTTATCGGCGGCATCATCGTCATCATTCTTGGCATTATCTGGAAGCGTCGACGCTAAGCTACACCGCCGGGCCTTACAGCCCTGCCGCGTAAACCTTATATCGAGCACAGAAGCCCGTCCGAATTTGATCGGACGGGCTTCTTGGTGGGTATCATGGTTGAACGATCATTAGGAGGTTTTCCCTACATGGAATTGTTTGAACCGATTCTTCATTTCTTTGAGCAACGGTGGGTCCACAACATCATCTGGGCCGTCATCTTGGCGATAGGCACCGCCGTCGCCGCCAAGGTCGTATCCAAGACCCTGAACCATCTGCTCAACCGAGACGATAACCCGCTTCCGGCATCGAGTATCTTCATCAACATCGCGCGCGCCGTCATCTGGATGATTGGCGGCAGCTTTATCCTCGACAACTGCTTTGGCATTAACGCAAACGCGCTCGTCGCCGCTCTTGGCGTCGGCGGCATCGCCATCTCGCTCGGCTTTCAGGACACGCTGTCAAACCTTATCGGCGGCATGCAGGTGACGTTTATGGGCATCATCAAACCCGGCGACAATATCGAGGTCGGCGGCGTATCCGGCGTGGTCCAAGACATCACTTGGCGCCATACAACGATTGAGGATGCCTGTGGACAGACCATCATTGTGCCCAATTCCAACATCTCCAAGAACACGCTCGTGCATTTGATGCCCTTTGGGCGCGTGGCCGTGCCCGTTGCCGTAAAGGACACGTCTAAGTGGGCTTCCCTTGACGTGCTGGCAGACGAGCTCACGAGCGCAACCAAAACGGCCGTCTCGCCCATCTCGGGCTTTGACAAGGAGCCCTACGTACTCTTTAGCGAAATCGGCGACTTTGGCATCAAAGGAAAGATCATCTTTATCGTCAGCGACGACAGCACTACTTTCACGGCAGCCGACGCCTGCATCCGCGCCATCGCCCCCATCATCGCCTAAACCACCGCAAAGGGGACAGGCATCTTTGTAGTGGTTTTCATTCGTGGTACCATGGTTCATATCGTTGTTTAAACGACTAAGGGAGTAGACACCATGGAAGAGGCCTATCGTCAAGCACGCAAGCGCGGCGAGCAGGGACGCCGTCGCGCCATCAGCCAAAGCGAGCATCCATACCTTACGGACCTCGACAGTTTGGTTGCTCAGCTCCCCTTAGGCCAGCGAGAGAATGTCGGCCTAAGGGATATTCCGCTCGAAATGGTCGTCGGCACGGTCACCAAAGGCCGTCAGTCCGCCTTTTCGTGTAACTTTATGCCCCTGCTTCCGTTTAACACCGAGTTCGCCCGCAAGTGGTCCAACCTCTACGACATCCAGGTAACCGAGGGCTATCGCGACCCCATCATCGTCACCGAGTTCATGCATCGGTTCTATGTCCAGGAAGGCAACAAACGCGTCAGTGTCCTCAAATTCCTGGACGCTCCAACGGTTTCGGCCAGGGTCACCCGTCTCTACCCCGGCACATGGGATTCCGTCGAAAGCCGCCTGTACGGTGAGTTCTGCGCGTTTTGGCGCGTCTGCCCCCTATACGAGATCGAGTTCTCGCGTGAGGGAAGCTACGAAACGCTCGCCAAGATGCTCGGTCAGAACCTTATCGAAAAATGGCCGCAGAAAAAGGTCGACTACCTGCGCCACACCTTCCTGCTCTTTAAGCGCGCCTACCTTCGCGCAGGCGGCGACCACCTGGACATTACGCCTGCCGACGCCATGCTCGTCTACCTCAATGTGTACAACCAGGACCGCCTACTGGATACGCCGACGGATATCGTCGTAAACCGCCTGTGCAAGATTTGGCGCGAGCTGGTCATTGCCGGCAAAAATGACGAGGACAAGGTCGATCTTGTCGAAGCACCGAGCATCGACGAGGAGGAGACGCCCGCCAAGTCCACCTCCGGCGTGCTCAACTTCTTTATGGGCAAGACCGTCTATTCGGCGGCCAACCCCCTGCGCATCGCCTTTATCCATGAGTTCCCCTGTGCGACGTCGAGCTGGGACAGTCTGCACGACCAAGGACGTCAGTATCTCGATGAGCACTTTGACGGTATCGTGCGCACCGAGGCGTTCGAGGACTGTCACGATCCGGACGTGTTCTACGCCGCCGTGGAAACGGCTGTCAAACATGGAGACAGCGTCATCTTCTCGACCTCGCACCGCCTGATGGAATACACGCTCAGAGCTGCCGTTGAGTATCCCCAGGTTCGGTTCCTTAACTGCTCTATCGGCCTTCCCCACCAAAGCGTTCGTTCGTACTTTGGCAAGATGTACGAGGCCAAGTTCCTCCTAGGCGCCCTTGCCGCCAGCATGGCGGACAACCATCGCATCGGCTACCACGCGTCGGTCTTCGCATCCGGCGCGCTCAGCGAGATCAATGCCTTTGCCATCGGCGCCTCGCTGCTCGACCCCCGCGCGCAAATTATCCTCACCTGGGGCGATGTGCCCGCCGGCGGTCTTGCCGAGGCCATGTGCCGCGAAGGCGTGAGCATCATGACCGGCGCTGACATGTCAAAGTCGCTCGAAGACCCCACGGCCTACGGACTCCACCGCCTGGTCGATGGCAAGGTTTCCGGCATCGCCATGCCGGTATGGAACTGGGGCCGTTACTACGAGCTCATCGTTCGCAGCCTTCTGCACGGCACGTGGGACGAGACCAGCGATGACAACCAAGTGCGCGCCGTCAACTACTGGTACGGCATGAGCTCCGGCGTTATCGACATCCGTTACGCTCCGGGCCTACCCTACCAGACGCGCAAACTCGTGCAGTTGCTCCGCAACGGCATTGTCGAGGGATCCATCAACCCCTTTGGCGGCGAGCTCCACAGCCAGAACGGCGTGGTACAGATCGAAGGCTTCCCTCCGCTGCCGAGCACGCAGATTGTCGAGATGAATTGGCTGGCGGATAACGTGGTAGGCACCATTCCGCAGCTCGACGATGAGCCGAAAGTCCCTGCCCTATGAAAATCCTTGCCATAGCCGATACCGAAGAACGATGCCTTTGGGAGTGCTTTCACAAGGAACGCTTTGAGGGAGTCGACCTGATTTTGTCCGCCGGCGATCTGGACCCGGACTATCTTGAGTTTTTGGTTACGGTCATCAACAAGCCGCTCATCTACGTGCGCGGCAATCACGATGATCGCTACGCACGTCATGCACCGGGCGGATGTATCTGCGTGGAAGACAGCGTGTACACGTACCGAGGGATTCGCATTGCGGGCCTTGGCGGGTCCATGCGTTATCGCGACGGCGCCAACATGTACACCGAACGCGAGATGTCCAAGCGCATGCGTAAGCTGTCGCGTAAGGTTAGGATGGTCGGCGGGTGCGACATTCTGCTTACCCATGCACCCGCCGCCGGTATGGGTGATCTGGACGATCTGCCGCATCGAGGGTTTGAGTGCTTTAACACGGCGCTTGAGTCCTGGGGGGCCGACTACATGGTGCATGGGCATGTACACCAAAGCTACGGTTACGATTTTCAGCGCAAGCGGCAGCATGTGTGTGGAACGACGATCATCAACGCCTGCGGCTATACGCAGTTTGAGCTCGACCAGACGCGCTACCCCATCCGTGGCTGGCAGGCAGCCTGGCTCAATTCGCAAACCATGCGCCGCGAGCTCAAACGCCACGATGCCATCGAGTCCTCAACAGCCAGAACACCCTGGTAACCACCACAAAGGGGAGACCGTCCCCTTTGTGGTGCTTTTGACGCGATAGCAAGAAACCCGGTCCTGCACAAGGCAGAACCGGGTTTCTTTAGCAATGCTTGCTTTGCTCAGGCAGTAACTAGCAGTTACTCAGCCAGGAAGTCACGCTGGACAGCGGGATCGACCTTGACGCCAGGGCCCATGGTGGAAGACACGGAGATGGACTTGACGTACTTGCCCTTAGCAGAAGAGGGCTTGACGCGCAGGATCTCAGTGTACAGGGCAGCGTAGTTCTCGACGAGCTGCTGCTCAGAGAAGGACTTCTTGCCCAGGGGCACGTGGCAGATGCCGTAGCGGTCGGCGCGGTACTCAACGCGGCCAGCCTTGAGCTCGGAGACCATCTTGGCGACGTCCATGGTCACGGTGCCGAGCTTGGGGTTCGGCATGAGGCCACGGGGACCAAGGATCTTACCGATGCGGCCAACCTTGGCCATCATGTTCGGCGTAGCGATAGCGGCGTCGAAGTTGATCTCGCCCTTCTGAATCTGGGCGACGAGCTCGTCGGAACCGATGATGTCGGCGCCGGCAGCCTCGGCCTCGCGGGCCTTCTCGCCCTCGGCGAAGACGGCAACACGAACGGTCTTGCCGGTGCCGTGGGGCAGGGAGATGGAACCACGGATGTTCTGGTCAGCCTTACGAGTATCGATGCCCAGACGGAAGTGGGCCTCGACGGTCTCGTCGAACTTGGCGGTGTCGAGCTCCTTAATGAGCTTGGCAGCCTGAAGGGGGGTGTAGAGCGTGGCGCGGTCGATCTTCTCGGCAGCGGCGTTATAGCTCTTACCATGCTTAGCCATGTGCATTACCTCCTGTGGTTAAACGGGCGTGAGCCCTCCCACATCGTATCGTGTGCCCTATTGCACACATTTAACGGTCGCCCCGGTCGGAGCACCCGTCGTTACCATAAGAAATCGCTACTCAGCGATGGTGACGCCCATGGAACGGGCGGTACCGGCGATGATCTTCTTGGCGGCGTCAATGTCGTTGGCATTGAGGTCCGGCATCTTGATCTCGGCGATCTTGGTGAGCTGCTCCTGGGAGAGCTGACCAACCTTGTCGGCCTGGGGCTTAGCAGAACCAGACTTGAGGTTCAGCTCCTTCTTGATGAGGTGAGCCGCCGGCGGGGTCTTGGTGATGAAGGAGAAGGACTTATCCTCGTAGACAGAGATCTCAACGGGGATGATGTCGCCCTTCTTGTCCTGCGTCTCGGCGTTAAAGGCCTGGCAGAACTGCATGATGTTCACGCCAGCAGCGCCCAGGGCGGGGCCGACGGGAGGAGCGGGGTTAGCGGCACCAGCAGGAATCTGGAGCTTAATGACGTTGGCAACCTTCTTCTCAGCCATGGTCATTCCTTTCGAATCACGAGTGTGAAGTACTTGCTATATCGTAAGCACGCACGTGTTAGAAGCACTCCTGAGATGAGCAGTCACAGAAGAAGCACGCTCGCGCGAACGGACGAAAACTTAAGCGATGACAGCGACCTGGTTAAAGTCGAGCTCGACCGGCGTCTCGCGGCCAAAGATCATCAGCGTGACCTTGAGCTTGCCAGCCTCGGTGTTAACCTCGGAGACCTTGCCATCGAAGTCGGTAAGCGGGCCATCGGTGACGCGGACGGACGTGCCGACCTGAATATCAACCGAGGTGCGCTTGGGCGAATCGCCCTTACCGGGACGACGAGTCATCTTGTTGTACTCGTCACGGGAAAGCGGAGCGGGCTTGCCGTTGCCGCCTAGGAAACCGGTGACGCCGGGCGTGTTGCGAACACACGTCCAAGCATCGTCATCCATCTCCATGCGGACCAGGACATAACCCGGGAAGATCTTGGAATCCTTGGTCTCGCGCTTGCCACCCTCTTTAATCTCGGTGACGCGCTCCATAGGAATCTCGATATCAAAGATACGGTCCTGCATGCCCATGGTCTCGATACGATGCTCGAGATCGGACTTTACGCGGTTCTCGTATCCAGAATAAGTGTGAACGACGTACCAACGCTTAGACATGGTTTAGCCCCTCAATCCAGAGAACAGAGCAAGAGCCTCGCCAAAGCCAGCATCGAGCAGAGCGATGACGACGCCGACGACGACCAGAGAAGCGCAAACGACGACCGAGTAGTTCACGAGCTCCTTCTTATCGGGCCACGTGACACGCTTCATCTCGGACTTGACCGAAGCGAAATACTTCTTGGTGCGGGCGAAGAAACCAGGCTTCTCGTTCTTCTTGGACTTCGCAGCCTTCTCGTTCTTCTTGGCAACGGCCTTCTTGGCCTCAACCTTGGAGTTGGCGGCAGCGTTGTTGGCAGGTGCCGGCTGCTGAGCCTTCTTCTTGTTCTTCTTGTTGGCCATTTGGGTTACCTCCGCGCAATGCGCTTATACATGAGTAAACCGTAAGCCCCCAAGTGGGAGCTTACGGAATAATGACTGGCACGCCAGGAAGGACTCGAACCCTCAACACTCGGTTTTGGAGACCGATGCTCTACCAATTGAACTACTGGCGTATGTGACTAGAGACTAGCGAGTCTCTTTGTGCAGCGTGTGGTGACGGCACCAGGGGCAATACTTCTTGATCTCCATACGATCAGGCATGGTCGACTTGTTCTTGGTGGTCGTATAGTTGCGGCGCTTGCACTCAGTGCACGCAAGAGTAACTAGAGTACGCATGTATCCTGAACCTTTCATTTCCGCCCCGTACGGGCACGAGTTGTTACTTTATCAGCTCCACGTAAGTGCTGTCAATGAAAACCTCGAGTCAATTGGTTCTCGGTGGATCCATTCATATTTGGAACACATCAATGAAGCCATCGAGAGCTAATCGACGGTGCATCCAGGACCATTATCGATCCTCTCGACACCAGCAACGGCTCAATATCCATTGCAGAAAAGAACCCGGCACCCATATAAGTGCCGGGTTCTCTAAGTCAGCTATATCAAAGAGCTAATTTACTCAATAATCGTGGAGACGATGCCCGAACCGACGGTGTGGCCACCCTCGCGGATAGCGAAGCGCAGGCCCTCCTCCATGGCGATCGGGTGGATGAGGTCGCCCTCGATGGTGATGTGGTCACCAGGCATAGCCATCTCGGTGCCCTCGGGGAGCTTGACCGTACCGGTAACGTCGGTGGTACGGAAGTAGAACTGAGGACGATAACCATCGAAGAACGGGGTGTGACGGCCGCCCTCCTCCTTGGTCAGAACGTAGATCTCACCGGTGAACTTGGTGTGCGGGGTAACCGAACCGGGCTTGCAGAGAACCTGGCCGCGCTCGATGTCCTCACGCTTGATGCCGCGGAGCAGCAGACCGACGTTGTCGCCAGCCTCGCAGAAGTCCATGGACTTACGGAACATCTCGATACCGGTAACGACGGTGTTCTGGGTATCCTTGATGCCGACGATCTCGACGGGCTCGTTGAGCTTGAGCTCACCGCGCTCGACACGGCCGGTAGCAACGGTACCACGGCCGGAGATGGTCATAACGTCCTCAACGGCCATCAGGAAGGGGAGGTCGTTGTTACGAGCAGGCGTCGGAATGTACTCGTCGACGGCCTTCATGAGCTCGCGGATAGCGTCCATCCACTTGGCGTCGCCCTCGAGAGCGCCCAGAGCGGAACCACGGATGACGGGGATGTCGTCGCCGGGGAAATCGTACTCGGAGAGGAGCTCACGGGTCTCCATCTCGACGAGGTCGATGAGCTCGTCATCGTCGACCATGTCGCACTTGTTCAGGAAGACGACGATGTAGGGAACGCCGACCTGACGGGCGAGCAGGATGTGCTCGCGGGTCTGAGCCATGGGGCCGTCGGTAGCGGCGATGACCAGGATAGCGCCGTCCATCTGAGCAGCACCGGAGATCATGTTCTTGACGTAGTCAGCGTGGCCCGGGCAGTCAACGTGAGCGTAGTGACGGGCAGCAGTCTCGTACTCGACGTGGGAGACGGAGATCGTAATGCCGCGCTCGCGCTCCTCGGGAGCCTTGTCGATGTTCTCGAACGCAGTGAAGTCAGCCTTGCAGCCCTCGGTCTCGGAGAGAACCTTGGTGATGGCGGCGGTCAGCGTGGTCTTGCCGTGGTCGACGTGACCAATGGTGCCGATGTTAACATGCGGCTTAGTGCGCTCAAACTTCTCTTTGGCCATAAAGCCCTCCTCTAAACAGGTCGTCCCCGGACGGGACTTTGCCTTTATACCATAGTGGCCTCTCAACATACTATTGAGAAGCCACCGTGTTACCTATGGTAGCGGTGACTGGATTCGAACCAGTGACGCCACGGGTATGAACCGTGTGCTCTAACCAACTGAGCTACACCGCCGGATGGAGCCTGCAACCAGACTTGAACTGGTGACCTCTTCGTTACCAACGAAGTGCTCTACCGACTGAGCTATACAGGCACTTGACGGGTGGGAGCTATAGGATTCGAACCTATGTAGGCAGAGCCAACGGGTTTACAGCCCGTCCCCATTAACCACTCGGGCAAACTCCCAATCGTTCAAGTATCCGCAGGTCCTTTGGTCTTTTGGACCGCCGCCCCCGCGAACGAAAAAGATAATACGATGCAACCTTGGGGGCTGTCAACGAAAACCTCTAGATACACGGTGCCGGGCGTATCTATATAGTCGTGACCTGCGGTTTTGTTGAGTTTGGATATGAAGGACGGTGGTTTTGGATACTGAGGTGACGTTTCCCGAGGGAACACTTTGGTGTAGTGGAGTACACCTTCAGGATCGAACTTCGATACCAGCTTATTTGCACCTATATATAGGTCGAGATCGGGGCTTCCTAGACAGAAGATTGCTCTTCCCAGGCAAAATCGAGCGTGGATTTTCTTCCGTTTGAAATCGAGCGTGGATAATCTCCCACTTTGCCGTGCCATCGAATCTAAAGTGGCAGATTGTCCACGCTCATTCACTAGGCGGAAGATTTTCCACTCTCGTGTGTCCGAATATCCATGCTCAAACAGGATGGCTGGGACCGGTCCGTTCTTTGTCTCAATCTGTAACATTTAGAGAACATTTTCTCCCCTATCTGTTACAGATCGAGATGTTTAGCAGAGACCCCAGCTTACGTCTCATTCTGTAACAGTAAGAACGGTTTTCAGCTTCTTCGTGTTACAGATCGAGACAGACCTGAAGCTTAGCCGGTGCCAAACCCGCTGACTTATCGACATAAATAGAAACGGGCCCTGTCCCACAAGGGAACAGAGCCCGAAACTCTCATGGAGCCAGTGACAGGAAGTCCGCGTATTCGCTTCGCGAATCCGCTCCGGCTTCGGATGCCTGCCGGCATCCTCGCCCGCTCGCTACGAACGCTCCGCGTTCGCTTGACGCTCGCGCCCTCGCAGGTTCGATTCCGGCACACATAAGAAACGGGCTCTGTCCCGCAGGGGAACAGAGCCCGAAACTTTCATGGAGCCAGTGACAGGAATCGAACCTGCAACCCACTGATTACAAATCAGTTGCGCTACCGTTGCGCCACACTGGCACACTTGGCGCTTTCGCGCGAAGCCTGTTAAGAATAAAGGAATTGCGGACGGGGCGCAACAGACCCTTCGACCGACCACATCTCAAAACCATTCGTCAGAACGAATAGTTTTAATTACAATTGTCATATATAAAACTATTCGTTCTAACGAAGGGTTTCGCGATGCTTACTACCAAGGAAGCAGCCGAACTACTCGGCATCACTCCGCGCAGGGTGCAGGAGCTCATAAAAAACGGAGCACTTGAGGCCCGCAAGGCTTCTGGTGTATGGCTCATCGACAAAGACAGCGTCGACACGCGACTCCGCTCCGTAACCAAAACGGGGGGACGTCCCCGTCGCGGCCACGGTAAGAGCGAGATCGCGTTCACCCTCATGAACCGCACGTACGAAGTCGCTCAGCTGGTCTACAGCACATCGCGAAAAGACTTTACCCACATCGGTGCCGACATCGATTACGCCCACGCCCCTATTGGAGTATTTGGCCCTAATAGCCCCATATCGCTCGACTCCTTCCGCATCTGGTGGCGCGGCCGCGGTATCCCGCTCGCACGCATTGGGCTAGCCTCCCTGCTTGCAGAAGCCGCAGTCGATGTTCCCGATGAACTCGTCCAGCGAAATCTCGGCCTCTCCCTATCCGACCAGTATTGGATTAGACCCCAAAGTTCCGGTCTCACCTGGGAGGATATCAACTTCTTCAATAACGCCTTTGATGACGTCTCGCTGTCCATTGCGCCCTTTGCCCCAGAGGGAAAAGCGGCTGCCGCAAAGCCCGATAACACGTCGGACGGCAATCTTCAAAAGTACTGGACATGCGAGGGCGGGCGTCGAATTCTGCATAAGGCAGGAGCGCACCTGAACCAGGAACCTTATAACGAGCTGGTGGCGACCGCGCTCCACCGTCGTATCCTAAACGCCTGCGATTATGTGCCTTACTCGCTCGATGGCACGGGCACTTCTGCCCTGAGCATATGCTATGTCTTCTTAACTGATGAAGAAGAGTATGTCCCTGCGTTCTATGTAAACCAGCACTCAAACGCAGATGAACGGCTAACCGACTACGAGCGATACGTAGCAAACTGCGAGGAGCTCGGGGTGACAGGCGTTAAGGATGCCCTTGACCGCATGATCGTATGTGACGACATCATCGCCAACTATGACCGTCATTGGCGTAACTTTGGCCTTGTGCGAAACGTCAACACGCTAACCTGCAGACCAGCCCCCATCTTCGATTCGGGCTCATCGCTCTGGTGCAACATATCTCTAGAGGAGCTTAGGGCAGGAGAGCACAGTTTTGCCAGCGCGCAGTTCCATTCAAGTCCCGCGAAACAAATGTTGCTTGTTGAGGATATGAACTGGTTTGACGGGGACAAACTCGAAGGTTTTGTCGACGAGGCAATCGAGATTCTGTCTAAAAACGATGCCCTAGCAGCGAGACTGCCTTATCTAAAAGAGGCGCTAACGTGGCGCCTCGAAAGAATGATCGACATCGCTGAATGGAGTTAGCGAGGCAGCATTGCCCCGCCAACTCCCCTACCGGCCACGCAGGGCCTTGAGCTTGGCCAGGGCATCGGGACTCAGGCGGCTGCCCAGAGTCATCTTGATCTGCGGAGCTTCCTCTGCCTCGCGAACGTCGTTATCGATCTGTTTGATCTCATCCACCAGCATACGGCTCGAGATGCGCGTGACGCCCTTGCCCATGACGACAGCCTGGATCGTGCCGTCGCTCGATACCACGGAGCACGCGCGACCTTCCTCGCGTGCCTCGATGCAGAGCTTTTGCACCACGGTATCGGCAGAGACGCCCGTCGGCGAAAACTCGATGCGCACGCCACGGGCCGGCAGATTGGGGCGCTCGCTGGAGATATTGCCCGCGCCGTCAAACACGATTACGGCCTCGTAGCGGCCCTGGGCAAACGCCGCCACGTCGTTAATGAGGGCAGTGCGCGCCATATCGTGAACGTCGCTGGAATACAGATCGTCGGAATGGTCGTACACGAGCTTTTCGTAGCGCGGCGTGCAGTGGATCACGTTGTAACCGTCGACCACCAGCAGCTCGGGCTTGTTGGAGTGCACCGTCGAGACCGGGTCGGCGATGGCCTGCGCAAACGCATTGCCGCCCACGCCATAGGTCGCGGCCGAAACAATCGGCTTGGCCGAGCCCTCGCCAAAGCGCTTGGCCTTGGACTTGGCACGGTTCTTTTTGGACATGCGCTACTCCTCCCCCATGAGCTCGCCGGCGTTGCGGCGCAGCCACTCAAAGCACAGCGCCGTGGTCGCCTGGGCAACATTGAGGCTCTCGGTCATGCCGCGTTGGGGAAGCTTGGTCAAAAAGTCGCATTTCTCAAGCACCAGGCGCGAGATGCCGTCGCCCTCGGAGCCCATGACGAGCGCCACGCGGCCCTCGAAGGGAGCATCCCAGCAACTGCCTTCGGCGTGCTCGGAGGCGCCGCCCACCCAAAAGCCAGCGGCCTTAAGATCGTCGAGTGCACGGGCAATGTTGGGCACCTGCGCGATAGGCAGATGCATGACGGCGCCGGCTGAAGTCTTGTAGCTGCCCACGGTCACGCCGGCGGCGCGCTTGTTGGCGATGATGACGCCGGCCGCGCCCACAACCTCGGCGGAGCGCACGATGGCACCAAAGTTGCCATCGTCAGTCACATGGTCGAGCACCACGACAAGTGCCGGGCCCTCGCCTGCGCGGTCGAGAATATCGGCGACATCGGCATAGGGGAAGTTGCCAACCTCGAGCGCAATGCCCTGGTGAGCGCCATGGCTCGACAGTGCGTCGAGCTGCGCGCGCGGCACATACTTAATGCGGACACCCGCGGCGTTGAGGTCGTCGACCAGGCGCGACAAGGCGGCGTCGCGCTCCCCGCCCTCGGCAATGAGCGCGCACTTGATGGGAAAACCGGTACGTAGCGCCTCGGCGGCAGCACGACGACCCTCGATGAACTCACCCTTGGGAGCCTGGACAGCGTCGCGGTTGCGATCGCGCTGCGGACGTGCGGCCTGGGTACGATCGCGCTGGCCCTTGGGAGCGGCAGCGCGGTCGTTGCGGCGAATCGGACGCGAGCCAGAAGCGGCCTGCTTGCCGCCACGAGGTGCACGCTTGCGATTGTCGGCCATAGGACGACCTCCTTAAATAGATAACGAACAAGAATCGACCGTCCGAGCCACGGCACCTTGCCTTTCAATCGTCGGGCATGACCACAAGGTCTATGCCCTCTTCTTTCAAGGCAATCTGCCGCACCTCGAACGGTCGACAAATACTAGAGGGTCTTAATACGAGTACCCGCGGCCGTATCTTCAATCGTCAGGCCCAGGTCCTTGAGCTGGTCGCGGATGGCGTCGGCCAGATCCCAGTTCTTGGCGGCGCGGGCTTCGGCGCGGGCCTCGAGAATCTTGGCAGCGGCCTCGTCCACGTCGTCACCCGTATAGGCGACCAAACCGGCGGCAACGCCCAGCAGGCCCAGCGGCAGCTCGACCTTGGGCTCGGGGAGCTCAACGCCAAGCGTATCGAGCAGCTCGGCCAGCGTGTCGGCGGCGGCAAGCGCGGCGGCCTTGTCGGCAGCGTCGCCCGCCTGCTCCAGGTACTGGTTGCACTCGGTCACAAAGCCAAAGACGGCACCCATGGCACCAGCGGTGTTAAAGTCGTCGTCCATGCACTCCTTAAAGGTGGCACGGGTCTCGGCGGCCTTGGCGGCAAACGCCTCGGCGGCAGCCGCATCGGCATCGGCCGTCGCATGGTTCGCGGCCCAGCGCAGGTTCTCGACCGTACCGGCGATACGCGTGAGCGAGTTCTCGGCACCCTCCAGGCGCTCCCAAGAAAAATCGAGCGGCGAGCGATAGCTCGTCTGCAGCATCAGCAGGCGCAGGGCGGCAGCGGAGTGCTGCTCGAGGACCTCGGCCAGCGTAAAGAAGTTGCCGAGCGACTTGGACATCTTCTCGCCGTCTACCAGCAGCATGCCCGTGTGCATCCAAGTGTTGGAGAAGCCCTGGTGCCAGGCGCAGGTGGCCTGGGCGCACTCGTTCTCGTGATGCGGGAAGGCAAGGTCGGAGCCGCCGCCGTGGATGTCGATCGGAGTGCCCAGGTAGCGATGCACCATGGCGGCGCACTCGGTGTGCCAACCGGGACGGCCCTCGCCCCAGGGGCTCGGCCAGCTGGGCTCGCCGGGCTTAGCGGCCTTCCACAGGGCAAAGTCGAGTGGGTCGTTCTTGTCCTCGTTCTCCTCGATGCGCGCGCCAACCATAAGGTCGTCGATGTTGCGGCCCGAGACCTGACCATAGTTGGGATCGCTGCGCACGGCAAAATACACGTCGCCGTTATCGGCGGCGTAAGCGTGGCCCTGCTCGATAAGCGTCTTGATCATGGCGATCATGGGGCCGATCTCCTTGGTGGCGCGGGGGCGCACATCGGGATCGAGCACGTTGGCGGCGCGCATGACGCCGATGAACTTATCGGAGAACTCCGTCGCGACTTCGGCAGCCGTACGGCCCTGCTCGTTGGCGCGCTTGATGATCTTGTCATCGACATCGGTAAGGTTCTGGGCGAACGTGACCTCGTAGCCGCTCGCGATGAGCCAGCGACGAATCACGTCAAAGCTGATGAACGTACGGGCATTGCCGATGTGGATGTTGTCGTAGACCGTGGGGCCGCACACGTACATGCGAACCTTGCCGGACTCGATGGGCTGGAACTCTTCCTTTTTATGGGTAGCGCTGTTGTAGATACGCATTCGTTACTCCTTAACGGTTTTCTGTAGCAGGCAGACGGCCCAGGCGCCGATTCCCTCGCCTTGGCCTTCCCAACCGAGCTTTTCGGTCGTGGTGGCGGCGACGCCTACATTTTCGACGTCAACGCCCAGGGCATGGGCAAGGTTGGCACGCATGGTATCGCGGTGCGGGGTGATCTTGGGTTGCTGACAGGCAATAGTGCAGTCGGCATCGACAAACTCAAAGCCCAGCTCGCGCGCATAGTCCATCACGCGAGCGAGCAGCACCATCGAATCGGCACCCTCGTACGCGGGATCGGTGTCGGGGAATAGCTTGCCGATGTCTCCCCCGCGGCAGGCGCCCAGAATGGCGTCGGCCAAGGCGTGCGCGAGCACATCGGCATCCGAGTGGCCCAGCAGGCCACGCTCGTAGGGGATGTCGACCCCGCCGATGATACATCGACGCCCCTCCACCAGACGGTGGACGTCGTAGCCGTGGCCAATGCGCAGGTTACTGAACATGGGGAAGGTCCTCTCCCTCGGCCATGCGGCCGAGCAGAATCGCGGTTACGGGACGCAGGTCCTCGGGCACCGTCACCTTAAGGTTATCGCGCGGACTCTGGACGCAACGTACGCGTCCGCCCATGCGCTCGACCAGCGACGAATCGTCGGTGCCGATAAAACCCTCGGCGATAGCTGCGGCGTGAGCACGCTTCATGGCGTCGACGCTAAAGATCTGCGGCGTCTGTGCGGCCCAATAGAGCTCGCGCGGCGGCGTCTCGACGATATTGTCGCCGTCGACGATCTTGAGCGTGTCGATCGCGGGCTGTCCGCACACGACACCGTCGAGGGCACGGTCGCCCATAAGCACGTCGATGGCATGGTCGATGGCCTCGGTGGTAATGAGCGGACGGGCGCCGTCGTGAATGGCAACATATTCGAAACCCGCCGGAACCGCATGCACGCCGGCACGGGTGGAATCCTGACGGGTATCGCCGGCATCGGCAAAGCTGATGGGCGTGTCATAGTCAAACGGGTCGATGGCCAGGCGTCGCATCTCGGCACGACGCTCGGCAGGGCAAACCACGACGATGTGGCCGACCTTGTCGCTCCGATCAAACGCGCGGATGGACCAGCTCATAAGTGGACGGCCCGCCACGTTAACGAGCTGCTTGCCGCCGGGATTTCCAAAGCGCTGGCCGCTGCCGCCGGCAACGACCACGGCGCATACGGGCGCCATTATGCGTTCCCCTGTTTGGTGCCCTTCATGCGGTACAGCGAGTCCGCAAGAATGGCAGGGTTGTTAACACCAAAGTCGCCCAAACGCTCCGGATCCTCGCTGATGTCGTCCATGAGCTCCTGCAACGAGCCGTACTCGTCGACGATTTTCTCGGCCACGCCGTCGCGCACAACGGACACGCGCGAAAGCGTACGTAGGCCCAGCGGCGTCATGACGGAGTCCTCGTCCAGGTCGTCGTAACCCAGAACCGCAGCCACATGCTGTGGGTCGGACAGGTCCTTAGGTGTCATGCGAGCGAGCTCGGCGCGAATCTTCTCGGCGTTTGCCTCGGAGGAATCGCTCGCGTAGTCGCGGATCATCAGGTCGTATTCGGTATCCATGCTGGAGCCCGCGAGCTGCTCGAGCTGCATCTGCACGAGCTTGCCCTGGTTGCCCAGCTTGACAATGCAATCCTTAAGCTCAGTCTTTGCCTGCTGCATGATCTCGAAGCTCGAGAAAATACCGGTAATGTCGGCGAGCGTAACGTAGTCGTCGAGCTCAAGGGCCGTCAGGCGCAGCAGGGAGCGATCGAGCGACTGACGGGTAGTCTGGAGCGTGGCGACGAGCTGGTTGACCGAGCTCATGATGGTGGTGACAGGCTGAATCTCGTAGCTCTTGCCGTGAACGTACACGTTGACGACGGCACGACGGGCCGAGACCGAGATCACGATGGCATCGGTGAGCACCGACATGCGAGCGGCGGTGCGGTGACGCATGCCCGTCTCACTCGTGGCGAGCGAGGGATCGGGATTGAGGTGGAAGTTGGCGCGCAGGATCTGGGTGAGGTCGCCGTCGATGACGATGGCACCATCCATCTTGGAGAGCTCGAACAGACGGTTCGAGGTAAACGAAATATTGAGCGGGAAGCCGTCGTTACCGGCAGCGAGCACGTTTTCGGTGTCGCCGACGCAGATAAGGGCGCCCAGGTGACCGGCGATGATCATGTCGAGGGCGGTGCGGATCGGCTGACCAGGTGCCGTCAGGCGGATGGCCTGTTCCATACGCTTTTGCAGCTCGTTCTTATCCAAGGCATCGCTCCCATCGTATACGCTCCATAAACGCTAAATAGTTTCTCACGGTTTGTCCCTGCGGCGCTTGCGAAATCCGATGCTTACAGAATGAGCGAACACCGCTTAGGTAGCTCATTTGGGACGGGGTTCTTTTGACTGCTCGTGTGGTAGCATCGGGTCTCATATTAATGAGGGAGTAGTCGCGTAATCGGGCTCGCCCGCAGAGAGGGAGCCAGACTATGGGACTCGCAGAGCTCGTGCTGCTCGCCGTTGGCCTTTCGATGGACGCTTTTGCCGTTTCCATCTGCAAGGGTCTCGGCATGAAAAAGATCAACCTTAAAGTCGCCGTGGTGCTCGGCCTATTCTTTGGCGGCTTCCAGGCCGGCATGCCCGTAATCGGATGGGCGCTCGGCAGTCAATTCATGGGCATCATCGGACCGATCGACCATTGGATCGCCTTTATCCTTCTGGCCTTTATCGGCGGCAAAATGCTGCGGGAAGCCTTTTCCGAAGACGAAGATGAGGACGAAGGCGACGACAAGGATGCCGAAAAGATTGACCTGGTAGAATACCTGATCCTCGCCATCGCTACCTCAATCGACGCCCTAGCCGTAGGCATCTCGTTTGCGGCGCTCTCGGTTGACATCGTTCCCGCTGTATCGCTTATCGGCGTCACAACGTTTATCTTCTCCGTCGCCGGCGTAGCGATCGGCCACACCTTTGGCGCGCGCTACGAAAAACCCGCCACCATCGTGGGCGGCGTTGTGCTTATCCTTATCGGGCTTAAGATCTTGCTTGAGCATCTGGGGATTTTGGCGATATAAAAAACGCCTCTCATAAGCTCAACATCAATGTAGAGGTCTCATGCAGAGTTTTGCATAATGCCTTTTCATGCAGACTTTTGCATGTCATACTGATATGCAAAAGTCTGCATGTTAGGAGATCGCCGTGGATACCCTTCCCATCACCACACCGCGCCAAGCTGGCATCTACGTGCGTCAGGCACGCGAGGCTCAGGGTCTCACCCGTGCCGCCCTCGCTAAAAAGGCCGGTGTTTCGGAGCGCCTGCTCGCATCGCTCGAGCTAGGAGACGCCACTGGCATTCGACTCGACAAGCTGCTGACGATTTTCGATGCTCTTGGACTGGCACTCGCCGCTCAAGGGGATATCGGCGAAGCAAAAAACGAGCGACCAGTCGACGCCCCGCATGCCAATCCGCTGCCTCGCAGCATCCCCAGGCGCCATCACACTCAACGTCCTCATCATCGCAACCGTCGTAGCACCGCCATTCCGGCTCTTGCAGATGCCCCCTTTACATCCGCACTTTACGACGAAGTCTTCGCCGATTTCGCCATGTCCAATCTCGGAGTCTCGATTGCCGCAAACGCATCTAACCAAACCAAGCCCGAAGGGAAATAGCCAATGGCCAGAACATCACTTCGGACCATTATTTGCGGCGTACCTGCGGGAACGCTCACGCAAGATGAGAACGGTCTAGTCAGTTTTGTCTACGATCAAGATTATGACGGGCCAGCCCTATCGACCAACATTCCCATATCAAATCGCACATACGGCCAACAGGTCATGAATCCGTACCTGTTTGGCCTTCTACCCGACAGCGAGGACCAACGAAAAGCGATTGCCGCCGAATTCGATGCTAGGCCCAACAATCCCGTTGCGTTGCTCAGCCATATCGGACTCGACTGTCCGGGCGGAGTGCAGTTTTGCGTCGAAGAAGATATCGACGCCGTCTTGCATCGCACTGGCGAATACCGCCCTATAGACGACCACGAGATTGCCTTGCGCCTCAAGTCGATCAGAGATGACCGCGATGCATCGTGGATGGGTCTAGATGAAAGTTGGTCACTTGGAGGCAACCAGGGCAAGTTCGCGCTCGCGTTCATAAACGGCCGCTGGTGCGAATGCATGGGCTCCTCGCCCACGACGCATATTTTCAAAAATGGCGTTAACGGATTTAAACTCGAGGCTCTCAATGAGTTTGTCTGCATGAAAAGCGCCCAGCGCGTGGGTATCGCAACGGCAAACGTCGAATATCGTATGTTTGAGGACGAACCTACCCTCATTGTTGAGCGCTATGACCGCGTGAAAGTCGAAGACGGAACGATCAGGCGCCTACATCAAGAAGACCTCTGTCAGGCACTTGGGGTGATGCCCGCCCAGAAGTACACGGCAGACGGCGGCCCGACCACACGCGACATTCAAGAGCTCCTCGTAACTACGAGCCACCATCAACTTAACCTGCATCTGTTTACGCAGATACTGTTCTTCAACGCCATTATCGGCGCACCGGATGCGCATGCGAAAAACTATTCCCTGCTCCTTGGAAACGGCGGCACAGCTATGATGGCCCGTATGTATGACGTTGCATCGGGGCTGGCATACGAGCGCATGCGCCGCCGGGCGCGCCTTGCCATGAGCGTTGGCGGCGAAAATCGTGTGGGGCGCATCGGTCCAGGCGCTATCCGCCGATACCACGGTATGGGCGACCCCGCGCTGGAGGCGGCGCTCACCGATGCCGGGCTATCCGAGAAGTTTTGCTTTGCGGCCATGATGGACCTCGCCTACGAGGTACCCGTTTGCATGGAAGAGGTCATGGACGAATACGCCGACCTGCCCGGCATGGCGGACCTGCGCGAGCATATGCTCGGCCCCGTCCACGAAAACTGCCAGCGCACTCTCGACCTCATCAAGGCGGATATAGGCTAGGTGTCCGTAATTTGCCATTTCCCAAAAGAAGAGAGGGGGCACCCGTCGCAAAAGCTCGGGTGCCCCCTCACGTAATGTCATTTGCAATCCGCTAGCACGTGGCTCGGACTGCTGCTAGCGCAACCTTTACGCGGCAAGGCGCTTGAGGACGTCGATGAGCAGCTCGTAGAAGCGCTCGGCAGAAGCGAGCTCCATGCTCTCGTCCGGGGTGTGGACATCAGAGAGCGTCGGGCCCACGGCGATGGCGTCCAGGCCGTGCAGGGCCTCGGCAAACAGGCCGCACTCAAGGCCGGCGTGAATGGACTCGATGCGCAGCTCGGAACCAAAGAGCTCGCGATAGCTCTCGACAAAGACGTCGCGGACCGGCGAATGCTCAGCATAGCTCCAGCCGGGATACTCGAACTCAAACTTGGCGTCGAAGCCCAGGACATCGGCCAGCGTCTGCAGGCGGTCCTTGAACTCGTTCTGCAGCGAGGTGATCGAGGAGCGCGGGGACAGCATGATCTTGACCTGGTCGTCAGAGGTGGCAACCACACCGATGTTGGAGGAAACCTCGACGGAGCCGTCGGTGGCGACGTTGCGGCGAATCACGCCGTTAGGGGCAAGACGCAGGGCGCGGATGAGGGCAAGCGCGGACTTCTGGTCCATGGCCTCGACCTCGGCGTCGTCGGCAATCTCGACGGTGCAGGTAAAGCCGGGGTCGAAGACCTCGAGCTCGGCAGTGACGTCGGCGATGATGCCCTTTGCAATCTCGGCCGCGGCCTCGGCGGCGGCATGGTCGGCGTAGACCAGCTCGGCCTTGCACTCACGGTTGATGGCGTTGTCCTTAGTGCCGCCGTTAAAGCTGACGATGGCAGGCTCGCCGGCGACCATCAGGCGGTCGATGATGCGAGCCATGATGAGGTTGCCGTTGCCGCGCTCCAGGTTGATGTCGGCGCCGGAGTGACCACCCAGCAGGCCGGAGATTTCGAGCGTAAGGGTGCTGCCGGTCTTGTGCTCGCGCACGATGGGGCAGGTGTAGGTAACGACGACGCCGCCGGCGCAGCTGACGGTGGCCACGCCCTCCTCCTCGGAATCGAGGTTGATCATGGTGCGGGCGCTGATCTGTGACTTGTCGAGCGTCTCAGCGCCAACCAGGCCGGTCTCCTCGTCGGTGGTGAACACGCACTCGAGGGCCGGATGAGCAATCGAATCGTCGTTGAGCACGGTAAGCATCAGAGCGACAGCAATGCCGTTGTCGGCGCCCAGGGTGGTGCCGTTAGCGGTGAGGACGCCGTCCTTGACGACCAGGTCGATACCGTCGGTCGTAAAGTCGTGCTCAACGGAGCCCAACTTGTCGCACACCATATCGATATGGCCCTGCAGCATCACGGTCGGGGCATTCTCGGCACCGGCAGATGCGGGCTTGCGAATGATGACGTTGTAGACCTCGTCCTGATACACGTCGAGGCCGCGCTCCTTGGCAAACGCAACCAGGAAATCGCTGATGCCCTTCTCGTTGCCAGACCCACGGGGGATCGCGCTGACCTCCTCAAAGAAATGGAACAGCTGGGCGGGCTCGTAGCCGGTAATCTTGTAGTCCATGGTGCCTCCTTGGCGCAACTGGTTAGACAATAAGACATGCGCCTTGTATATTCCCAGACTTTACGTGCATAAACCAGTCGAAAACGCCGAGCGCCCTCGCATCATCGGCTAACGGTGGGGAAACACCACTTTATCAAGATGCAGCAGGCTAAACGGGCAGAGGGAAGGGATCGCTGGTCTCTCTAACCAACCTCAACGCCTGTTCGACGTTTATGCATACACCATTGGTATGTTTAATGAGGTTTTTGTCCTCGGTCACCACGTAATCGGCATCGACGCGATTAGCAACGCCCAGCATAAGGTCGTCCTCAAAGTCGTTGTGATGATACTTGAACACAAAGGAGTCGAAGACCTCGTCTGCACCGACCGAGGCAATAATCGACTTTTGCCGAATCAGGCGAACACACGCCCACGCTGTCTCGTCGGCACCGGCGATGGCTTCTGGAGTGAGAGCCCCCTCACGGCGGGCGTCGGCCTTCATCGTCCTTCCCAGAATGTAATAGACGTCTTTGACAGACAGGGAGGACGAGAAGAGGACGATATCCTCCGCTTCCGCCGCGCGAGAAAGGAGCTCGACTATCGGCCTGGTCGCATTCGTACGAGCGAGAAAGTAATCTAGCCAGACGTTCGTGTCGATCAACAGCTTGAGCACACGTTTCGTTCCGACGCCGCTCATAATTCGATCCAATCGCTGAATCTCTCGCTCATCATTTGATCGTATAACTCGTCGTAATCAAAGGCTTCATCGGGGCTCGGCCTCTGAATCGAGAACCGCTCATAAAAATTCGAAATTAGCGCAGCCCCTTCCGAGACGCGGGACGAACTCGCCTTCGATCGTATGTCGTCAGGCAGGACTTCGTCATCATTCTTTTTTGCGACGGGCATATGACCGTTCTCGGTCAAGTACTGCCACAGCTCCCTCACAGCTTGTGACGGCGTCATGCCAATATGCGCCAGCACGGCGTCCCCAGCCTCTTTGAGTTGGCGATCCATGCGTACATTCATCTGGACCGGCCGTGAGTCGAGTACCGATATAGGCATGCTAGCTCCTTCTGCTATACATATTTATATTTCGAGTATAGCACCATTTACTCATAAAAAAGGGGCGCTCCGACAAGAGTGCCCCTTCGCAAAGCTATGTTAATCCCTACAGCGCGCCGGAACCGGCTTGCATCATGCCGCCGGGGCCCGAGGTCACGCCGCCGCTCACGGGCGCGGCGTTGCCGGTGTGCGGTGCCGCCGGGGCGGTATCGCCACCGAGCGTGCCCGCCGGACGCGGTGCCGGGATCTCGCCCGTGCCGTGGCTAAAGACAAACTTGCCATCGGCCACGTCGCACAGGACGGTATCGCCCTCGCCCCACTCGCCGGCCAGCAGCTCCTCGGACAGCGGATCCTCGATGAGCTTTTGGATGGCACGGCGCAGCGGACGCGCGCCGTTGGTGAGGTCGGTACCCTCGGCCACGATCTTGTCGTACGCCGCATCGGTGAGCTTGATGTTCATGCCGTTGGCAATCAAACGCTGACGTAGGTCGTCCACCAGCAGGTGAGCGATCTTGGTCAGGCTCTCGCCCGAAAGCTTCTGGAACACCACGATATCATCGATACGGTTGAGCAGCTCGGGGCGGAACAGGCGCTTGAGTTCGCCCATCGCACGGCCGCGAATCTCACTCGACGTGAGACCCTGCTCGCCGGTGGTTCCAAAGCCCACGCTCGCATCCTGCGCGATCTCGCGAGCGCCCACGTTGGACGTCATGATGATCACGGTGTTGCGGAAATCAACCGTCTTGCCCTGGCTATCGGTCAGGCGGCCCTCCTCCAGTACCTGCAGCAAGATGTTGAAGATATCGGGGTGCGCCTTCTCGATCTCGTCGAACAGCACGACCGAGTACGGGTGACGACGAACGGCCTTGGTGAGCTGACCGCCCTCGTCGTGACCCACGTAACCCGGAGGGCTACCGATAAGCTTGGAGACCTCGAACTCGCTGCCAAACTCCGACATGTCGAAGCTGATGAGCGCATCCTTGCTGCCAAAAAGGTACTCGGCGAGCGTCTTGGCGAGCTCGGTCTTGCCCGTGCCGGTGGGACCCAGGAAGATAAAGCTGCCGCCGGGGCGACGCGGGTCCTTGAGCGGCGAGCGGCTGCGGCGCACGGCTTTGGCAACTGCCTCGACAGCCTCATCCTGACCGATGATGCGCGTCTTGAGCACGCTTTCGGCCTGCAGCAGGCGACGGCTCTCGCTCTCGGTAAGCGAGGACACCGGCACGCCCGAAGTCACGGACACGATATCGGCGATCTGACTCACATCGATGGTGAGCGGGCTGGCGTCGAGCTCGGCGGTCCAGGCGGCCTTGGCCTCGGCGAGCTCAATCTCGGCGGCCTTCTGCTGCTCGGTGATCTCGGCGGCCTTGTTCATGTCGTCGCTCTCAGTGGCCTCCTGCGCGGCGGCCTTAAGCTCCTCCACGCGATGCTCGGCCTCACGCACCGGCTCGGGCGCGCGATTCGCGGCGATGCGAGCGCGGGCACCGGCCTCGTCAATGAGGTCGATGGCCTTATCGGGCAGGAAGCGATCCTGGATGTAGCGGTTGGAAAGGTTCGCGGCGGCCTCGATAGCACCCTGCGTATAGCGCACATGGTGGTGCTCCTCGTAGCGCGGCTTGAGCGCAGTCAGGATCTTGACCGTGTCCTCGACGCTCGGCTCCTCGACATCGATGGTCTGGAAGCGACGCTCAAAGGCCGGGTCCTTGGTGAGGTACTTGCGGAATTCCTCGGCCGTGGTGGCGCCGATAATCTGGAAAGCACCGCGCGCGAGCACGGGCTTGAGCATGGAGCTCGCGTCGATGGAGCCCTCGGCAGAACCGGCACCGATGATAGTGTGCATCTCGTCGATAAACAGGATGACGTCGTCGGCTTCGGTGGCCTCCTGGATCACGTTCTTGAGGCGCTCCTCAAACTCACCGCGATACTTGGCGCCCGCCACGAGGCCCGGCAGGTCGAGCGTCCAGATGTTCTGGTTCATGAGGTTCTCGGGCACGTTGCCAGCTGCAATCTGCTGCGCCAGGCCCTCGACGATGGCCGTCTTGCCCACGCCGGGGTCGCCCAAGATAAGCGGGTTGTTCTTGGTGCGGCGCGAAAGGATCTCCATCATGCGCTGGACTTCCTTTTCGCGACCGATCACGGGGTCGAGCTCGCCGTCGCGGGCTTTCTGCGTAAGGTTGGTGGCGAACTGCTTAAGCGTGTCGGTGCCACTCCCCTTTTGCTGAGAGGCATCCGAGCCGCTAAAGAACGGCAGGCCCGCACCGGGACGACCAGCACCGGCGCCGGCGAGCGGACGCTTCTTGTCCTGGTCCTTGGCGGTGAGCTTCTCGATAGCCTTTTTGATGGAGGCGGACGACACACCCAGGCGCATGAGGATGTCCATGGCCATGCCGTTGCCCTCTTCGACGATACCGATGAGCAGGTGCTCGGTCGACACGTAGGTCTGGTTGTTCTCACGCGCCACACGGAATGAACGCTCCATCACGCTAATGACGAGCGGTGTAAAGGCGAGCTTGGCTGCCTCGGTCTCCTCGCTGGGCTCGGGAACGGTGGTCTGGACCTCTTTGAGAGTATCCATGATGTCGTCGTAGGAGATGTCGAGCGAACGCAGTGCTTCAGCGGCAATGCCCTCGTCCTCCTTGGCAAGCGCGAGCAGCAGGTGCTCGGTACCCACCTTATTTGAATGAAGATCGAGCGCCTCCTGCTTGGCCATGGACATGACCTTGCGCGCACGATCGGTAAAACGGTCTAACATGCTAGTTCCTCTTAGACGAGCTAGTTTTTTCAAACGCAAAGCGCCGCCCCGCGGCAGCGCTTTGGTCTCTTTACCCATATGGAGTATATGTTAACCGTTGGGACCTTTCCCACCCGTAGCCGCGCGACAACGTCTACAAAAAAGGAATCGCTCCGGTCCGTTTGGCGGTTTGGTTTTGAGCTGCTGTCTAGCAGGCGGGCTCGGCGTCCATGCCCTCGGAAATGTTGGCAGCCTCCTCGGCAGCGGGAGCGCCAGGCATGCGCACGAGCTCCATGTGCGGCTCGGCAAAGACCGTGCCCATGGGGAAGGCGCGGCGGAAGACAAAGCGAGCAACCGGACCAGCCACCAGCAAGTTCCAGGGCAGGGCCATGATAAAGTTGCGCGGAATGTTGACGAGCCACATCATCGGCAGCGCCTGCAAATTGGCAAGCGGGCCGCCGGGCATATGGAACAGGCCTTCGCACGCGCCGTAGAGCGACATGATGATGACCATGGGAACGACCATGCAGGAGCTGACGGCGAGCGTCATGGCGAGCGGCGAGCTCTTGCCCGGCGTGACCAAGTACTTAAAGGCAAAACCCTTGGCGAGCGGGCTGGCGACGAACCAGTCGCAGCACATGGCAAAAACGTAGGCAACGGGGAAGCCGAGCCACGCAGCGGCAACGACCTCGCCGTTGATGGCCCCATGCTGCAGGGCAACGTTGTAGATGCTCATCCAGAGCACCATGTAAAAGCACATGATAAAGGTGAACAGCAGGCTCTCTCGTTTGTTGATAGGCATAAAGGGCATGGTCCTTTCTGTGTTACGCCGCGGCGCTGCCAACAAAAACGGGCGGGCGAGATGGAGTTACTGGGACTTCATCTCGCCCGCCCGTGTTACGCGCGTCTGCGACTACTTATGTGGTGAAACCAGCCTAGCACGAAACGCATGCGCTTCGTAAGCGTTGAGTTTATGAAGATGCAGGGCACCGATAATCCCCCGACCCCATAAGTTGCGGTGGAATACGGACTGTTTTGACCCTTTAAGCAGCAATTCAGTCCCTATTTCACCGCAACTCATTTGGTGCAAAGTAACCTGTCTCCCTTGCACCAATTAGCTGGTGTGGCGCCAGCGAGGGTCGGTGAGCGTACGCGCCACACCCAGGCCAACGGGCAGAAACGCTACGATGAGCACTGCGCGCACAAACCAGCCGAGCATATTGACCGTGTCGAAGGTGCACATGTAATACATTGAGCGATAGAGATACAAGCCCGGCACCATAATGACAATCGAAGGCACCGTGAGGGCGATGCGCGGGTAGGTGAGCTTGACTTCGGCCAAGCTTGCCAGCAGACCCGATACCAGCGCGCCGATAAACGCTGCTGCCTCGGGAGGCATTCCCGTGCTGAGGCCCAGGAAGGGAATCATCGTCGGCGCATCGACGAGCGCAAGGCGCAAGGTATTGGACACGGCGCCGATGAGCCCTGCCGCCGCTGCCATCTTTACCGGGCTGTTGAACATAACCGAGAAGCCAAATACGCCAACGAAGCTCATCACCACGCGCAGGAGCGTAAGGGCAAGCGGCGAAAGGCCCAGTGGGGCAAAGTCGTCCGGCGCCAGACCAACACACTCGGCAACCATCCAACCTACGAGCGTCGCCATCACAATAATCGATACGGCATATGAAAGGCGCTCGATACCGCTTCGCATGTCGAGCTTAGCGATGTCGAGGCCTGCCGTAATGAGCGGAAAGCCGGGAATCACAAAGAGCATGGCGCCGATATAGCCTTCTTGGTGCGACATTGCCCCCGGTATGACCTGGCCAAGGCCGAGCAATGCCAGCAGATACGAAACGCAAGCGAGCGCAACGCCGGTCGTCAGCGCGCTGAACTGACCAAGGCCTTGCCTGAGAATATGGGAGCGGGCAAAGTTGCCGACACCCGCGCCCACGAACGCGCATGCCATCTCAATAGGACCGCCACCAAGTAAAAAGACAAAGGCGCCACAGGCGCAGGCCGCCGCAAGGCCCTGTTGCCAAGGCGCGTAATCAGGTTTTGAACTCTCAACGGTCTTGAGCATCTCGTGATACCCGTGCACCGTGAAGCGGCGACCATAGGTCTCGATTTCCTTGAGGAAGCTCTCCATCATCCAAATGCGATGGGTATTGACGCCCGTTGTGGGCAGGCTGACGACCTCGTTAAAGCAGTGGCCATCTTCGATGCAGGTACACTCAAACGATAGGAGACTCAAGTCGACGTGGATGGTGACACCGAGTACGGCGGCGACTCGATTCATGGTATCGCGTACACGCCAGGCACCCGTTCCGCTCGCGAGCATAAGCATACCGGTGCGGCAGATGATGGATGATTTATCGGTGAGCGGCGCATCGACGGCAAGTTCATCGCCTGCCGTCACGATCTGGTGCCAGTCAGTTTTCATATGGAGCGCGCCGGCACGAACGCCGTGGTGCATGGGGGCTCTCGAAAGCAGCGAGTTAAGGCGCGAAGACTGTGGGAACTCCGTTGATTCGTCCTCAACCTCATCAGCCTCTTCATCGACCAGATCAAAGGAATCAAGCGGCGCTGGCTCGCGACGGTCGATCAGCTCCTCGTCCTCATCATCAAAGTAATTGAACTGATCGAGCATGTCCTCTTCGATTGCGCGCTCGCTCGCGTCGTCCATCCCGGTGCTCCCTTCCTATCGACTAACCCCCATCCTAGACAGCGACGGCTAAAGGAAACATAAAAGAGACGGCTGTCATGCGAACCATGCGCTCAATAGCCGTTGGGCAGTCGTTTAAGAACGTCCCCAATGACTACTCCCAACGACTATTGACAGCCAAGGCAACGCCGATGCCCTGGCAACGACAGACACTATGACCCAATCCGAGGGCACTAAAAAGACAGGAGCCCCCGCTCGTGACCGCGGGTCGGGGCTGCGA
>UQIV01000009.1 GCA_900541205.1 uncultured Collinsella sp. | reverse complement strand
CGGATTCGCGCCTCAGGACTCAGCGCAACGCGTTGCGCTGAGTCCTGAGGCTGTTGCAATGAAAATGACAATCAAGGCGCCAAAGTCGCCGCGTAAGTTTCGTTATGAATTAGCGGTGAACAGCACGGGGTTTCCGCTATACTCAATCCCTGCGGGCGATTGGCGCAACGGTTAGCGCAGGTGCTTTACACGCACAAGGCTGGGGGTTCGAATCCCTCATCGCCCACCACTTGATTAAAAGGGCTCCCAGCGATGGGGGCCTTTCTTTTTTGTGCCCAGCGCATGGGATTCGAACCCGCAAGGGTGCGGAGCTGAGGAAACGCGAAGCGTTTTCCAGCGCAGTACGCGAGGGCCGTACGCCCGAAGCGGAAGCGGGCGGCGCCAGCCGCACGCGACATCCCTCATCGCCCACCACTGATTTGATAGGCTTCCAGTAATGGAGGCCTTTCTTTTTTGCACCCGGTGCATGGGATTCGAACCCTAAGGACCCCTTATTTCAAGGTCCGTGGTCAAAAAATGGCAAAATGAGTACTGCTACTTTGCTTGCAACATATAAAAAGAAAGTATTTACTTAAGTTACGCAACATATGTCCATTATAAGGACTAATATTTGAATCAAAATCGTGCATTCATCGCCATTTCGTCTTGCTATCTAGCCTTATTAGTCCAAAATTGCTGCTACCAAATCGGTAACAGTACTCATATTTGATGTTTTTTGACCAGCAGGTCTCCCCCGCCTTAGCAAATCTAAGACAAAACGGGCTCCAGGCCGCTGAATCGTGCCGCATATGGCACGTCCGCAGTCCGGAACCCGGTCCAAATTGAGTTATTGCGCTGTGTTAGGCCAAAACGTCCGACAAAATCTCGATCAGGCTGTCCACGTCGGCTTCCTCGCAGATAAGCGGCGGCAGGAAACGCAGCGTGTGAGCACCAGTAGCGTTAATCACGGCGCCGGCGGCCAGCGCGCGGGCAACAATATCATGTGCATCGCCCGCAGCGTCATCCAAGTCGCAGCCGAGCATCAGGCCGCGGCCACGAACCTCAACCACGTGCGGAAGCTTGGCCAGCGCCTGCTCCATATAAGCACCCACCTTGGCGGCATGCTTAGCGTAGTCGCCGCGCACAAGCGCGGAGAGCGTTGCGGCGCACGCCGCGACAGCCAAGCAGCTACCGCCAAAGGTCGAGCCGTGGTCGCCCGGCTTAAACACGTCGGCGATCTCCTTCTTTGCCACCACGGCACCCATGGGCACGCCATCGGCAATCCCCTTGGCAAGGCTCATAATGTCGGGCTCCACGCCATAGGTCTGGAATGCAAACGGCTTGCCGGAGCGGAAGATGCCACACTGGACCTCGTCGGCGATAAGAACGGCGCCCACCTCGTGTGCCAAGTCGCGCGCTGCCGCCATAAACTCCTCGGTCATGGGGTGCACACCGCTCTCGCCCTGAATAGGCTCGAGCATCACGGCGCAGACCTCGCTTCCCAGCTGCTTAAAGATCGAACGCAGTTCGTCGACATCGTTGGGCGTGCAGGCCACAAAGCCACCCGGCAGCGGACGGAAGCTGTCCTGTAGCCAATCCTGCATGGTGGCGGCAATGGTCTCGAGCGTACGGCCGTGAAAACCGCCGCGCATGCACACGATGGTGTTACCGCCGTTACCGGCACGCTTGGCGTACAGGCGCGCGAGCTTCATCGAGCCCTCGTTGGCCTCGGCGCCAGAGTTGGCAAAGAAGGTCTCCCAAACCTGCTCATCCGCAGCCGGGGCACCAAGAGCAGCTGCCGTGGTCTCATCGCCGGCGGCGATGGCATCGGCAAGCACGCGCGCACCATCTACGTCGTCGTTAGCAAGCTTGGACAGTAGCGCCGCGACCTGTCCACGCTGCTCAATGTAGAAGTAATTGGAGACATGCATGAGCTTTTTGGTCTGTGCCTCGAGCGCCGAGAGCACAGCCGGGTTGCCATGACCTAGGCTGCACACGCCGATGCCGGCAAGAAAGTCGAGGTACTCACGGCCATCGTCGCCGGTGAGCTTCATGCCGTGACCCTCGACAAACTCGACCGGAGAGCGGCCAAAGGTATGCATAACGTAATGGGATTCAAGCGATTGCTGAGCTGCAAGTGACATGGGATGCCTTTCGTTGGGCGCCGGACGGCGCAGACCTATGGGTGCAGGAATGGGGCGGCTGCGGGTCGCTAGACCGTCTGAAGCTTCTCGACCTCGTCAAGGTTTTCGGTCAGACGCGCAGCAAACGTCGAAAGCGGATGCGGATGCGTATCGAACTCGTAAGCCGTCTCGGTGGAATGGATCACGGTACCGACGCCGGCATCGGTCAACAACTCCAGCAGCAGCGAGTGCGGCGTCGTGCCGTTGATGATGTGGGCGCGAAATACGCCACCAGCAAGCGCGTCGACGGCGGCGCGCAGCTTAGGGATCATGCCCTTGTCGACCTCGCCGCCGTAGAGCATCTCATTGACCTCGTCGAGCGTCAGGTTGGAGATCAGCGAATCCTTGTCGCTAAAGTCCTTGTACAGACCGTCGACATCGGTCAAAAAAATCGCCTTGTGCGCATGAAGCGCCGCCGCAACAGCACCGGCGGCGGTATCGGCGTTAATGTTGAAGAAGCCACCGTCCTCCCCCGCCGCGACCGTGGCGATAACGGGAATGTACTCGCTGTCGAGCAAACGCTCGATATAGTCGGTGTTGACGTGCGTGACCTTGCCTACGCGGCCGAGCTCCGGGTCGAGTGGCTCGGCGATAAGGGTACCGGCGTCGCTACCGGACACGCCCACGGCCAGGTTGCCATGGTGGTTGAGCGCCGCGACCAGCTCCTGATTGACCTTGCCACCCAGTACCTCGCGCACGATGTCCATGGTGGCAGGCGTAGTCACGCGCTGGCCGTTCTTAAACTCGACGGGAATGTCGTAGTGGCTGAGCGCCTCGTTGATGGCCTTGCCGCCACCGTGCACGATAACAGGGCGCATGCCGATAATCTTGAGCAGAACGATGTCGCTCATCACGTCACGACGCAGCTGCTCGTCGACCATGGCGGCACCGCCGTACTTGATAACGACCGTCTTACCGGTCAGGTTCTTAATCCACGGCAGCGCCTCGAACAGCAGCTGCGCGGTAACTTCGTTGGATTCGCTCGAGCGGCAATCGCGTGCGAATTTCATAATCTGCCTCGTCTTTCGTATCGTTATCGCGCCGCGCTTCGCCGTCCGCAATCGCGGCAAGATGCGCAGCGTGCCTGGAATCTAGGAACGGTAGTCGCCGTTGATGGAGATGTACTCATGCGTGAGGTCGCAGGTCCACACAGTCGTTGCCGCGTCGCCTGCGCCCAGGTCGGCCGAGATCACGATCTCGGGCGCCTCGAAACGTCGTAGAGCCTCGTCCTCGTCAAAGGGAACAGTCAGACCGTCGCGACAGACAGGCATGCCCATCATGTCGATGGAAACGTCTTCCTGATTAAACTTAACGCCGCACTTGCCAAGCGCCATGGCAACGCGGCCCCAGTTGCAGTCGTGGCCGGCGATGCAGGTCTTAACGAGCGGCGAGTTGGCAACGGCACGGGCGGCGATATCGGCCTCCTCGTCGTTCACGGCGCCAGTAACGTTGACCGTAACAAGCTTGGATGCGCCCTCACCATCGGCGGCGATATTGCGCGCCAGGCTCTCGCACACCTCGTGCACGGCAAATGCCAACTCGTCGAAGGCATCGGAGCCCTCGACGATAGGCTCGGCATCTGCGGCAGCGGCGCCGGAAGCAAGCATGATGCAGGTGTCGTTGGTCGAGGTGTCGGAATCGACCGTTACCTTGTTAAAGGTCTGCTTGACGGTCGAGAGCAGCAGGGCATGAAGTGCCGCAGGCTCGACGGGGGCATCGGTGGTGATAACTGCGATCATGGTGGCCATGTTGGGCATGATCATGCCCGAGCCCTTGCACATACCACCCACCGTATAGACATTGCCCGCATGACCCGCAGCCTCACTGACGTAGGACACGGCGTACTCCTTGGAGTGCGTGTCGGTCGTCATGATGGCGCGAGCGGCATCGGCGCCACCGTGGGCGGAAAGCGCCTCGTAGGCGGCAGGAACGGCCGTCTCAAACGTGTCGATCGGCAGAATCTGACCAATTACGCCCGTGGAGGCGACCAGAATCTGCTGGGGCTCGCAGCCGATGACCTGCGAGGCGATGTTGCAGGTCTCGCGCGCGCAGGCAAGACCGGTCTCGCCCGTGGCGGCGTTGGCATTGCCAGAGTTGACCGAAACGCCGGCAATGACGCCGTAGCCCTTGTCGGCCCCGCCCAGGTTGGCACGGCTCACCTGCACGGGCGCCGCACAAAAGCAGTTGGTCGTAAACACGCCGGCCCCGGGACAGGGTTTATCGGGCACGACGAGCGCGTAATCCAGGCGCTCGGGATTCTTGCGGAATCCGGCATGGATGCCCGCCGCCTTAAAGCCGGCTGCCGCCGTTACGCCGCCCTCTACGGCACGAATCTTGATATCGAACTGCTCTGTATTCATCGTCTTTATGACTCCTTATATCAAACAAAAAACGGACATCGGTTGGTGCGCCATGCCAGTCGTGATCATGAGACCAGCTTAAGAGTGGCGCCCCACTCGATGCCCGACTACCAAATCGCTAACGATCGAATGTGCTACACCGGGCACGCCACTGTGGGCAAGCCTCGTCGCTCGTCAAAACCAAAGACGATGTTGGCGCACTGGACCGCCTGGCCCGCGGCACCCTTGCACAGATTGTCGATGGCGCCCGTAGCCACCAGAACGCCCGCGCGCTTGTTGAGCGCGAGGCCGATCTGGGCGGCGTTGGTGCCGACGACCGAAGCCGTCTTGGGCTGCTGGCCGGCATCGAGCACGCGCACGAAGGTGCGACCGGCGTAGAACTGCTTGTAATGGTCGACAACGTCCTCAAGGGTCAAAGTATCGATAGCCTGCGGCGTAAGCGGCATCGTCACCGTAGAGAGCAGACCGCGCTTGAGCGGTGCCAGGTGCGGGGTAAAGACGACGCGATCGGTTAGGCCCAAGATCTGCTCGATTTCGGGCGTGTGACGATGTTTGCCCACGCCATAGGCCTCCAGGTTCTCGTCCGCGCTGCAAAAATGCGTACGGGCGTTGCAGGACTTACCGGCACCCGTCACGCCGCTGATAGCGTCAACGATCACGGGGCCGCTCTGGGCAACCCAGCCGGCGCGCACGGCAGGCGCGGCGGCGAGGCTCGTTGCGGTGGGATAGCAACCGGCGCAGGCGACCAGTACGGGCTTGCCGTCAGCGTGGTCGGATGCAGCGGTCTCCAAATCCTGGCAGAACAGCTCGGGCAGACCAAAGGCGCGGCTCTTGAGTAGCTCGGGGCTCGTGTGCTCGGCGGCATACCAGGCCTCAAAGGTGACCGGATCGCTCAGGCGGTAGTCGGCAGACAAGTCGAAGCAGGAAACGCCTGCGGCAAGCAGGGCGGGCACCTGTGCCATGGCAGCCGTATGCGGCACGGCCAAAAAGACCGCATCGCAGTTCTTGAGCTCGGGGGCATCATGTGTCGTGAAGACAAGATCGCTTACGCCGACGAAGCTCGGGTACACCGCAGACAACGGCTGGCCGGCATCAGCGTTAGACGTAATGGCAGCAAGTTCAAACTCGGGATGACCGAGGACGAGGCGAATGAGCTCGGCGCCGGCATATCCAGCCGCACCGACGATTCCAACCTTTAAAGACATATCAGACTCCTTGTCTGCAGTTATGCACCAATGCGCATCCCGCAGCCGTCGTTATGAAGTGGGTTGAAACTTTAGCACCAAATGATACATATATACGCAAATCTTCTGCATATTCATGCATTGAAACAGTCCAGACACATTCACTCGAAGGAATTGACAAATAAATGCGGGCCCCATATTGCTCAGTGCGCCTTACGATGACGTTGCAATGTGGGGCCCGCTACATTCGAGAATTTGAATTGTCAAAGCTTGCTGAGAGACTCGTTCAGAGCTCGACCGGCACCCATTCGTCATGGTTGCAGATAAAGGCCTCGGGTTCCTCCATGCTAAAGAAGACGAGCGTGGGATCGTTTGCGCCCTCGTAGTGCTCGCCTAGGCGCTCCAGGTGCTTCCAGCCTGCCTCGCGCATATCGGGAGCGGCCTGGTCATCCAAGCCGGCACGCCCACGCAAAATGAGCCAGCCATGGCCCGGCCACCAACTCGTGGCCTCAAAGCGTTGATTTTGCAGCAGCTCTTGCCACACGTCTTTGGTGCGCGCCGTTACAAACCACAGCTTGCCGTCCTGAATCTGCGCAAACGAGAACGGACGCACGTGCGGCTGCCCATCCACGCTCGTCGCCAGATACCACGCCGGCACCGACGTCAGATACTCCAACACCGTATTCAATCCGTCCACGTTTCCTCCTGCCACTAGCTAATTTGGAACGAGTAGTTAATTTGAGACGCGCTAGAGCTCCAGACGCTCTTCGCTGCCGTCGATATCACAGAAACGGGCGGCGATATTTCGCACCGAGAAAAACGCAAGGCGACCGTCGTTGGCGCTATCGTGTTGCTCGCCGATGCCCACCATGTGCTTAAAGCCGGCTTGGCGCACCCGGTCGCTCACGACCGCGTCGTCCTCGAGCGCGGCCTCACCGGTCAGCACAATCCAACACTCCCCCGGTTTCCAACCCGAAACCTCAAACTTGGGGTTCGCGCCGAGCTCGGCCCACACGTCCTTATCGCGCGAGGTGCAAAACCACAGCTTGCCATCATCGACCATGGCAAACGAGAACGGTCTCACGCGCGGCTGATGTCCGTCCGTCACGTCGATCGTGGCGAGATACCACGCCGGAATACGCCTAAGATACGAACAGGCGCGCTCGAGCTGCGCCGTGCGGTCGTTATCGGTCATAGGGACCCCTTTCCTGCGCTCGAATCGCGCCTAAACAAGTTGAAGATTGATGGCGATGACGCAGATGAGTAGCAACGCCGTCACCACCGCCGCCAGCGCATCGCCGCGGCCAAATGCAAGCGCATGCAGACGTGTGCGGCCCTGCTCGCCATGATAGCAACGGGCATCCATGGCGGCAGACAGCGTTTCGGCATGACGGAACACGCCCGTGAACAGCGGAATCGCCACGCTGCCGAGCATACGCACGCCGCCGAGCGGGCCTCCCGTCACGCGCGCACCGCGGCTCGCCTGCGCATCGGCCGTCTGCTTCATCTCGGTGGCAAACTGCGGCATAAAGCGCAGCGCGATACCCATGATCATGCCGAGCTCGTGCGCAGGAAGTCCCACACGCGCAAACGGCGCGAGCAGGCGCTCAAAACCCGCGGTGAGGTCGAGCGTCGGTGTGGTGAGCGTGATAGCGCTCATACCGGCCATCATCAAGGTCAGGCGGCACGCCATAAAGACGGCGGAATACAGCGAGCCCTCGCTTATCTGCAAAAAGCCGAGCTGACACAGAATGCGCCCGCTCTGGTCGGAAAACAGGTTGAGCACCGCGACCACCGCGACGATCGCCAGCAGCGGCGCCATCGATGACAGGACGCGACGAGCCGGCACCCGGGACACGGTATAGATCAGGACAACGAAGATTGCGACCGGGACCAGTCCGCGGAAGCTACTGACCGTGAGCGTCGTGATCAGAAACACAAAGCCCAAGAGCAACTTAGTTCGCGGGTCTAGGCGGTGAATTGCACTATCGCCGGGATAGTAGCTGCCAAACGAAAACGCCTCCATTAGCAGCCCTCCTCTCGCGTGACCGTCTTGGATTTGGCCTTGTCCGAGACGTTAGAAGGACCGTCCGAGCGACCGTTTAGCAGGTCCACCAACTCGTCTGCCAGCGACTCAACCGTATAGAGACCGTCAAAGCGCAGCGGCACGCCTGCCTTCGCAAGCGCCAGCGCCATGCGCTGGGCAGCGGGAACACCCAACCCGATCGACTTGAGCTCATCGGCATGCGCAAAAACCTGAGCGGGCGTGCCCTCGGCAAACACCGTGCCTTTGTTCATTACGACGATACGGTCGCAGCAATTGGCAAGGTCATCCATACTGTGTGAGACCATGACGACGGTCAGGCCATCGCGGTGAAGTCGATCGATGAGCTCCAGGAAATCACTGCGCGCCGCCGGATCGAGCCCCGCCATGGGCTCATCGAGCACCAGGACCTCGGGCTCCATGGCAAGCACGCCGGCAAACGCCACGCGCCGCTGCTGCCCGCCCGAGAGCTCAAAGGGGTTCTTGTCGCCCACCGTAGCCAGGTCGAGGCCCACGCGCGCGAGCGATGACTCAACGCGGCGGGCAACCTCGGCCTGCGACAAGCCAAGGTTATGCGGACCAAATGCCACGTCCTGTGCCACGGTCTCGGCAAACAGCTGACGCTCTGGATACTGAAACACCACGCCGACCTTTGCCTTAACCGCTGCGGCGTCTTTCTTGTTTGACAGATTGAGCCCCAACGCGCGAACGGATCCCTCCTGGGGACGGATCAGGCCGTTGAGATGCTGGACCAGCGTCGACTTGCCCGAGCCAGTGTGGCCCGCCAGGCCCAGGAACTCGCCACGGCGCACCGTCAGCGACACGTCGCGCAGCGCCCACGGGCTGCTGGGGTCGTTGCCCCAGAGAGTCTGCCTGTTCGAGGCATCCTCGGCGGCTGTGCGCTTGTGCCAACGGCGACGCTCGCGGGCGCTCAACGAATAGCTATACGAAAGGTGCGAAATCTCGATGACGGGCCCCGGCGCGTCTGCGCCATCGATTGCAGAGGAGACGTTGTCGGGAATACGAGGATCGGATGCGAAAGGCTGCCCGGCGATGCCTGTCCTACTCCGCTCGGCATAAGCCTGCACTATATCGGCGACCATATCCGCCTCGCGCACCCGTGCGCAAATGGGCACGCCCTTCGCGCGAAGCGCCTTGCCAAGACAGCACGATGCCGGCATATCCAGGTTCAGCCGCGCAAGTTCGTCCGCCCGCGTCAAGATCTCCTCGGGCGTACCGAGCATGGCAACGTGGCCCGCTTGGAAAACAGCAACGCGATCGGCCTCAGCGGCCTCTTCCATAAAGTGCGTAATCATCACGATGGTCATGCCGCGTTCGTGCAGCGCGTGACAAGCCTTCATAAGACCCTTGCGCCCGCGCGGATCGAGCATCGAGGAGGCCTCATCCAAGATGAGCACGCGCGGCTCCATGGCGAGCACGCCGGCAAGCGCCACGCGCTGCTTTTGTCCGCCCGAGAGAGCGTGGGTCTCGTGGCGATCAAAGCCCACCAGCCCCACGGCCTTCAGCGCCTCGCGCACGCGCTGCGCGATCTGGGCCGATTCGACCCCTAAGTTCTCGGGACCAAACGCAACATCGTCCTCGACAAGCGTCGCCACCAGCTGGTCGTCGGGATTCTGGAACACCATGCCCGCAGTCGAGCGGATGTCGTAGACCAGCTCGGGATCGGACGCGTCCATGCCGTTGACGCACACCGTTCCCGCATCGGGCTGCAGCAGCGCGTTCAAATGCTTGGCAAACGTCGACTTGCCCGACCCGTTTCCGCCGAGGATGCAGAAAAACTCGCCATCCTCGATGTTCAGATCGATGCCATCGAGCGCCAGCGCAGCACCGTCATAGCTAAAGGAAACGCCCCGACACTCAATCATGCGCGGCCTTTGACCTGGTCCTTTTTAGGCGTGATGAGGTTGGAGACTGCCTTATACACCGCCAGCGTCAACACCGAGTTAAGCACGGTCTTGATGAGGTTAAACGGCAAGACGGCGGGAAGCATGAGCGGGGCGATCACATCGACCGAGCCATACCAGAACCAAACGCCGATGGTCAGGTTCGCAACCATGGACAGCACCGTAGCGGCAATAACGCCCAACGCCAGGCCAATCACGGCACCCTTATAGGTATGCATCCTCTGATAGACGATAGCCGCAGGCAGAATATAGCCCAGCGTAGCCACCAGGTTCATAAGCGCACCGACCCAATCGCCCGTGGTAAGCGCATGGATAACGATCGCCATGGCGGCAACAGCGGTGCCGGCACCAGGGCCATACGCAAATCCACACACCATCGCCGGCACCAGCGACGGGTCATACGTCAAAAACGGCGCCGAGGGGAGGATGGGCAGCTGCACGTACATAAACAGTGCTCCCAAGGCGCACATCAGCGCCATGGTAGCGAGCTGTTTGGTGCTCCACCTATTCGTGTTCTCAAAATGGATATGCTGCGACTGTTCAGACATAAGATCACCTGCCTCTTTCATCCGGACTCTAACCGTTGGTACTGGGATCCCACCAGTTCAGCCGGCATGCGAACCAACGCACGCACGGGTCGCGGACTCATCGCTCGGTCACAGGCATCTCGCCTGCGCCACGGCGTCCCTTTGACACCGCCCGATTTACCGCCAGTGGGGAATTTCACCCCGCCCTGAAACAGCAATTGCAAGTGTAGCACGGGCAGGTTTTCGCGCAAGTATGCCAAGGGTAATTTATGGTGGGGGGGGGAACGCTCCAGAAATACGCCCGGGACAAGTTAACGCGACAACCACGTTCTCCGTCCACGCCAAAGTGATGCGCCTTTCGCGCAGAGCGCGAAACAGCAACCGGGACACGTATCCCTATCAACCACGATCTCCGCCCACGCCGACCTCAAGGCCGTAAACGTAGGGGATCCGGGGGCGTGACGGGGGTTTCTCTCCGGAACATTCCGCAGGACGCAAAGAGGCTCCGCAGCGCGAAGCGCGATGCGGAGCCTCTTTGCATGTCCGAGGACGTTCCGGAGAGAAACCCCCGTCACGCCCCCGGATTCCCGGTGGGAGTTCTAGACCTTGTCGGCCTTAGTACATACCGCCGCCCTGCTGACCAGCGGTGGCAGCAGCGATAGCGTCCTCAAGCTGAGTGTTCTTGGGCACATCGGAAACGGTGGCCTCGGTGATGAGGATCAGGCTGGCGACAGAAGCAGCGTTCTGCAGGGTGACGCGGCTGACCTTGACGGGGTCGAGGACGCCCATCTCAATCATGTCGCCCCACTCGCCGTTGGCAGAGTTGAGACCCTGGCCGGCGGGCAGCTCGGCAACCTTGTCGACCACGACAGCGCCCTCAAAGCCAGCGTTCTTGGCGATGGTGGCGACCGGAGCGGTCAGAGCCTTCTTGACGATGTCGACGCCGATCTTCTCCTCGGGGTCGTCGATCTCGACAGCATCGAGCGCAGGAGCAGCGTCCATGAAGGCGACGCCGCCGCCGGCGACAATGCCCTCCTCGACAGCAGCGCGGGTAGCCTGCAGGGCATCCTCGACGCGGTGCTTGATCTCCTTGAGTTCGGACTCGGTAGCAGCGCCAACCTTGATGACGGCAACGCCACCGGAGAGCTTGGCCAGGCGCTCCTGGAGCTTCTCGCGGTCGAAGTCAGAGGTGGTGTTCTCCATCTCACCCTTGATCTGAGCGATGCGGGCGTCGATGGCCTCCTTGGAGCCAGCGCCGCCGACGACGACGGTGTTGTCCTTGGAGATGGTGACGGACTTAGCAGTACCGAGCATATCGGCGGTGATGTCAGCGACCTTCACGCCCAGCTCGTCCAGAGCGGCCTGGCCACCGGTGAGGACGGCGATGTCCTCGAGGATGCGCTTGCGGCGATCGCCGTAGCCCGGAGCCTTGACGGCGCAGACGTTGAGAGCGCCACGAATCTTGTTGAGGACCAGGGTCGGCAGAGCCTCGCCGTCGATGTCCTCAGCGATGATGAGCAGGCCACGGCCGGCGCGCTGGACAGCCTCGAGAACAGGCATGATGTCCTGAACGCTGGAGATCTTCTGGTCGGTGATGAGGATGTACGGATCCTTCATCACGGCCTCCATGCGGTCGTTGTCCGTGACGAAGTAAGCGGAGACATAGCCCTTGTCGAACTGCATGCCCTCGACGGTGTCGATGGTAATGTCGAACGTCTGGGAATCCTCGACGGTGATGACGCCGTCCTTGCCCACGACCTCCATGGCCTCGGCGATCTTCTCGCCAACCTCGGGGTCACCAGCGGAGATGGTGCCGACGGAAGCAATCTGCTCCTTGGTCTCGACCGGCTTGGCCTGCTTCTTCATCTCGGCGACGGCGGCGTTTACAGCCTTGTCGATGCCGCGACGGATGGCCAGCGGGTTGGCGCCGGCGGCGACGTTACGCAGACCGTCGTTGACGATAGCCTGAGCGAGCAGGGTTGCGGTGGTGGTGCCGTCACCCACGGTGTCGTTGGTCTTGGTGGCGACCTCCTTCACCAGCTGAGCGCCCATGTTCTCGATGTTGTCCTCGAGCTCGATCTCCTTAGCGACGGAAACGCCGTCGTTGGTGATGGTCGGGGCACCAAACGTGCGCTGCAGAGCGACGTAACGGCCCTTGGGGCCCATGGTGACGGTAACGGCGTCGGCCAGAGTGTTGACGCCCTTGGCGAGCTTGGCGCGGGCATCGGTGTTGAACGTAATGTTCTTTGCCATGGTAGGTAATCCTCCAAAAGAAATGTGACTCGCGTCGCCGCTTCCGAGTCCTATGCGGCGGACGCGTTCAAAGACGAATCAGAGATTCTGACGAGACTAGGCCTCGACGACGGCGTAGATGTCGTCGGCGCGCATCAGCAGATACTTCTCGCCGTCGACCTTGACCTCGTTGCCGCCAAACTTACCGTAGATGACAACGTCGCCGACCTGAACGTCCATGGGGATGCGCTCGCCCTTGTCGTTGACCTTACCGGCGCCAACGGCAACGATGGTGCCGCGCTGCGGCTTCTCCTGAGCGTTGCTGGCGATGTACAGACCAGAAGCGGTCTTCTGCTCGGCCTCGTCGGGCTTGACCAGGACGCGATCTGCAAGCGGCTTCAAAGACGACATGCTTGTTTCCTCCTTTTTGGGCCGCGTGGTTATGCCACGCGAATTAACCCTTTTTGTTTGCGTACGCGTTGAATGGTACCCACGAATGGCGGGTTATACAACACGGAGTCAAAAAATCTTATTTTTTGGCACTTAGATTTTCTGAATGCCGGGGGATAACTTAGCGGTGGCTCCCGTGTGGCTCCGGAGGGGCGGGGCATAAGGTTTCCTGCTCGGGCAGTCCTGCTCGCACGAAGGCCACATTAAGTGGCCTTCGGCTCGTGCGGAACTCGCGATAAACCTTATGCCCCGCCCCTCCGGAGCCACACGGGAGGCAGGTTAACTAATTCGAGCCCGGCATTCAGAAAAGTCAGTGCAGCAAAATGGCGATGCAGATGGTGCGAACAAGAAAGGGGCACGCTGCTGAAACGTGCCCCTTATGGGTGGGGTATGGGGCTAGCGCTCGTAGATTACGTTACCTGCCAGGTAGGTGGCCTGAACTTTGGTGTCCTGGAGCTCTTGGGGGTCGATGGTGAGCGGGTTTTGGTCCAGGACTACCAGATCGGCGTATTTGCCGGGTTCCAGGCTGCCGAGGTTTTGCTCGTCGCCCGCTGCATAGGCGCTGCCCAGGGTGTAGTTGCGCAGAGCCGTTGCCGCATCGATGCGCTCGCTCGGCAACCAGCCGCCCTCGGGCCAGTGGCTTTTGGGGTCTTGGCGCGTGATAGCCGTGTAGAGCACGTTCATGCTGGTAACGGGCGTGATAGGGCTGTCGGTACCGAAGGCTTGGCGAATGCCGCGCTGCTTATAGGTTGCGAACGGCCACATGATGCGGCTACGCTCCAGGCCCAGATCGCGCTCCGGTCCACCCGGGTCGAGTGTAATGTGGCAGGGCTGGCTCGAAGCAACCACGTTGAGCCTGCGCAGGCGTTCGATGTCCTCGGGCAGGAGGTTCTCCAGGTGCTCGAGCGTGTTATGGCCGTGCTGGGGCAGGCCGTACAGTTCGGCCGCTTCCTCGAAGATATCGAGCGCGGCATGGATGGCACCGTCGCCGATGACGTGGATGCGCACGGTGTGGCCGCGCTCCGCAGCCGCCAGAACCAGCTTACGCATGCGCTCGACAGGAACTGTCAGACGGCCCTGGTCGCCCGGGAAGCGTGGATTGGTATAGAGCTCGGTGAGATATGCCGTGTGTTCGCTCGACACACCGTCGAAGAACTGCTTAAAACCAGGCGCCGAGAGCAGCACATTGTTCGCGTAACGTTCCTGCAGCTCTTCCAAGCGCGACTGGTCATCCAGCAGCGTGGGGAACAGATGGGCTCGGATGCCCAACTTACCGGCTGCCTGCAGTTTGTCGTAGACGTCGTCGCGGATAAAATCGCAGCCCGGCATGGGCATGAGCGACATATCGCATATCGAGGTGATGCCCTGCTCGGCCATACGCCTCATTTGATCAGCGTAAGCACTTGCGATGCGATCCTCCCCCAGCCACTCAAGGCAGCGCGGTAGCAGCTGCATAGCGGCCGCCTCGTGAGCGATACCCGTGAGCTCGCCGTTTGCATCCTTGTCGTAGCTACCGCCCGCCGGAGGCTCGCTGTCGCGCGTGACGCCGAGCGCCTCGAGTGCGCGGCTGTTGAGCCACAGCGTGTGTCCGTCGCCCGAATACATAACACAGGGGCGATCGGGGAATGCCGCATCGAGCGACGCCTTGGTAGGATGCTCGGGCGGGTCCCAACGGTAGTCGCGCCAGCCCTGAGTCACCACCCAAGCGTCGTCGGGCAGGTCCTGGGAAAACTCGAGCGCATGCTGCACCAGCGCCGCCTCGGACGTGCCCATATCCATGAGCATGTACGGCGAGGAACCGACCGAGGTATGGAAGAAGTGCAGATGAGCGTCATGGAAACCGGGGCAGACAAACTGCTCGCCGTAGTCGATAACCGGCGTGGCGGCGGGAGCGGCGGCAATCACGTCATCGGGCTTGCCGACTGCGACGATACGGCCGCCTGCGATGGCAATCGCCAGCTCGTGGGCGATATCGACGCCGTCTTGCGCGGTAAAGACGTTCTTGGAGCGGATAATCCGATCGATATGTTGCATGGGCATCCCCATCTCTGGCAGGAAATTCAACACCCCCGAGTGTACTCCCCCACTCTTGTTACAAAACCCCAAGCGGCAAACGGCTGCTTTGCCACGCCAAGTGGCAGGTGGCATACTAGAAAGAGCCTGTACGATTTTGCGATCAACCCAGCAAGGAGCAAATCGACCATGACGAAGACCAAGGCACAGCAGATTATGGCGGCGACCGAGGCTCGCGCGGCTGACGACGTCACCGCAGCCATCAAAGATATCGCTACCGAGTTTGAACCCTACATCATCAAGCAGCGCCGCCACTTCCATAAGCACCCGGAGCTGAGCCTCGCCGAGGAGCGTACGACTTCTGACATCGCCAACCAGCTCGACGCCATGAATATCCCCTACGAGCGCCCTCTTAAGACGGGCCTTGTGGCGACCCTTCGCGGCACCGCGCCCGACGCCTATCGCGAGGACGGCACGCCACGCCGCCGCATCCTGCTGCGTGCGGATATCGACGCCCTGCCCGTCACCGAGCAGACCGGCGAGGAGTTCGCCAGCGTCAACGAGGGCTGCATGCACGCTTGCGGCCACGACTGCCACATCGCCATGATGCTCGGCACGCTGCAAATCCTGCGCCATATGACCGACGACATCCACGGCGAGGTCCGCATCGTCTTCCAGCCCAGCGAGGAAAACGGCCAGGGTGCTAAGCTCATGATCGGCACGGGCGTGCTCGACGGCGTCGATGGCGCCTACGCCGCGCACATCTGGAGTGAGGTCGACGCCGGCACCGTGAGCTGCGAGCCCGGTCCGCGCATGGCCAATACCGACTGGTTCCGCATCGACGTCCGCGGCACCTCGTGCCATGGCGCCATGCCCCAGCGAGGTCACGACGCCGTCATGGTTGCCGCCGAAATTGTCAACGCCCTGCAGACCATCGTCTCGCGCGAAATCAGCCCCTACGAGCCGGCCGTCATCACCGTCGGCGAGCTGCACGGCGGCACCGCGCGCAACGTTATCGCCGGCACGGCCTACCTCGCCGGCACAGTGCGCACCTACGGCGATTCGACCCACGAGGAAATGCCGGAGCTCATGCGCCGCATCGTGGAGCATACCGCGGCAGCTCTGGGCGCCGAGGCAGAGCTCACCGACTACACCATCGCCAACTACAAGGTCGAAAACGACGCCGCCTCGAGCGAGCGCTGCCGTCAGGCTGTAATCAAGTGCCTGGGCCCCACCGGCCAAGGCCATTATCGCGGCACGCTTTCGGGCGAGGATTTTTCGGAGTACCTGCGTCGCGTACCGGGCGTGCTCGCCTTTGTAGGTACGCGCAACCCCAAGATTGGCGCCACGTACGCCCAACATTCCTGCTTCTACAAGATCGACGAGACCGTTCTGGCAAAGGGCTCCATAGTGGCCGCCCAGTATGCTATCGACTTTTTGGCCGAGCCCACGCAAGAGGAGCTCGACGGCCCCGCGATTACCGCGGTCGCCGAAACCAACCCCGATCTGGCCGCCAAGTTGCGCTCTGCCAAGGCGACGACCGCCGAGGCTCGCGACGCCATCCATGATGCCCGAACGGCTCGCCATGCCGCGATCAAGGGCATCCACGACGCACGCGCTGCTGCACGCCGTGAGGAGAAGCACGACGAGTAATCGATTCGCTGGCATCTCGCAGTCATAGCCACATCGCGATGTCAAAGCGGGGGCGGACGTTTCGACACGTCCGCCCCCGCTCATTCTTCAAGCGCTATTTCTACTATTTCTACCCCGTCCCCAAATGGCAGACGACATGGCTACTCGTCCTGAGGTTCCTCGTCGGAGCTTGGCTCGGACGCCGACTCAGGTGCAGGTGCCGGCTCAGGCTCAGGCTCAGGCGCAGGCTCGGGCTCAAATGCCGTCTCAGGCTCGGGCGCCGGTTCAGGCTCGGTCGCGGGAGCGGGCGCAGGTGCCGGCTCAGGCTTGGGCTCGGGCTCAGGCGCGACATCCGGAGCGCTGTAACCCGAAGGAGCGGACTTCTTCTCGAAAGGCAACACAAAAGTCAGGACGTCGTCCTTATCCTCATCGGCCCATTCGCTTGCATAGCGTGCAACCCAATAGCCAACGGCACGGTGCTTGAGCATCTTGCCAAAGACCGTAAGAAATACGGTGACGAAAGCGACCAGCACCAAGAACAGCACGAGCGTGACGCCACCGCCGGTAACAATTGCCTCAATACCCGTAGGACGATAGTAGTAGCTATACATACCGACAGAGGCAATGGCGCCAAAGACGGCCGTCAAGATCCATGTGACAACGTTGGCAACCAGGCCCGTCAAAAACTCGGGAAGGAACGAAGCACAGAACAGCTTGGTCTTGTTGTGCTTAAAGGCCGCCCAGACCTTATCGAGCGAAAACGCGCTCTCGACGCGCCCGGTCACCGCAAAGTGCATCACGGCAATGTCGGCGAACATCTTAAAGAAGACCCCCAAGACTGCCGTGGCAATCATAGCCAGGACAAGCAGGCCAAGCGAGCCAAACAGCGCAGCTTCGAGCGCATAAGAGCCGTAATAAGAATACGAGCCTGCGGCGCCAATTACCACGCTCTCCACCAGCGAAAGCACTACACCGATAACGGGAATGGCAGCGATAACCTCGAGCACGACCGAAATAACGCTCGAAAAGACTCCGAGACCAAACGACGTGGAACATATGAGCGGACGGTCCATGCCGTCATCGACCTTGAGCGACAGATCACGGCCCCACTCGATACCAAAGCCGGAACCGCACACGCTCGCAATGCAAGCTGCCAAAAAGCCGATGGCAGCCGCAATGCCGCCAATAACGGGAATAAACAACACGAGCACCGACACAACGCAAATCAGCGCCGGTAAAAACGCGATTTGGCATACACGCTGAAGCACGCCCGGAGTCTTAGTCATATCTTGGAACGCCTGAGCCACACAGCCCTTTGGCGCATTCACAACGGGCGGTTGCGGAACAAACTGCTGGGGCTGAGGCTGTCCCTGGGGAGCGGGGCCAGCGGCACCGGCATTAGGAGCACCACACACGCCGCAGAACTTGTCGTTATCGCCCATGGGGGCGCCACACTGCGAGCAGAACATAGAATCATCCCTTCGTATCTTGAACAAATCACTTGGATCGCAAACGATGTCTTTAGCATCATTATTGCCCAATGTGGGGTCAAATACTCAAAGATGACCGATTTGCAAGGTACACGGCGCCAGCAGGCGGTTCGTTGAATACGTCTGTGCTAGTTCGTTCCGCGGAAGCCCTTGCCGACGATCTCGGAGCTGTCGACGATCGTGATAAAGGCACCCGGATCGACTTCGCGCGCGTAACGGCGCAGTTGCACGGCCTCGCGACGGCTCAGCACGCTCATGATCACCGTCACGCACTTGCCCGAGAAGGCACCGTAGCCGCGGCTGATGGTCGCCGTACGGTTGAGATGCTTGACGATAAACTCCTCGACCTTAAGGGGCTCGGAACAAATGACCGTGCAGACCTTACGAAGGTGAATGCTCTCGATGGCTTTGTCGACCACGAGTGTCTTGGCAAACAGGCCGAGCACGCAATACAGACCGACACGCGGGCCATACAAAAAGGCCGCGATGGTCACGATGCCGATATCGACCAGCAGCAGGGCGCGGCCAATCTCGAGCGTCGTGCGGCGCTTGAGGATCATGGCAAGAATGTCCGTGCCACCCGTCGAGGCGCCGATGTCAAAGACAATAGCGCTGCCGAGCGCCGGCAAGATGACGGCAAAGCACAGGTCGAGCCACATATCACCCGTCAGAGAGACATCGGTCGGAATAAAGAGTTCAAACAGCGAAACATAGGCGGACAAAGCAAACGAAGCGAAGACGCTCCAAAGAATCGCCTTGCGCTCCAAAAAGATAAAGCCCAAAACGACGAGAACCGCGTTAATAATCCACATAAAGACGCCGACGGGCAGGGTCGGGAACAGCGTGGACAGAATGACCGACACGCCCGAGGTGCCGCCAAAAGCAAAGTGATTAGGGGTTTTAAACGCAACGATGGCGAAGGCCGTAAGAATCAGGCCCAGATTGAGCTCAGCAAAAAAGCGCGGGAAGCCCGGCTCCTGGCTACGCTTTTGACCGGCACGCTCGCCGCGCTCGATATCGGTGCGATCAACCACGCACTCCATCGGCACCACGGGAGGACGATGCATCTCCTCGGCAGCACGCGATGCCGCCTCTGCCGCGGCGGCCTCAATCGCCCATGCCTTGCTTTCTGTTTCGTGCTCGTCAGCCATTACGGCAACCCCTCGTTAACAATTTGGAAACAATGCGCCCATTAGGGTAACGCGGAACGCGTCGATTGCAACCCCTAGTTAGACGAGCGGTATGCCTACATCGGGGGGCATACAAATAACGGCCGGCCACGCTTTTGCTTGCGCGGTCGGCCGTTTAACGTTTTCGCAGATAAAACCTGCCAAAACAAACCTGTCCCTATTTGGAAGTTTACTCGTGCTGGCTGGTGCGGTGCTCGTACTCCTCGGGGGTGATGACGTCCTCGATGCGCAGGTTGACGCCCGCCACCTCAAGGCCGGTCATCGCGGCAAGGCGCTCGGTGACACGCGCCTTGACATCGTCGAAGATCGCGGGCGCATAGGCGCCGTACTCGATGATGACGGAGATGTTGACGACCACGCGATTGTCATCGGTGACCTCGACCGTCACGCCCTTGGTCAGATTCTCGGCACCAAACTGCTCCTGCACAAAGTGCATGAGGTTACCCTTCATGCCCAGAACGTGCGGAACCTCGCGGGTGGCCATGGCAACGATCTTCTCGATCACACCGTTGGAATAGGTCAGCGAGTCCTCGGACTCGTCCGCCTCCTCATCGTCCTCATCCACATCGGACTCGGCCTCGACGAGAGTCTCGTCCTCGAGCGTTACGTCTTCGGCCTCGGCGACGACCGCCTCGTTCTCCTCGGGCTCGGTATCGGCTACATCGACCTTCGTATTAAAAGCCATGGTTCCTCCTTATGCCTGCCGCGGATGCGACAGTCGAATACATATTAGCGACCGCTAAACAGACGGCCGAAGAAGTTGACGATCCCGTTCTCGCCGTCGCGAATTTGGCCGATCACAGCGCCGATCAGCACGAAGAATGCAATGACGAGCGTGTCCCACAGGCCCAACGTGAGCACCAACACGGCGAGGATAAAGCCCGCGACGGCGCCGAGCGTGGTGTTGGGATGACGCACAGCATAGCTCCAGATGGCAGCGCCCGTACCCTTGATGAGACCCATAGCCTCGTCAAAATCCGCGGCCGCCGCGTCTTGCAACTCGGTTGCCTCTGCTTTGGAATCAACAGGTTCGCTCGCCGGCGTGGCACTCTGGTCAATCGTCAGGCGCGGCGTACGAGCGGTCTTATCTTGATTGGTATCACTCACCGGAAACCTCCACGGTCTGGACGGTAGTCTTGGACGGCAAAAAACGGACGCGCGTGGTCGTACCCGGCGTGCCGAGCATGGTGTCGCAAGCTTCCTCGATGCGCTGCTGCATCGCGGTAGCCAGAGATGCCACGTCCTTATCGTCAAGCGCGATAGCCTCGACCTTAAATCGGACGTGCGAATCGTCGGAGCCTTGGACGCGGGCCTCGACATGCTCGACCATCACGCGGTCGTCACGCTCGGCAGCAGCCCTGGCACACGAAGAAAGCGCCGCGAGCGTGACCTCGATATTGCGCTCCCCCGCCGGATGCACGCAGGACGGCTCGCGACGAGCAAACATCAGGCGGAAGAAGCTTACCAGCACGCCGATCGCCACAACTCCGCCGCATGCCGTCACGACAATGCGCGGCATGGGGTCGCGCATCAGCAGCATAAAGCGATACGTATACGGCCCCCAAAACTGGCAGACAAGCGTACCCAGCGCCACGATGGTGGCGGCAAGATACACGATCGCTAGGGCTCGTTTGAGTACGCGCACGCGGCGCTCCCTTCAAATCTCGGCTCTCAAAATGCAAAACGGTTCGCATCATTATAAAAGAGCCGGGTCCGGTGCTCTACGCACGCGGATCCGGCTCATCTATTCCACGAGGCTTGCATGCTCGCTTCATTATGCCCAGATATGCACGGCTTAACCCGTGCGGGCGCTACTCCTCCTCGAGGGCAGCGATGACCTCGTCGGTCATGTCCATGGTGCTGTAAACATCCTGGACGTCGTCGAGCTCCTCAAGACGGTCGATGAGGCGCTGAACCTTCTTGGCGTCGGCGCCGGAGACCTCGGTCGGGGTGGTCGGGACCATGGTGGTCTCGGAACCCTTGACCTGGACGCCCTGCTCCTCGAGCGCCTTGGAGACAGCCATGACCTCGTTGGCAGTAGTCCAGACGATCCACTCCTCGCCGGCGTCCTCGTAGTCCTCGCCACCGGCCTCGGCGATGGCCATCATGAACTCATCCTCGTCACCGGCAGCACCGTTGGCGATCATGGTCTCCTTCTTGGCGTTCTCGTCCAGGATCTCCTTGGCGACGACGATCTGGCCCTTGCGCTCAAACTGGAAGGCGACGGAGCCGGAGGTGCCCAGGTTGCCACCAGCGTGGGAGAAGGCGGAACGGACATCAGCAGCGGTACGGTTGCGATTGTCGGTCAGGCAGTCGACGTAGACGGCGACACCGGCGGGACCGTAGCCCTCGTACACGATGTTCTCGTAGACGGCGGCATCGGCACCCGAACCAAAAGCCTTGTCGATAGCGGACTTAATCTTGTCCTTAGGCATGGACTGAGCCTTGGCCTTGGCAACGGCAGCGGCGAGGCTGGCGTTGTTCTCGGGCAGCGGGTCACCGCCGAGACGGGCAGCAACGGTGATGTTGCGGCTGAGCTTGGAGAAGAGGGCGGAACGCTTGGCGTCCTGCGCGCCCTTACGATGCTTGGTTGTGGCCCACTTAGAGTGTCCGGACATACGTGTCTCCTATCGGTTTCGACCTAAAGCCCAGCACAGATGCTCGGGCAATATAAACAAACGTCGTTATGATATACCTACTGGCCTGCGAGATAAACCCCAAAATGAAGGCGTCGTGATGATGGCCCCTTTGGTGCAAAGAAACCTGACCTCAATGCACCAAGTTAGAACCAGAGGAAGTCGCTGCGGGTGACGGTGGCGCCGATGGCGAAGGGCATGCAGGCGATGACCGGATACAGGTAGCGCATGTAAGTCGAGCCGTTGCACGGGCCAATCAGGCACACGGCGAGCACGCCCAACAGCGGCACCCAGATCGCCAGCGCACGCCATGAATGACGACGCAGCAGGTAGACCACCACGGCGATCATGATCCATACATAGGTGGCCGAGCTCATGGTGAGCGAGATAAACGGGATGCGTTGTACTGCCACGCGATACAGGTTGATCAGGTGGTCGCACCAGCGCACAACCTTGCTATCGACCGGATGGAAGTCGAAGTACTTAAGGTTATCGGGCTTCGCCATAATCTCGGCACTGCGCGCCGTGCTGTAGACCCACGCATCGCGGGCACTCGGATAAAAGTAGCCGTAGTAGTTATTGATGAGCGCCGAGATATAGCACTCGGGATCCTTCTTAAACATCTGGGCCCACACCTCAAAATAGGCCTTGATGTCCTCCTGCGAGGCGTACTCGTTAAAGCAATTCTTGACGGCATCGGACTTGTCGGGGTTGTAGCGGCGGCCCAGGTTCTCGTACTTGAGCACGCGGTCGATCACGGCACGCTCTTCGTCGGTCACCGAACCGTCGCAAGGAGCCTCCACGATGGTGCCGTCTTCCTTAACCGTGGGGTTGACGCCCGAGTTGAGGCCGTCGTGCTTTTGGACGAAACGAGCCGTCTGCTGGAACGGAATCGAGAGGATTTCGCGCTTGGAACCAGGTGTGATGTCGTGCGCCGGCATAAAGACCTTGGTGAAGTACATATTAGAGGCAAGGCAGAGTGCAAGCACCGCAAGAACTCCCACCCAGCGGAAACGCGGGATGGTGCCCGAAGGCGCAGCACTAGCCTGCTTGGCTGCACGACGAGCAACATGCACGTCCCATGCGCAAAACGCCGCCGCGATTACGCATGCCGCTAGGGGAAACACCAGGCCGCCGTTGCGCAGAAACGTGGAACCCATGGCGCCCAGAGCGAGCAGCAGCCAGTCATGGCGTGCAAAGAGCACGGGCCTCTGTTCGCCCGCGCGCTCGGCATTGGCATCGCGACGGGGCAGGCCGCATGCCACGAGCTTGACGGTCTGTACCAGCAGCACCAAAAACGCGTCGGCAAACAGCACGTCTTTGGTAAGCAAGGCCGCGTAGTTGGAGAACATGGGCATAAACACAAAGAACAGCAGGATTACGCCGCGGACCGGCAGGCTCACGCCCAGCTTGCGCAACGACGAGATGGAATAGGCCATGCAGGCGGCCGTAATGACGAACTGAGCGCAGGTGTAGATGGCAAGACCTGCGTTGGCGCTGTTGAACAGTGAAAGCCCCAGCTGGACGCATGAACCGATGATAGCCGTGTGCACCACGGGGTGATGTCCGTTGAGCAACACATTGGGATTGAGCAGACGCAGGTAGTCACTCGTGCCGTTGGGATAGTTGAACCACTGGCGAATCTGCGCACCCGTGTCTCCCATAAAAAGGCCGGGCATCGAAGCGATGAGCGTGGGCGCCCAGGCGACCATAAGCACCAGGAAGGGCCCGGCAAAGGGATGGACCGAGAGCACAGCGTGAGCCACACGCCATACGCGGCCAAAGTGCGCTTCGGAAAACGGAATGCGCCGAGAGCTCAGCCAATCTAGACACTCAAAGGCAAGGTAGAAGGCAACGACCGCCAAGAGCATCCAGCCCGCACCGCCTATCCAGGCGCAGATGATGCGCGCCTTGTCGCCGAGCACGATCTCGGCCGAATCGGTGAGGTCGTAGCTGCGGCCAAACACCATGCAGACGGCAAAGAACAGCGACGGAAGGATCACCGAGGGACGCCAGGCGTCGCCGCGGCCAAAGAATACGTAGCGAAACGGCAGCGTGAGCAGGCAGGCAAGCGCAAGCAGCATGACCGCGTCGGTATGGCCGGCAAACGAGAGGAGCACCTCGTAGCACACGTACAGCATGCCCGAGGCTTTGGGATCAATCGCCAAGACTGCGTTGCTCGACACCGGGGCGGGATCGATGGAAAACGCCGTGGTCGCCAACAGCGCGAGCAAAAATGCGATGAGCGTCTGCTTGGCGGGGTAGCGCTTAAACCAGACGATGCGGGCAGCGTCGCGCGCAGCCGTTGTGGAGAGGTCGGAATCCTTCACAGTCCGAAAGCCTTTCTAGAAACCTATCAAACTCGGCAAGACCACCACAAAGGTGCCTGTCCCCTTTGTGGTGGTCTTGGTTAGGCGTCGAGGTAGATGCGCTGGGGACGATTGCGGTGTCGGGCGAAGATGATGAGCGCCAGGCCGGCGATCACGAGCGGCAAGCTCAGCAGCTGGCCCATGGTGATGACGCCGCCCAGCAGATAGCCCAGCTGCGCATCGGGCACGCGCACAAACTCAACCAAAAAGCGGACGATGCCGTACCCCATCACGAACACGCCCATAAACGTGCCCTGGGGCAGCAGCGGCTTTTTGCGGCTGAGCACCTGCAAAATACAGAAGAGCACGACGCCCTCAAGAAACGCCTCGTAGAGCTGGGAGGGATGGCGCGGCATATCGCCCGCGGTGCCGCCAAAGACCACACCCCAGGGCAGATCGGTCGGTTTGCCCCACAGCTCTCCGTTGACGAAGTTGGCACAACGGCCCAGGCACAAGGCCAGCGGGGCGCCGATCACAGCAAGGTCGGCGACGGTCCATGCATCAAGCTTGTACATGCGGCACACGATGATGCCGCCCAAGATGCCACCCACCAGGCCGCCGTGGAAGCTCATACCTCCCTCGTTGGTGGCAAAGATCTCGAGCGGGTGGGTCCAATAGTAGCCATCGCCATAGAAGATGACGTAAAACAGGCGCGCGCCGATGATGAGGCCAAAGACCGCGCCGACCACGACACTCGTCAGGTCATCAATCGTAATGTCGAAGCCCCAACGACGCTGTGTGCGGTACATAACGACCGCCGTGAGCAGAGCGCCGACCACGTAGGCCAGGCCGTACCAGTAGATGGTGATGGGGCCCGCCGAGATCGCGACGGGATCAAGCATGTGGTAGAAGTCGTTGAGCATATCGATCCCCTGCTCCCTACATACAAATGCGGCCGCGGGCCTTGCGCTCGCAGCCGCATATCTGGGCGTAACGTCTATGCGGAGCGCACCGTCCGCAGCCTTCGCATCTTAGAACGGCGCGTACTCGTCGTACAGGTCCTCGGCCTCGCCGGAAACATTGACCTGCTCGACACGGGTAACGCCGGGCACATGCTCCTTCAGGATACGCTCGATGCCCATAGACAGGGTCAGTGAGCTCATGGGGCAGCCGGCGCAGGCGCCCTGCAGCTCCAGCTTGACGACGCCCTCGTCGTCGACGCCCACATACTCCATATCGCCGCCATCGGCCTGCAGGTTGGGGCGAATCTCTTCAAGAACCTTCTTAAGCAGCTCTTCGTTAACAGCCACAGGGGCTCCTTTCTCACAATAACGCGGGCACGCCCGCGGACAGAAGCTATGTTACTACAGCCATGTACCCGCTCACGAGCCGTCCATGCGCGCAGACGCGACTTTCACGAGTAGTCAATTTGGGACGGGGCTCTTTTAGCTGTTTTGCCGCCAGCTGGCGTTGGCACGCGCTACTGCTGAGCCTGTCCCCCGGTACCAATCTGGACATCGACGATGACCTGGCGGTAGCTGATGCCGCAGGAGTCGAGAATGCGGCGGCTGATACGGCCGTCATCGGTGTCGGCATACTTATTGTCCAGGTAGACAACCTCGCCTACACCTACCTGCGCCAGGATCTTGGCGCAGTCGTGGCACGGGAACAGCGTGACGTAGACCGTGGAACCCTCGAGGTCTTTGAGCGAGCCGCGGTAGTTGAGCACGGCGTTGGCCTCGGCATGCACCACGTAGTTGTGCTTATCCTGCAACGGGTCGTCACTCGTGCCCCACGGGAAAAAGTCGTCGTTGAGCGCCGAGGGCGTACCGTTGTAGCCCACCGAAAGGATGCGGTGGTTGGTGTTGGCGATGCACGCGCCCACCTGCGTGTTGGGGTCCTTACTGCGGCGCTGCGCGGCGATGGCCACGCTCATAAAGAACTCGTCCCAGCTAATGACGTCGCGGCGCTTGCCCGACGCGGTTTGATGAAGATCGTCCGACATGGCAGACACCTCCGTAATCGCAACAGTTTGACCCATTGTAGCAGGTGGAAGGTAGGGGCGCTTATCCCACCAGCTCCTCGCCCTACGCGCGACGGGGCTTTTGGTTGATGTGGTAGAGCTCGGCGAGACCCCGCAGCGTCAGCGCATCATCGACCGTCAGGCTATGGCCGACCAGCGCCGCAAGCGCCTCGGCATCGTCGCCGGTAATGACGATGGGCACGTTGCCCTCCCCCGCGGCCTTGGTCGCGCGCATCTCGGCAAGCACCATGTCGAGCATGCCGTCGATGCGCGCCACCTCGCCCAGAACCACGCCCGAGCGCATGGCCTCACGCGTATTGCGGCCGATGACGTGTGTCGGCGCCGAGGGCTCAACCTGGGGTAGGCGCGCTGCTGCCGCCGAAAGTGAGCGGGCGCCGAGCGCCAGGCCTGGCGCGATAACGCCGCCGACAAAGGTACCGTGCGCGTCGATGACCTCGATATTGGTCGTCGTGCCCAAGTCGATTACGATGCAGGGAGAGCCGTAGACGGCGCGGGCCGCCACGGCATCGGCGATGCGATCAGGACCGATCTCGGCCGGGTCATCGTAGTGCACGGGCATGCCGGTCTTAAGTCCCGGCCCCACGGTGAGCACGCGCCCCGTGCAGGTACGGGAAAGCGCCGCCTTCCACGGGCGCTCGAGCGCCGGGACCACGCAGCTCAGCACAGCAGCCGCGGGCACAAGCGCACCCGGCATGCCCGCATCGGCCGCCAGTGCGGCCATGACCTGCACGAGACGCATGCGCGCCTCGTCTGCTGTGATGCTCGACGGCGTGGTGATCTCGCACGTCGCAAGCGGACATTCCTGCGCCGCGGCCGAATCCTCGGCAAACAGGCCAAAGCGAATGAACGTGTTGCCCACGTCGACCGTCAATATATATGCGCACCCATTAAGCATCGTCGGCGCTCCTTTCGTCTGCCCAGCAGTATATCGCCTACCTAAACCAGTCATCCCAAAATGACTAGCTTGCGGCTATACTGGTGCGCGGTCGCGCGCGAGCTCACGCGGCGGCCCTTGGTAACCCGACTTCCCGCGCCGTATCCGTAGCGGCGCTCCCGGGGGAAGCGGATATACGCAAAGGAGTTTTATATGAGCAATCCCTCGAACCGCGCTTCGATGCACGGGCAACTCACGCTGCGCGGCGTCGTCATCGGCGTCCTTGGCTGCGTGATCATCACGGCAAGCTCGGCCTATACCGCCCTCAAGATGGGTGCGCTCCCCTGGCCGATCATTTTCGCTGCCGTCATTTCGCTGTTCTTCCTTAAGCTCATGGGCAACGCCAGCCTCAACGAGGCAAACGTCACCCACACCATCATGTCCGCAGGCGCCATGGTCGCCGGCGGTCTGGCGTTTACCATCCCGGGCGCCTGGATGCTGGGCTATGCCGACCAGATCAGCTGGCTCGACATGTTTATCGTGGCACTCGCCGGCACCATCTTGGGCCTTCTGGCGACAGCACTCATCCACCGTCACTTTATCGTGGACGCCGCGCTTGAGTTCCCCACCGGCAACGCCGCAGCTCAAACCCTGCGTGCTACCGAGGCCGGCGGCAAGACCGGCAAGCAGCTCTTTGGCTCCATGGCCATCGCCGGCATATACAGCGTGCTGCGCGACGCCCTGGGCGTGGTTCCCAGCATGCTGTGCACGCTCAATATCCCCGGCGTGACCTTTGCCATCTACAACTCGCCCATGTTGCTGTCCATCGGCTTTTTGGTGGGCTTCGCCCCCGTCGCGTTCTGGTTTGCCGGCGCGCTGCTGGGCAACTTTGGCATCATTGTCGGCGGCACCGCTGCCGGTCTGTTTGACGTTATGACCGCACAGGGCATTGTTAAGTCCCTGGGTATGGGCCTCATGATGGGCTTTGGCGTCGCCGTCGTCCTCAAGGACATCCTGCCGCAGGTCGCCGGTATCGTCCGCGGCCTCGCCGCCGACAGCTCCACCGACACCGACGAGCAGTCGCTCATCTCGGGCTCCCTTAAGCTCGACGCCGGTATCATCGGCCTGGGCGCTGCCGCCATCGCCGTGATCGTTGCCATCGTACTCGATCTTGGCCCCGTTCCAGCCGTCATCGTCACGCTGTTCACCTTTGTCACCACCATCATGAGCGCGCAGAGCTGCGGCCAGACGGGTATCGACCCCATGGAGATCTTTGGCCTCATCGTCATGCTCATCGTGGCTGCCTTCGCGCAGCTCGCGCAGGTCAAGCTGTTCTTCATCGCCGGCATCGTGGCCGTGGCGTGCGGCCTTGCGGGCGACGTCATGAACGACTTTAAGGCCGGCGCCGTGCTGGGCACCAACCCGCGTGCGCAGTGGATCGGCCAGGCCATCGGCGGCATCGTGGGCGCCCTGGTCGCTGCCGCCGTCATGGTCGCGCTCGTCACTGCCTATGGTCCGGACGCCTTTGGCCCCGACAAGAGCTTCGTTGCCGCGCAGGCAAGCGTGGTCGCCACCATGGTCTCGGGCATCCCGAGCGTGCCGTGGTTCGCAGGCGGCTTTATCGCCGGCATCGTCATGTACTGGCTCGGCATTCCGGCCATGATGATCGGTCTGGGCGTGTACCTGCCGTTCTATATGTCGCTCACGGCTTTCCTGGGCTCCTGCGTTAAGCTCGCCTACGACAAGTGGGCCGCTCACCGCGACGCCGAGGCCGGTCTTTCGGACGAGGAAAAGGCCGCCAAGGACGCCGCCTTCCAGGAGCAGGGCCTGGTTGTCGCCAGCGGTCTGCTCGGTGGCGAGTCTATCGTCGGCGTTATCCTGGCGTTTGTCTCCGTTGGCTTGAGCCTGCTGGGATAAGCCGAACAACAACGCACCAACGCAGAGCGCGGGGTCGGAGACCATCCGGCCCCGCGCTCTTTCTGTATCTGTCGAAACCCTCGGCAGTACTCGTATGTGGCGTGTCTTCCTTTGCCTGCTCGCCTAAGTTCCATGTCAAGATGACCGCCCCGCCCGTCACGGTGTAGAGTACATGCTGCGAACGCACCCGCGTTCCTGCGGCAATACGAGGTGGACATGGAACTCGATAAACAACAGCTCAAGCGACTGCGTGAGCGCCATCATCGGCGCCATGGCATCCGCCCCGCTCACAGCGAGGCCATGGAGAACGCAAGCCGCTTTCTAAAGCAGGCATTCAACATTCGCGAGGGACGCGCGCCCTATCACGTGATTCGCAAGCGCTTTGTAAACGGGGCGCGCCTGACTGGCTCGCACTTATGCATCCTGATCATTGCCATGTTGATCGCGAGCATCGGCCTCGATATCGACTCGGACATTGCCATCGTTGGCGCCATGCTCATCTGCCCGCTCATGGGCTCGGTTCTTGCCATGGCATATGGCATCGCCACGCTCGACCGTGAGATTACCGTCGAGGCCGTCGCCGGCCTCGCGCTACAGATGGCCTTTTGCCTGGTCACGTCCACGTTGTACTTTAAGCTCTCGCCCCTTGGCACCACCACGGCCGCCATCCTCGACAATTCGACACCGACTGTGTGGGACCTTGCTGTCGCGCTCGCAGGCGGCTTTGCGGGTGGCCTGGGCAACTCGCGCGACCAGGAACCCGCCACGCTCATCGCCGGCGTGGCTGTGGCGACCGCGCTCATGCCGCCCCTGTGCGCGGCGGGCTATGGCATCGCCATCGCAAGCGGGTCGCTGTTTCTCTCGGCGCTTTATGAGTTTGGCATCAACGTGGTCTTTATCGCACTGGCCGCCGAAGCCGTACTGCTTCTTTTGCGCGTGCCGCTCAAGCGCGACCTGAACGGCGACGGTATTGTGACTGCTGAAGAAAACGCCGAGGTCGACGAGCTATCGCGCAAGGTGCGCCGCCGCATCATTGTGGGCACGGTAGTCTTTGCCATCCCCTGCATCGTTATGACGGCGGGGTCTATTGGCTCGGCGCAGGCCGGCGTGCAGGACGGCTACGGCGTCACCGAGACCACGCGCGAGCTTGCGGCGGTGCTGCCAGGCTTTAAGGACTACACCGTCGCCGTCGAGACCTCGGCTACCGAAGGCGAGGAGGAGGGCATCGTCGAGCGCGAGATTGTCGCCCATGTGACGACAAGCGAGGCACTCGGGGCGCACGACCGCCACGTCGCTCGCAAACTCATCGACCTCAATGTGCCCGAACTCGATCGCGTGGAGTTCGATGTGAAATGATACCGGCGCGGGATGAATGCGCGCACGGACGCAAGTTACGACGAGACGCAGACGCGATACGGACACGAGCAAATAGAGGGGTTCAGTTCACACCCGCGCCCCGCTCGCCGTTTTATTGCCGTGAATCAACTGGCCGGATCGACATCGCCAGACTCCACCATAAACGCAGGTTTGGTGCTCACCAGATAAAATCGGGTCACTTTGCTATCTCTAAATAGATAGAGCTGCCCCTGATTGCGTCGGCGCGATATATACGCAACGTGAACCGTGCCGAATTCTTCGCCGTTTTCCTTCTTTAATATCAGGATGTTGGGGTCATCCGTACGCTTAAACTGCCCGTCAACGCAGCTGCCGTCTTTGTCGACCAGTTGCCACCGATGGTTATCCTCTTCAAGAAAGGCCAGGGTTTCCAGACTCGTCTTGTCGTCCCGATAGTAACCGTCAATGGCAAACCCTTCGGAAGCGCATTCCTGCATATAGGACGTTTCTCGGCTTATAGCAAACAGCCCTGTAGCGCCCAGGAGCACAGCCAGGCAGATCACTGCAAGGGTTATCGAAATAGCACGGCGGCCCATGTTAGCCCAATCGATAGTTGTTTAACGGAGCGCGAAACATACCTGGAACCTCCGATATCAGGGGGAACGTCGCCAGCAGGCTGACGACAACTATATGTTTCTAACATCAAACCATATGGCTGCCACTCGCGGAGGGGGCATCGGCGAACGGCGTGTTTTCATACTCCATTGGTCAAACCTAAGCGCGGCCCTACAGCTCGTACTTGTACACGCGATAGATGTACTTCTCGGCCTCCATCTCGTAGGTGGTGATGGCCAGACCGTACCGATCGCACTCGGTAAAGGTCCCGCCCGGCCCGATGCCATGAGCATGCTATTTGAATCACCAACGCGCTGCGCACTGCTCACATAGCCCGAAAACGGCACGGCGATCTGGTCTTCGAGCTCGTAGGTGCGCGCCGTCTCGTCCACTGTAAAGATGCACCCAAACGAATGCGTGCCGCGGCTGTAGTCGGTCACCACCGCGGCGTCCAGCTGGCCCCAGTCGAACTTGGGATAGCTTTCGGCCGCGCCATAGTTGTTGTCGTACAGCAGCACCTGGTAGCGACCGGTCGTTGCCGTGTCAGAACTCGGCAGATACGTCACACTGTGCTGGCCCGCGTTGAGCGAAAAATCGCCTTGGGCCTGCAGCAACTTGTCCTCAAAGCCCGAGCCGGCCCATTGCCACTCCTTTCTATTTCTGGGTCCATCTTCTCACTGTTGGCGGCCGAAAATGATCCGTTTTCCTCCGTCCCCGAGAGGTCATTTTTTAGTACTTGAAGAAGCCCTCGCCCGAGCTTTCGCCCAGCTTACCTTCGTCGAGCATTTTCTTGAGGACGGAGGCCATGGCCTTAAAGTTGTAGGGCATCATCATCTTTTTGAGCAGCGGGCTCACCAGACCCGGGACCTTCTGATACTGCATAACGATGTTGTAGGCCGTCTGGATGCCCACCGTGTCGAACACGCGGAACGGACCTTTGGGCGCGCCAGTGCCGCGCGTCCATGCGAGGTCGATACTCTTGGGGTCACTCACGCCCGAGACATACAGGTCAAGGCCCGAGAGCAGCCATGGCACCAACATGGAATTGAGCAGGTAGCCGTTCTTTTCCTTGTTGACGGGAAGCGCCAGCATGCGAATGTCGTTGGCGAAGTCGACGAGCTCGTCGAAGTAGCGCTTGTCGGTTTGGTCCTGTGCCATGACCTCGGTCATGTTGTTCTTCCAGATGGAGTTGGCAAAGTGTAGCGATAGGTACTTCTCGGGGCGGCCGGTGTACTTGGCAAAGGTGCTCGGCAGCAGCGTAGAAGAGTTGGTGACGATGACGGTCTTTTGCGGCAGAACCGGGGCGAGCTTCTTGTAGAAGTCGATCTTTGCCTGGGTGTCCTCGGCCATAGATTCGATGACCAGGTCGGCGTCGGCCACTGCCTTGGCAAGATCGAGCTCCAGCTTGAGCGTGGAGTAAGCACGCTCAACGGCGGCGAGTGCCGCTTCCTTGTCGAAGGGCTGGTCGCTGTCGGCGATGCCGGCACACCACTCGCCCGTGCCGTCCGCCATGCCCTCGATAGCAGCGATGTACTCCTCGCGCACATGATCGATCTTGGGCTGGGTGCGGCCGATGCTGCCCTCGCTGCGCAGCCAAATCGTTACATCAAAGCCGCAGTAGGCTGCCTGAAAGGCAATCTGGCTTCCCAGCACGCCGCCGCCGGCAACGCAAACGGTCTTGTAGCTCATAGGAACAGTCCTCTCTTACGTAATTCCATAGATGTGTATTTATTCAACCGTATGGAGGCTACGAGCCAGGGGTTGGTTCTATAAACGGACGGTAATTTGCGGCGAACGGCAACACCTGTTCATTAACTCTCGATTTTGAGGGCATTTTTTGACGCTGCTGAACCGCTGTTTTCGGAAGTGCGGTGAAAAATTGAGCTTCGCCGACCAGACCGACTTTTTTAGCAACAAAACCGCAGGTCACGAGAGCCTAAAAAAGCAGTGTGCTCGGGAGGTTCGCGTTTTTCACCGCACTTCTGAAATACGAGCCCACAGAAGGCTGCAGCAAGGTCATTTACGCAACATATGTCCAGCAAAAACGGGTGGTAGCCGGTACGGCTGCCACCCGTTTGCCTCATATCTAGCCCAAAGCAGGCCAGTTACTTCTTAATGCCGCGTCCCAGGCGCTCAGCGACCGACGCCACGGCACTCTCGTCGACCGAGCCGCAGCTCACGCAGCCATCGTGGGCACGCATCTGGCCGGTGACCTCGTCCATCGCGAGCGGCGCCACCTTCTCGAGCTTAAAGCCCTTGCCGGCGCGCATGTTTTCCTTGGCCACACTGATCATGAGCTTAATGCGGTTGAGCTGGTTGACCTCGGATGCACCGGGGTCGTAGTCCACCGCGACAATGTTGCTCTCGGGGTGCTGACGGCGCAGCTCCTTGATCACAGCCTTACCCACTACGTGGTTGGGCAGGCACGCGAAGGGCTGCGTGCAGATGATGTTGGGCGCACCGTGGTCGATCAGGTCGAGCATCTCGGCCGTGAGCAGCCAGCCTTCGCCCATGTTGTTGCACACCGAAAGCACCGTACGAGCCTTGTCCGCCATGGTGCCAATGCGCTCGGGCGCCTCGAAGCGGCGGGACTTTTCGAGCATCTCCTCCACCGGCGTGCGCATCCAGTCCACCAGCTTAATGAGCGCCTGCATGCTAGCGCGCGCCGTGGCAGAGCTTCCCAGCTCGTCTTTTTGAAGCTCGGCGTTGCTCATGGAGTACAGGAAGAAGTCGAGCAGGCCCGGTACCACGGCCTCGCAGCCCTCGCGCTCGATAACGTCGACCACGTGGTTGTTGGCTGTGGGGTGGAACTTGACCAAGATCTCACCGACCACGCCCACGCGCGGCTTGGTACCCTCGCCCACGAGCGGCATGGTGTCGAACGCGCGGATGGCCTCACGGCACAGCTTGGTGTAGTTGTGGCGGTTGAACTTGGGCGCCAGCTTGCGGGCTCGTGCCATGTACTCCTCGTAGAGTGCGTTGGCAGCGCCGGGCGTGGCCTCGTACGGGCGGCAGCGGTAGAGCATCTGCATCATGACGTCGCCAAAGAGCACCGCGTAGACTGCCTGCTTAAGCAGCGCCGGCGTAATCTTAAAGCCGGGGTTGTCCTCGCCGAGCGCCACTGCCGAAAGCGAGATCACCGGGATCTCGGAGTGGCCGCTCTCGTGCAGGGCCTTGCGGATGAGCGCGATGTAGTTGGTGGCACGGCAGCCGCCGCCGGTCTGGCTGATAACCACGGCCGTCTTGGACAGGTCGTACCGACCGCTCTCGATGGCCTCCATGATCTGGCCCGTCACCAGGATTGACGGATAGCAGATGTCGTTGTTCACATAGCGCAGGCCGGCCTCGACGGCGTCGTGATCGGTCGAGGGCAGCAGCTCCAAGTTGTAGCCGGCACCGCGGAACACCTCTTTGACCAGGTCAAAGTGAATCGGCGCCATCTGCGGGCACAGGATGGTGTAGCCCTCCTCGCGCATCTGCTCGGTAAAGGGCACCTTGGGCCACGCGGCCGAAGCACTCTCGCGCTGAGCCTCAAACGTGTACTTGCGGCTTGCGAACGAGGGGGCATCCGTGGAGGGCGCCACCGGCGCGGCATCGCCCTGCTCGTAGGTGTCGCCCGCGGCCGTGGCCTCGGCCAAGCGCTCGGCCTCCTGGTCCTTGAGCGCTGCCATGAGCGAGCGGATGCGGATGCGCGCGGCGCCCAGGTTGGACACCTCGTCGATCTTGAGCACGGTGTAGATCTTACCGCTGGCCTCAAGGATTTCCTGCACCTGGTCGGTGGTCAGAGCGTCCAGACCGCAGCCGAAAGAGTTAAGCTGGATCAGGTCCAGGTCGTTGCGCATCGTCACAAAACGGGCGACGGCGTACAGGCGGCTGTGGTACATCCACTGGTCGACGACGCGGATGGGACGCTCGGGCTTCACCAGATGCGCGAGCGAATCCTCGGTAAAGACCGCAAAGCCAAAGCTCGAGATAAGCTCGGGCAGGGCGTGGTTGATCTCGGGGTCGTTATGGTAGGGACGACCGGCAAGCACGATGCCGTGACCGCCGTGGTCCTCGACCCACTTAAGAGCCTCCTCGCCCATGGTCTGAATATCCTCGTGGAAACGCGCATCGGCCTCAAAGGCAGCGTTAACGGCGGCATCGACCTCGGAGCGCGTGATCTTGGGACCGCGCACGCGACCTCGACCGGCCTCAGCATCGGCCACGCGGTCGACGGCGAGCACCTGGTACAGGCGGCGCTTGAGCTCGGTCTTATCGTGATAGGGCACAAACGGGTACAGGAACTCGATGTTCTGCTCGCGGATCTCATCGATATTGAGCGCCAACGCTGTGGGGTAGCTCATGACGATGGGGCAGTTATAGCAGTTGCCAGCCGTCGGGTCCTCCTTGCGCTCCCAGCGCACGCACGGCATCCAGATAAAGTCGACGTCACGGTCGATAAGGTTCATAACATGGCCGTGGCTCATCTTGGCCGGATAGCACACGCTCTCGGACGGCATGGACTCGATGCCCGCCTGGTAGGTCTTCTTGCTCGACTGGTCGGACAGCTGCACGCTAAAGCCCAGGCGCGTAAAGAACGCGTGCCAGAAGGGGTAGTTCTCGTACATGTTGAGCGCGCGCGGGATGCCGACGGTGCCGCGCGGGGCCTCATCGGGGCTCAGCACCTCGCGGTCAAAGAGCAGCTCGTTTTTCTTTTTGAAGAGATTGGGGGCCTCGGTCTTCTGCTTTTTGTGACCGGCGCCCTTCTCGCAGCGGTTGCCGGTAATGAAGCGCCTGCCGCCGCCAAAGTCGTTGACGGTGAGCTGGCAGTTGTTGGAGCAGCGACCGCAGCGGACATGCTTTTGCGTCACGGTGAGGTGCGCGATGTCCTCGGCCGAGAGGATGGTCGAGGTGCCGTCGGCGCCGGCGCGATCGCGGGCGAGCAGGGCCGCACCATAGGCGCCCATGCAGCCGGCAATGTCGGGACGCACGGCATGAACGCCGGTAAGCTGCTCAAACGCACGCAGCGTGGCGTCGGACATAAAGGTGCCGCCCTGGACGATCACCTGGCTGCCGATCTCCTTGGGGTCGCGCAGCTTAATGACCTTGAACAGGGCGTTCTTGATGACGGAATAGGACAGGCCGGCCGCGATGTCGCCCACCGTGGCGCCTTCCTTTTGCGCCTGCTTGACGCGCGAGTTCATAAAGACCGTGCAGCGACTTCCCAGGTCGACCGGGGCTTTGGCATGGATGGCGGCGTTGGCGAACGCGCGCACGTCCATGTTCATAGAGACGGCGAAGCTCTCGATAAAGCTACCGCAACCCGACGAGCAGGCCTCGTTGAGCATGATGTGCTCGATGACGCCGTCCTTGACGCGCAGGCACTTCATGTCCTGGCCGCCGATGTCCAGGATGAACTCGACGCCGGGCAGGAATGCCTTGGCGCCGCGCAGGTGCGCAACGGTCTCGATCTCGCCGGAGTCGGCCTTGAGGGCCTCGATGAGCAACGCCTCGCCATAGCCCGTGGTGGTCACGTGGCCGATGGTGCAGCCCGCGGGGATGTGGTTGTAGAAATCGGCCATGATGACCTTGGCCGTGCCTAGGATGTCGCCGTTGTTGTTGCCGTACCAGGTGTGCAGCAGCTGACCGTCCTCGCCCACGAGCGCGGCCTTCATGGTGGTGGAGCCGGCGTCGATGCCAATGAACACGCGGCCGGTGTAGCCGTCGAGCTTGCCCTTGGGGACGACCTCGGTGTCGTGGCGACCCTTGAACTCGGCAAAGTCCTCGTCGGTGGCAAAGAGCGGGTCCAGGCGCTCGACCTCGGCACCCTGTGTGTCACCCAGGGCATCGATGGCCTCGATGAGCTGCGGGAACGTGCTGAGCTTGTTGGACTCGTGCGCCATGGCGGCGCCGCTCGCCACAAACAGGTGAGCGTTTTGGGGCACGATACGGTGTTCCTCGTCCAGGTTGAGCGTGAGGTAGAAGCGGTGGCGCAGCTCGGAGAGATACTGCAGCGGGCCGCCCAGGAAGGCGACGTTGCCGCGGATGGGACGGCCGCACGCCAGGCCCGAGATGGTCTGGGTCACGACGGCTTGGAAGATGGAGGCGGCCACGTCTTCGGGGCGGGCGCCCTCGTTGAGCAGCGGCTGCACGTCGGTCTTGGCAAAAACGCCGCAGCGGCTGGCGATGGGATAGATGGTGGTGGCGTTGGCCGCGAGCTCGTTAAGGCCGCTCGCGTCGGTGTGCAGCAGGGTGGCCATCTGATCGATGAACGCGCCCGTACCGCCGGCGCAGGTGCCGTTCATGCGCTGCTCGATGCCGTTATCGAAGTAGATGATCTTGGCGTCCTCGCCACCCAGCTCGATGGCAACATCGGTGGCCGGGATAAGGGTCTCGACGGCGCGTTTGCTGGCGATGACCTCCTGGACAAACTCCAGGTCGAGCCACTGGGACAGCAGCAGGCCGCCCGAGCCGGTAATGGCGCAGGTCATCTGGGCCGTCGGCAGCACGGTCGCAGCGCCCTCGAACAGGTCGCGGGCGCAGGCGCGAACGTCGGTGTGGTGGCGCTGGTACTTAGCGTAGACGATCTGGTTGTCGTCGTTGAGCACGGCAAGTTTAACGGTGGTGGAGCCCACGTCGATGCCCAGGTGCAGGTTGCCGCGGGCGTTCTCGGGGTTGAAGATCGCGCCTTCGGGGGCGTGGGCGGCGGTGGTGACTGCGGGCTCGGCGGTGGCGGGCTCGCTAGCGACGGACGTCTCCCCTGTCGCGTTCTTGGCATCGGCAACTGCCTCGGCAACTTTCTCGGCAGCTGCGGTCGCGGCCTTCTGCGCAGCATCCACCATGGCGGGTGCAGCCTCACGCGCGGCAGCGACCATACGGTCCTTAATGCCCTCGACGAGTTTGCTCATTGTCTCTCCTCTTAGTTGTTGGACTCGACGGTTGCGGCGGTGTCGGCCGCGTCCTCGAGCTGCAAGTTCAATAGCTTCATGCCGTATTCTGGCACGTTGATATCGATGGGTTGTCCATACAGGTCACCAGGGCGCACAAAAGCGAGCACCGTCATAATGCGCGCCATGGCCTCAGGCGATTCGGTGAGCCCGCGCTCAAACCAGCGCTGAATCATGCCGACCTCGGCACTCACGACATAGGTGACGTAGTAGTCAAAGAACGTGCCCAGCGCCAGGCCCAAAATGCCCGTCTGCGCACGCGGCACCACAGCCTCACGCGCGGTGTCGATGATCCTTTTAATGAAGGCCTGGTCGCCGCCCGGACCCAGCAGCGCACCGATTAAGTCGCGGTTGGCCGCAAGATAACGCAGCAGCTCAACCGAACCGGGCGCCGGCTCGAGCTCATCGATGTTGTGATAGAGATCGGGCAGCTGAGCTGCAGTGATGAGCTCAATACGCTCACGGATCTCGGCCAGCAAGCCATCCTCGATTTGATTGATAAAGTCGGGGATATCGCGGTAGTGCGAATAGAACGTACGGCGCGTAAGGCCAGCGCGCTCGGTGAGCGACGCGACATTAATGCGCGAAAGGTCGCCGCTTTCGGCAAGCTCGCTGGCAAGTGCCTGGCGAAGGGCACGCTGCGAGCGAAGGGACCGGCGATCGCATTTCTCGAGCTGGGACAAGCGTCCTCCTTGTTACTCAGCCTGTGCGCTATTGCACAGTGCGAGTATTATTGCACACCGTGTGCATCAACACGTAAAGGCAATATTTTGGATGTGATAAAGGGACAGTTTCTTTGCCATATTCAGCGACCGCCTAGGTTGTGCCAATTGTGCCTGGCTTTTGGAGCGGCATTGCCGATTGTTCAAAATGTCATTCGTGGGTAGAATAGTGTCGACGGCAGCCCAAGTTCTGGAAAGCTGGGCAGCGCCGTTGCTTGGATTAAGGGGTCAACGCCTTAGCGGCGGCGACCCCTTTTACGTTGCTTCGAACGTTGCTTGAGTGCCTCGGAAAGCCCGACGAGTGCCGTGGAGAACGAGACCAAAGCGGTCAGAAGTCTCACGAAATCAATCAGATCGGTCATGGGCATCACCTCCCATCAGATGGAGGGCGTTGCCCGGCACATGGAACTGCCGCCAACAGTATCAAGTCTATCAAAGCGCAGTTAGATATGCGAATGTTTGTTCGTATTTCAAGAGACCAGCGTCACCTGTGACAAAGGGGCTGTCCCTTTGTCACATTATTCGATGACGGTGCGAGAGTTTTGCTTGCGCATGGTGGCGAGCATGTGTTTGGGGACGGCGTGGACCATGCAACTGCCGATAGTTGCGCTCGCGGCGTCCTTGGCTGCCTCGCTTGCGTTTTTGGTCGCGTAGCTGTGGCGGAAACGCTTGAGCATGGCGATATCGTTGCCGCCGTCGCCGTAGACCGCGACCTCGTCCTCGGCAATACCGTAGTAGCCCGCCAGCCAGGCCACACTCTCACCCTTGTTGCACGCCACGTCCGTGATCTCAAACATCACCGGGTCAAACGGCGCGTTGACCACGCGGTCCGAGCGCTCGGCCAAATACGCCTTAAGGTCGCGCTCTAGATCGGGCGAGGTCACGCGGCAGTTGATCTTACACACGTCATGACGCAGGATGTCGCCGATCGACTGATCGAAATACTGCTCCTCGTGATACCCGCCACGCGCGCGCATGCCGCGCATCACGATGCGCTTGATAGGGCTGTCCTTCTTAAAACCCGCCTGGTGCATCTCGAACGACCCGCTCGAAAACATGCCGTCGGGCGTGGAGCAGTCGAAGCAAATGTCCGGGAACGCCTTGAGCAGTTCCTCGGTAACCTGCGGGTCGATGGTCCAGGTCTTGAGCACCTCGCCATGACTGTCGCGCACGATGGATCCGTTGGAGCAGCAGGCGTCAAGCGTCAGGCCCGTAAAGCCATGCTCGCCGACCGGCAGCGTCGAGCGTCCGGTCGCGGGAACCACATGCAGGCCGGCCTCGGTCAGCTCGCGAATGGCACGGCGGATGGTCCCATCTGCCTCGTGCAGGGCGTTCAGCAGCGTTCCGTCTAAGTCACTCGCGAACATCTTGATCATGAGCATGCCTCTCCTTCGTCTGCACGATATTGTAGACGAAGGAGAGGCATGCCCAAACAATGGCGTTCCGGCGCGGCGAGACAATGCTTCCGCAAATTCACGGTCCCCCAGCGCCTTAAGACATTCGCCATAAGCGACTTATCAGCCGATTAAACAGCGCCGTCGTCAACGTCAGCACCGCCAACATGCCTGCGAATACAATCGCCGGTGTCCATCGATCATATGCGAGCCCGTAAACCAATTGGCCAATAGGCGTTGCACAGGAAAGCGTCATATAAACGAGTGCCAGCACTTTTCCGCAGAGTTCCTTTGGCACTGACCGCTGAACGAATGAAACGATTTCGACCGATGTAATGCTTGCCCACGCCATAACCCATGCCGAGCCGGCCGCAAGCGCGGCAAACGCTAATTCATCAGGACCGCTCAGTAGTGCGACAATAATCGGTACGACTCCAAAACTAATCATCGCAACATATCGACATATGCCCTTGAAGGAAAAACGATGTGGCCAAATACCGACCAAACCACTTCCGACAAGACCACCTAAGCCCATTGCCACCTCAATAATCCCAACAAAGGATGACTGCATTCCGAGATGCTTTGCAACAATAACGGGAGCACCAATCGTTAACCCAACTAACGCAAGGTTCAAAATAGCCGCAATCAAAAACACAACGAGCAGTGATGAGTTTTGAGACAGGTACCGAATCAACTCCCGAAAATCGTTTCGGCGTGTCGTACGAGTCGCGCCGTCTCCCATCGTTTCAGATGAGGCATTTTGCTTGAGTGCGCCCCCGAACAGCAGGGCTGAAATCGTAAACGTCAACGCCGCGGTTTCGCATAGAGTATCGATACCAAAGCACCCATAGACTGCCGTCCCGACTACAGGCCCCAAGATATTGCTCATCATGATTATCTGCGAGACCAACGCAGTGGCACGCTCAACCTTTTCTTGGCCCGTCATGCGCACCGCCTCAATTTGAAGCATCGGTTTCAGCAGCGATTGGATGCCATATTGGACGCAAAGCATTGCTGCCACGACAACCGCAAGAGGCAGCGAACGCTTCATGGGGATAAACAGCAGTGATGCAGCCATCAGAACAATGCCGAGTACCACAAGAACCCCGCGATGTTTTCCCCGATCCGCCAAAATCCCGCCAACCGGAGTCGCGAGCACGCCCGGTATGAACGCTATCGCCGCGACGGCGCCATATAACGTTGAGGAGCCGCTGCAATCGAACAAATAAAGCGGACACGCAAAGCACAGTGCCGACAGCATCGAATACGCACACAGCTGTGCAACAAGAAGACCAAATAGCCTGATAGATCGCACTGTTTTTGGCGCCAATGAAACGCTAATTCTTCGCATCCCAGCCATAAGCCTGCCCCCAAATACATACTGTTAGTATGTATTTAATGACTTGAAAAGGGCAGCCGTGGCTACCCTTTTCAAGTCAATTACATACCGTTGGTATCTATATTACCACCCGGCACGGTTCCATACGTCCCAAATCTGGGCCGTTGTCTGGAGTACTTCATTACCCAAATCAAGCCCCACCGCGGCCGCCATCTGCGCCAAACATTGTGCGCGAGCAAGCATTCGCTCCTTGGGCTCGAGCGGACGGAACAATGGCAGCAGCCAAAGATTCGCCAACAACGATACGGCCTCCGCTGCTTCGCGCGGGCATTCGCACGCAATGGAGCCGTCGGCGATGCCCTCCTCGATTACTGGCAAGAGATTGCCATCGGGCGACTCGTCAAACGAACCTTGGTACTGCATCGCCAGCAGCCGCGAGCTTTTTACCGGATCTGCCGCAGGATGCATGCGAGCCCATAGCTCGATTTGCGGAACGACGGACTCGGGCGCATAAAGTCGTTTGAGCTTTTGAGCTCCCGTCATATTGCCAGCACCGAGTGTCGCGCGACGGTGCTCAGCAATCGGAGCCGCTGCCCGATCAAATGCGGCGTTGAAAATCTCCTCTTTGCTCTTAAAGTGATGATAGACAGCACCCTTGGTCATGCCATCGAGGCGGTCGACGATGTCTTGAATGCTCGTCCCCTCATAACCCTGTACGCAGAATAGCTCCAGCGCCGCGTCGAGAATCTTCGCGACAGTCTCCTCGGGATATTTATTACGACCCATAATCCGTCCATCCACAACGCAAGTCTTGTGCCTCATTGCAGCATTTTAACGTTGCGGATGGTAGGCGGTCGATTCTACACCGCGGCGGGACCGTGCTCGCCGGTACGGATGCGGATGACTTCCTCGACCGGCTCGACCCAAATCTTGCCGTCTCCAACGGCGCCGGTGCGGGCGGCGTTGCAGATGATGTCGACAATTCCGTCGACATGCTCATCGGCGCAGATGAGGGTGAACTGCACCTTAGGGATCGTGTTGACAAGCAACTCGTTGCCGCGCACATATTCCTTCCAGCCATGCTGTGCGCCGCAGCCCTGCACCTGGTTGATGGTCATGCCGCGAACATCAGCAGCAAACAGCGCGTCTTTAAGAACCTCAAGCTTCTCGGCACGAACGATCGCCGTAATCTTCTTCATAGTGAATTCCTCTCTTTATCAAAGAAATGAATTGTCATTCAATGACGCGGGTTTTCCAGGTGCCCGAGATTGCCCCGAAAGAGGAGCGCCGCGTACTTCGGTACGCAAGCGACGGTTTGAGGGGCAAGGTCGGGTGCCTGGGAAAGCCGCGCGACGATTGAACGGCAAGGTGCGGAGCTTGGGGAAGCTGCTAATCGAGTCCCGAGAAGGAGGGATACGCGCTCTCGCCGTGTTGACTTGCATCCAGGCCCAGCGCCTCGTCGGCCTCGTCCACGCGCAGGCTGCCGTGGAATAGCGCCTTGACCACCGCGGCGATCACCAAATCGAGCACCAGCACAATAGCGACCGTCACCACAATGCCCAAGATCTGCGAGATGAGCAGCGACACGTCGCCCGTGTAGAACAGACCGCCCTTACCGGTCCACGAAAGCTCCGGCACGCAGAACAGGCCCGTGAGCACGCCGCCCAAGATGCCGCCGATACCGTGGCAACCAAACGCATCGAGTGCATCGTCGTAGCCAAACTTGGTCTTAAGATGGCTGATAGCCAGGTAGCAGATGGGAGAGACGATCAGGCCCATGACCAGCGCTGCCCACGGCTCGACAAAGCCCGCGCCCGGCGTGACCACCACGAGGCCCGCGACCAGACCGGTGCTAGCGCCCACCAGCGTGGGGCGACCAGTGTGCACGCGCTCGACGGCAAGCCACGAGACCATGCCCGCCGCGCTGGCCGTCACGGTGTTGAGGATGGCGAGTGCCGCCACGGCGTCGGCCTTAAACTCACTGCCGCCGTTAAAGCCAAACCAGCCAAACCAAAGCAGCCCGGCGCCCAGCGCCACAAACGGCACGTTATGCGGGCGATAGCTCACCATGCCAAAGCCGCGACGACGGCCGAGCATTAAGCAGAGAATCAGGCCCGTAAGACCGGACGAAATGTGCACCACGTCGCCGCCGGCAAAGTCGAGCGCGCCGATGATGTCGCCGATAAAGGAGCCATCGCCGCCCCAGACCATGTGGGCGAGCGGCGCATAGACCACGAGCAGCCAAATGCCCAGGAAGGCCGCCATGGCACCAAACTTAACGCGGCCGGCCAGGCTGCCCGTGACGATAGCGGCCGTGATCATGTCAAATGCCATCTGGAAGGCGATGTTGATGATCTGAGGGTAGACGGCACCGTCCGACGCGGTGCCCTCAGCCGCCTGCAGCACCTGGTTGAGCACCGGCAAGCACAGCAGCTGGTCAAGGCCTCCAATAAACGGGCTGGAACCGTCGCCGCCGTAGGCCAGCGACCAGCCGGCAACAATCCACAGCACACCAACCAGGCCAATGGCGCCAAAGCACATGAGCATGGTGTTGATGACATTTTTGCGCCTGGACAGGCCGCCATAGAAAAACGCCAGACCCGGTGTCATTAAAAACACGAGCATGGTGCAGATGAGCATAAACGTTGTCGATCCCGTATCGTACATTCGCTCCCCCTTGGTCGCATGAACGTTGTCGGCGCCCATAATGCGGCCGAGGGGCAACTGGTGTAGACCAGATACGGCGTTGTTAAACGCCGCGTTGTCGAACGGAAACGGTGCCGCAATCTTGGAAACGGCGCGGCAACGGGCGCGAAACGAACGGGAAATACTCGAGCAAGGGAGCCGTGAGCGCGCCCGTCCCGGCTAGCGCCGAAACAGCTCGTGGGCGCGGTCGCGGAGATTAGTTGCTCGAATAACACCTTCGTAGCGATTGATGCGCAGGCGCGGGAAGGCGTTAAAGAAGCGTAGGTCGCGGCGGCTGAGTGACACGCTCGGCACCGGACGGCTCATGCGCTTGCCGGCAAGACGGCGACTGAGCGACGGACGCGGCATGCTCGGCGCGGCATCGGCCACGCGGCGGGCGGCAAGCGCCAGGCCGCGAGCACCATCCGAGATAAATGTCGGCATCGAAGCCTTCTCACGAAGGGCATCGAGCGTCGCGTCGCCCAGCTCCGCCAGCCACGCGTTAACGGCACGGCTGCGGATATGCGTCTGTGCCACTGAGTCGATTGCCGAATCGGGAATACGTTCGAGCATAGAGTCGGACGCATCGGCAAGCGACTCGTTGATGCGGTCGGCAAGGTCGGCCCGGACGCGCTCCAGCTGATCGGACAGGCGGCGCCAGCTCGCCAACGAGCACACCGCGTCGACCATCATCGCGACCGCGACGATAAAGGCGGACAGCCGCACAATCAGCACCGGCAGATGGCCAAGCAGCCCCAGCAATGCCGGCTCCACTAAACGGCAAATACACAACGCACCCAAGCCAAACGCGCAAGCCCAGTACAGACAGATGCGTCCATGCAAGTTAAACGGCAGGTGCGAGTAATCCCAAAAGCGAGCGCCCGTTGTTTTTTCCAACAGCACGCCTACGCTGTACTCAATCACGCTGCATACGAGCGCTGCAGCGACAAACTGGCTCGAGGCATCCGGAATCCCGCGCAACAGCAGCCAGCAGGCAATGCCGCCCGCGCCATAGATTGGGCAGCACGGCCCCAGCAAAAAGCCACTGTTGGCAAATCGTCCGTGATTGAGCATGGCGCACGCTGTCGACTCCCATGCCCAACCGCAAAACCCGTAAAAAGCAAACGAGAGCACCAGTGCCGAGAGTGGGCAGGCGGCAAGCGTCGCACCGTCAAATGCCATGTCGATCGCGGTCCCCACCGTCTACCCTCTCCTCTTTTCGCTCGATGCTTTACTCACGTCATCGTCCGCCTCGTCCTTGCGCGGTAGACGGCAGGCGACCGTCTCGCGCAGAGCGCACCATTTATCTGCCAGGCATACAATCCAAGCCTCACGACACGTCGGCGGCACCGGCACCAGCGGAAACATATGCCGCACGATAATATTCCGTTCGCGCGGCGTCAGCTCAAAATCTTCCTCTGCACGCGCCAGGGCAAAAAATGGATGCCGAAATCCGTGCAGTCGATGGCTCGGGTCGGGGTCGTGCCAGTCATAGAGAAAGTAGTCGTGCAGCAAGGCTCCGCGCAGCAACGAGGCACGGTCGACCGAAATGCCAGCACGGCCCAAGCGCTCGGCAAAGGACAGGCTCGCCCGCGCTACCGAAGTCACATGTGCATAGACCGTCACGTCACCATGCTGGATAAACTCATGCGTCAGGTCCAAGCGGCCCGCCTGGGCCAGCTGACGGGCGGCATAGTCGACCTCGTGCGCGATTTTCTCGGCACGAACGGTATCGGACATGCGGCCTCCTTCCAGCGGCTCACGGCGGCAAGCCACGGCCTGTGCACAATCGATAAAAACATCATGGAACATATCAGTATGGCATCGGACAAAACGTTTTGCCCCACCAGTTGGCGAATTACCGCGCCGCCGTCACATATCAAACGCCAAAATGTGCGAGACTGTCTTGTGCAATTGTGTCGGCCGAGGGAGCGCCGACGCTCGATTCGCATGGAGTAACCCACAACGATGCTGCTTACGCAAACGACAACGCCCGAGGACGTCAAGGCTCTTAATCGTGCCGAGCTCCCGCAGCTCTGCGACGAGATTCGCCACGCCATCCTCGAAAGCTCCGCCGCCGTCGGCGGGCACGTTGCCCCCAACCTGGGCGTCGTTGAGCTTACGGTCGCGCTCCATCGCGTGTTTAACTCCCCTATCGACAAGATTGTCTTTGACGTGTCGCACCAGACCTACGCCCATAAGGCGCTGACTGGGCGTGCGTATACCTATATCGATCCGGAGCGTTATGGTGAGGCTTCTGGCTTTGCCAATCCCGACGAGTCCGAGCACGACCTGTTCGCCATGGGCCATACCTCCACGTCGGTGAGCCTGGGCTGCGGCCTGGCGCACGCTCGTGACCTGGCGGGCGATACGTACAACGTCATCACCATCATTGGCGACGGATCGCTTTCGGGCGGCCTGGCGTTTGAGGGCTTTAACAATGCCGCCGATCTCGATAGCAACCTGATCATCGTCGTCAATGACAACGACCAGTCCATCGCCGAAAACCACGGTGGCCTGTATCGCAATCTGGCCGAGCTGCGAGCCAGCAACGGTACCTGTGAGCGCAACGTTTTCCGCGCGATGGGGCTCGACTACCGCTATCTGGACGCCGGTAACGACGTGTTGGCCCTCGTCGACGCGTTGCAGGAACTGCGCAATATCGATCATCCCATCGTGCTGCACATCTCCACCGCCAAGGGCAAGGGCTTTGAGCCGGCCCAAAACGACCCCGAGCGCTGGCATCACGTAGGCCCCTTTGACATGGCGACTGGGCGCAAGCTCTGCCCGGGCCATCCGAGCGAGCCTGCGCCGCGCACCTATGCCGACATTACGGGCGAGGCCCTGAGCGCCGCCATCGAGCGCGATCCGCAGGTCGTGGGCATCACGGCCGCCACGCCCTACATCATGGGCTTTACACCCGAGCTTCGCACTGCCGCCGGTAAACAGTTCGTCGATGTGGGCATTGCCGAGGAGCACGCCGTGACCTTTGCCACCGCGCTTGCGTGCTCGGGCGCCAAGCCAGTCTTTGGTGTGTACGGCACGTTTTTGCAGCGCGCCTACGACGAGCTATGGCACGATCTGTGCCTCAACGACGCCCCGGCAACCATTTTGGTGTTTGGTGCGTCAATCTTTGGCACCACGTCCGAGACGCACCTCTCGTTCTTTGATATTTCCATGCTGGGCGGTCTTCCCAACATGCACTACTTGGCGCCGGCCTGCATGGAGGAATATCTGTCCATGCTGAGCTGGTCGCTCGACCACCGCGAGCATCCCGTGGCGATCCGCGTACCGGGCATCGGCCTGGTGAGCCGTCCCGACCTTGCGCCCGCCGAGAACACCGACTACAGCGCCGTTCGCTACAACGTGGTGCGTCAGGGCCGCGACGTTGCCGTGCTCGCGCTTGGCGATTTCTTTGAGCTGGGCGAGCGCGTGGTAAACCGCATGGCTGCCGAGTACGGTATCGAGGCCACGCTCGTCAACCCGCGCTTTGCAACCGAGCTCGACCGCGAGTTCCTCGACAGCCTTGCCGCCGAGCATCGCGTTGTCGTGACCATCGAAGACGGCATCTTGGACGGCGGCTGGGGCGAACGCGTGGCATGCTATCTGGCATGCACGCCGTTGCGCACGCGCACCTTCGGCATCGCCAAGGGCTTCCCCGACCGTTACGACCCCAACGAACTGCTCGCGCAGAACGGCATGACGGTCGAGAACATGGCCGCCGAAGCCGTAAGGCTACTCAACGAGTAAGAAAACCTCCGCAAGGGAAGCGCCCCTGCGGAGGTTTCTATTTTCCCAACTCATTTGTCTCGATCTGTAACACCTAGGGCCCGAATTCCCGTCTAACTGTTACAGATTGAGACAAAACAGCAAGTCATGGTCGGTGCGAAAAACGAATAACCGTTCATACGCGATCTCCTTACTTATATATGCGTCGCGTTGCCGCCATTATAGCGACTGCCGCGAGCGACCACGCCGTCCGCAAAACGCTATCTCAGCTGCAATAATCGGCGTTTGACCAGATAAAACCTGCCAAAATAAACCTGTCCCTTTTTGGTAGGTAGAATAACCCATAAGGTAAGTATGTTTCTGAGTTATTTCGTGTTGACCCATTTGAGCGGGATAGGGTATAACTCTACTCAACCGCTAGAGATTTTATTGAGAAAGGTGTTCTACCATGAGCAAAAACCTCTCCCAGCAGGTCGTTCTCGACCGCCGCGGCTTCGTTGCCGCCACCTTCGCAACCGTCGCCGGCCTTGGTCTTGCCGGCTGCTCCGACACCAGCGCCGAGGCCGACAAGGGTTCCGCCGCCGGCTCCTCCAAGGGCTCCGAGGATACCGAGGTTTCCGCCACGCTCGATGCCAAGGCATTCGACAAGCTCGTCAACGACGGCCCCAAGGCCGATGACGATGCCATCGCCGCCAGCACCTGGGCCACGGCCGTTAAGGACGCCGGCGTCTTTAAGATCGGTGGCGTTCAGACCTCCACGCTCTTCTCCCTCCTCAACGAGAAAGACGGTCAGACCCGCGGCTTCGATGCCGGTATCGCACAGCTCCTGTCCAACTACATTCTGGGCGAGAACAAGGTCGAGATCACCCAGGTGACCTCGGACACGCGCGAGTCTGTCCTGCAGAACGGCCAGGTCGACGCTGTCTTTGCCACCTACACCATCACTGACGAACGCAAGAAGCTCGTCTCCTTCGCCGGCCCCTACTACTACACGCAGCAGGCCATCCTGGTGCTCGCCGACAACGACGACATCAAGAGCGTCGACGACCTGGCCGACAAGAACGTCGCTGTCCAGTCCGGCTCCAACGGCCCTGCCATCCTGGAGGAGTTCGCTCCCAAGGCCAGCCAGCAGGAGTTCAAGACCGACGAGGAGGCCCGCCAGGCACTCCAGCAGGGCCGCGTCGATGCCTACGTCATCGATAACAACATGCAGCAGAGCGCCCTGGTCCGCGAGCCCGGTAAGTACAAGATCGCCGGCAAGCCCTTCGGCAGCAAGGAGCCCTATGGCATCGGTCTGCCGCTCGATTCCGACGGCGTCGCCTTCGTTAACGACTTCCTTAAGAAGATCGAGGACGACGGCACCTGGACCGAGCTGTGGCAGATCTGCATCGGCGACCGTACGGGCGACACCAATGTTCCCGAGCTGCCCGAAATCGGCGCCTAGGCAGCGAGCCTGGTAACGGCCGCAACGAAACCATACGGAAACGCACGATGCGCTTTATTGCGCTAAACTGTTTCCTCACTGAGTTGTCGGGGCTTCCGTACACACGGGAGCCCCTTTCCTTATCGGCGGGAGGTCCGCATGAGTCTCTCCGAGCTCTGGTCGCTCTATGGCCAGAACTATATCGACGCGCTGCTAGCAACCTGGGGCATGACGCTTGAGTCGTTTGTCATCGCCATGGTGCTGGCCGTCGCCGTCACTGTGATGCGCGTGTCGCCGCTCAAGCCGCTGCGCGTCTTTGGCGACCTGTATGTCCAGGTCTTCCGTAACATCCCCGGCATCGCGCTGCTCATCATCGTCGTCTACGCACTGCCGCCGCTCAAGGTCGTCCTGCCCTACCGCACCTGCGTTATCGTCGCCACAGTACTCTTGGGTTCTGCCTTTGGCTCCGAGAACTTCATGAGTGGCATCAACACCGTTGGCGTCGGTCAGGTGGAAGCCGCCCGCTCGCTGGGCATGAGCTTCAGCCGTATCCTCGCCAAGATCGTGATTCCGCAGGCGCTGCGCTCGAGCGTGCTGCCCATGACGAACCTCTTTATCGCCGTCATGCTCACTACTGCCTTGGGCAGTCAGGTGCCGCTTAAGCCGCAAGAGCTCACCGGCGTGGTGAGCTACATCAATACCCGCTCGCTCGGCGGCGTCGCCGCGTTCTTTATCTCGGCACTCGGCTACCTGGGCACGGCCTTTGTGGTGAGTCACATTGGCAACTATATCGATAAGAAGGTGAGGATCCTCCGATGAGCAAGCACTCCACCTCCGCGCTCACCATGCGCGATGCGCTCTACGAGGCTCCCGGCCCCAAGATGCGCACCAAGATTCGCATCGGCACCGCCATCTCGCTTGTGGCCGTCGCCGCGCTCGTCGTCCTCGTGTTGCAGCGCTTTTATGTGACCGGCCAGCTTTCGGTCCACTATTGGTATTTCTTTACGCACCTCACCACCTGGAAGTTCCTACTTGCCGGCTTTGAGGGCACCGTTAAAGTCGCACTCACCGCTGGCGCCATCGCGCTGGTGCTGGGCTTAGGCCTTATGCTCGGCCGCACGAGCGACATTAAGCCGCTGCAGCTGGCCTGCCGTGTGCTCACCGACTTCTTCCGCGGCGTGCCGAGCCTGCTGTTCATCTACTTCTTCTTTTTGGTGCTGCCTCAGTACAAGATTGCGCTGCCGTCGTTTTGGATGCTCACGCTTCCTGTCGCGCTCGCTGCAGCCGGCGTACTTGCCGAGATCTTCCGTGCCGGCGTCAACGCCGTACCGCGCGGGCAGGTCGAGGCGGCCCAGGCGCTTGGTCTCTCCAAGGCTAAAATCACCTTTAAAATCGTGTTGCCGCAGGCGATTCGATTTATCATTCCGTCGTTGATTTCGCAGCTTGTGGTCGTAGTCAAGGACACCACCGTCGCCTACGTGGTGAGCTACCCCGACCTCATGCAAAACGCCCGCGTGCTCATTACCAACTACGACGCTCTCGTGTCGGTCTACCTGGTAATCGCGGTCATCTACATCCTCATCAACGTCGCGATTAACAAGGCCGCTGTCTACGTTTCGCACAAGACCGGCGCGACCATCATCCGCTAACGCTTTACCATTTCGAATCATAAGGAGCCGAGCACCATGGCACAGAGCACCTCTTCAACCGGCAATCAGCCGCTGATCGAGCTCAGACACGTCGATAAGCACTATGGCGACCTACACGTCCTCAACGACATCAATCTCTCGGTCGACCGCGGCGAGGTCGTCGTTGTGATCGGCCCCTCGGGCTCGGGCAAGTCGACCATGTGCCGCACTATCAACCGCCTGGAAACCATCGACTCGGGCGAGATCCTCATCGAGGGCGAGCCCCTGCCGCAGGAAGGCAAGGATCTTGCCCGCATGCGCGCCGAGCTGGGCATGGTGTTCCAACAGTTCAACCTGTTCGCACATATGACCGTACTGCAGAACGTCATGCTGGGGCCGGTCGACGTGCTGGGCGTGTCCAAGGACGAGGCCCGTGAGCGCGCCATGGACCTGCTGAGCCGCGTGGGCGTTGCCGAGCAGGCCGATAAGGTGCCCGCACAGCTCTCGGGCGGCCAGCAGCAGCGCGTGGCCATCGCCCGCTCGCTTGCCATGCAACCCAAAGCCATGCTCTTTGACGAGCCCACGAGCGCCCTTGACCCCGAGATGATCAACGAGGTGCTCGAGGTCATGGTCCGTCTGGCCCAGCAGGGCATGACGATGATCGTCATTACGCACGAGATGAACTTTGCCCGCCGCGTGGCCGATCGCGTCGTCTTTATGGCCGACGGCCAGATCGTAGAAACCGGCACGCCCGACGAGTTCTTCGACCACCCCCAGACCAAGCGCGCCCAGGACTTCCTCAACTCCATCAAGGGCCACTAGCCAGACTGCCCACCCGCCCGCCATGCCCATCCAAACTCGAAAGCTACACCTATGATCGGAACTCGCACTTCATCGTCCTACACCCCGCACGTCGACGTCGCCCCCGCCGACCGCCCACTCATCCTCGTCGCGGCTCGTTGGGAAGAGGCAGAGCCGTTTTTAACCGAGATGCTCTCCCCCAATGAGGAAATCGCGAGTGTCTTTGTCGACGCCATTCTTGCCGCCGGCGGCCTGCCGCTGCAGATGTCCATCACCGAGGACATTGAGGTCATCCGTCATTACGTTGATATCGCCGACGGCATCGCCATTCCCGGCGGTCCCGATGTCAATCCCAAACGTTGGGGCGATGATCGACCCTACGACCCCACCCTCTGCTGCGAGATCCGCGATAGCTTTGAGTTTAAGCTGGTCGACGAGGTGCTCCGCGCCAAAAAGCCGCTCTTTACCACCTGCCGCGGCACGCAGCTGCTCAACGTCGCCACCGGCGGTACCCTGTGCATGGACGTGCCGAGCCTGGGTGCGCGCGAGGGCCGCACGCAATGGCGCCATACCCACGTGCTCAACGATCCCGTGCACCCCGTCGAGGTCGTGCCGGGCTCGCTGCTGGAGCGCGCGGTTGGCGGCGCCAGGCTGATCCAGACCAACTCGGCACATCACTGCTGCGTCGACCGTCTGGGTAAAAGCACGCGCTTGGTCGCCAAGGCAACCGACGGCGTTCCCGAGTGCATCGAGGTCGAAGGCCAGCCATTCTGTCTAGGCGTGCAATGGCACCCTGAGTACACGTGGAAGACGCTCGAGACCGACTTTAACCTGTGGAAGTCGTTTGTCGAGGCAGCGGCAAAGGTCAAGCAGGCCCGCTAGCTCGCGAATCACACAGGCTTAAACCTTCCATGCCAGGGGGGGGGCGGACACCAGCCACGGTGCCCGCCCCCCCCTGTATTTGGTATGCTCGGTATGATTATCCCTCACAAACAATCAAAGAAATCTCGACCGCAATCGGTCGACGGCAAAGCAAATGGCAAAAACACTTGCTACGTTTATGAGGCAGTCAATTAGAATCGAAATGCATTGACCATTCCCCAACGGGGTCACGCCACAAATCCACATGAGCATCGAGGCTGGAAGCGGAAGCATGGAATTGGCCCCGAGCTGTATGTAGATCGCTACAACGTTGACAAGCAACAGCATGCCAATCGGACCGAAACCGGACCCAAAATAGGAAACAGCGATCACGCAAGAGACCACGTATGCAAGGCAGACGACACTCGCCAGAAGAAGTCGATAGCAAAAAATATTCAGGTCGAAATACTGCTGAGCATCTAAAACGATCGCGCAGTTAAGGCAGTACAAAACGACACTCGACAGGATAAACGCGCCCAAAAGGGCAAAAGAAGACAGCACCACTCGCGCAACGATAGCGCGCACACGCTTCCCTCCCCGAGCCTCCGACAACCCCCACGGTTCCTCAATAAAGCCCGAACTGACAAAGCGCGGCACAATGCAAGCCGCGATGAACGGAAAGAACAATGCATGAGCCAACGGGGCTACGTTGAACAGCAGCCCGCGAAAAACCTCTGCATTACCAAATAGAAGGACATCCTCTGCCGACAGCCGAAGCGTCGGGTCTGGGAAAAAGCCCAAGAAACTGTTCTCACGGAGGCTACAGAACCACATCGGGAAAGAATTAAGCTGCAATACCACCACGCACGCATAAATTACCAGGATTAAGGCGTACGTCCATTTGCTCACATGCTTCAATTCTGAATGAAGAAATCTTCTAGTCTGACGAGCCATTGAGCACACCCCCAGCACGAAAGCTCACGAGAGCGTAAATCAATACCGATAGACAGCTGGCTGCCGCGCCATATCCCAGAAGCGTCAGCTGCCCCATATCGCTATACCCAAGGGCACATCCGACTCCAAGGTACGACCCCGGAAGAAAGAAGATCCATCGCAAGGACGGTATGGGCGTCTGAAGGTAAGTTCCGTAGAGCGTCAAGCTCATGACAAATCCGATTATTACCACAGCCCCGCTAAATACGGCGCTGCTTGTAATCCGATAGATGGTCACCGTCTCCAACGCAACCGATATCACCAATACGGCGTTGATTATCATCGCAGGCAAAAATGCAGTTAGCATTTCGTGCGAGTAGTTATGCCCTACACGTATTATGGCTATTGCAAACAGAAGAAGGCAAAGCGCACAATATGCTGCGCCAATTATTAAAGCAGACGAAAATGCATGGGCTAGAGCCCCATAAAAGCGGTTGAGACCTCTTGCCAAAGAAATTCGGCAGCCCTCTTCATAGCCACGCTCCTGTAGAATTACCAGGCAAACGATGAGCGGAACGAACAGAGAGGTGCCGGCAAAAGCACTGCGCACAAGGGACTCATCGGGTGCAGAAGGATCGATTACATTCCAGCAGAAACCAATATCCTCCCCAAAAACGCTATTGCCAAAGGCGAGCAACGTTGTTCCGTTTTTTAGAAAGATGCCGAAGAGAAGGCCGAACGCCAGCATAAGCGCAAGACCAAACTTCGCCGGAAATATCCTGTGCAAACGCATCATATCTGCCTTTATGGGATGGATCGCCCGCTTCATAGCGAGACCGCCTTCATCAAGCGCCTGTAATACTCTTTTAGGGACGACGCCTCATCCCTTATGACGTCCATCGATTCCTTTTTTAGCAGTTCGCCGTCATGAATAAACAGGCAGCTTGTTGCAACCGATGCCAACTCATCCAAATCATGACTAGAGATGAGCATGGTCTTACCCTGCTCTCGATTCAATCGACCGATAAGGGCCCATATACTCTCGATGCCCAGCGGGTCCAACCCGTTTGCTGGCTCATCAAAAATAAGCAGGTCAGTGTCACCCAACAAAGCCGTAGCTATATCCAGTCGCCGTTTCATTCCCAGAGAAAAACTGCTCACGCTCTTTTTTTCATCGGCATCCAGTCCAACTAGGTTCAAAACGCGAGGAACCTCACGATTCTCATCAAGCCCCCATTCCGCACATCGGATCCGAAGATTCTCAACCGCGCTGAGGGATTGGTATGCTCCGCTGGAATCTGGCACATAGCCGACACGCGCCCGCATCAGGCTGAGCTCTCTTTTCGACTTGCCTCCAAAGAGCTCCACGCTCCCCGACGATGGCCCACAGAGGCCCAATACGATTATAATGAGCGTGCTTTTGCCCGCTCCATTTGCACCAACAAGGGCACAGAGCTCAGACTGGTGCACCTCGAAGGAAACATCATGCAACACACGCCGTTTCCCATAGCGCTTTGACACCTTTGATAACTTTATCGTTGATGCGTTCATTGGCCTCCCGTTCTGCTTGATATCAAAACCGCTCAAATCGTTCCTTCTTTTTTATCGTTTTCATCAGTTGTTATTGTTTTTCGATAACTATTATTTGTCAAGATAATCTAAAAGAAAGAACCCGTGTTAGACACGGGCCCCTTTACGCTGATATTTCGTTATAGTCGTTCGCTTTATGCTACTCGTCGCTCAAATCTACAGCAAAGACTGATGTCGGAAGCGACGCCTCGTTGCCTCCGACATCCCGCATCTGTCTCACGACATTTTTTGCGCGCTCGACAATAAGCTCCTCAAGCTCTTTCTCGCTCACGCGCTGAATAATATCTCCCGGTTGACAATCAAGCTCATCACAGATATCGAGAAGCGTCTTTAGGCGAATAGCTTTTATCTTTCCGTTTCTAAGCTTTGAAATATTAGCCGGAGTATGCCCCGTCGCCCGAATCAGATCGGCGCTGGTCTTTCCGGTCTTAAGCAGCTGCGTCTCAAGCTCGATGATGAGATAGCTCATGTTTCCTCCTACACAAGCTCGTCAGACTGCTCTTGGAGCAGCGAGGCATAACTCCAGATCGCCGAGATAAACAAACAGACAACTGCGCCGATAAACGATCCCGTATCAAAGGTAGTGCCTTGGCAAATCTCAATAACGAAGGAATGAGGCACGATGTAAAGCTCCAGCCCACCAATGGTAAGATTGACCGATCCGTAGGCACCAATAAGCGAAACCGCGGCGTTAACAGCAAAGGCAAGCGCAAGAACACGGATAAGCCGCACATGCGTCTTGGTAAAGGGCGAGACGCCCCGCGAGATGTTACGGCTGATCCCGCACAAAACGACAAGCGAAATACCCACAACGAGTGCCAGGCACAGTCCGCTTGGGATAACGATGCACCCGCCATTGAGAAGTGTCACGACACCAATAGAATCGACAGAAGCAACGTTTTCAACCGCATACCAAATCACGTAAACAACCAACGCGGCAAAAGCGACGAGCATCCCTGCAAAAACGGCTGCCATGCAAAAACCAAGCTTCCTGATATTTTCGCCCGCCTTGGCCATACGCTGAACGCTGTTGGACATACACTCACCCTCATCGACTCTATCGTTATTCGAACAGTTTATCGAACAACGATATAGATTGCATGCGGAAAGCCCCGCCAGTGCGCATAGGCCATTCACTAATCGGAAGGGGTGAGAGTGGATTTTTGGACACGTATCGAACGAGAGTGGATAATCTCCCACTTTGAGGCCGCCACCGGGCCTAAAACGGGAGATTATCCACTCTCATAGTCATCAAGGCCCGCAAGCTCTTATTCGGCCGCCTCGCGCAGGGCTGACATCGTTGCCGCATATTGCTGCTGCAACGCATGCATTCCCTCGCGAGCGCCGTCAACGGCATCGGCGCCGCGCAGTGCTTCGGTCACCACAACCGCCGGCTCGTACAGATTATCGAATCCCAGGTTCTGGCTCACGCCCTTGAGCGTGTGCGCTGCCATAAACGCACCTTCGGCGTCTCCTGCCGCCATGGCGGCCTCCAGCTTGTCCATGCTCTCGTCATCCAAAAACTTGAGGGCAAAACGGGCAAGCATTTCCCCGCCCATCAGCCGAGCGCACGCGTCATCATAATTAGCGCCGATCTTCTCATACGCCTCACGCATGGAAATCATGGATTAAAACTCCTTTGGTCAAACTAAATCGTGGGAAACGCGACGACGTCAGCGGGGCGTGCCAACGTCTCGGCAATTTGGTCTTGCACCTCGAGTAGGCAATCGAGCAGCAGCGGGTTAAAGGTGCCGCACTTACCGTCCAGGATCATCTGGATCGCCTCCTTGTGCGGGATAGCGTCCTTGTACACGCGCACGCTCGTCAGCGCATCATACACGTCGGCCACCGAGACCACCTGCGCGGCAATGGGAATCTCGTCGCCCTTAAGGCCATCGGGATAGCCCTTGCCGTCCCAGCGCTCGTGATGCCAACGCGCAATCTGGTACGCATATTCCATAAGCGCATTGCCGACGTGATGGCGGCCCAGCTCAAGCAACATGTCGGCGCCGATCGTGGTATGCGTCTTCATAATCTCGAACTCCTCGGGCGTAAGGCGCCCGGGTTTGTTGAGAATTGCATCGTCAATCGACATCTTGCCGATATCGTGCAGCGCCGAAGCCAGGGCAATCGTAGAGCGTTCCTCATTGTCGAGGGAGATCGTGCCGCTACGCTGGACCAGACAGCCAAGCAGCAGCTCGGTCAGCTTCTCGATGTTCGTAACGTGCCTGCCGCTCTCGCCATTGCGAAGCTCCATGACGCCGGCCATGATGTCGATGAGCATGCGACTGTTCTTGACGCGCTCGTTGTACTGCTGGGACAGCAGGTTCGTCAGGCGGCGCTGTTTGGCGTATAGGCGGATGGTGTTGCTTACACGGCGGCGCACGACACGGGAGTCAAACGGGCGGTTGATATAGTCCGAGGCGCCCAGCTCGTACGCGCGCAGAACCATATCATCGGAGTCTTCGCTCGAAATCATGATGAAAGGCAGATTGTCGATACCCGATCGGCGCGACAGATCGGCCAGCACCTCAAAGCCGCTTATGCCCGGCATGACAATATCCAGCAGTACGAGCGACAACTCATCGCCATAGCGGTCGACCATGTCGAGCGCCGTACGACCGTTGGCGGCCTCGAGGATGCAATACTCGTCCTTGAGCATCTCGTTGAGAATGGCTCGGTTCATTTCGGAGTCATCGACAATAAGCACCAAAGGCTTTTCGCTTTGGAAGGCTTCGATGGAATCGGCATCGGTCACGACCGTACCGGCTTTTGCCTTAGCGCGGCTCAATAACTGGACAGCGCGGCCAACTCCCTCATCGACCGTCTCGCCATGAATGCGAACGCCACCAACACATGCCGTCAAGCTCACGTACTCATGGCCCGGAACAATCGTGGCATGAACGGCATCGGACACCTGATGCAGGCGACGGGTGAAGTCATCGGAGGGAATATTGGGCATGACGACCACAAACTTGTCGCAGCCATAGCGTACAAGCTCGTCAGTCGAACGAATTCCGCTGCGTATGGCTGTCGCCACAGCACCGAGCGCAAGGTCGCCGGCATGACGGCCACACGTATCGTTGAAGACCCTAAAATCATCAAGGTCGATCACCGCAACGCCGGCATTCATGCGGGCGCTACGGAGCTTTTCCTCGTAATATCGGCGATTGCGCACACTCGTCAGCACGTCGGTGTAGACGAGGTCCTCTTCTGCAGCCTCTTGCTCATCGATCGGACGCACCATCAGCAGGACGTGAGGCTCGCCCTCGACTTTCAGAGGGCGCAGGCGAGCGCGGTACTCAACACCATCGTTGAGCAGTTGCTCCGACACCTCATCGGAGTCTGCCAAAGCCTCAAGACTCGACTGACGCAGACAAGGGCACCGATTGCCGGCGAGCAGGCAGTTAGGCTCGCTCTTAATCTGATCGGCCGACAGCAAACGCACCACGGGGTAGGTCTTCGCGACGCGGGCGACCTCGGCGGCAGCCTCCTCGTCGGTTAGATTGACCTCGTGATTATTGAGCATATGGGGGCCCTTTCGATAGTTTCGCATGGTAGCGGTGGGTTCCAAATGTTACAAGGTTAACACCTTGCCGATGCAGGTAAGCACGTGAATGCTGTTACATTTTTATGAGTTGGCAGACGGCGCGATTGAAGCCGCAGACGTGAGGTCTTGAGCACATTTGTTGACACGGCCGAAACGTTTGCGAGTGAAGCCTGTTTTGTTTTTTGCAGCTGTTAGAACCCCAGGATGCCACGGACAGTCTGGGCAGCCGCTGTCGGGCGATCGCGCAGGCCGTTGTGCGCGCCGGGAACCATTACGAGTGGACAGCCCAAAAGCTCAGCCGCCACCCTCGTACCAGCCTCGCGAGGTGTATCGACCGAAAGCTCGCCCAAAAACACGGCCGACACCGCCTTTGACGCGCGGGCGCGCTCCCAGTCGGGAGCATATGTCATATTTGTTCCGTATTCATTGGCCATAAAGCAACGACCATTGCGCAGGGCATGTTTGACTTCCGCTTCGGTCGTCCCAGGAGCCTCGGGGTCCAAGTCGCCGAGAGCTCCCAAGAAAAGCCGGAGCGCCCTTGAAACCTTTCCAGCCGCAATCATATCGAGCAAAACCGGAGCTGCGCCCATACCGACGCCTTCGGCCGACACAGCCGGCTCATGCAGAATCGCACGGGCGACGAGATGGGGTTCGGTACGAAGAAGCTCCAGCGCCACCAACGTACCGGCGCTATGCGCAAGCACATTTGCCGGAGCGCCAACGTGTTCGATCACGGCTTGCAGGTCGGCGGCCTGAGCGGCAAGATCATAGCTGTCGTCTGCCGCATCGCTGCTGTCACCGCAGCCGCGGCGGTCGTAGGCAATTACGCGGTAGTTGCGACTGAGCTCACAAGCGATACCGTCAAAAAATGTGCCGTCGACACAAGCGCCGTGCACGCACACCAAGGCAGGAGTATCAGGCGACACATCCGGGCCGGCATATTCGCGACAGGCAATCGTGGTGCCCGCATTCTCGACCGTAAAATCCATGTTGTGCCCCCATCATCAATGCTCATCCAGTTGCACGTCAGTGCGGTTGGATGGACCCGCATTGCCTTACACCTTGTTAACAGATTAACTTTACCCGACCCGAGGCTTTTCATGACACGGCATAATGAGCGACGTGAAAAAACGAAACTTGTAAAGCAAGAGCCCGCACCCTGCTTTGGAGCCGATGCTATGCTTAGGCACAATTGTCTTGAGGAGCATATGCCTATGTCTACGTTTTTGAATGCCAGCCCCATCTTTGGGCCCGTTCGCAGCCGTCGCCTTGGTCTCTCGCTCGGCGTCAACATGATGCCGGCCAGCGGCAAAATCTGCACGTTCGACTGCATTTACTGCGAAAACGGCCTCAATGCCGAGCGCCCCTGCCATGAGCCGCACAACACAGCTGCCGTGGTACTCGACGCGCTCGAGGCAAAGCTGCGCGAGATGACAGCCGAGGGCGAGCTCCCCGATGTGATCACCTTCGCAGGCAACGGCGAGCCCACCGCCGCACCGGAGTTTCCGCAGGCCATCGCCGGCGCCGTCGCGCTGCGCGACGAGCTTGCCCCAAACTCCAAGATCGCCGTGCTCTCCAACGGCACGCGCGCCGATCGCCCCGAGGTGCACGACGCGCTCATGATGGTCGACGACAACATTCTTAAGCTCGATACGGTCGATCCGGCATTTATCCAGCTGCTCGACCAGCCTGTTGGCCCCTACGACGTCGAGCACCAGATTGAGACGTTCGCAAGCTTTGACGGTCACGTTATTATCCAGACGATCTTTTTGAACGGCGAGTATCAGGGCAAGCTCATCGACAACACCGGCGAGGAGTACGTTGCCCCCTGGCTCGCGGCGCTTGAGCGCATTCGCCCACAAGAAGCGACCATCTACACGGTGGCGCGCGAGACGCCGGTCGCCGGCCTTGCCAAAGCGGCGCCTGAGGTGCTCGACGCCATTGCCGCACGCGTGCGCACCCTCGACATTCCCTGCCAGGTGAGCTACTAGCAAAACCACGCAGCAGCTAGTGCCCGCCATCCCGCTCCATCAGTTGCGGTGATATAGTTCCTGTTTATGCTGTTAAACAGCTTAAATCGGAACTATATCACCGCAACTCTTATGGACGCGTGGGTGGGCTATACTAGCTGCGGATGAAAGGAAGTTAGCCATGTTTGACAATGGACCCGTGCCCGGCCGCAACGACGCCTGCTGGTGCGGCAGCGGCAAAAAATATAAGAAATGCCATAGCGCCTTTGATGAGCGCCTCGAGCGCTTGTGGGAAGAGGGCTGGGAGGTTCTGCCCCGCACGCTCTACAAGACGCCCACCGATATCGAGGGCATCAAGCGCTCGGCCGCCATCAACGTGGGCGTGCTCGATTATGTGGGCGAGCATATCGCCGCAGGCATGACCACCAACCAGATCGACCAGATGATCTACGACTACACCGTCGAGCACGGCGGCACGCCGGCCGATCTTAACTACGAGGGCTATCCCAAGAGCGTGTGCACCTCGATCAACGACGTCGTCTGCCACGGTATCCCCTGCGATGCGGATGTGCTGCACGAGGGCGACATCATCAATGTGGACTGCTCCACGATCCTGGACGGTTACTTTAGTGATTCGAGCCGCATGTTCTGCATCGGCGAGGTCTCTGCCGAGCGCCAGCGCCTGGTCAACGTCACCCGCGCCAGCGTGGAGGCGGGCTTGGCAGCCGTCAAGCCATGGCTGCCGCTGTCCGTTATGGCCGAGGCCGTGCAAAAGACCGTCGAGGACGCCGGTTTTAGCGTGGTGCGCGAGTACGGCGGGCACGGCATCGGTAAGGAGTTCCACGAGGACCCGTTTGTGGGCTTTACCACCGAGGCGCCCGATGTGGACACCATCATGGCTCCGGGCATGGTCTTTACCATCGAGCCCATGGTCAACGCCGGAGCGCCCGACATCAAAATCAGCAAGGGCGACGGTTGGTGCGTGCGCACCAAGGACGGCAGCGATTCGGCCCAGTGCGAGGTACAGCTCGTGGTGACCGAGGATGGTTACGAGCTGCTGAGCTGGTAGCTGTGGATGCGCCGGGCTACGCGATGGATATGTTAACCATCGCGTAGCCCGGCGTTTTTATAGCGTTTTGCCTGATAAAACCTGCCAAAATAAACCTGTCCCTTTTTGGCAGGTCGAGCGGAGAGGACTGCTTGTGAACATCCTGGTTTTGCTGCCCGTCAACGACCGTCATCGCGCAATTCTTGAGTCGAGCGCTCCGGGCGAGGACTTTATCTACACGAGCTCCGACGCCATCACGCGTGAACAGGTCGCCAACGCCGACGTAATTCTGGGCAACATCGACCCTGACATGCTCACGGCATGCGAGCATCTCCAGCTGTTGCAATTGCAGACCGCGGGCTATGACGACTACCTTGCTGCCGGCACCGTGCCGGCCGACGCCAAACTGTCTTGCTCGGTAGGCGCCTACGGCCAGGCCGTAAGCGAGCACATGTTTGCCATGGTGCTGTCTATGATGAAGCGCCTGCCCGGCTATCACGACTTGCAGCGCAAGCATCGCTGGAAGGATTTGGGGCCGGTCACCTCGCTCAAAAACGCCAATGTGCTGGTGCTGGGCGCGGGCGATATCGGTGGTCACTTCGCCACGCTCTGCCGCAGCATGGGCGCGCACGTCCGCGGCATCAAGCGCCACCCGCTCGTCTACCCCATTGTGTTTGAGGATATGGACGGCATGGACGCCCTGTCCGAGCGCCTGGCCGAGGCTGACATCGTCGCATCCTTTATGCCCAGCACACCCGGAACCCGCGGCCTGGCGAACGCCGAGTTCTTCGCCGCGATGAAGCCGGGCGCCTTCTTTGCCAACGGCGGCCGCGGCGATCTTGTGGTTGCCGACGATTTGGTTGCCGCTCTGGAGTCGGGACATCTCGCCGGCGCCGCGGTCGACGTCACCGACCCCGAGCCGCTGCCTGAGACAAGCCCACTGTGGGATGCACCCAACATGCTCATCACGCCGCACGTCTCCGGTTGGTTTCACCTGGCAGCCACGCTCAACAATGTGGTCGACATTGCCGCAGAGAATCTGCGTCACCTGCAAGCCGGCGAGACCCTGCGTTGCTGGATTGAGCATTAGGTTGTTCCGGCGTTTTACCAAACGCCGGAACCCCTCGACGCTGCGAGCCCCATGGGTTCCGCCGTTCTAACGAACGGCGGACCGGTCGACGCTGCGCGCCGTCCAGAGCGACAATTTGTCATTCAAAAGGCGAGGCATGACCAGAAGGTCAATGCCTCGCCTTTTTCCTGCCAACTTGTTCGCTCTGGACGTCGCTCGCTGACGTTTGCTCAACCCGCGGTGTCTTAACAATTCCGTCCAGCTGTTGGCATTGCGGCATTTGCCCAGATAAAGCCTGCCAAAATGAACCTGTCCCTTTTTGGTAGGTTTGGTGCAATGGGGTCAGGTTGGCTTGCGCCATACCGGTAGTTCTGTCTGCGACACTCTCGCCAAAGTGATATCAAACATACATCTAGCGTTTTCGACACTTCGCTTATTAGAGCCAGTCCGTCTCCTCGTCATAGCGGTCCGAATAGGCGTTACGCTTGAGTTCTTCAGCACTCGTTGGTCGCGCCTTGGAAACGTCGACCCCTGACTCATGGCAAGCGGCGACGAACAGCTGTAAACCCCGATCAATAAGCTGAGCCCCACGCTCGGCCTTCATTTCTTCGGCTCGCATTTAGAGTTCCACGCTTTCGGCTCCGTTGATGGTTAGGTTTCGCTCGTAGAAGGCGGTGAGGGCGCGGATGGCGTACATCACGTCGCGTACGCCGCCGGTCTCGTAGCTTGAGTGCATGGCCAGCTGCGGTAGGCCCACGTCCACGGCATGCATACTCGCCTGCATATTAGACAGATTGCCGAGGGTGGAACCGCCGGCCATATCGCTCTTGTTGGCGAAGGCCTGTGTGGGTACGTCGGCGTCATCGCAAATAGCCTGGAACACCGCGCGGCTAAAGGCATCGGTGCAGTAGTGCTGGTTGGCGGCTTCCTTGATAACGATGCCGCCGTTGAGCACAACCTGGTTGCGCGCATCGCACTTCTCGGCATGGTTGGGATGCACGGCATGCGCGTTGTCGCAGCTCACGAGCATCGAGGCGGCAAGGGCGCGATGGTACGACTCGTCGTCAAAGCCCAGCGATCCGTTGATGCGGCGCAGCGCGTCGGCCAAGAAGGTCGACATGGCGCCCTGCTTGGTCTCGGAGCCAACCTCCTCGTTATCAAAGCAGCAGAAGACCGAGACATCGTGCGCGTTCTCGGAACCCAAAAATGCCTGTAGCGAGGTGTAGGCGCAGGCCAGGTCGTCGAGCTTGGGCGTCGAGATAAACTCGTCGGCCCAGCCCCAAATGCGCGCATCCTGGCGGTTGACCAGGAACAGATCGCGGCCCAGAATTTGCTCGGGCTCAACATCCAGCTCGTCGGCAATCAGGGCGTCAAAGTCGCCCTGCTTAAGGTCGCCAGCGCTGATGAGCGGGCACAGGTCGACGGCGCGGTTGGGCGCAAAGCCCTCGTTAACGCCGCGGTTCATGTGGATGGCAAGGCTCGGGATAATAGCGACCTCGCGCTCGGTGGCAAGCAGACGGCTCTCAATACGGTCGCCCTCGCGCACCAGCACGCGGCCCGCGAGCGCCAGCGGGCGATCGAACCAGGTGTAGTCGATCATGCCGCCGTAGGCCTCGGTGTTCAGGCGCAGCGTCTCGCCTGCGCCGTCGAGCTCGGGCACGGCCTTGACCTTAAACGTCGGCGAGTCGCTGTGCGACGCCGTCAGCTGAAAATGGTAGTCGCCGGCAACGCCGTCCTCGCCCCACGTCGCGGCCAGGTCCTCGCCCACCTTAAAGGCAACAACGCTCGAGGTGTTGCGCTGCGTGTAATAGCGACCGCCCGGCTCGATATCCCACGCCGCATTCTCGCGCAGGTAGGTAAAGCCTGCCTCGTCGAGTTCGGCCATAATGGTCGCCGCCGTATGGAACATGCTGGGGCATGCCTCGATAAAGTCAATGAGGTCGTTGGCGGCCTCGATATCGTCGGCCGTCACGTACACGCGCTCGGGCGCTTCCTGATCCGTCATGCTCTCCCCTTTCGCTGGGTTGATGGTCCCTTCCAGCATACCCCGCCACGCCAGCGCCGCGCCTTTCATTCCATGTTTAATCCCGCGCCGCTCACCAAGTTGAGCCATCATGCCCGCGCTCCTTTTGCGACAATTACGCTAACAGGACGAGAGGAGCCGTCATGAAGCCACGTAACATTGCCATCGCCTGCGGTGTCGCGGGAGTCGCCGTCGGCCTTGCCGCTGCCGCCGGCATCGTTTACCGCAAGCAAATCAAGTCCGCCGCGTCGCTCAAACGCTTGACCAGCTACGCGGATGGCTATGACCTGTACGCAATCGACATCGCCTACGACTACGATCTTGATCGCATCATCGCCGCTGGCGTGCGCGACGACCAGGCCTACATCGATGCCGTGGTGGCGCAGGTGCTGCCCGGTGTGCCGGTACATGTCCGGGCGCCCCAGTTTGCCTGCAGCGCTTTTGTCGCCGTAGATGCCGAAGGCCGCGTGCGCACCGGTCGCAATTACGACTTTAAGGACGACACCTCGGCGCTGCTGGTGCGCAATCACCCACGCGACGGCTATGCCTCCATCGGGTTTGCTGCCCTTAACAACCTGGGTGATAACACTCCGCTTGACTCCGTCGGCGGACGCGCCGCCGCACTCATGGGCCCGTTTGCCCAGCTCGACGGTGTTAACGAATGCGGCGTGTCCATTGCCGTACTCACTCTGGATTCCAAGCCCTGTGACCAGGACACGCAACGCCCCGTCATCAATACCTCGCTCGCCATCCGTCTGGTGCTCGACCGTGCCGCCACCACGCAAGAAGCTGTCGACCTGCTTTCCGCCTACGACATGCACGCCATGGCAGGACGCGATTACCACTTCTTTATCAACGACGCCGCCGGTGACGCGCGGGTGGTGGAGTGGGATCCGCACGATCCGGACCGCGCTTTCAAAGCAACTCCTGTACGCCAGGTTACGAACTTCTACGCCTGCTATGGCGACGAAGTGCTGCCCAACCAAAAGAATGGTGAGCTGGGCCATGGTAAAGAGCGCGCCGTCGCAATCGCCGATGTCCTTGACGCCCACGCCGGTGCCCAGGACGAGGCAGTCGCTTGGAAGGCCCTTCGCGCCGCAGCCCAAGAGCCCAATCCGGAAGACATCACCAGCAATACGCAATGGTCGGTCGTCTTTGACAATACCGAACCCGCCGCCGCTATTACGCTGCGCCGCCACTGGGGCAACGTCGATGCCTTCGCACTGTAAGGAGCCAGGCCCGTCGACCTTACGTTCCCTGACGTTGCTTACATTTCCATACGCTTGAGCTAACACGTTTTACCCCCGTATCAACAGTGTGCGGGGGTAAACTTATGCGCATGTTATAACTTGCCCGGAAGGATTCATCATGCTCAGGATCGGTCTTCTTACCAGTGGCGGCGACTGCCAGGCGCTCAACGCCACCATGCGCGGCATCGTCAAAACGCTTATGACCAATAGCGAAGAACCTATCGAGATCTATGGTTTTGAGGACGGCTACCAGGGCCTTATCTACAGCAGGTTCCGCGTCATGACGCCCGCCGATTTTAGCGGTATCCTCACCCGCGGCGGCACCATCCTGGGCACGAGCCGCACGCCGTTCAAGCGCCTGGATACCCCCGAAGCCGATGGTGTCGAGAAGGTGCCGGCGATGGTCCACACCTATCATAAGCTGCAACTCGACTGCCTGTTTATGCTGGGCGGTAACGGCTCCACCAAGACCGCCAACCGCCTGCGCGAAGAGGGCCTCAACGTTATCGCCCTGCCCAAGACCATCGATAACGACACTTGGGGCACCGAGCTGACGTTTGGCTTTACGAGCGCCATCGACGTCGCCACCAAATGCATCGACGACATCCACACTACCGCCTCGAGCCACGGCCGCGTGTTTGTCATCGAGATCATGGGCCACAAGGTTGGCTGGATTCCGCTGTACGCCGGCGTCGCGGGCGGTGCGGATGTCATCTTGATTCCCGAAATCCCCTACGACATGGATAACGTCATCAAGACCATCGAGCATCGCATGGAAACCGGCAGCCGCTTTACCATCGTGGCCGTCGCCGAGGGCGCCATCTCTAAGGAGGACGCGGCGCTGTCCAAGAAGGAGTACAAGAAAAAGCTCGCCGAGCGCACGAGTCCGTCGATTGTCTACGACATCGCCAAGGAGATCGAAGCCAAGACTGGTCGCGAGACCCGCGTCGCCATCCCCGGCCACACGCAGCGCGGCGGCCAGCCCGACGCCCAGGACCGCATCTTTGCGACCCAGTGCGGCGTCGAGGCAGCGCTCGGCTGCCTGCGCGGCGAGTTTGGCTACATGATTGCCCTGCGTGACGGCAAGATGTGCCACATGCCGCTCGAGGAGGTCGCCGGCAAGCTCAAGTATGTCGATCCCCAGAGCGACCTGGTACGCGAGGCCAAGGCGTTGGGCATCAGCTTCGGCGACGAATAGCCCCGGCTGGAACTGCTCCCATCGGAGGCCCCAGGGCTTACCTCCCAAATCGTCCTCGGACATGTCAGGACCCCGCTGCGCGCTTCGCGCGGCGGGGTCCTTCCGTCCTGCGGAAAGATTTGGGAGGTAAGCCTTGGGGCCTCCTGCGGTAACCGGGGAGGCCGAGGCTATTCGTCTTCTTGCTGCAAGTGCCTGGGGTAGGATGCGGCGTGCATTTTTGGGAGTATTCAGCAGCCGAGGGTGCCTGCATACTGGATTTTGGGCGAGAGACAGGCGCCGCGGGCCGCATTCTGCAAAAAAATGAGCGGTCCTCGAGGCGCCGGAGCTCAAAGTCAGGCTTTCAATGCGCTTTTGTGCGCCCGCTCCCGCACCCGCGGGCTCCGGGATGCTGAATACTCCGGAATTTGCATGTCGCCCCCTGGGGTACCCGCGGGCAAAAAGCAACCGCCCCGCCGAAATATGCAATCGGCGGGGCGGTTTATGCAAAAATGCGGTTGTGGTACATTACAGCTCGCTACAGCTTGAATCCCAGGCAGGTTACTCGGCGCTCTTGAGGGCGCCGACCATGTCGATCTTGTTGAGGGTACGATTGGTGGCGAGGTTGACGATAAACGTAAAGCCAAAGGAAAGCACCACGGCGAGCACGTAGCTTAGCGGCTCGACCTCAACGTCAAAGTACAGCGACGGCATCTGCAGGATGTACGTGAAGCTCTCGGCCAGCAAGCCACCCAGCGGCACGCCCAGCGCAGCGCCGATCGCCGTGAGGATCAACGTCTCCTTGTTGACGTAATGGTGCACCTCGCCACGGCGGAAGCCCAGCACCTTGATGGTCGCCAGCTCGCGTTCGCGCTCGGAGATATTCGTGTTGGACAGCGTAAACACCACCACAAACGACAGGCACGCCGCCATAAAGGTCACGAGCACCACGACGGAATTGATAATCGTAAAGTTCGCCTCGTAGTTCTGCCAATGTTCGGCCGTGCTCGAGATGGTGAGCCAACCGTCGCTCTTAATCTTCTTGCTAAACGCAATCTGGTCAGAAGATGAGCCCTTAAGCAGCACAAAGACGCCGTTAAGGCGCACGCTTCGACCGAACGCGCGCTCATAGGTGCCCTGCGTCATGTAAAGCGTGTTGCCCAGATAGTTGAGCGAAATGTCACTGACTTTGACCTTGGCAACATTGAGCGACGAATCCTGGACGTGCGCCGTATCGCCCGGCTGAATCCCCAACACCAGCTGTGAACTTTTGCTCAGATACACGTCTCCGTCACGCAAAGACAGCGGTTCTTTGGACTCATCCTCCAGGCGCACGTAATCGCCCAAGTCACCCGTGCGGTCGTCGGGAATCACGATGAGCTGCACAGTCTCGCTCTTGCCGCCAAACGTAAAGGTGACGTTGTCGGTCATAATCGGCAGGGTCGAGGTCACGGTCACGTTGGAATCATTGGCCGCGCTGCGCTCATCCAATGCCGCGCACGTCTGCGAAAAATCGTCGGGATTGGCGACCGCCAGCAGGTCGTAGCGCGTGATATGCCCGTACTGTTTGGGCGAAAGCGCCACCGACGTGTCACGGATGCCCATGCCGCAGATCACGAGCGCTGTGCAGCCGGCGATACCGAAGATGGTCATAAAGGCGCGCTTTTTGTAGCGGAACAGGTTACGCGCCGCCACCTTGTTTAAGAAGCCCATGCGGCGCCAGATAAATCCGATACGCTCGAGCAGAATGCGTGAGCCGGCACGCGGCGCCTTGGGACGCATGAGCGAAGCCGGCGTCTCGGCCATCTCGTGGCGGCAGGCGATAATCGTGGCGCCCACCACGCCCACGGCAAACAGCGCTACCGACACGAGCGACGACACGATATCGTACGAAAGCAGCATCTGGGGCAGCGAGTACATGTCGTCGAACACCGTAAACAGGAACAGCGGCAGGCCCACAAATCCGATGATGTTGCCGAGCACGCCGCCGATCAGACAAGCCCACAGCGCATAGTCCACGTATTTGGACAGGATGCGCCCGCGCGAATAGCCGAGCGCCTTATACAGGCCGATGAGCGTGCGCTCCTCCTCGACCATACGCGTGGCGGTGGTAAGGCTGATGAGCACGGCGACGATAAAGAAGATGAACGGGAACACCGTGGCGATAGCCTCAATTGACGAGCTATCGCTCTCCACGCTCGAGTAGCTTGCGATATTGCCGCGGTCCTGGATGTACCAGGTGCATTCGCCCAGATCGGAAAGCTCGGCGCGGGCATCGGCAAACTGCTGGTCGGCGGCGGCGCGGCGCTGATCCAGGTCGGTCTGCGCTTGCACGCGCTCCTCGCTGCCCTCTGCCATGCGATTGATGTTGTCCTGCTCAATCCCAAAGAGCATATTCGCCTGACGCTCAGCCGCGTCCAAGCTCGCCGGCGTGTCGACCGTCAGCTCCTGGGCGCGCGCCTTCTCACGCTCCTCGCGGATCTTCTCGATATTGCCCTTGACCTCATTGATCTTTGCCGCGTAGGAATCCGAATAGGAGTTGAGGCTCTTGGCTCCCTCGACGATCACGTGGACCGCGGAGTAGGAAGAAGATGTCGCGGCGTCCTCGCTCACATAGAACTTATAGTCCGCCGCCGAAGCAGCGCGAAAGGCGTTGACTGTCGAGTCGGAGCTCACATCAGTGGGGTCGAGGACCTCGGCCGTAATGGTGTAATCGCCCGCGGCAAACTGGTCCTTGGCGCTTTGATTGGACGAGCTCGCGTCATTGGCGGCAAAACTCACCGTATCGCCGATTTTCTTGCCCGATGCCTTCAGGAACTTCGAAGTCACCGCGACTTCATCAGCGCTCTCGGGCAAATCGCCGTTCACGAGCACCGGCTGATCGATGTTCTCCTTGGAGAGACTCTGCACGACCACGCGCTCGCGCGTTGTGCCCACGGCGGTGTAGGCGGTCTCGGTGTAGATGCCCTCGGCCGTTTCGACGCCATCGACCTCTTGTATGGCGTCGAGATCATCGTCAGTCAGGCCATAGGTCGACTGCACGTTAATGTCATAGACATTTTGCTGGTCGAAGTAGGCATCAACCGAATCACACAGGTCCTCGCAACCCGCCTTAAGGCCGCACATCACGCTCACGCCAAGCGCGGTGATGACCACGATTGACAAAAAGCGCTTAAGACTGCCTCGGATTGTGCGGTAGATGCCACGGCGAAAAACCGTCGGCACCATATCGTTTGAGCTTTGGGCAGTGCGGTAGGTCGTAAAATCCTGCTCGCGCTCCGTGTTCTGCGCGTCGCGGCGTAGGCTGTTTTGGCGGTCTTGGTCCATGGGCGCTACCACTCGATCGTCTCGATAGGCACGGGATTTTGCTGGACCGTCTCGCTCTCCACGCGACCGTTCTTAAAGCGGATCAGGCGATCGGCCATGGGCGCCAGCGCGGAGTTGTGGGTGATGATGATGACCGTAATGCCCTGCTTGCGGCAAGTGTCCTGCAGCAGCTGCAAGATCTGCTTGCCGGTTTTATAGTCAAGTGCGCCCGTGGGCTCGTCGCACAAAAGCAGCTTGGGGTTCTTTGCCAGTGCGCGGGCAATGGACACGCGCTGCTGCTCGCCGCCCGAAAGCTGCGCGGGGAAGTTGGCGAGGCGCTCACCCAGGCCAACCTGGCAAAGCGTTTGCTCGGCATCGAGCGAATCAGGGCAGATTTGCGCCGCAAGCTCAACATTTTCGAGCGCCGTCAGGTTGGGGACCAGATTGTAGAACTGGAAGACAAAGCCGACGTCGGCGCGGCGGTATTCCACGAGCTGTGCCTCGTTAGCGGAGCTCACATCGCGCCCGTCCACCGTCACGGTGCCGGAAGTCGCCGTATCCATGCCGCCCAGAATGTTGAGCGCCGTGGTCTTGCCGGCACCCGAAGCACCCAAAATGATGGCGAGCTCGCCGCGCTCGACCGTAAAGCTCGCGCCGTCGAGTGCGTGAATGCGGGCGTCGCCCTCGCCGTATGCCTTGATGACGTCTTTGAATTCGATATAAGCCATCGATCGGTTCCCATCTGGTCGGATAACTCTTTAGTATTACCCATTTCGCACCGACTAAAAAGGGACGGGTTTATTTTGGCAGGTTCTATATGGGGAAACGGCAGCTATAGATGAGGCGCCGGGGAGGCAGAGAAATCATCGATGGGGCCAGGCCGACCGCCAAACACAACGCACGCATCTCAATCTGTCAGCCAAATCATTCGAACAGCTGTTCGTTTCTATGATATGATTCCGCTATCTAAGCAGGCCAATACGCAGAAAGGCGGCCAACATGGCGTTCGACTTTAAGAAGGAATGCAAGGAGCTCTACAGACCTGCAAGCAAGCCGAGTATCATAACTGTCCCGCCTATGAGCTACGTTGCCGTTCGCGGAAAGGGCGACCCAAATACCGAAGGTGGCGAGTATCAAAATGCCCTGCCGCTGCTTTACGGCATCGCCTATACCGTCAAGATGTCAAAGAAAGGCTCAAGGAGTATCGAGGGCTATTTCGACTTTGTGGTACCGCCGCTCGAGGGCTTCTGGTGGCAAGACTCCCCGAGCGGCGACATCGATTATGTACGCAAGGACGATTTCAACTTTATCTCGTGCATCCGCCTGCCCGATTTCGTCACTCAGGATGACTTTGACTGGGCGGTCGCGGAAGCCACGGCCAAAAAGAAACTGGACTTTTCTGCCGTCGAGCTGCTTAAAGTTGACGAGGGTCTCTGCGTTCAATGCATGCATACCGGACCCTACGACAGCGAGCCGGCAACCGTAGACGCCATGCATGAATATGCGACCGAGCAGGGCTATGTCCCCGACTTCTCAGACACCCGTTTACATCACGAAATCTATCTTTCCGATCCACGCAAGTGTGCGCCGGAGAAACTTAAGACTGTGGTTCGTCATCCTATCAAGCGCGCTGAATAGCGTGGAGCGTCATTTCACGCGCTGGGTTTTAAGCCAGCCAACCAGCCGCCTCCTAGGCCGTCCGGTAATTATCTTGACGCGGCCCGTCGCATCTTATAAGTTTGTTTTGCTAAAGCTGGAAAGCCTCTCAACGATGCGCAACTCCAGCTCTTTTTCTATCAAGAGGCTTAATGAAATACCAGAAGTCGCGGATATCCATCAACGAACAAATAGCACTATTGACAGAAAACAAGGGTCTTAAGTGCTCTGATCAAAGCGAACTCGAGCGAGCTTTGGTCGAAGCCAACCACTACAGACTGTCGGCCTACTGGTTTCCCTACAAAACCAAATGCAAGTCCGGGATTACCATCTTTCGCGAAGGCACAACATTCGAAACCATCATCTACACGTATGAATTTGACCGAGCCCTCCGGCAGTTAATGTTTGATGCGGTCGGCAGTGCGGTCGGCAGAATTGAGATCTACCTCAGAAGCAGAATTGCCTATCTTGCCTCTGAGGAACGCGGGCCTTTCTGTTACCCAGATGTCGCCATAACGAGGCTCAACTCGGCATGCCCGTCGAGCTCTGCGCCGCACTGGGCTACGCAGCCGTCTTTGGCAGCGCCACCAATACGCTGCTCGCACCCATCCTTATTGGCTGCGAAGTCTTCGGCTTTGGTAACTTGCCGATGTTCATTATTGTCTGCGTTGTGGCTTACCTGTTCAACATGGATAAGTCCATCTACGCCCTGCAGGAGCGGGCGTAGATCGATGTCCAGGCAGGTGGTCTCAGCCGGAAACGGCGTCCCACTCTGAGGCTGTATTCCGGGACACGGTTTCCGCTTGGAACGCCATTCGGAAAGCGCATCCCGCTTTAAAACGGAATTCCGGGACGTAGTTTCCGTCTGAGCCTCCATTCGGAAAGCATGTCCCGTTCTTTCACGGCATATTGGCTATGCAAAGCGCTCGAGTGTTACTCCTCGTACGCGCCCTCAAGCCGAAGCAGCCACTCCTTGCGATCAAGCCCGCCGGCATATCCGTTAAGCGAGCCGTCGGCCGCCACCACGCGATGGCATGGCACAATAATCGAAACAGGGTTGCGAGCGACCGCGGCCCCCACGGCACGGGGAGACACAACGGGTGTCTCATTTCCCGGCACACGATGTCGAGCCGCAACACGCTGGGCGATCTCGCCATACGTAGCGACCTCGCCACGCGGAATAGAAAGCAGCTCGTACCAAACTTCACGCTGAAACGCCGTGCCAATCAAATGCAACGGCGGCGTAAACCGAGGTTCCTGCCCTGCAAAATAAGCATTCAGCCAAGCCCACGAACGCTCAAGCACCGAAGAGGCCGCGCCATTTGTCGGACTCACCGACGACATGCCACCAATACCGGAAACCGCATCGGCACCTTCGATATGCTCGACATCTTCTTTGAGAAGCGTGGAGCCAAAATGCTCCTGCCCCTCAAACCAAAGCCCTGTCAAACCGCGGCCATCAGCGGCAAGCAGAATCTCGCCCAAAGGCGAAGCAAACGTCGTCGTGACCACCAGCGGCTCCTTTCAAAACTCCGCTCCATAATACCGCGAATTGTGCAGACAACCCCAATCGACCCCAAAGTCACCCTAGGCAGCAGGCGCGAAGCGCCGCAGCTGCCGCACGAACCCAAAGTCCCCGCAGGCAGCAGGCGCAACGCGCCGCAGCTGCCGGCCGCGCTCCGCAGTCCCCAAAGGCGGCAGGCGCAAAGCGCCGAGGCCACCGCCGGGACCAGGGCCCGCAGCGACCACGTGCCCTCACATCAGCCCAGCGGCCCCAACCAACAACGGCCCCATCGCTGGCCGCTCGCAGCCGAGTCACCGCAGGCGGGGGGGGGGGGGGGGGGGGGTGGTGAAAAAAAAAAAAAAAAAACACTCCGGGGGGGCGGGGGGGCGCCGCGGGCGGCGCCGGGCCCCGCCCCCCCCCGC
>UQIV01000008.1 GCA_900541205.1 uncultured Collinsella sp. | reverse complement strand
TAAAGCCGTTTGTCTCCACCCGCGTAGCGGGTGGTTTAAAGCTGGCCGCTGCGCGGCCAGCAGACTAAAGTCTTGAATACAAGTTAGTGAGGCCCTGGCCGTTTGGCCAGGGCCTCGTTTTGTAAGGATGATTCTTCTGGGACGGGGATTAAATAATCATTCGGTACACAATGATTATTTAATCCCCGTCCCAGAAGAATCATCGGGCAGGCAGAGTGGCCAAAGTAGCCAAAAAAGCCCCGCCCTAAATGAGCTACTTGAGAAGTTGTGCCATGGCGTTGACGAATTTTTGGACTTGGAGGGTGGGCTCGAGCGGGTAGTGCAGAAAGACCGGCACCTCGCGGCCGCACAGGAACGGCACGCCCACAAAGGCTGGGTGCACCCCCGACCACGCCCCGCAGGTGAGCACCGCGTCGCCCTTTTCCTCCGCCTCGTTAAAGAGCGCAAAGTCGAAGCTGTCCACATCGATCACGTCCACGCCGCCGTCTGCCAACAGATCGATACGCAGGCTGTCCATAGCGTCGTTGCCGTGGCGGAGCACGCGCAGGCGCATGCCCTCTAAGTCGGCAACCGTGATGCGCGTCTTGCGCGCCAGCGGGCTCGTACGCGGCAGGTCGATATAAAACGGCACGTTAACGATGCGGAGCTTTTGGCAGGCATCACCCCAGCGTGGGGTCGAAAAACTCGACTGCACCACATCGACCTCGCGACCGAGGCTGCGCATGACGGTCTCGCGCTCGTCATAGAGGTCGCTTACCGGCACGATCTCGAAGCGCAACGATGGCTCCAGCTCGTGTACGCCCGTCCACATCGACAGCGTTTGGCGCCCCGGGCACATCATCGACACGCCCAGACGCACGGCACCGCCATCGCCCGCCGCGCGGCGCAGCGCGTCCTCGGACTGCCGCATGATCGAGCGCGCGTCGTCCACCAGCAGGGCGCCGGCCGGCGTCACCTTGACACCCGAGTGCGAGCGCTCGAACAGCGTGATGCCGAACTCGGCCTCGAAGCCCGACACCTGCTTGACGAGCGCCGGAGTCGACACGCACAATTTCGCCGCCGCGCGCGAGAAGCTTCCCAGCTCCGCGGCGGCCGATATGGCCTCAAGTCGTCGATCGTACACGTCAATCTCCCGTTTTCGCGCCTGTGGCCACATGATGCCAAAGGGGGTTGTTTTCGCAGGTCACGCGCTCAGTTGAGCATAAACTGCATCGTACGGTGTAAACCTACGGTTAACGCCATTCTAACAAATATGCAATTCACCTGCGCAAATGCAAAGCATACGATAACCAGCGAAAACCACGTGGGTCGGTTAATGGGAGCGACCCACCGGGAGGCACAAGAAGGGAAGTTCCTATGAGCAACTGGCTTAAGCTCGAGGGCGATGTCTGCGCCGTGACCGGCGCACTCGGCGGTATGGGCGTCGAGATTTGCCGCGAGTTCGCCCGCAACGGCGCCAACGTCGTCCTGCTCGATCTAGACGAAGAAAAGGTCAAGGCCGCTGCCGCCGACCTCGCCGCCGAGTTTGGCATCCACGCCGAGGGTTACAAGATGAACGCCACCGACGAGGCCGAGGTTCAGGCCGAAGTCGACGCCACCATCGCCGACTTCGGCCACGTCGACGTCCTCGTCAACACCGCCGGCATCCTGCGCTTCGCAGCCATGGAAGACCTGCCGCTGAGCGACTGGGAGCAGGTACTCAACGTCAACCTCACCGGCTACTTCATCACCTCGCAGCGCTTTGGTCGCGAGATGATCAAGGCCGGCCAGGGTCGCCTGGTGCACATCTCGACCGTTGCCAGCCACTCCCCCGAGACGTTCTCGGGCGTGTACAGCTCCACCAAAGCCGGCGTCAACATGATGTCCAAGATGCTTGCCGCTGAGTGGGGCCCGTACGGCGTGCGCTCCAACTGCGTCGAGCCCTGCTTCGTCAAGACCCCCATGTCGGCCAACTTCTACGCCGACCCCGAGGTCGAGAAGAGCCGCAGCCGCCTGATCGCCACGCGCCGCATCGGCGAGGTCGGCGATATCGCCAACGCCGTCATGTTCCTGGCGTCCACGCGCTCGGACTTTACCACCGGCGACGCCATCAAGGTCGACGGCGGCTTCTCCAACATGATGGGCGACCTCACCGCCAAACCCGGCGGCCGTCGCGCCTATGCCGACAACTACCTTAAGAACAAGGGTGTCGAGCTCTGGTCCGATGAGTCCGGCGTCGCCAAGCCGACCGACCAGTAAACCAACCTGACAGGGAGGCTCCGCGGATACGCCCGCTCCTCCCCCGTATCGATTAGAAAGAGTCCAATGGCTTCCACCAACTCCAACAAGGGTCGCGCCGTCGTGCTTTCCGCCGCGTGCGTCACCATGTTCTTCATCAGCTCCATCGCGCTGTATTCCGTCGTGAGCAAGAACCTGCTCGCCGTCTACCCCGAGTGGTCCAGCGCCCTTACCTGGGCGTTCCCGGTCTTTCAGACCATCATGGCCGTGACGGGCATCTTCGCCGGCCGTATCTCCGATAAGATCGGCCCGCGCAACGTCGTGATCGCCGCCGCTGTGTGCTACGGCCTGGGCTGGTTTATGTCCGGCACCGTCACCGAGCCGTGGCAGTTCTACCTGTGGTTCTCGCTCGTCGCCGCTGTCGGCAACGGCCTGGGCTACAACCCGGCGCTCACCACCGGCCAAAAGTGGTTCATCGACAAAAAGGGCCTTGCCTCCGGCATCACCCTGGCCGCTTCGACCGCCGGCCCCGCCGTGCTGTCCCCGGTGCTCGCCTCGCTGCTCATCCCAAGCCTGGGAATCTTTGGCGCCCTTAAGGCGCTCGGCGTCATCTTCTTTGTGATGATCGCCGCCTCCGCCCTGTTCCTGAAGGCCCCCGAGGCCGGTTGGCTGCCCGAGGGCTTCGAGGCCCCCAAGGGCGGCGCGCACGCCGGCACCTTCGGCGACCTCACCCCGGGCGAGATGGTCAAGACCCCGCGCTTCTGGGTTCTCATCATCACCTTCGCCTTTGCTGCCACCGCCGGCACGCTGCTCGTCGGCAAGGTCGCCTCCATCGCCGCCGTCCAGCTCTTCGCCGACCCCACGAGCGCCGCGGCCGTCGCCCTCGGCGGTGTGGTGGTCTCCGTCAACACCTGCGCCAACCTGGTTGGCCGTCTGTCCTTTGGCCAGATCATCGACAAGCTCGGCGCCTATAAGTCGCTGCTCATCAGCCTTGTCGTCACCATCGTCGCGCTCGTCATCATGTCGATGAGCTTTACGCAGAGCATGTTCTTTGTGGCGCTCGCCCTGCTCGGCTTTAGCTTTGGCGCCCTGCTCGTCATCTACCCGCCGCTCACCGGTGGCGCCTTTGGCACCAGCAACATCGGCGTCAACTACGGCATCATGTTTTTAGGCTATGCCGCTTCCACCTGGATCAGCCAGCCCATCACCGCCGTGCTGTATCACGCCGAGGCCGGCAGCGCCGCCTACCAGCAGTCCTTCTACGGCGCCATCGTGATCGCCGCCATCGCCGTCGTGCTCACCGTCTACATGATGGTCTCCGACAGCAAGAAGAAGTCCGCCTAGTTTTACCGATGCGACAAAGGGACAGCCCCTTTGTCGCATTCCACCGGTCACCAGTATTAAGGAGTCGAAATGTCTGAGCTCAACCCCGTCCGCATTGCCGTTATCGGCGCCGGCGCCATGGGCCGCAACCACATCCGCTTTGTCACCGAGGAGCCCGAGGCCGAGCTCGTCGCCATCGCCGACGCCTTTGAGGGCGCCCGCGCCACGGCCGAGGCCGCCGGCGTGCCGTTTTACACCGATCCCGCCCAGATGATGGACGAGGTCAAGCCCGAGGCCGTCATTATCGCCACCCCCAACGACCTGCACCTGGGCGTTGCTCGCGAGGCTGTGAAGCGCAACATCGTGCCGCTGGTCGAAAAGCCGATCTCCAACGATCTCGAGGATGCCCAGGCCTTCGCCGCCGAGGCCGAGACCGCCGGCGTGCCCGTGCTCGTGGGTCAGCACCGTCGCCACAACCCCTTCGTCAACAAGGCCAAGGAAATCATCGAGTCTGGCGAGCTGGGCAAGCTCACCGTGTCGAGCTTCCACTACATGATCTATAAGAATGACGAGTATTTCGATGTCGAGTGGCGCCGCAAGAAGGGTGCCGGCCCGATCCTGGTCAACCTGGTGCACGACGTCGACCTGCTCCGCTACCTGCTGGGCGAGCCCGTTGCCGTCCAGGGCATGCAGTCCAGCGCCGCCCGCGGTTTTGAGACCGAGGACTCCGCCGTGGTCAACGTCCGTTTTGCCGATGGCGCGCTCGCAAGCATGACCATCTCCGACGCCACCGCCAGCCCCTGGAACTGGGAGGCGACCGCTCGCGAGGACCCGCAGTACCGTCCCTTCGACGCCGACGCCTACTTTATCGGCGGAACCTTGGGCGCCCTGTCGCTGCCCCGCCTGCACCAGTTCTCCTACGACGGCGCCTCTAACTGGCACAAGCCGCTGCAGATGGAGATCCCGGCCGTGGACCCGGCGCTGCCGCACAAGATGCAGCTCAAGCACTTTGTGAAGGTCGTCCGCCGCGAGGTCGAGCCCGTCGTGACCCCCGCCGATAACGTCAAGACGCTCACGCTGCTTAACGCTATCAAGGAGGCCGCCGAGACCGGCCAGCTCGTCGAGCTGTAATGCCTTAAGAGCGGGCCGCGGCAAACTCCCCGCCGAGCGCCTCGGCCCGCCGCCAACAAGCCCCTCTTCTTTGCCCCGCGAGCAGCCTCCTGCCCGCGGGGCATTTTGCTACCTTGCCGACGATTATTCTGGAGCGAGGCTATTTTGCGCCTCAGCTTGGTTCGTTCGTCACGAAATGGGCCTATCTACTACGTTTAATCGATCACCCTCAACCATACCGAATTTCGCGAAATAAAAACCGCAGGTAGACGGCTTGCCGGTTTTCGGTAAAACCAGGCATGGTCGACCCATACGGGTTAAACGTAGTAGATAGGCCGTTTTCGTGGCGCGGCCCCAAAACAGTCTTTTGGGACGGGTGGTATCCTTGGTAGCCCTGTGCTGCAAACGCACCTTAAACGCAAGGAGTCCCATGGATCTTATCGCCCAGCTCGCCCACGAGCTCAACCTTAAGGCCGCCAACATCGAGGCAGCCATCAAGCTCATCGACGAGGGCAGCACCATCCCCTTTATCTCGCGCTACCGCAAGGAAGCAACGGGCGGCATGGACGACGTCGCCCTGCGCGCACTCGACGAGCGCCTGTCCTACCTGCGCAATCTTGAGCAGCGCAAGGAGGACGTCATCCTGCTTATCGACGCCCAGGGCAAACTCACGCCCAAACTCGAGCAGCAGATTCGCGAGGCCACGCAGCTCCAGCGTGTCGAGGATCTCTACAAGCCCTACCGCAAAAAGCGCATGACCCGCGCGCAGAAGGCCCGCGAGGCCGGCCTGGAGCCGCTTGCCAACATGATCATCATGCAGACCTCGGCCAAGGGCAGCGCACTCGACGCCGCCGCGGCATACGTCAACGAGGAGGCCGGCTTCGACACGCCCGAGAAGGCGCTCGCCGGCGCCGCCGACATCGTGGCCGAGACTGTGGCCGAGGACCCCGAGAACGTCGCCGACCTGCGCGCCTTTACGCAGAACACCGCCGATATCGTCGTCGAAGCCACAGACCCCGCCGAGAAGACCCCCTACGAGCCCTACTACAACTTTGACGAGCCGCTGCGCCGTATACCCAACCACCGCGTGCTGGCTATCGACCGCGGCGAGCGCGAGGGCAAGCTCCGCGTGCGCGTGAACGTCGACGGCGCCGCCGCCACGGCACGCCTCGGCAGCCGTTGGCCCCGACGCCAGGGTGTCTTCGCCCCCATTTTCGACGCCGCCATCGCCGACGGCTACAAGCGCCTCATGGCCCCCTCGCTGGAGCGCGAGGCCCGCGCCAAACTCACCGTTCGCGCCCAGACCGAGGCCATCAACGTCTTTGCCAAGAATCTCGAGGGCCTGCTCTCGGCACGCCCCGTGCGCGGCGCCCGCGTGCTCGCGCTCGATCCGGGCTACCGCACCGGCTGCAAGGTCGCCGTTATGGACGAGACCGGCAAGCTGCTCGACCACGGCGTGGTCTACCCCACCAAGCCGCGCCACGACGTCGCCGGCACCAAGCGCGAGCTCGCCCGCCTCGTCAAGAAGGACGGCGTCAACACCATCGTCATCGGCAACGGCACCGCCAGCCGCGAGACCGAGGAAGTCGTCTCGGAGTTCATTGCCGAGCAGGCGCCCAGCCTTCGCTACACCATCGTTAACGAGGCCGGCGCGTCGGTGTACTCCGCTTCCGAGCTCGCGAGCCAGGAGTATCCCGACCTGGACGTCACCGTGCGCGGCGCCATGAGCCTGGGTCGACGCCTGCAGGACCCACTGGCAGAGCTCGTTAAGATTCCGCCCCAGTCCATCGGTGTGGGCCAATACCAGCACGACCTTGACCAGACCGAGCTCTCGCGCACTCTGGGCCACGTGGTGGAGGACGTCGTCAACCGCGTAGGCGTCGACGTAAACACCGCGAGCGCAAGCCTGCTGGGATACGTATCGGGTATTACGCCGAGCGTGGCCAAAAACATCGTGGCCTACCGCGAGGAAAACGGCGCCTTTACCGATCGCCGCCAGCTTAAGAAGGTCCCCAAGCTGGGACCCAAGGCATACCTGAACGCCGCGGGTTTCCTGCGCATTAGCGGCGGCAAGAACCCACTCGACGCGACAAGCGTCCACCCCGAGAGCTACGAGGTGGCCACGTCCGTCCTGAAGCGCGCCGGCGTTGGGGCCAGCGAGCTCAGCCGCGGCGGCGTGCCCGACATCGAGCGCCGCCTGGGCAGCATCTCGGCGCTGGCAAGCGACCTGAACTGCGGCACCCTCACGCTCATCGACATCGTCAACGAGCTCAAGAAGCCCGGCCGCGACCCGCGCGACGACGCGCCCGAGGTGGTCTTTAGCCGCTCGGCGCTTTCCATCGACGACCTGGAACCCGGCATGGAACTCAAGGGCACGGTGCGCAACGTTGTGGACTTTGGCGCCTTCGTCGACGTGGGCGTGCACCAGGACGGCCTCGTGCACATCTCCAAACTGGCCAATCGCTTTGTCAAGCACCCCAGCGACGTGGTGCGCGTCGGTGACACGGTCAAGGTGTGGGTCGAAAAGGTCGATCGCGACCGCAAGAAGATCTCGCTCACCATGGTGCAGGGAAAGTAAACCGCCAAAGCAGGGGTACCCCCTGCAGCGACGTGCAAAATCGCGAGTATTCTGCAAATTCCGCCGTTCCGGATGCCCCACAGAGACAATAACGTCAAAAACAGCCCCCGTTTTAGCGACATTAGAGCCAGAACGGGGGCTGTTCCGTGCTTCACCCAACTGGTAAAAGCCTTTACCTTGCTGAATACTCTCAATTTTGCACGGCGCAGGCGGGGGTACCTTTGCCCACGGCAGGATATAGAAGCCAAGCGCCAACTTGCTGGCAAGCTCGTGTCGGCAGCCCCGGCCTTTCCTTTGCCTAGCGCGACCCTCGCGGAGCGCGTGAGCGATAGGGAAAGGAAAGACCGGGGCGAACAGCCCACGGCACAGTCGGTGTTCGCGCTACGGCAGGATATGGAAGCCCAAAGCGGCGATATCCTTGGCAAAACCGCGCACGGTGTCGAGCGAGACCTCGTACGGGTCGCGACCAATGTTCTTGCGCTTGGCCAGGATGCTGTTGGGCACCGTGATAATCTGGCAACCGCAGGCCTCGGCCTGATAAATGTTGATAAGCTCGCGCGTGGACGCCCACAGGACCTCACAGTTGGGCTTGGCGGCGGCCTTCTTAACCGACTCCGTCATAAACGGAATGGGGTCGACGCCGGTGTCGGCGATGCGGCCGGCAAAGAGCGAGATGATGGACGGCGTCTCGGCGTCAACGGCCTCGACCATCTCATCGACCTGCGTAGGCGTAAAGATAGTAGTGACGTTGACCTTGATGCCGTCGGCGGAAAGCTTGCGGACCAGCTCGGCGGTGGACTCGCCCTTGGTAGTCACGCACGGAATCTTGACGTAGACGTTCTCGGCCCAGGTAGCGATCTCGCGGGCCTCGACCTCCATGGTCTCGACGTCGTCGGCAAAGACCTCAAACGAGACGGACACATCGGTAATGTGGGTCAAGACCTCTTTGGCAAACGCGCGGTAATCCGTCACGCCGCCCTTCTTCATAAGGGACGGGTTGGTCGTGAAACCCTGAACGTTGCCGTTCTCGTACATGTCGAGCATGCCCTCGAGGTTTGCACCGTCAGCGAACACCTTGATTGCCATCTGCCTGATTCCTTTCGTTAGCATACGGCCGATAAACTGCTAAACACTTTACCTACGTTTATCAAGGCGTGAGCTGCGGTTTTTTATCTTCTCGGCGAACGGTATAAACACCTCAGTGTTTGGATTGATAAATCGATTGAGCATGCAAAAGCGAAGAGTCGCAGTTTGAGCAAACGTCAGAACGCGGGATTCATTAGATGAGGCCGAAATGCTGCATCGCTGTGACGGTACCGTCGTGTGCGACATCGTCGGTCACGTAGTCGGCGAGCGCCTTGACCTCGGGCATGGCGTTGCCCATGGCCACGGCTGTCTCGACGGCGGCGAGCATGCCCAGGTCGTTGCCCGAATCGCCAAAGCCAAAGGTGCGCGCGTTGCCGGTGCGACCCAGGTATTCCAGCGCTCGCGCCACGCCCACGCCCTTGTCGATGCCCTTGGGGCTCAGCTCGCGATTCTGACCACCGGTGTTGCACAGCTCAAACTCGCGATCGATAAAGCCATCATCGTTGGCCACGCGAGCCAGGTCGCTCGCGACGATGCACACCTTGCCCACGCGCAGACTGCCGTCGACGCGCATTTCCTCGGCGCTGTGCACCACAGAAGTGCCGACCAGAGACGACTGCTCAACGCCCGCGGGTTCCAGGGCAAAAGTAGCCACGTTGGTCTCGAAAAAGGCCTCAATCCCTGCCGCGGCCATACGGCGTGCAAGCTCCGCGATAACGCCCTCGTCAAAGCAGTCCTCATGCACCACGCGGCCCTCGACCTCGAGCGTCGCCCCCGCCATGGCAACGACACCCGCAGGCTCCAAAGCACGCAGACCATCGGCAATCAGCCACAAGGGACGACCCGTGCAGATAAATGCCTGGTGACCCGCATTGCGCAGGCGATGAAACGCCTCGACGACCGCCTGCGAGGGGCAAACCGCCGAAAAGTCCTTGTCGGTCATGTTGTCGGGATCGAACGACGTCAGCGTGCCGTCCACGTCAAAAAAGAGCACGGCGGAATCGGGGCACGCATCAATCATATGGGTTCCTTTCGGGGGCGAGAGTAAACGAAGTATCCATCATATAATGGAGCGACGCAACCAGAGAGGTCACCCATGGAATTTTACGCAAGCTGCCCCGAGGGCTTTGAGTCCGCACTCGCCGATGAGCTTAAACGCCTCGGGCTTTCGCATGTTCGCCGGCTGAAGGGCCGCGCTACATTTGAGGGCGAGCTCGAAGAAGGCTACCGCGCCTGTCTGTGGTCACGCCTGGCGAGCCGCGTGTTCGTGGTACTCGGGCGCTTTGAGGCGCAGGATGCCGATGAACTGTACGACAGCGTTTACGATATCGCCTGGGAGACCATCATCCGCCCCGGTGCCACCATCGCCATCACCGCCCGCGGCGTGACCGAGCAGCTGCGCAACACGCGCTTCTCGGCCCTGCGCGCCAAGGACGCATTGTGCGACCGCTTGGCCGAAACCACGGGCCGTCGCGCCGATGTCGACGCCGCCGATCCCGATGTTCACCTGCTGCTTTCGCTGCGTCAGCGCCGCGCGAGCATCAGCCTGGACCTTTCGGGCGACCCGCTGTTCAAACGCCTGCCGCCCGCAGCGACCCGCGCCGGCGAGGGCGCGCACGTGCTGCGCCCCGACTACGCCGCCCTGGTGCTGGCGCAGGTCGGCTGGACCGCACTGTGCGAGCGCGAGTTGACGGCCGACGATTACGAGAACGAAGCCCTTCCCACGCTGATCGATGCCTCGTGCGCCGGCGGCGGCCTGTTGCTGGAAGCCGTGAACATTCTGACCGACCGCGCCCCAGGTGCCGCACGCGAGCGCTGGGGCTTTGAGGGCTGGCAGCTGCACGATGCCACCCTGTGGGAGCAGCTGCTTGCCGAGGCGCGCGAGCGCGAGGCGGCAGCGCGCGAGCGGCAGGCGCGCATCGTGGCCGTAGACATCGACCCCGTCGCCCGCAAGACTGCCGAGCGCATGGTCAAGTGCGCCGGCTACAAGCGTTTTGTCGACTTTTGTGCCGCCAAGCCCGCCACCGCGCTGGACCATGCGGGCGCCGTCGCCGGTGCCGCCCTGGTCGCGGACACGACCGAGACCCCGCTTTCGCTCATGCACGATGCCATGACGCTCATCGGCGAGCTGCGCCGCGCCCCCGAGCTCGCTTCGGCGCCGGTCGCCGCGCTCACCCGCGACGGATTGCTGGCCCGCGCGCTCCATGCCGAGCCCGTGCGCTCCATCGCCGTCATGCCCAATAACGAGGAGGCGGCTATTGAGGTTTGGCCCTCGCTCGACCACACCGCCGCAGCGTTTGAGGCTGCGACCCGCGCAAACACCGAGGAGCAAACCGCGGACGCCGAAGACGAAGCCGCCAACACCCCCATGTCCGAACCTGCTGCCACGCTCGACTTGGGCGACGGCAAGCCGCTGCCCGTGCTCATCCCCGAGTCGGAGCAGTTCGCCAACCGTCTGCGCAAGAATGCCCGTCTGCGCCGCAAGTGGGCCAAGCGCGAGGGCGTGAGCTGCTACCGCGTCTACGATGCCGACCTGCCCGACTACTCCGCCGCCATCGACCTGTACGAGGGCTGCCCGCAGACGCCGGGCCGCTGGCTCGTCATTGCCGAATACGCCGCGCCCAAGACCATCGACCCCGCACTGGCCCAGGCCCGCATGCTCGACATCTTGGCCATCGCGCCGCGCATCCTGGACGTCCCGGCCGAGCATGTGCACGCCAAGGCCCGTATGCGTTCGCGCGGTGGCTCGCAGTACGGCAAGCAGGGCGCCGGCAAGGGCGGATCGGGCGAGCGCGCCAACATCGCGCGCCGTCGCCTGCCGCTCATCGAAGAGGGCGGACTCACCTTTGCCGTCAACTTTGACGACTATTTGGATGTGGGCATCTTCTTGGATCACCGCGTCACCCGCAACCTGGTGCGCGAGCACGCCAAACAGGCACGCCGCTTCCTCAATCTGTTCGCCTATACCGGCACCGCCACCTGCTATGCGGCAGACGGCGGCGTCGAAGAAACTGTGACGGTCGACCTTTCCAACACCTACCTTGACTGGGCCGAGCGCAATATGCGCCAGAACGGTTTTGTTGGTCCGCAGCATCATTTTGTGCGCGACGACGTGCTTGCCTGGATTCGCGACCAGCGCCAGACGCGCAACCGCTGGGATCTGATTTTTGTCGACCCGCCCACGTTTTCGAACTCGTCCAAGATGGGCCGCCGCACCTGGGATGTCCAGCGCGACCATGTTGAGCTTTTGGCCGGCGTTTCACGCCTGCTTGCACAGGGCGGCCATGCCATCTTTAGCTGCAACCTGCGCGGTTTCCGCCCCGAAACGCGCAAGCTCGCGCGCGCGGGCGTCGTGCTGGAGGACATTACGGCGCAGACCATCCCCGAGGATTTCGCACGCAACCAGAAGGTGCACCACTGCTATATCGTGCGCCGCCTGCCCATCGAGGACGCCATGGCCGAAGTCGGCTTTAGCGCCGAGGAAATTGCCGAGCGCGTCGAGGAACTGCGCAACCCCGAGGCCCGCAAGCCTCGTGCAGCAGCGCCCGCGCACGCGCAGGCCGGCCACGGCAAGTCCAACTTTGCCAGCAAACCCTCCCCTGCCGGCAAGTCCAAAAAGAAGAAGTTCTACGCCAGCAAGCCCAAGGATAAATAGACAACGTTGCGGTGGAATACGGACTGTTTTGCCTGGAATTAGGTAAATTTAGACCGTATTTCACCGCAACTCATATTGGGATGGCGGATGCCGACCTATCCCTGGATGACCAATCGGTAACCAATACCCACGTGTGTCTGGATATAGCGCGGATGCGCGGGGTCGGACTCAATCTTCTTGCGCAGCGTGCCCATAAAGACGCGCAGGCTCGCCAGGTCGCTCTTGGTTGCCGTGCCCCAAATCTCGTGCAGGATAAACTGGTGCGTCAGTACCTTGTCGCCGTTGTGCGCCAGCAGGCACAGGAGCTTATACTCGATCGGCGTCAGATGCAGCTCCTCGCCATCCATCGTGGCGATGCCGGCATCAAAATCGATATGCAGCTCACCGGTATCGAACGAGCCCTCGGAGACAACGCCACCCGTTTGTGCATACGAAAGGCGCCTGAGCGTCGTGCGAATGCGCGCGAGCAGCTCCTCGACCGAAAACGGCTTGGTCAGGTAGTCGTCGGCACCGGCATCGAGCGCGCGAATCTTGTCCGCGTCCTCGCTGCGCGCCGAGACCACGATGATCGGCATGCCCGACCATGCGCGCACCGACTCCACCACCTTGACGCCGTCCATATCGGGCAGGCCCAGATCGAGCAGCACAATGCTCGGTGCCTGCGATGAGGCGGCGGCGATGGCGGCATGGGCGGTCTCCACAGCCATATGGCGCAAGCCGTGTGCCTCGAGCGCGGCAACGATAAGATTGCGAACGGCGGGGTCGTCCTCAACGACCAAGATGAGCGGTTTTACGGCAGAGTTCGGCACGGCGCTACTCCTTATCAAACGAAACATCGGCGACGGGAAGCTCAATCGTAAAGACCGAGCCGTGCGGGTCCGCCGCGGCAACCTCTATGCTACCGCCATGCGCCAGCGCAATGGACCGGCAGAGCGAAAGCCCCAGGCCCACACTACGGTGGCTGTCGGCCAGGCCATGGTTGGCGGTATAGAACGACTCAAAGATGCGCTCGCGATCCTCGGGTGCGATGCCCGGACCATCATCGGCCACCGAGCACGCCACGTGTCCATCGTCGACGCTAATCGAAATCATGATATGCGAGCCTGCGGGCGTATAGGTGATGGCGTTGTTCACCAGATTGACCACCAGCTGCACCATCAGGCGCGCATCGACGTTGACGAGCGCCGGCTCATCGCACGCCACCACCTTAAGGTCGTGCTCGCGCACGGCAGGGTTCACGTGGCGCAGCGCCTCCTCGACGATATCGTCCATGAGCTCGAGCGTGGTCGACAGGCGCATACCGCCACCCTCGAGCTTGGTGATGGCGAGCAGGTTCTCGACGGTGGCGTTGAGCCATTGCGCATCCGAGCGAATGGACAGGAGCAGGCCGCGGCGCGTCTGGGCATCGAGCACGGCGGTGCCGGTCGAGCCCTGGTCGAGCAGGACATCGGCATTGCCCGAAATACTGGTGAGCGGCGTACGCAGATCGTGCGAGATGGAGCGCAGCAGGTTGGCGCGCAGCTGTTCGTTTTTGGCAAGCACCGCCGCCTCCTCGCGGGCCTCCATGGCGCGGGCGCGATCGAGTGCCAGCTCGCCTTCGCTCACGATGGCATCGGCAAGTGTTCGCTCCTCGTGCGTCAGCACGTCGGGCTCGGCAACGATAGCCAGCACGCCCACCACCGAGGCGGGGTCGCCCGAGCGCGCGAAGCCGTCGCCTGTGCGAACCGTCAGGTAGATGCCATAAAACGCCGAGCCGCCAAACGTGGCGTCGAGCGGCGTTCCCACATAGGCGGACGCCGAGAGCCGCGGCGGCATCTGCGGCGCCAGTTCGTGCACCGGTGCGGCATCGCCCACGGCCGTGTATGTCGCACGCGGCAGCAGGTCATCGCCCTCGGCATCGGCGCTGTACCACACGACCGGACAGCCCGAAAGACGCGCCAGCTGCGTTGCCATGGCGTGAACGATCTGCTGCTCGTCGGCGCACCGCTGCAGCATGCGGTTGGTCTCGAGCACCATATGCGTGCGGCGGTCGCTGGCGGCAGCCTGTGCCAAGGCGCGGCGCAGAGCCAACGCAATCGAGCTCGACACAAGCGAGACCACGAACATGATGAAGAACATGCCGGGATAGCCGCGGTCGATAAGCGACAGCGAGTAGCGCGGGTCGACAAACAAGAAGTTGTAGAGCGCCACGGCGGCAGCCGAGCTCAGCAAGCAATACAGGCGACTCCAGGTAAAGAATGCGCACAGCTGAACGGCGAACACATAGACGATCATGATGCTCGGCGCGAGACCCGGATGGTCGAGCAGCGCGCCCACAATCGTCGCCGCGACCAGCAGCCCCGCCGATACGCAGGCGTCATACAGAGGAGTGCGGCGCGTCAGCGTTGTGCGCCGCCACCAAAAGCTATCGGCAATATCGCCGTCCGTACGGACGTCCATCAGTGCCCCGCCCCTCTCTCAAAAACAAAAACCACCACAAGGGACAGGCACCTTTGTGGTGGTTCCAAGTGTAAAGCCTTTGCAGCCTGCGGTCGCTAGACAAACAGCACGTGCGCGAGCAGGGCACACACGCACACCGCTCCAAATACCAGCGCCACGATCGAGATCACGCGGTCGGCCATGTCCATGTTGGCACGATTCGTAAAGAACCGATCTTCGGCGGCGTCGGCGCGCGCCTCACGTACCAGCTCGGCAACCACCTCGCGGCCATCAAGCATCTTTGCATCCATGTTTGCCTCCCCGGCCTCAATCTTGTCCATCGAAAACCAACTCCGTGCAACCTGTCGGCGCCTACGGGCGCTCGTTGGGAGCCAGGCGCTGCATCTTGTTCACGGCTTTGAACTTGGTGAACAGCGGCACGTACTCAAAGCTCACGTTGGAGTTCTCCAGGCCGTACCAGCGTGCAGGCGTGCCAGCAGCGCGACGAATGATGTACTTGAGCGTGATGGCCGTACGCTCGCTCGGCTCCACATCGCTTTCGGGCGCCAGAAGCTTACGGATCAGGACGAACTTGAACGTACCGATGTTGCCCGGATCCTTGTAGACCGAGTAGTCATGCGTCTGCGCCGGCAGCTCGCCGGTGGCAGCCAGGTCCTGAACGACCTGGCGCAGGTAGGCATTGACGCGCTGGTTGATCTTGTAGCCCAGGTACAGATGCACGCGGAACACGTAGTCGGTACCGAACGTCTCGACCGAATAGGCAAAGGTATGCGGCTCGTCCATGGTCTCGACATTCACGAACCACCAGGCGCGAGCGCGCTTGGGATGCTTGTCCAGGATCGAGTAGACGATATCACGGTCGATGTAGTCGGTATGGGTGTCCTTGGTCAGGTACACGATGTTGTCGCTCAGACGCTCGTAGCGATCGTCATCGCGCAGGCGCTTGAGCTGCGGCAGATAGCTGCGCAGCGGCAGCAGCGTAAACTGGCGCTGCTCGACCGCCGTGCCGTTGTACCAGCACACCATAATGCCCATGATGAGTGCAGCCATGAGGATGGTGAAGTAGCCGCCGTGGAAGAACTTGGTGAGCGAGCTCACGAAGAAGAAGCCTTCGAGCAAAAGGAAGAAGGCCGCGAAGATCCACGGAGCAACCTTGAGCTTGCGCTCCTCGTGCAGGTAGAAGAAGAGCAGCAGCGTGGTGCACATCATAGTCAGCGTAATGGCAAGGCCGTAGGCGGCTTCCATATGCGCCGAGTTCTGGAACAGCAGCACCACGATGACGCAGCCGACAAGCATGACGTTGTTGACCATGGGGATGTAGAGCTGGCCCTTGGTCTCGGCAGGGTAGAAGACCTGCATGTGCGGCATGAGGTCCAGACGGCTGGCCTCGGACACCAGCGAAAACGCGCCGGTGATGAGCGCCTGCGAGGCAATGATGGCCGCGACGGTGGAAAGGCCGACGGCAAAGGGACGCAGACCCGGGGTGAGCATCTGGTAGAAGGGATTGAGGTCGGCGATACCCATGAGCTCCGGGTTGGCAGCGTTGTTCATAAGCCAAGCGCCCTGGCCCATATAGGAAAGCAGCAGGCAGCACTTAACGAACGGCCAGGTGGCGTAGATGTTGCCGCGGCCGACGTGGCCCATGTCGGAGTAGAGCGCCTCGGCACCGGTGGTGGCGAGGAAGCAGCTGCCCAGAATCATGATGCCCGCATGGTTGTTGGGGCTCAGCAAAAAGGCGATGCCGCGCACCGGGTTGAGGCACAGCAGCACGGCGGGGTGCTGTAAGACAAAGAACAGACCCGTACCGCCCAAGAACAGGAACCACAGCGTCATGATGGGGCCAAAGGCGTGACCGATCTTGGCCGTACCGATGCGCTGTACCAAGAAGAGCACGATGATGATGGCGAGCGTAATGGCGACGACGCGACCCTGGTCATCGCCCAGCACGGCATGGACCGCCGGGATGGTGCGCAGGCCCTCGATGGCCGTGGTAACGGTAACGGCCGGCGTCAGGATGCCGTCGGCGAGCAGCGCGGCGCCACCCAGCATGGCGGGGATGATAAGCCACTTGCCGCAGCGCTTGACCAGGCTGTACAGGGCAAAGATGCCGCCCTCACCATGGTTATCGGCGCGCAGCGAGATGAGCACATACTTGATGGTGGTCAGCAGCGTGACCGTCCACACGACAAGGGAGAGCGCGCCGAGCACGAACTCCTCCGTCACGCTTCCGATGCCGCCGTTGCCGGCAACGAGCGCCTTGGTTACATACATAGGGCTGGTGCCGATATCGCCGTACACCACGCCCAGCGTGACGAGCATCGCCGAGATGCTCACAGGAATCGCAGCGTGCGAGGCTGCCTCCTTGGCCTTTTGTTCCATAAGCCGGTTTCCTCCCAACTTTAACGTTCGAGGGGATTATAGGTAATCGGCCCATGTTTTAATGCACTGTTTTCCCAGCTAGATAAAGATTTATACAGTCTTTAGGCCACCGCGGCGATATGGAATGCGACAAAGGGACTGTCCCCTTGTCACATTTGTCATTTTCCGAGCCAGTTTTTGAACCACCACTCCATGGATCGGCTCATCTCGGCCATAAAGGGGCTCGTGTGCTTGCGAGTGTAGATATCCGCGACGCGCTCCCCCACCTCGCGAGCATGCGGACGGAACATCGCGTCCATCTCGGCCACCTGCGCGTCCATAGTCGCGTCGTCCGCACGGCAGTAGCGCTCCTCGTGCACCAGGTTCACCACGGGGTGCGCGATTGCCGGGCGCTCCTTACGGGGCGTGCCGATGATGAGCATCGACAGCGGCATGGTATAGGGCGGCAGATCGAGCAGCTCGGCAACTTCCTCGGCATTCTCGACGATATCACCGATATAGCAGCTCCCCAGGCCCAGGGCCTCGGCGGCAACCACGGCGTTTTGCGCGGCGATCACGGCATCCTGAGCCGCGATGGCAAAGTCGCCCAAACCCGGCGCGCGGCGGGGCGCCTTGCCCGTACGCTCGACAAACTCGGACTCAAAGCAGCCCACGTGCTCAAACAGATCGATCCACTTGGCATAATCGACCACAAATATTAGTGCCCAGGGCGCCTTGGCAATCATGGGCTGGTGGTCGCACAGGTCGGCCAGGCGGTCGAGCGTTGCCTGCTCGCGGATGCTCACGATGGAATACATCATCATGGCGCCCGCCGACGGCGCGCGGCTCGCCGCATGCAAGATCGCCGCCCGCTGCTCGTCGGTCACCGCCACGGGACGGTCGTCGTCATCACGCGCGAAGGCACGCGTGGACGAGCGGTGTTCCAAGATGTCCAGCGCCGCGTTGCCCGTAGTCTCGACCGGATAGCCGCCCGCGTCCACGCCCACAGCTCCACCGCAGTACTCGGCGCCCGTCATACAAACCTGCTCGCCCATAGCTCTATCCTCGCTAATTCTTTAAGAAGCCTTTACGTTTCCGTGTAATTCCCGTCCATTATCGCGCAGGCCGCCACTACATTGCGCCACACCGCCGCACGTGCGCGTTAATATGGCTGGTTGTTGTGCGCAGCCACCAATTGCAGCGCATATCTTGGTAACAATCGGGTAAACCCCCGCTTTCGTACGTTTTAGTTTGTGAGGAGTCTCAGCATGTTCGCTGCCGCCATCTCGCTCGTCGGTCTTGCGGCGACCGTCTACCTTGTCTTGCGCGAGGCCAAGGCCATTCGCGCTCAGTCGGGCACCGTTGCCAAAAGCGCTCTTGGGTGGAGCGTCGTCTTCGGCCTGTTCCAGGTCTTTTTGACTATTTGGGGCGCCATTGGCCTCGTCGCCCAAAACGAGCCGCTCGCCTTTGTGATGCTCATCCTGACCAACGCCATCCTCACCGGATGCGCTTGGGCCAGCATCGCACGCGACCGCATCGCCCCGCGCGTCTTTGCGTTCGCCGCGCCCGACGCCCCCGCCCCCACCGGCAAGCTCGCCCGCCTGCGCGGCGCCTTTGTTGGCAAACCGCTCGTCGCCGCCGTCTTGTGCCTGCTGCTCGCCGGCGTCTTTGCGCTGCTAGGCATGGAGGTCTCGTCCAACCACGACTTTACCTGGGTCTACCCCCTGTGCATCCTGCTCGAGTGGGCCATCATCACCACGCTCATGGTCGGCCTGTTCTTCCTGTTCCAGCGCCACGGCGCAGCTCCCGCGGTCCTGGCCTTTGCCCTCTTTGTCCTGGGCATTGCCGAGTTCTTCGTCATCACGTTTAAATCCATGCCCATCCAGCCGGGCGACCTTTCGGCCATCTCCACCGCCGCCGCGGTCGCCGGCAACGGCTACACCTTCTCCATCTCGCTGTTCTGCGTGCTGTCCATGGGCTTTACCGCCATCGCCATGCTGCTGTGCGAGTACGCCGGCCTGGTCGCGCCGCATCGCCAGAAGGGCGCCGCCAACGCCAAGCGCATCCTGCTCACCAACCTGCTCGTCGCCGTGCTGTGCCTGGGCGGTGTGACCGCGCATGTCACGCTCATCGACTACTACAACACCCTCGGCATCACCGTCTACACCTGGCGCCCGCTCGAGAGCTACTGGCGCGAGGGCTACCTGCCCGCTTTCATTAGCGCAGCGCAGTCCATCAAGCCGCCCAAACCCGCCGACTACTCCGTCGACGATGCCAAGGCCACGCTCAAAAAGTACGCCAAGGCCTACGACAAGTCCGACGCCGCCAAGAGCGACGAGCGCGCCGCCGCAAAGGAGCAGTTCGACAGCGAGAAGCCCACGGTCATCGCCATCATGAACGAGACGTTCTCGGATCTGTCGATCTACCAGAACATGCGCGCCGGCTACGAAGGCCCGCAGTACTTTAAGAGCCTGTCCAACTGCCTCAGCCGCGGCAAGCTCTACGTGAGCGCCTACGGCGGCGGCACCGCCAATACCGAGTTTGAGTTTATGACCGGCAACTCCATGGCCAACCTGGGCTCGGGCGTGTACCCCTACACCATCTACAACATGGAAACGACCGGGAACCTGGCAGAGCAGTTCAAGTCGCTCGGATACTCCACCACGGCCATGCACCCCAACCACGCCACCAACTGGAACCGCGAGAACGTCTACAAGGACTTTGGCTTTGACCAGTTCCTGTCCATCAACGATTTCCAGGGCGCCGATACCCTGCGCGGCATGGTGACCGACCAGGCTACCTACGACAAGATTCTTGAGCTGCTCGACCAGAACGCCGATCCGCAGTTTATCTTCGACGTGACCATGCAAAACCACTCGGGCTACGATACGGGCCTGCTGCCGGTCGACAAGCAGATGCACCTGAACATCGACACGACCGACCTGGACACCAAGACCATCGAGGACGGTACGCTCTCCGATGTCGACGAGTATGTCTCGTGCATCGAGCAATCCGACCAGGCGCTGCGTTACTTCCTCAACGCCCTGAGCAAGCTCGACCGTAAGGTGGTCGTGGTGTTCTGGGGCGACCACCAGCCGTTCTTCCCGTCCAAGTTCAATGACAAGTGGTTTACCGGCGAGGACGATGCCACGCATCAGGAGCGCCTGTGGCAGACTGACTACATCATCTGGGCTAACTACGACGTTGCCGGCTGCGACCAGACGAGCGAGGTCGACGACCTGTCCACCAACTACCTGTCCACCCAGCTGATGCAGCTGATCGGCGCACCGCTGACCGACTACCAGAAAGCGCACATGACGCTGCGTAAGTCGCTGCCCGCCATCAACTCGGTGGGCTACGAGGACGCCAGCCTGCGCTGGGCGCTTTCCTCCAACGTCACCGGCGACGACGCCGCCGCAGCAGCCGCCACCAAGGCGCGCGAGGATTACGCCAAGATGCAGTACTACGAGATGTTCCGCGACGGCAAGAATGTGTACACCGAGCACTTCCAGACCGAGGCCAACGAGACCGACCCCAACCTGGCACCGGGTACGACCAAGATCAAGTAGCGACTAGCTGCGAGTTCATAACTGAAACGTCTGTCCGGGCGGAGGCATATAAGGTTCCCTGCTCGGACAGTCCTGCGCAAGACGGAGGCCACATTAAGTGGCCTCCTTTGCGTGCGGAACTCGCGATGAACCTTATATGCCTCCGCCCGGACAGACGCCCTGTTGTTGGAGCGCGGCTTGTCATGGGGGTATCCGCTGAACATATATAAGTCGAAGGCCACGTCATGTGGCCTTCTTTGTATCCGGAAACCGTGTCCCAGAATTCACGTCCGGAACGGGATGCAGTTTCCGCTTGGGACCTGATTGGGAAAGTGTGTCCCACTATTCAGCTGGATTCCGGGATGTATTTTCCGGTTGAGGCTCGTTGGGAAAGTGCGTCCCACTTTGGGGGCTGATTCTGGGACGTGGTTTCCGGTTGGCTCTCATTGGGAAAGTTCATCCCATTTCTCGGCCTAATTATGGGACGCAGTTTCCCGTTGAGGACCCTTTGGGAAAGTGCGTCCCGGTCTGGGCGCTCAAACTGAGATGGATTTTCCGGATGAGGGCTTGACGGAAAATGTGTCCCGTTCCAGGCGCTAATTGTGGGATGCAGTTTCCGCTTGCGGAGTCTCCACTCAACAGAAAACCCGGGTGGCCTGTTTTTGGCTACCCGGGTTTTTGGGTTGTCGATATGTTCGACTGGCTACTAGTGGGTCTTGCGGCGCTTGATCAGCATGATGAGGGCTATCACTACGAGCGTTGCTCCCGCTGCTGCTGCGGTGGCGACTAGGGCGAATGTTTGGTCGCCGGTGTTTGCGAGGTTCTTCGCTGTGGTCGTAGTCTTGACCTTGGTGTCGGTCTTAGCTCCGTTGTCGGACTTGGGCTTGTCCGGGTTCGTCGGGGTCTCAGGAGTCTCGGGGTCCTTTGAGCCTTCGGAATCGGTTGGGCCGGCGGTGTTTACCAGCGTATGGTCCAGGAACTTCTTGGCGCCCGCACTTGCCTGTGAGAACAGGCGGCGCGTGCGGATCGGGGTGGCGTTCACCGTTGTGAGCGCCGTCTCCTCGGCCTCGATATTCACGAGCGTCGTGCCGGTGTCGAGGCCCACGTCGTTGTATCCCACGTGGCAGTAATACTGCGCACCGTCATCGTCTGCGGTCAGGTCAATCTCGAGCTTTGAGGCCGTTCCAGCCGCGAGGTTGCCATCGGCACCCACGAGCTTAAACTCTGTCTCGCCGCGGCCCTTGCGGTACCACATATAGGTCGGTGCCAGCCCTGTTTCGTTATCGTCGGCACCGAGTTGCTTCACATAGCCAATCGCCGAGAGCGTCAGGTGGCTTCCCGCCGTGCGCTCAACCGAAGAGTCGTATCCAAGATCCGACCCCTCCGCAGCATCCGCTGCAGGTCCGCTCACGGTCATCGTCATGCCATCGGGCATGGTCTTGACCGTGATGATTGCCGAGCGAATACCTGTTTCGGTCGTGGATCCATTCTTAACGGCGGCGATGGCGAATCGATACTCCGTATTGGGCTGCAGCCCATCCCACTTGAGCGAGGTCTGCGTGTTGTCGGCAATCTTCCAGCTATTGACGACCGCATCCGCCGCATTGCTCTGCAGCATGCCCACGCCGTAGCTAAAGCCACTCTTGTTTGCGAGTACATCGTCCCAGCTAAACGTAACGCTGGTCGAATCGACGGCGTTTGCCGTAAAGCCCGTCACGGCCGGCGCGTCGGGCATCTCGACGTCCTTAACGTCATAGCCCACGATCCAGAACTGGTCGGTGTCCTTGGTGCCGAGCTTGTCGCCCGAGTCTGCCTCGAACTTGTCGACATCCACCGCGTTGACGCCCAGACGCCACACAAAACCGTACTTGCCCTGCGCGGCCTCGGGCAGGTTGTCGACGGTGCCGCCGTATTCGGTCGATTCACTCGAGGAGTTACCCGTAGTAAAGCCGGCGTTGGCACCAAAGCACAGGCCGCCAAACAACTCGTGCTTTGCGAGCTTCGCGCCCATGACAACGCTGCCGTTCAGCGTCAAGCCGAGCTCGAGCTCCTGCTCCTTGCCCTCCTCGACTTCGATGGTCTGCTCAATGCTCGCCCCCGACTGCGCGGCGGCGCCGTTAAACCCATCGTGCGTGTAGGCGCGCGTTACGCCAGGCTTGCCCAGGCCAAAGGAATCCCCAACGGGAGTCTCGCCGTTGAGCGTCGTTTGATAGGTTCCGGGTTCTCCCGACCGGTTGGTCAAAAAGTAGCTGAGCGGCGTCATATTGTGCTGTTTGGCAATGCGGTCATAGGCCTCGACATTAACGACCGAGGTCTGCGCGCCGAGCGACACGGGCGCCGCCATCACGCCCTTGCCACCAGTTTCCTCATTTTCGATCTCATACTCGTAATAGACCATCGGAATCGTGTAGAGCACGGCCTTGTCACCCTCGCCGGCATGCGACTCATAGCTTACGCTTGCGCTGACCGTGCGCTCGCTCCGGTAGTCATAGCATCCCTCGGCGGCAAAATCGACTGAAGCATTCATCGCGACCAGGGGCGGACCGGTCTGCACCTCGACGGCAACGCCCAACTCGGCGCCAATGGTATAGCCCTGGGATGTCCCCGTGCCCTTTTCCTCTCCGTATGACGTGCCGCCCAACACCAGATAGCCGTATGCCTGCTCCAGATCCTCAACATAGGGCGCATCCTGCAGCACGGCAAGCACGCGCGGGTTGGTATAGACCTTGTAGCGGTCCTTGTACGTGATCTTGACGCTGTCGTTGTCGACATCGGGCAGCGCGAGCGAGATAAATGTGCCGTAGGTAGTGCCGCGACGGTTGCTCTCGCTAATCACCTGCTCCTCGCCGCGGCGCACCTTTCCGTTCTCGTCGAGCGAAAAATGCGAGGCGGTCATCCAGTAGTAGTCATCGTTCTTGCGCAGGTCCTCGTCGCGGTGCTTGCCCACCACGGCGATAAAGCTCTCGTTATAGCGGTCCGAACCCGAGACGCTGCCCGCCTTGACGTCGCTGATCCACACCTGCTCTATACCCTTGTGGTCATGCTTGTTGCTGCTGTTGTATTGCTGACCGCTCATGCTCATGGTTCCGACCATGGACCCCAAGCCCTGAGCCCCGCTCTGTGCCGTGTTGCAGGCAAAGTCGCGGAACACATCGCCGCCCACGAGCACCTCGTCGACCGCCAGCTGCTCGGACAGGCCGTCAAGGTTGGCAGTGGCAAGGGCAATAGGCGCCAAGGTGCACGGATAGCGCTTATCCTGAGCGCTATCCTTCCATGCGCTGTTGGGCACATGCGTCAGCCCATAGGAGGCGAGGAGCCCGTCTCTGTATTCCTTGCAATCGGAAAGCTTGAACTCGCCAGACTCCGAGTCAAAATACGCGTAGCGGTACAGCGCGCCGTACAGCCCCTTGCTGCCGTCAGAAGCGCCGTAATCAAAAGCGCTGCGTTGCCAGTCATAGCCCGCAAGAATAAGGCCCGTGACGGTTTCACCCGTCTTCTTTCCTTCTTCATCGTAGGCGGCAAACGTGCCGAACGTCGCATTCGCAGCGACCATGGTCTTGCCGTTCGCGGAGAGGGAGATTGCGCCCGCGTCGCCCAGAGCATCGACATGGACGAGCGCACCCTTGGATGCATCCCACGAAAACAGCTCGCAATGCGTCGACTTATCAATATTCTTCTTGCCGTAGGGTGCCGAGACCACGATGGCGAGGTCATCGCAAAAATCGCGATCGAGGTCGCCGGCCGCTAGCGAAACGACAGGAGCTGACTGAAGCTGCGTCCAGGAGTCGTTCCCGCCCTTGTTGTGCGTGGTGTAGTCCGCGGCGTTACCGGCATCGATCTTGACGACGCTTTGCTTCCAGTTGCCGCCCTCCAAGTCATACATGTCGACTACAGCCTTGCGCACGCCGTTCTCGTCGACATAGCAGCCCGCGTAGACAAAAAGCTCGTCGACGCCGTCGCCATCGACATCGCCCGCCTCGACATCAAAGACGGCGTCGTGCTCTTGCAGGTAACCGGCATCCAGGTACTTAAAACGGCCTTCGTACATCATATTAGTGTTGACCGTCACCGGCAGGTGTGTGTCGAGAGTGCGCGTACGCCCGTTGCTAAACGAGTAGAGGACCAGCTCAACCTTTCCGGCGTATGACTTGCCGTCAATCGTCGTGGAGGAACTGTCGCCGTAGGCACGGAGCTCGGCAACGCGGCTCTTTTTGCCCGTGCTGGCGTCGCTGCAGAACTCAACACTCGTGGCGTGAATGCCCGAGAAACCGTTGTTGTCGTTGGCGAGTACTGTTGAGGACTCATTGTTGCTTAGGTACGACCAGGTGCCGCCACCGTAGTCGCTATGCTTGTAGAGATCGCTGTTCGTATCGAAGTTGTTGACGTTTTGCCAGAACTTTGCGGCGCCCCACACACTTCCATAGCCATCGGTGAGTTTGCTGCTGCCGCCAATGTCACCGCGCTCGACGTTCTCGAGCTTGTCGCGCAGAGTGTAGCGATTGCCATGGCTACCGTTAGCTGCCATATAGACCTCGCTGCGCGTGGCAAACGTCGTGGGGGTATCAGTGGAATAGGGGCCAACGGTATCGGCCGGAATGTCCTCGCTCGTGCCCAGACCCAGGGCTTGATAATCCTGCTCGGTCATATCGGTGATTGCAGGCGCGTCTGCCGCCTGGGCAACCTGGGGCGTGGCCGTGAAGCAGGCGACGTTCGTGGCGATCAACGCAGCAAGCGCCGCCGTCCCAACAAGCGGGATTTTCGACAGCCTACGGATACGGGGGTGTGGAACGTACATGAGGGACCTCGCTTTATTCGAGTGGAGTGGACTCATTTTTACAAATGATACGTCCGATGCCCGATATCACGTGTCTCATTTTCGCCAACGGCGTGTCTCATTTTTGAGAATCCGAGATGCCGCGGAAATCTTATCCCAGCTCAAAGGCCATTTCTGGGATGTATTTTCCGTCGAGTGCCTCATCGGGAAACTGCATCCCATTTCAAGCGTCGATTCTGGGACGCACTTTCCCCTTAGACCCTCAACCGGAAACCGCATCCCACTTTGAGCGCAAATTCCGGGATGCATTTTCCGCTTGAGCCTCATTGGGAAACGGCGTCCCACTTTGAGGGCTGATTCTGGGACGTGGTTTCCGGTTGGCTCTCATTGGGAAAGTTCATCCCATTTCTCGGCCTAATTATGGGACGCAGTTTCCCGTTGAGGACCCCCAGAGTGGGATGCACTTTCCGCAAAGCACCTCAACGGGAAACTACGTCCCATTCCAAAGGCAAATTCCGGGACGCATTTTTCGAAAGCCTGCCCATCCGGAAAGCCCGTCCCACTTTGGACGCATCCGGGCACGGAACCATCGACCTATCAGGCCTCCCATCAATAAAGAGGCGTCCTCCCGGACGGCGGGGCACGAAGTTCATCGCGAGTTCCGCACGCAAAGAAGGTCACTTAATGTGGCCTTCGTCTTGCGCAGGACTGTAGAGCAGGGAACTTCGTGCCCCGACGCCCGGGAGGACGTTTCATTTAGAAAGATGGACCGACCGCCGTCAGCGATGGGAGCTACTCCCCCAGCACGGCCTTTTTGGCGGCTGCAGCCATGTTGTCCAGATCTTCCTTGGTGGGGTGATCCTTTGCGGCGACCCAGTTATCGAGCAGCATCTTAAATCGGGCGTTGTCGGGATCTTGCTCGAGCATGGCCTCGTAGCGCTGCTTGACCGCGGGGCCCATCTTGCCCTGGCACATCGCCCAGCCCGCAAGCTCGGCATCCCCAGCCAAATTGGAAGTTACGCGGTCGATAATCTGCTGGTAATAGCTCTGGTCGGCGCCAAAACCGCAGGTGCCAAACAGGAAGACGCGCTTGCCGTGCAAGGCGGAGAGCAACGTCGCGACCGAAGGCGTGCACGCGCCCTTGTCGCACCAAAAACCGACGAGCACCGTGTCGGCCGCGCAGGCGCCCTGCGCCTCGAGCGCAACCTGATCTGCATCCGCATCGTCGCTCAACGCCGCGGCATGGACAAACTCAACGCCCGCAGCCTGCAGAGCGCGCTTGATCGCGCCCGAAACCATCCTGGTATTACCGCTCTTGCTGTTAACCACCAAAGAGCACGTCATAGTCACGTTGCCTCGTTTCCCCCAAAACTAAAGCCACTAATGCAATTTATTAGATGAATATCTTAGTACTAACGTGACAGATGTAAACCACCGTCTGTCGATTGGCGACGCAGATGGCATCTTTGGACAGATTTCGAACAGTATGTACTTCGGATTGAAACCGCCGCAGAGCGTTTCACAAATGTCCGAAAAACTGTTTCACAAAACGCCGTCAAATTGTTTCATATGATACCGTCAATTTGTTTCACGAAATACCGTCAAATTGTGTCATGGTTTTTCGTCAAAATGTTTTACGCGCTGGTAAGATGCTATAAAACAAAATGTTTCTTTGAATGGCGGGGAATACGATGACTAGGTATATGAGTAGATGTATCGATCGCTCAATCGAACGCGATCTTGGCATTTTTGGTGCCGTGCTCATTCAGGGACCGAAGTGGTGCGGAAAGACGACTACGGCCCAGCGATTCGCTGAATCATCGCTGTCTCTCTCCGACCCTGCCGGAGACTTTGCCGCACTGCAGCTTGCCAGGATCGACCCAGCTCAAGCAATAGTCGGCGCAACGCCGAGACTCATCGATGAGTGGCAGGAAGAGCCAAAACTGTGGGACGCAATACGTTTCGAATGCGATCGTCGAACCGGTGAGCCAGGGCAGTTTTTGCTTACGGGGTCAGCAACACCAAACGATGCCGACCAACCGATGCACAGCGGCATCGGGCGCATATCACGCTTGCGCATGGAAACAATGACTCTGGCCGAACTCGAGGTTTCCTCAGGGGCGGTCTCGCTCGAATCGCTGCTTAACGGATGCCCCATCAAGGCGGCACTTGGATCCATCAACGGCATCGCCGATATCGCCGAATTGCTATGTCGCGGTGGTTGGCCTCAGGCGGTTGGCAAGACGACTGCCGATGCAATGCGTATATCCGCTGCCTACATCGACGGTGTCTGCGAATCGGATGTTTCGAGGGTCGACGGCGTGAAGCGTGACCCGGAGAAAGTCAGGGCTCTTCTGTCTTCGCTTGCGCGCAACGAATCCACTCTTGCCGGCGAAAAGTCTCTTGAGAAAGACCTCGGCGGTGATGTATCGAGAAGTACGCTGCGGCGCTATACGGATGCCTTGCGCAGAATACACATCATCGATGATATCCCGGCTTGGCATCCGGCACTCAGGTCTCCGGTAAAGCTGCGGCAAAGCGCAAAAAGGCACCTTGCCGACCCTTCGCTTGCCGTTGCGCTGCTCGGAGCAAATCCGGAATCATTGGCATCTGACCCGAAGACGCTGGGACTGCTCTTCGAATCCCTCGTCCTGCACGACCTTAAGGTCTATGCAGCCGCTAATGACTCATCGGTGTCCCACTACCACGACGCCGACGATCTCGAGGTCGACGCCGTTATACACAGGCGCGATGGAACTTGGATTGCCGTGGAAGTAAAACTCGGAAGTCCGCAGATCCCCGAGGCATCTGCAAACCTGCTTCGGCTCGAGCGAAAGCTGGTCGAACGTGGCGAGAGACCACCCGCGGCCAAGCTCATCGTCATCGGGTTCGGCATGCCAGCCCATACGACGCCCGAGGGCATCATCGTTGCCCCCGTTGACACACTCGCGCCCTAGCGCTGCATTACATGCCCCCACGCACCTGCTTACTGGGCAAACTGGCTGCGGTAGAGTTCGGCGTAGAAGCCGCCTGCCGCTAGCAGCTCGTCGTGCGTGCCGCGCTCGATAATCTGGCCGTCGCGCATGACCAGAATGCAGTCGGCGTTGCGGATCGTCGACAGGCGGTGCGCCACGACAAAGCTTGTGTGACCGGCCATGAGCTCGTCGAATGCCGCCTGCACCTGCAGCTCGGTGCGGGTATCGATGCTCGAGGTCGCCTCGTCCAGCAGCAAGATAGCCGGGTCGGTGAGCATGACGCGCGCGATGCACAGCAGCTGTTTTTGACCCTGGCTAAACGTGCCGCCGTCCTCGCCGATGACCGTATCGTAGCCGCCTGGCAGCTGCCCGATAAATTTGTGCGCGTGCGCGCGCTTGGCAGCTTCGATAACCTGCTCGCGCGTGGCGTCGGGGCAGCCGTAGGCGATGTTTTCCGCCACCGTGCCCTCGAACAGCCAAGTGTCCTGCAACACCATGCCAAAGGCGCGGCGCAGGCTTGTGCGCGTGTAGTCACGCGAGGAACGGCCATCGACCGCAATGCGACCGGCATCGATATCGTAAAAACGCAGTAGCAAATTGATGAGCGTTGTCTTTCCGCAGCCCGTGGGGCCAACTAGGGCAAAGCGCATGCCGGGCTTGGCCTCGATGCAGATGTCCTGCAGCAGCTTGCGGTCGGACACGTAGCTAAAGTCCACATGCTCAAAGGTCACCTCACCCTGCGGGGCGGCAAGTTCCACGGCATCCGCCGCATCGGGCTCCTGCTCGCGCGCATCGAGCAGCGCAAACATGCGACGCGCCGAGGCATACGCGGTCTGGATCTGCGTAATGACGTTGGTGACCTCGTTGAACGGCTTGGTGTACTGGTTGGCGTAGGACAGGAAGATCTGCACGCCACCCACCGTAAGCGCCGCCGGCACGCCCGTGATCACGCCCACGCAGCCGATCACGGCGACCACGGCATAGATGATGTTGTTGATAAAGCGCGTACCGGGGTTAGAGAGCGAACCCATAAACTGTGCACGCTCACCTGCCGTATAGAGCTCGGCGTTGAGCGCGTCAAAGCGCGCTTGGGCGTTCGGGCCGTAGGCAAACGCATCAACCAGCTTTTGCTCGCCCACATACTCCTCGATATGACCACCGAGCTGCCCTTGAATGCGCTGCTGTGCTGTAAAACTCTTGTTGGAAAGCTTGGCGATGGCGCCGGCTGCAAAAATGGAAAGCGGCGTGACGAGTACCACCACAAGCGTCATGGTCAGGTTGATGGAAAGCATAAACGCGAGCGTGCCCACGATGGTAATAACACCGGTGAAGAGCTGCGTGAAGCCCTGCAGCAGACCGTCGCCCACCTGGTCGACGTCGTTGACCACGCGGCTCATGAGGTCGCCGTGAGCATGGCTGTCGATAAAGCTGAGCGGCATGCGGCTGAGCTTATCGCTCGCCTCCACGCGCATATCGCGCACCGTCTCGTAGGACAGGCGGTTGACGCAGTAGCCCTGTAGCCACTGGAAGGCCGCAGCACCTACGACGACAATCGCGAGCTTGGTAACGAGCGACAGCAGTGCATCGAAATCCACCTGCCCGGCGGCAACGATCAGGTCGATGCCCTCGCCGATGAGAATAGGCGTGTAGAGCTGCAGAATCACGGAGATGGCGGCACTCACAAACGACGCAACAAACGAAATGCGATGCGGACGAACGTAGCCCATCAGACGGCGAGTCACCGCACCCACGGGATAGCGCTCGGGATCGCCGGGCTGGCGCGGACCGTCACCCAGGTCGTTGAGGTTATCGTTGCCGGACACGTTGGCCGTCATCGTGGCGACCGAACCGGAGGAAGTGTACGGATTCATTTAGCATCCCTCCTTTGCGCAGACGGATGCGGGGGCGGTCGGAGCGGACGCGGGCGTCGTGCTCCCCTGCTGGCCCTCGAGCTCCTCGCGGCGCAGCTGCGACTGGCAAATCTCGCGATAGAGCTGGCAGGTCGCGTACAGCTCGTCATGCGTGCCCAGACCCGCAACCGAGCCGTGGTCGAGTACGCAGATCATGTCGGCATCGCGAACGGTCGAGACACGTTGGCTCACGATGACGGTCGTGAGCGGCAGCCCGCCCTCGGCGGCACCGCGCACACTGCGCTCGCGGATGGCATGGCGAAGCGCCGCGTCGGTCTTAAAGTCGAGCGCCGAGGCGGAGTCGTCCATGATCAATACCTGAGGCGAACCCACCAAGGCACGCGCAATGGTCAGGCGCTGGCGCTGACCGCCGCTAAAGTTCTTACCGCCCGCCTCGACCGGGGCATCGAGCCCCTGCAGCTTGTTGCGCACGAACTCACTCGCTTGCGCCATATCGAGCGCTGCCCAGAGCTCCTCGTCGGTCGCCGACTCGTCACGCCAGGTCAGGTTGCTGCGGATGGTGCCGCTCACCAGCGACGCGCGCTGCGGAACAGTCGCGACCACACGGCGCAACTGGTCGAGCGGCCAGGTGCGCACGTCGGCGCCCATCACGCTCACGCTGCCGGTGCTCGCATCGTACAGGCGCGAGATAAGCGAGACGAGTGTGGACTTGCCGCTGCCCGTGCCGCCGATAATGCCGAGCGTCTTGCCCAGTGGGAGCTCCAGGGTCACATCGTTGACGGCGTTGGCAGCGCCGGTGCCAAAAGAGAAGCTCGCATGGCTCAAGCTCAGCGCGGGAACTGGAGTGACATTGCCCGGCTTGGGCAGCGCGACCGGCTGGTTGCCCTCGTCGGTAATGCCCGGCTCACAATTGAGCACCTCGTTGATACGCGACGCACTGGCGCTCGCCTTGGTAAAGACCACGACCAGGTTGGCGACGTACACGATGGAGGTCAGGGTCTGCGTCATGTAGTTCACAAACGCCATGACCTGGCCCTGCGTGAGCTCGCCCACGTTGACCTGGATGCCGCCCACCCACAGGATGGCGCACACGCCCAGGTTCATCACAAGAAACGTGACGGGATTAAGGATTGACGAGAGCTTGCCCACCGCGATGGCGGTATTGGCCTGGTCATCGGCGGCTTGGGCAAAGCGCTCGCGCTCGTGGTCCTCACGCACAAAGGCGCGAACAACGCGGGCGCCCGAAAGCCCCTCGCGGCAGATAAGCGCGATGCGGTCGAGCTTTGCCTGCAGCTGCCTGTAATACGGGATGCAGCGCGCCATGACAAACCAGAACACCAGGCCGATAGCGGGCGTGCAGATCAAGAAGATCATGCCGAGCTTAAGGTCGATGGCAAGGGCCGCGCACATGGAGCCCACCGCTAGAAAGGGCCAGCGGATGAGCATGCGCACGCCCAGCGCCACAGCGAGCTGGACCTGGTTAACGTCGTTGGTGATGCGGGTGATGAGCGACGGCGTGCCAAAGCGGTCGAGCTCAGCATAGCTCAGCTTGTTGATGTGCTCGTAGAGCGCGCCGCGAATGTCGGTGCCCATGCCCTGCGAGGTGAGCGCCGCCATCTTTTGGCAGACGAGCGTAAACGAGATGCCGATCACGGCCATGGCGGCAAGTAGCATACCGTAGTGGATAACGGCGTTCACGTCGTGCGCCCCAATGCCCTTATCGATCATCTGGGCAATCACCAGCGGCGTCAGCAGGTCAAAGATCACTTCGATCAGCTTGCACGCAGGGCCGATCACAATATATCGGCGAAACTTACCACCAAAACGCCTAAGCAGCTCAATCATAAAAAGGCGCTCCCTATCATCATCCACATTCAATTCGAACCATGATAGTACCGCCACCCCAAAAGAAGCGTAAACAACTCGTCATTTCTAACGGGATTCGGTTTCCAAAGAAGCGGAGAGGCGCGCACGCCCGATCAATGACGGGCAAACCGCCTGATATACTTACATTAGTGCTACCAAGTTAGTCGCCGACCCTTGAAATGAGGTGCCGAGATGAACGACATTCTCGCAAGAAGAGCAAGACGAGCAACTGTGGGCATCGCCCTTTCCGCGGCACTTGTCGCGGGAATCGCCCCCGTAGCGGCGATCGCGGCAGAAACCAGCTCCCCCACCGGTGCAGTTGCCTTGCAGACGGAAGATGCGGCCGCCGCAAAAGAAAAAGCGTATGCAGCCATGCAGGAAGCGCTCAAAAACCTCGAGGCCGCAAAAGACGCCGCAAGTCCCGAAAAACTTGCGGAAATCGATGATGACATTGCCGCTTTTCAAGAGATCTACGACATGGTGGTGACGGAAGCCGCCAAACGGAGGGAACCCCTTCCCGCCATGCAAGCGAACGTCGATGCAGCCCAAGCCAAATACGATGAGGCCCACAACCGGACAAGCGGCCTTCAGGCAGAATTAGATAAGGCACTTGAAGCACTCGGCGACGAGGAGCCCAGCACAGCTATTAAGGAGCATATTAAGCAGTTGCGCAGTGAGATCATGGCGGCAGAAAGGCGAGAAAAATCTTATGAAGATGATCTTCACTCCTACCAACGCCGACTCGAAAGCCAGGAAAAACAGGTTCAGCATTTCGAAAGTGAGGCAGAGGAAGCTAAAGCCCACATCGACGAGGACATAGCCAAGCGAAATGCGCTCCTCGGCGATTTGGAAAAGGCGCAAGCGGCCTATGATGACGCCTGCAAAGCATACGAAGAGGCAAAGGCCGCGGCAGATAAGACCACCTCGCCCGAGATAACGAAACCCGCTGAGACAGTGCCTCCCTCCGGCTCAACGCAACCCGCCGAGACGACACCGCCCGTTGCCTCACCTGCAACCGGCAAAGACGCCCCATCGAGCTCCACCAAGCAGGCGAACACGAGCAGCGGCAAGCAAGCAGATACGACCGCCGGCAAGCTCGCGAACACGGGCGACACAGCACCGAGCGCAATCGCACTCGCAGGAATCGCCGCCGCAGGCCTCGGAATAACCGCCACAGCCACACGCCGCATCAAGAACTCAAAATAGCTGCCGGCGGCTATTGTCTCCGCCAATCCACAAGCCCAGAGACAAAAAGAGGCTCGTTTCCCCAACCCAGGGAAACGAGCCTCTTTAACTGCAAAAATTCAAGCAACAGCACCGCCGCCTCTTGAACCACATAGCCATCAATGCCCAGACAACACCAGCAAGCCGCATTCCGCAAGGGATAGATTTAATCAGATAAACGCGCCTTTACGGGTGATTTTTGGACGACGGGGCCCGGCCGGCGGCGAGGTATTTGGTAGTCGAGCGATCCCGCAGGCGCAGCCGAGGACCAGCGAGACACCAAATACCTCGTCGCCGGCCGGGCCATGTCGCGGCACCAAAAAAGCGCCCGTGCGCTCGATGGATTCGGATGCCCGACAGAGGCTCCTTATGGCTGCTTCCTTCCGGACCTGACCAGATTCGGAACATGTCGTCATCCGAACCCATCGAACGCGCTAGGCGCTCGGTATATCTTACCCGCTCCCGCCCACCAGAGCAAGATGGCTAATTTGGGACGGGGCTTTTTTGACTACTTTTTGACTGGTGGGGCATCAGGGTGGCGAAAGCAGTCAAGAAAGCCCCGTCCTAAATAGACTGATCTGGTGCTGTGCTACGAAAAGGGGCTATCTACTACGTTTTGGTCACAGAGGTCAACCATAGCGTGCTTTTTCGAAAATTGGCAAGCCCTCTACCTGCGGTTTTAATTTCCCAAATTCCGGGATGGTCGAGGGTGCCCGGTTAAACGTAGTAGATGGCCACGTTTCGTGGCAGACGGTCCGATGCAAAGCTCAGGGCATCCAACTTCGGATTGGTTTTAGAGGCGAGCGAGGTCATAGGCTTGGGCAGCTGCCTCGCCGGCGCAGATGAGGTTGGTTGTGGCTTCTTGCACACCGAGCGCCTGGTCGAGGGGCATGGGCTTGCGGCAGATCGGAAGCACCAAGTCGATGCCCTGCCCATACACCGCATCGAGGTTGTCAGCGCGACCGCCCACGACAGCGATTACCGGCTTGCCATATCGCTTCGCACGACGGGCCACACCCACCGGCGCCTTACCGGCGGCGGACTGCTCGTCCATATTGCCCTCGCCTGTTATGACCAGGTCGACATCGCGCACGCGCTCGTCAAACCCCACGAGATCGAGCACCGTCTCTACACCCGAGCGCAGCTCCGCACCGAGCGCCAGCAACGCGGCGCCCAAGCCACCGGCAGCGCCCGCGCCGGGCACGCCGAGCACCGAGCCAAATGTCCGTGCGCCCTCGGGTGTGCGCAACAACCCCTGGGCTCGCGCCTCGAAAATTGCCGCATCGAGCAGGCGACCGTAGCCGACCATCCAGCCGTCGTATCTGTGCAGCGCCTCGACATCATCCGCCGGCAGGCCCTTCTGCCCGCCAAACACCGCCAGTGCGCCTCGACGCCCCACGAGCGGATTCTCGACATCGGAAAGCACAACGATACGAGCATCATCCAAAGCCTGCAGCGCTGGCGCCAAATCAACGCTCGCCACCTGCTCAAGGCCGGCAAGACCGGGGGCGACATCGCATCCCTGATCATCGACCACACGCGCGCCCAGCGCCTGCAGCATGCCGGCGCCACCGTCGTTGGTGGCACTGCCGCCCAGACCAATATAGATAGTCTTTGCCCCGGCGCGAACCGCACGGAGCATCAGCTCGCCCACGCCATAGGTCGAAGCCGCCAACGCCGCCGACTCCGTACAGCTCGAATACCCAATACCCGCCGTCTCGGCCATCTCAATTACAGCCGAGTCGCGCTCGTCGTCCACCAGCATCCGGGCAGACACGCGATCGCCCAAGGGACCTGCCACCTCGCAGGTCACAATCTCACCGCCACACGCGGCGATAGCATCGAGCGTTCCCTCGCCACCATCCGCCAGCGGCAACGCGGCCACCTGGGCATCGGACCACACACGGCGCACGCCTTCGGCAACCGTCGCCTCCGCCTGCGCACTCGAAACGCTGCCCTTAAAGGAGTCGATCGCCAACAGCACACGGCGGGGTCGGCGGCACGCAGGACCAAAGTCAACCGCCATGCCAGCATCCTCACCGGCACCTGCAAGCGCCGCGGCGTGGGCGGCATGCGCCTCAAGGTTCGGACCGCAGCCACAGCCGCTGCCACCCGCTCCGCGCAGACCGCCAAAATAGCTACTCAGCAGCTCGCGGCATTCATCCGTCAGGACCCCAGCCGTCACGTTAAACCGATGATTCAGGCGCGGATCGGCATTCAGGTCATACAGCGAACCCAGCGCGCCCGCCTTGGCATCACTCGCGCCATACACGCAGCGCCCCACGCGCGCGTTGACCATAAGGCCCGCGCACATGCAGCAGGGTTCCAACGTCACATAAACCGTACAGTCGAAAAGGCGCCAGCGGCCAAGCGCCTGGGCAGCGGCGCACACGGCCGCAAACTCGGCATGAGCCGAAGGGTCCTGGTCGAGTTCGCGCCGATTGTGTGCCCTCGCGACGATCTCACCGTCGCGCACCACTACGGCTCCGATGGGCACCTCGCCCACCGCCGCGGCGACTCGCGCCTCCGCCAGCGCCTCGCGCATGAACTTCTCGTCGATTTCGGTGATCGTCATCGTTCGCCTTCCCTGTTGCAAATTCAAAACGATGCTATCATTACGACTCACGGAGAGATGGCAGAGCGGTTGAATGCGGCGGTCTTGAAAACCGTTGAGCGCGAGAGCGTTCCGGGGGTTCGAATCCCCCTCTCTCCGCCACTTTTAGTGATGCACCGGTGTCATGGTCCGCTCGAACAGCGCATCGACCACGTCGGCCATCTCAGGTCGACGCTCAAGATCGTGGCCCGATTCCCACCATATCGTGAAAAGTCGGATAATACCGCCGGCGACAAACTCAGACGTCGTCTCAAGTGACACGGGGGCCAGGGCATCCTCGGCAAGCACGTTCATCACACGCTCACGGATGGAGCGGGCAATACGGTCGCAAATAACGTTGGTCAACATGCCCGACATGCTGCTTGCCAAAATGTTATCCATGAGCCGCTCGTGCGCCAGAATCAAATCCATGGCATCGTCCAAAATCGCGTGCCGAAGCGCGTGCACGTCCTCGGCAGACACTGCGCCGGCCTCATCGGGCTGTTTTTGCGGCAAGCCCGACATGAGCTCATCGATATAAAAGGCAAAGTAATCGTTCTTGTCGCGAAAGTGCTTGTAGAACGTCGTGCGGCGAATCATGGCGCGGTCGCACAGCATGGCAACCGTCAGGTCCTCAAAACGATGCTCCTCGAGAAGCTCGGTGAAGGCATCGAACAGGGCGCGGTAGGTTTTCTTAATGCGAAGGTCCACTGGTATCGCCATCCTCAGAGCAAAGACAACACTCTTCAATCTGTCGCATATCTTACACCTGTACCTCGCGCGCCTTGCCCCGGTGCCGACCCCGCCGAAAACATAACACTTGCCGGAAAGTTCGGCACGGCGAAACGTTGCGGGTATACTAGTAGCGTTATACCAACGGCAGCTGGCGCATGCCGCCGCGGCCATTCGAAACGGAGACATCATGATTACCGTCATCATCGGCATCGTTGTTGTCATTGTGATTGTCTGCGCCATCGCCGGCATCTACAACAACATGGTCACCAAGCGTAACCGCATCGATAACGCCTGGCAGAACATCGATACGCAGCTGCAGCGCCGCAACGACCTGATCCCCAACCTGGTCGAGACCGTCAAGGGCTACGCCAAGCACGAGCAGGAGACGCTCTCCGCCGTGATCAGCGCGCGCAACACCGCCGTCAAGGCCACCACGCCCGAGGCCAAGATGGAAGCCGACAACGTGCTGACCGGTGCGCTGCGCCAGCTCTTTGCCGTGGCCGAGGCCTACCCCGACCTTAAGGCAAACACCAACTTTACGCAGCTGCAGGCATCGCTCGAGGATACCGAGAACAAGATTAGCTATGCACGCCAGAGCTACAACGATTGCGTGCTCAGCTACAATAACGCTATCCAGACGTTCCCGGCTGTCATCTTTGCCGGCATCTTCCAGTTTAAGGAGCGCCAGGGCTTCGAGGCCGCCGAAGCAGCCCGCCAGGCCCCGACCGTCAAGTTCTAGTAGTTTGGCAGCGCATCCTTAATCGGCCAAATGTATAAACCGCCCCGTCGAATGCATACTTCGACGGGGCGGTTTCCTTTTTCGCGAAGGTCCCCCTCTAAGCGCCGTGCATTTTTAGGAGTATTCAACATAACCAAGAGCTTCGGGCGCCACGATAAATGCCAAAGACCGCGAATATCCCTGCAATTCAAACGCTGCCAGCCCATAACCCCGCCCATCATCCGTAGAAAACATCGAGAAATCCCGATTTTTTGCCCGAGGTCGGTATGCAGGGGCCTTCGATTGCAGAATACTCGCAAAAATGCACGTCGCCACCACCCCCCCCCACATGGCGCGAACCAAAACAAAAGCGCGGCCTTCCTTTCCGGCGCACTCCGCAGGACGAAAGAACCCCCGCCGCACGTAGTGCACAGCGGGGGTTCTTTCATGTCCGAGGACACGCCGGGAGGGAAGGCCGCCCTCGGGCCGGACAGCTAAGACAGCTTACGCGACGGTGTAAACCCAGTTGTGCTTGTCCTCGACAGCACCAGACTGGATGCCGGTCAGAGTCTCGCGGAGCTTCTTCATCACAGGGCCGATCTCGGTGTAGCCAGCCGGGAAGGTCACGGTCTCGTCGGCGCCGTAAACCTTGTTGTCGATCTCGCCAACCGGGGAGATGACGGCAGCGGTGCCGCACAGGCCGCACTCGACAAAGGTACCGGCCTTGACCTCGGCCCACTCGACGGGACGCTGGTCAACGGTCATGCCCAGGTCCTGAGCGACCTGAACGAGCGAGCGACGGGTGATAGAGGGCAGGATGGAGTCGGTGTGCGACTGCGGAACGACGAGCGTGCCGTCCTCCTTCACGAACAGAACGTTGGCGCCGCCGGTCTCCTCGACATAGGTGCGGGACTCGGAGTCGAGATACAGGTTCTCGGCATAGCCCTCGCGATGGGCCTCCATCGTGGGCTTGAGGGACATGGCGTAGTTCAGGCCGGCCTTGATGTTGCCGGTGCCGTGAGGTGCCGCACGGTCATACTCGGAAACGCGCAGCTTGACGGGCTTGAGGCCACCCTTAAAGTACGGACCGACCGGGGTCACGAGAATGCGGAACGTGTACTCAGGAGCGGGAGCCACGCCGATCACGTCACCGGAGCCGATCATAAACGGACGCACGTACAGGGTCGCACCGGAACCGAAGGGCGGAACCCAGGCGGCGTTGGCAGAAACGACCTGCTTGACGGCTTCAACGAACTTGTCCTTGGGGAACGGGGGCATCTCGAGGCGCTGCGCAGAGTTGTACATACGCTCGGCGTTCATGTCGGGACGGAAGCAGACGATGCTGCCGTCCTCGGCGGTGTAGGCCTTCAGGCCCTCAAAGACCTCCTGGCAGTAATGGAAGATGCCGCCGCACTCGGAGACATGCAGGGTGTGGTCGGTGGTCAGGCCACCCTCGTCCCACTCGCCGTCCTTCCAATGGGCCTCGTAGCTGTAATCGGTCTTCATGTAGCCAAAGCCGAGGCTACCCCAATCGATATCCTTTTTCTCGACAGTCATATGTCGCTCCTTACATACACAGTTGCATACTCGCGAACCCGCACGCAAGGACCGAGGCCGACCGCGTCGCAACGTCGCACGCCCGGAGCGTAGAGCCGGACGGGACACGCGAGCAGCATCAAAGCCGATGGCACGTCGATTCGCATGCACGAGATTGTACTCCGCACGCGCGTCGGATAAAACGTTTTTCTTTAACTAACTAAAGTATTTTCATTTGACCGAAGCAAAAAGGCCCGCCACCGTAAGCGGTGACGGGCCTCAACTGCACGGTTTGCGCGCTGACTCGAGCTACGCGTTCTTTTTGCCCAGCTTAGCCTTAACCAGACCGACCACGGTCGGGATGATCGACACGGCAACGATGCCGACGATTAGCAGCTCAAAGTGCTCCTGCACAAAGGGGATGCCGCCAAAGAAGTAGCCCAGCAGTGTGAAGAGCGTCGACCAGGTAATGCCGCCCAGCACGTTAAAGATGACAAAATTGCGCCAGTGCATGCCGCCCATGCCGGCGATAAAGGGCACAAAAGTGCGGATAAACGGGAAGAAACGGCCCAGGAAAATAGCCAGGTGGCCCCACTTGTCCAAGAAGTCCTCGGACTTTTTAATGCGCTCGGGCGTCATGGCCTTGACCTTGCCCGAAGCGATGATCTTTTTGCCAAAGAAGTGACCGATCATAAAGTTGCACTGATCACCCAAGATGGCAGCCGCCCATGCGACGGCCAGCAGGGCCACAATGTTAAAGCCACCGTTGTGGGCAAAGAAGCCCGAAGCAAACAGCAGCGAATCGCCGGGGAGGAACGGGAAGAACACCACGCCCGTCTCGATAAAGATAATCAGGAACACGCAGCCGTAGGCCATAAGCGGGCCGGCGGCGATCCAGCTGGCGATCGCGGTGCGCGGGTCCTTAAGCAGCTCGGCAATAAAATTGATGAAACCCATGAAGTAAAACCTCTCAGTTGTGGGCGCGGATACGTCCAAGTTGACCAGTATACGGTTGCGGTGCCCCCTCGTGCGCAACCCCACAAAAGCATGACTCCATTACCAGCAAGTTTGCATAACTGACACCTGTCGCGCAATGCCGCCAAGATTGCTCTTTCTAATCCCTAGCGAATCGCTATACTTTATTGAATCGCATTGCCATGGCGCTAAGGGAGGGCGGCCGGTGAGCTTTATCAATACCATTCGCGAGGACATCAAGACCGTCCAAGCGCAGGACCCCGCTGCGCAAAACGGTCTGGTCATCTTCCTTTCCTATCCTGGCCTGCACGCCAAGTGGAACCACGTGCCCGAGCACTGGCTCTGGGAGCATGGCCATCGCTCGCTCGCCCGTGTGCTCTCGCAGCTCACCCGTCATATCACCGGCGTCGAGATTCATCCCGCCGCACAGATCGGCAAACATTTCTTTATCGACCACGCCATGGGCGTCGTCATCGGCGAGACCACCATTGTGGGTGACAACTGCGTGCTCTACCAGGGCGTCACGCTCGGCGGTACCGGCAACGAGACCGGCAAGCGCCACCCCACCCTAGGCAACAACGTCACCGTGGGCACGGGCGCCAAGGTGCTCGGCAACATCCGCATCGGCAACAACGTCAAAATCGGCGGCAACTCGGTTGTCGTCAAGGACGTGCCCGACAACTGCACCGTCGTGGGCGTGCCGGGACGCATCATCAAGCGCAACGGCTGCCGCGTGTTCGAGGAGAGCTTCGATGCCAAGCAGCATCGCGAGTACATGCCCGATGACGCCGCCGAGCAGAGTGCCCTCAACCGCCAGGGCATCACCGAGAATGCCCGCCGCGTCAAGGAACTCGAGCGAGAGGTGGCCGAGCTCAAAGCCCTCGTCGCCAAGCTCGTGGACGAACGCTAGAGGCGGACGACCACCGACGACATTAACGCCAACGCAAAGGCGCGCCAGAGGATTCACCCCCGGCGCGCCTTATTTGTGATGTGGCAAAGAGACTGTCCCTTTGTCACATTATGCGAACTGGCTCAGATAGAGGTCGGCGTAGGCACCCTCGGCAGCCAGCAGCTCCTTATGCGTGCCCTGCTCGATAATGTTGCCGTGATCCATGACCAAGATCAGGTCGGCATCCACGATCGTCGACAGACGGTGCGCGATCACAAAGCTCGTGCGCCCGCGCATGAGCGCGTCCATGGCGCGGCCGATGGCAAGCTCGGTGCGCGTGTCCACGCTCGACGTCGCCTCGTCCAGGATGAGAATCGCCGGGTTGTTGAGCAGCACGCGTGCGATGGTCAGCAGCTGACGCTGGCCCTGGCTGATGCTTTCGGCATCGTTGGCCACGCGCGTGTCGTAGCCCTGCGGCATGGTGCGCACAAAGAAGTCGACCTGCGCGGCACGAGCGGCGGCCACAATTTCGTCGCGCGTTGCCTCGGGGCAGCCGTAGGCGATGTTTTCGGCAATCGTGCCATCGAACAGCCAGGCGTCCTGCAGCACCATGCCAAACTGCTGCCGTAGCTCGCCGCGGTCCATGCGGCTCGTATCCACGCCGTCGAGCGTAATACGCCCGCCGTCAATCTCGTAGAAGCGCATGAGCAAGTTGATGAGCGTCGTCTTGCCTGCGCCCGTGGTTCCCACCACGGCAATCTTCTGGCCCGGCTCGGCGGTAAACGACACGTCGCGCATAAGCGGCTTGTCGGGCGAATAACCAAAGCGCACATGCTCAAAGGAGACGCGGCCCTCCACGCGACCCGGCAGCTTGGCGGCCTTGTCCGGCAGCGGATCGGCCTCCATCTCGGGCTCATCGAGCAGGTCGAACACGCGCTCTGCACTCGCCAGCGCGCTCTGCAGCGAGTTGAAGGTAAACGACAACTGCGTCATGGGCTCGGACGCCTCGTAGATAAACTGGAAGAACGCCTGGAACACGCCGACGGTCATGTGACCGGCAACCAGCATGCTGCAGCCCACAAGCGCAATAACGATCTGCGCCAAACGGCCGATAAAGCGCACCGCGGGGCCGACAGCATTGATCATAAAGTCGGCCTTGGTGCTCACACGAGCCAGTTCCTTCGAAGCCTCGTGCACCTCAGCGGAGCTCTGACGTTCGCGGTTAAACGCGCGGATCACCAGACGGCCCGAATAGCCTTCCTCGACCGCACTCGTAATCTTGGACACCCACTCCTGGCGCTCGCCCGTCACATCGTGTGTGCGGCGCGAGACGACCTTCGTCACCAGCAGCGACAGTGCCGTAAAGAACAGAAAGACGAGCGTAAGCTGCACGCTGAACACGAACATCACGCTCACAGCACCAACAACCGTGCCGATCGACACGAGCAGCTGCAACAATCCGCGCTGCATGCTCTCGGACATCTTGTCCAGGTCGTTGGTCGCGCGGCTGACCACTTCGCCGGGGCGATGTGCATCAAAGTAGGCAAGCGGCAGACGGTTGAGCTTTTGTGCGATGCGGTTGCGTAGGCGCAGATTGAGGCGTTCGGCCACGCTCGACATCAAAAAGCTCTGGAGCGCGTAGAACGAAGCGGCGGCCGTCCAAATCAAAAAGTAGATGAAGATAGTCCTGCCGCAGTTCTCCCAGGTGATGCTGAAGGTGGCGTTGTTGACAAACGCTACCTGAATGTGGCCCCACAGCTCATCGATCACGCGGGCGCTATATGCCGGCGCGGCGGTGTTAAAGATGACATAGAACACAATGCTCGCGAACACGATATAGAAGCGCCAATGGTCGCCGGCAGCCTCACTCCACAGGCGGCGCACCGTCGCCCAGGTATCCCGAGGCGTCTCGTCCTCGTCTTCGTCGTCCACGTCGCGCATACGCTCTGCCTCGGCGCGGGCGCGCTCGTCCTCGGCACGTTCGTTTTCCTCGTAGAGCGCTTGGCGGCGAGCCTCGCGCTCGGCTGCGGCCTTGGCGGCGTCATCCAGCTCGGGTGCCACGGCAACCGTTTCCTCGACCAGTCCCGCGGCAGCGGCGTCATCAACGCCGCCCTGCTTCTTGAGCTCCTCGGTCATGCTACTCACCTCCCTTCATCTGCGATTCCGCGATGGCGCGGTACACCTCGCAGGTTTCCATAAGCTCGCCATGCGTGCCCAGACCCACAACCTCGCCATCTTTGAGCACGACGATCTGATCGGCGTGCAGAATCGTCGAGATGCGCTGCGCGATGATGAGCACCGCGGCATCGCGCGTCTCGTCTTGCAATGCATGGCGCAGGGCCGCATCGGTCTTAAAGTCCAGGGCCGAAAAACTGTCATCGAAGATGTACAAATCGGCCTGCTTCATGAGCGCGCGAGCAATGGCCAGACGTTGGCGCTGGCCGCCCGAAAAGTTCGTGCCGCCCTGCGCCACCGGGGTATCGAGCCCCTGCGGCTGATCGAGCACAAAGGTGCTCTGGGCAACCTGCAGCGCATGAAGCATGTCGCCCTCGGTCGCGTCCTCGTTGCCAAAGCGCAGATTGCTTGCCACGGTGCCCGAGAACAGCCACGCCTTCTGCGGCACATAGGCAATGCGCCCGCGAATCTCGCCTTGCGAAAGCTCGCGCAGGTCGACGCCGTCCAGGCGAATGGCGCCCTTGGTGGCATCGTGGAAGCGCAGCAGAAGCTTGGCCACCGTCGACTTGCCCGAACCCGTCGAGCCGACGATTGCGGTCGTCTGACCGCGACGACAAGTAAAGTTCAAATTGCACAGCGTGTCCTCGTCGGCGTCGTCAAAGCGAAACGACATATGATCGAACACGGCGACCGCATCGGCCCCGTCCTTTGAGTCGGACGCGGCCGCATCAAGCGTGCGCTCGCCATCGACGATGCTCGGCTCAATCTCCAGCACCTGCTGCGCACGGTTCAGGCACGCGGCAGCACGCGGAAGCGTCAGCACCACCATCTGGGCCATCATCACAAAGAACAGGATCAGAATTGCATACTCCAGCACCGCCGAGATACTCGCAATCTGCATGGCGTGGGCGCCCACGCGGTTGCCGCCAACCCACAGCACCGCCACCTCGGCGATGTTCATCAAAAAGAAGCTTGAGCTGTCGAGGCCTACAAACAGGTGGTTGACTTTGATGGCGTTGGCGGCGTAGTCGCTAAACACCTCGTCCAGGCGCCGCTCCTCGTGGCGCTCCTTGTTAAACGCACGGATGACGCGCACGCCCACGATGTTTTCGCGCAGCACCACGTTCATGCGGTCGATAAAGCTCTGCAAGCGCATAAAGATCGGAGCCGCGTTGGCAACCGTAAAGACCGCCGCCACCAGCACAATCGCAACGACTACGCCCAGAAGCGTGCCCATGGCAGGATCGATAAACCAGGCAAAGATGATGCCCGCCACAGCCAAAAACGGCACGGGCAGCACCAGCTGAATCGTCTGCAGAATCGCCTGCTGAATCACGTTGATGTCGTTAAGCGAGCGCGTGATCATCGATCCGGTGCCAAAGCGCTCAAAATCGCTGGCCGCGAGCTCGAGCGATTTGTCGTACACGGCATTGCGGATATCGCAAGCCACGTTGGCGGCCAGGCGCGCCGAAAGATAGCAGCCCAGCACCGTGCCGCCGCTAGCCATGCTGGTCGCGATAAACATGTATAGGCCGTTGCGTAAAATGTAGTCGACATCGCCCGTGGTAATACCGGTGTTGACCATGTTCGCCAGCATCGTGGGAACCAACAGCGTACCGACGTTATCCACCAGCAGCACCAGCAGCGTCACTGCGACAAGCCCTCGGTAGGGCTTCAAAAACCTCATTAACAGTCGCACGACTCCCCCTCACCTTGATTCTCGGCTTGGCTCTCGGCAGCGATATGCTGCTTAAATGTCTCGCACTCCTCGCCGAGCACCTGAGAGAATTTGCCGATCAAGCGCATAATCTCGCGCTGCTCACACGGCTCAAGCGCGCCAAAGGCTCGCTGCTCGGCCTTGAGCGCCGGCAGCGCATAACGCTCGGCAAATCGCCTGCCCTCTTCGGTCAGGCTCACAACCTTGTTCTTACGACTGCCTTCGGCAAACTCCAACGTTGCGAAGCCCCGCGCCGTCAAGGTTTTAATTGCCGAGTTGATGGTCTGCTTGCTGTAGAACCATTCGCTTGTCAGACGGCTTACGGAAATACTGCCGCCCGCCGTGCTGGTGTCGACGAGCATCCAATAGGCGCAGTCCGAAAGGCCGCAGGCGCGCGAGAACTCCGAATAGATATGGTCGAGTCCATTGAGCAACCGATCGAAGTCGACCAGCGTAACCGCACTATTCATCTATCCCACCATTCAATTGTCCGATTTTTGACCAATTATGTGTCTCTAGATTAGTCCGATTTTTGACTATCGTCAACAGGCTCTCCGCAAATGTGTGCATTTTTATGGTCTATCGGCAGAAAAAGGCCGCCGGCGCGGGGGCGGCGCCAGCGGTCACGTGAAAATCGAGTTTTATTGCCTGTTAGGCGGCGACGGCCTCATAGACCGTAGCGCCCGAGAAGCTGTCATGCAGGCTCTTGCCGGCAATCCACGGCAGCTCGACGACCTCGCAGACCGTGTTGACCAGCTCGGAGCAGTCAGTAAAGTGGCCCTTGTCGTTGAGGGCCTCGCAATCCTGAACGCGCCAATAGCCATCGGTGTGCGTGATGTAGTACTCGTGATCGTTGATCGACACGAAAGCGCGCGTCTTGGAACGCAGCAGCTTCAGAAATCCTTCGAAATCGGTCTCGACGACATCTCCAGCCTGGAACATGATGTTACCTCCTGGCCCGGCGCCACCACGGCGCATTGATAAACGTTGGTACTCCTTTAGTAAAACCTTTATCAGAGGTTATGCGTTCGTCATTTAGGCAAGTGGTAAAAAACCGCAGGGTAGACGGGATAAAACGTTTAACCATCCCATTGGTTTGTCACATTCTGAAGGTACTTTTATGCAAACCTACTTTGCCAATTGGAATCTATCCTTTTGGCCGGGCAATTGACCGTCTATCGTTTGAGCCCGACGGGTATGAACGGGGCATCTGCAACGCCACCGCAAGGAGACACCATGGAGACTATCGAAGCACTCATTCACCGCCGCAGCTGCCGCAAATACAGCAATCGTCCCGTCGAGGCTGAAAAGCTTGCACGTATTATCGAAGCCGGCCAATATGCACCGAGCGGCATGGGCCGCCAGCCGGTGACGTTTGTCGCCGTCACCGACCCCGCGACCGTCGAGCGTCTCTCACAGCTCAACGCCCAGGTCATGGACAGCAACAGCGACCCCTTCTATGGCGCCAAGACCGTTGTGGTGGTGCTGGTTGACCGCAGCGTGCCCACACATCTGGAAGACGGCTCGCTCGCCATGGGCAACTTGCTCAACGCCGCCTATGCACTGGGTGTCGATTCGTGCTGGATTCACCGCGCGCATGAGGTCTTTGACTCGCCCGAGGGCCTGGAGCTGCTGGCCAGCTGGGGCCTGCCCGCCGACGGCAGCCTGCGCGGTGTCGGTAACTGCATTCTTGGCTACGCCGAGGACACGCTACCCGAGGCAAGGCCGCGCCGCGACAACATCATCTACGTAAGGTAACCCAGGAGCGTCAGCGGGGGTGGCTAATTTGGGACGGGGCTATTTTAGCTGCCCCACTCGCAACTTATCCCGCCGATGGAGTTGTCGTCGTTTCGTTCGTGTGAGTCGTTTCGGCACCGTCGCCTTGTTCGTCCTCGTCCTTTTGCGCATCGGCGATGGTGGAGGCCGCCGCGACGATGCCGCGCTGGGGCGCGACGCCCGTCTGGGTCTGAGCGCCCTCGACAACTTCTGTGCCTGCATGCGCGAGCTCGGGCGATTTAAACACTGCATCCAAGTTGGCGCCACCGCCGGCGTAGCCAAGCGCAGCGAGCGCGATGACGATCACTGCAACGACGACCGCGATCGGAACATAACGGTGCCAACCAGCCGGATTGAGTCCGCTGCGGCGAGCCGCCCCGCGGCTAATATAACCGAGCGTTCCGTCGTGCTTGAGCTTTGAGCCCACCACGCGTTTGCGGCCCCACAGTGAGGACTCTGCCTGCATTGCCAAGCGGGCGCTTGCCGAAGGATACCCGTATTTAGTGCGCTTGAACGAGCCATCAAACCCCGAGGCGTGTTTACCCCACGTCACCGATGTCGTGCGTCGGTTGACCGGCGCGGCACTCCGCCTTCTGCGGCTCGGTTTTGAAGTCTCAGCCATATGCCCTCGCACGCCGTAACCAAATCGAAACAATAACGCTTTGGACTGTAGCACACGCGTCGCGCGCGGTCACGGGCGCCTCGCTCAACGGTCATCGTCCTTCAGCAAGCGCCACAGCGTTGTACGGCTTATGCCCAGCACCTCCGCCGCACGGGTTCGGTTGCCGTGGAGATGGTCTACAACCAGATGCGCGATATCTCGCTCGGTATCGGCCAACGGTCGCAGGATATACAGGTCACTTTCGAGTGTCGGGGCACCAAAGGTTGCGGTCTTAATCACGTCCTCTTGGGCGAGCACTTCCTCCGCCGCAGCGCGGTCCACCGTGCCCGCCCCCACCAATATATACAGTCGTTCCGAGACCTCGCGGAGCTGCAGATAATTGCGCGGCCAGCGGTAAGCATCGAGTGTCTTCGTCGCCGCGGCAGACAGCGTGGGCGCTGCCGTCCCAAATGCATCAGCGAGATATTCCAAATAGCGCGCAACCTTCGTCGACGCGGCCCCCTGCTCGGCGATTGCCGGCGCCACGCTCACCGCACAGGCGAAGCGCTCGGTCACAAAGGCGGCTTGATCACTTTCGCCGCCGCCCGGCATGTCATTCGCCGTCAGCACCACATGGCAGCGCGTCGCCAACGCGGTGTCGGCCATCGTGGAGACCAGCTCGCGGAGGCGCTGGGGGCCAACTGCGTTCCAGCCCTCAATGCAAAGGGTCAGCCCCGTTTGGAACAGCGGCGATTCGGAGCTTTTGAGCACATGGCGCCAACCGCGATCGGTGAGTTCATCGAGCGCGACGGAAACAAAGGGCTGATCGGCAAAAGGACCGTCCAGATAGAGGCGCTTGGCGATCTCGACCTGACCCGCTCCCAGCTCGCCCTCGAGCATAAGGGGCACGCCGCGCGCGTAACTCTCTGCAACCGGCGCAGCCACCGAGGCCGCCCCCTCAACGATGCCGTACGCGCTCGATTCGTAGCGGGCCTCAACTTCATCGGCGTTGAGCCACTCGATGCCCGCATGCGCCGCAGCGCCGCGCACCTCGCGGACCACGACGACCCAAAGGCCCCCGCCCTCTTTGTCGGTGGGGCGAACGGTCAGGCTCAGGCGCGTACCCGCACGCCCCATAACCAGACGCGCGCCGTCTCCTATACGGTCGAGACGCTCAGCGACAAAAGCCGCCACATCCCGCTCAAGTGCCGCGTCATTCATGGTCGAGATCGCGACGTCCCCACGCGCATCGATTGCCAATGCCGAGGCCCCGGCAGCAGCCAGGGCCTCGGTCAAGATATTCAGCTTGGCATCGCTATCCATGATTTGCCCCTGTCCGCAGCGACGTGCAACCGCCGCCGGTCGCACGACCGAGTGTTTCAAAATTGAACGATATTGCTCACCAAACACTATAGGGCAGAAAGCGCCGTCCTGCGAGTATAGGTGTTGCCCCGCATCGCCATCCTGGCGGGGCGATAAGAGCTCTTCGGGACTTATAAACCTGCGGACAAGCCATACCCGCAAGAGCTCCTATCGCTCCACCGCAGGCTTGCGCTCACCAGCAACCAGCACGCAGCACGCAAACAAGCTATTTCTCTACCAGATTCCCAGCACGTGCTGCATTCCCAAACTCATGCACGCAATGCCAATCCAGCAGCAAAAGCCCAATGCGATGGGCTTGCCGCCCTTTTTGACCAGCTCGACGATATCGGTATTAAAGCCAATAGCCGCCATGGCCATCACAATAAAGAACTTCGACAGCTCCTTGATGGGCGCCGTAATGGACGCGGGAAGCTGAAGCACCGTGGTGATTACGCTCGCCAGCACAAAGAACAGCACAAACATGGGAAACGCGCGTTTAAGCGAGAACGTGCTTTTGGCGTCGCCGCCGGCCTTGCGTGCCAGATGCATCTGCCAGCATGCGAGAACCAACGTAATGGGAATAATGGCCAGCGTCCTAGTGAGCTTGACCACCGTGGCGCTCTCGAGCACATTGGCGCCGGGATGCATACTGTCCCAGGCGCTCGCCGCAGCCGTTACGGACGAGGTGTCGTTGATGGCGGTGCCGGCAAACAGGCCAAAGCCCTCGTTGGTCAGACCGAGCATGCCGCCGAGCGTTGGAAACACGAGCGCCGCGATAACGTTAAACAGGAAGATGACCGAAATAGCCTGGGCAATCTCGCGATCGTCGGCATCGATGACGGGCGCGGTCGCAGCGATGGCCGAACCGCCGCAAATCGACGAACCCACACCTACAAGCGTCGCGATCTTGCCCGGCACGTTCATAACGTGGCAGAGCACAAAGGCGATGACAAGCGAGGTCGAGATTGTCGCCACGATAATGGGCAGCGACTGGGCGCCCTTGGACAGGATTTGGGAGAGGTTCATGCCAAAGCCAAGCAGGATAACCGCGTACTGCAAGACTTTTTTGGACGTATAGGTGACGCCGGCGGCGAGCTGTTCGCGACGATTCTTGGGAAAGACGAGCGCCAGGACCATGCCAAAGAGGATGGCAAACACCGGACCGCCGACCACCTCAATTTGTTTGCCGAGCAACGTCGCGGGAATGGCGATGATCAGGCAGAACAAAACGCCTTTCCAGCGCTCGCGTACGATATTTGCCAGTTGCATATGGGATTCCTTCTTTCTATTTCACGTTTGCGACGGCTTATGATACGGCAACATTGAGCGCAGCCTTGCGCAAACACAGACTAAGATGCCGCAATAGTTCTCAGGCAACAGCCGAATTACCCACCGCGGAGAGCTGATTCGCGGCATAATTAACAACTGACATATGAGTTTGATAGAACAGTTGCGAGGCGCTATGGAAGAATCGATGCACGTCGGCGAGCAGGAAACGAGCCTACAGGACCAGTCCTACCACACCATTCGACGCAAAATCGTCTACCTGGACTACAAGCCGGGCGAAAAGCTGGGCGTCAAGCAACTTTGCGACGACCTGGATATGGGGCGCACCCCTGTGCGCGAGGCACTGGTGCGTCTGGCGCAAGAGGGCCTGGTGCGCACCGTGCCCCAGAGCGGTACCTACGTCTCACCCATCAACCTCACCCTTGCCGAGAGTGCCTGTTACATCCGCGAGCATCTGGAAAAGCAGGTGATTGTGGAGTGCTGTGCGCGCGCCACGTCGGCCGGCATCGAGCAGCTCGACCGCGCCATCGCGCTGCAGGAAAAGGCCATGGCCGAAGAGGATCGCATCGGCTTCTTTTTGAGCGACAACCTCATGCATCACATGATTTTTAGCATCGCATGTCGCAGCACCGTGTGGTCGTGGCTCGAAGAGACCAATGCCGACCTGGAGCGCTTCCGCTGGCTGCGCGCCGCCACGCAGGTTCTCGACAATCAGGACATCGTGAACGAGCACAAGCAGATTCGCCGCGCTATCGCCGGTCGCGACCCCATCGAAGCGAGCTTTTTGGTCAGCAAGCACCTGCACATGATGTTCCGCAACCAAACCGAGGTTCTGGACCAGTTCCCCGAGTACTTTGAGACCAGCAAGCTCCGCTAACCTGCCAAAAAGGGACAGGTTCATTTTGGCAGGTTTTATCTGGTCAAATGCAAAAAAGGCTCGGCTCCGTCTTGATGCGGAGCCGAGCCTTAGTTGTTAGGATGACGGAACTCGATTACTCGACAGTAACGCTTTTCGCCAGGTTGCGAGGTTGGTCAACGTCGCAACCGCGCAGGATGGCCACCTCGCGGGCGAGCAGCTGCAGCGGGACGCTCGCCGTGATGGGGCTGAACACGTCGCGGACTGCTGGCACACGGATGATGCAGTCAGCGATCTTGTTGATTTCCTCGTCGCCCTCGGTGGCAACGACGATGACCTTGGCGCCGCGCGCCTTGCACTCCATGAGGTTCGACACGGTCTTGTCGTAGGTGGCACTCTTGGTGGCCACGGCGATGACAGGGAAGCCCGGGTCGATCAGGGCAATGGGGCCGTGCTTCATCTCGCCGGCGGCGTAGGCCTCGGCGTGCAGGTAGCTGACTTCCTTGAGCTTGAGCGCACCCTCGTAGGAAATAGCGGCACCCATGCCACGGCCCACGAACAGCGCCGACTGCGCGTTCTTGCACAGCAGGGCAGCCTCATGAACGGCCTCGGTTTGGGTATCCAAAATCCACTGGATCTGCTCGGCCGTATCGGAAAGCTCGCGGAACAGCATGCGCGCCTGCTTGGTGGTCAAGCGGTACTTGACCTGCGCCAGCAGCAGGGCCAAAAGCGTAAGGCTCACGACCTGGCCGATGAAGCTCTTGGTCGAGGCGACCGCGATCTCCTTGTTGGCCTTGGTGTAGATGACGCCGTCGCTCTCACGCGCCACGGGGCTGCCCACCACGTTGGTGATGCCGAAGACCTTGGCACCCTTGATGCGCGCATCGCGAATGGCGGCAAGGGTATCGGCCGTCTCGCCCGACTGGGACACGGCAACGACAAGCGTCGTCGGCGTAATGATGGGGTTGCGATAACGGAACTCGCTGGCCGCCTCCACCTCGGTGGGGATGCGAGCCCAGCCCTCAATGAGATTCTTGGCAATGAGGCCAGCGTGATAGCTGGTGCCGCAAGCGATCACGTAGACGCGGTCGATGTCGTTGAGCTCCTCGAGCGAAAGGCCCAGCTCGTCGATGTCGAGCTCGCCGGCCGGCGTCATACGACCAACCAGCGTGTCGCGCACGACGCGCGGCTGCTCGTGGATTTCCTTGAGCATAAAGTCGGGATAACCGCCCTTTTCTGCCATGTCCAGGTCCCAGTCGATGTGGGTGACCTTGGGCTCGATAACGTTGCCGGCCTCGTCGGTGTACTCGACGCCTGCGGGCGTAAGCTTGGCAAACTGACCGTCCTCGAGCACCACGACATCGCGGGTGGCGTCGATGAGCGCGATGACATCGGAAGCGACATAGGCTCCGGTCTCGCCCGCGCCGACCACGATTGGGGAATCCTTGCGGGCCACGGCGATCACGCCGGGCTCGTCAGCGCACACGGCGGCCAGACCATAGGCACCGACCACGTGGGTGCAAGCCTCGCGCACGGAGGCCATCAGGTCGTGCGTCTCGGCATAAGCCTCTTCGATCAGATGCGCGAAGACCTCGGTATCGGTCTCGCTCTTAAAGTGGTGGCCGCGGCCCTCCAGCTCTTCGCGCAACTCGGCGAAGTTCTCGATGATGCCGTTGTGGACGATGGCGATACGACCGTCACAGCTGGTGTGGGGGTGAGCGTTAACGACGGAGGGCTTGCCGTGGGTGGCCCAACGGGTGTGGCCGATACCGCAGGTAGCGTCGCTGTCGATGTTGGAAAGCTCGCTCTCCAGGCCCGCGACCTTGCCCACGCGGCGGATGACGTCGAGGTGCGCCGCGGCGCCCTCGCCCACCTCGAGCGCGACGCCCGAGGAGTCATAGCCGCGATACTCCATACGCTTGAGGCCCGTGACCAGGATGTTCTTTGCAATATCAGAGCCGGTGTAGCCGACGATTCCGCACATAAGATAAATCCCTTCGTTCGCGTGACTGCAAGACGTCCACGCACAAGGGGCGCTGAGACGTACAACGTTCGAGTATTGTACTCACGCAAGCGCAAGCTGATATACCAGAAGTGGTATCTTAACTTAGATACCACCCGATGTACACACGTCCAGCCGGTCCAAACCACCACAAAGGTGCCCGTCCCCTTCGTGGTGGTCGCGTTGGCAACAGCGTTTCCCCAGATAAAACCTGCCAAAATAAACCTGTCCCTTTTTGGTAGGTTTGGGATGCTACAATCTGGCTTGTACTTGAAACGCATCAAAGGGGCCGCTATGGCAAAGGTAAAAATCAGCGACGTCGCGCGCGAGGCCGGAGTTTCGTTGGGCACGGTCTCCAACGCGCTCAACCACCCCGAAAAGCTGCGCCCCGAGACCCTCAAGCTCATCAACGAGACCATCAATCGCCTTGGCTACCTGCCCAACCAAAGCGCCCGTCAGCTCGCGGGCGGCGCCACCAAGTCCTTTGGCCTGGTGCTCCCCCGTCTCGATCACGGCTTTTCGCTCCAAATCGCCAGCGGCGCCCACAACGAGGCCCGCAAGCACGGCTACGACTTGCTCATCGCCAACGCCGATAACGACGATATTCTCGAGAACCATTACCTGCGCTACTTTATGGGCACCCAGATGTCCGGCGTCATGGTTCAGCCCATGGCGTCCCCCGACTGGCACCCCGCCATGACCAAGATGCCCGTGCCGATCGTCCATCTGGACATCCATTGCTCCGAGCCCGGCTACTACGTAGCGGCCGACAACGAGGCCCAGGGTCGCATCATTGCCGAACTTGCCATCGCCCGCGGCGCGCACCATATTGTCGTCGTCGGCCGAGCAGCATTTATGCAACTCACCCTGCGCGTCCTTGGCATTCATAAAGCGCTCGCTCTACACCCCGATATCAAGATCGAAGTCATCGACGCCGGCGAATGGAATACCGCTGCCGACGGCTACGGCATCGGTGCCCAAATCGCCGAGCGCCCCGCGGACGAACGTCCCGATTTTGTCGTCGGTCTGACCGACGTGCTGGCCTCGGGCGTCATCTCGGCGCTGGTCGACAAAGGCATCGCCGTCCCCGGGCAAGTACGCGTAGCAGGTTGCGATGGCAACCCACTCGCTTGGAGCGGATCGGTCCCGCTCACTACGGTAGCGCCCCCGGGCTACGAGATTGGCCGCAAGGGCGTTCAATTGCTCATGGAGCAAATTGAGAACAAGGCCCCGGCAAAGACCAAGCACGTCCACATCGGCTCTGCCGCGCGCACCGTCACCGCGGTCACGGCCATCGAGGACATCAACCGCCAAGAACTCGTGCGGCCGTTCCTGCTGGAACGCGCCAGCACCCAGGCAAGCAGCCAGACCGACGCCACGGCCATCAACCTCGGTGCGTATCTATAGCACGCCCGCAAGTATGCTAAGTCGCCGCTCAAGCAAAAGGGGCCCGACCATTGCCGGACCCCTTTTGCTTGAGCGCAAACGTGGGCAATTGCTCGTTTCAACACCGCAATTGTCTAGCGCACGGCCTTGACCGCCGCCGCCAGATCGAACAGCGTATCGAGCACGGCCTCGCAGCCATCCACCACGTCCTGCGGCAGCGGCACGATATCGGGGACGGCGAAGACATGGCATCCGGCCGTGATGCCCGAGACGCAGCCGTTGCGCGAATCCTCGACCACGGCACATTCCTCGGGAGCAAAGCCCGCGCGCTCGCAGGCGAGCAGATACATCTCGGGGTCGGGCTTGCCGTGCACGACGTCCTCGCCACACGTTACCGTTTCAAACTTGTCAAAAAGACCGACCATCTTAAGGTTGCGCTCGGCCGTAACGAGGCGCGACGACGTCGCTAGGCCCACGTGATAGCCCGCAGCTAGCAGCTCGTCTAGGCACTCGGCGGCGCCGGCCTTAAGTTCCAGTTCGGTCTTGACCATCTCGTCGCGAATCTCCTTGTGGCGGACATAGACCGCCTCAGTGGTTTCGTGGCTGCCGTAATGCTTATCGAGGATGTCCATGACATCGGGCAGCGTGCGACCGATAAACTGATGGATCAGCGCATCATCAATCGCGAGCCCCAGCTCAGCGGCGCCTGCCTTCCAGGCCTTAATCCCCAAACGCTCGGTGTCGACCAGCGTTCCGTCCATGTCAAAAATAACAGCCTTGATCATATCGGCCCCCTCACCGGATTGTGTTACTACCACTCTACCGCACTTACAAACTTGTATATAACGTATATAGCATATTGCACTTTCGTTACATAGATAGAAGACTTATGGCAAGTAACGCATTAGGATTATAGTTTTCGACCGAGTACTCAATGGTAAGGATCGTTTCATGATTTTAGACACCACGGCACCCGCAGAGGAGCTTCAAGACAAGCTATCGGCGCTCGAACAGCTGCTTTTGGCATACGGGCGCGTGGCTATCGGGTTTTCCGGTGGCGTCGACAGCAGCTTTTTGGCCGCCGTATGCGCCCGCATCATGCCTACCAATACCCTCCTCGTCCATCTCACCACGCCGCTCATCGGCACGCCCGAACAGGCCTCGTTTGAGCGGTCCGTTGATGGACAAGCCAATGAAGGGGCGCATTTTAAGCTCCCCGTGCTCAATCTTTCGGTCGATCAGCTGCAGCTCCCCCAAGTAGCCTGCAACGATGCCAATCGCTGCTACCACTGCAAGCACGCTGGCTTTACCGCCATCGTCAACCACGCCAAGTCGCTCGGCTTTCCCACCGTCATCGATGGCAGCAATGCAAGCGATCGCGGTGACTACCGCCCCGGCATGCGTGCGGCAGAAGAGCTCGGCGTACGCTCACCCCTTATGGAGGTCGGCTTTACCAAGGACGAAGAGCGCGAGCTGCTGCGCGCATGGGGCTATCCCGTTTGGAACCTGCCGGCGGGAGCCTGCCTTGCCACGCGCGTCCCCACGGGCGAGGAGCTTACGCGCGAGAAGGTCTCCCTGATTCGCGCCTGCGAGGATTACCTGCACGATCTTGACTTGGCTCAGGTCCGCGCGCGCTTGGTCGGCGGCTGCATGCATATCGAGGCCGCACCCGCAGATGTCGCCAAGATTGCCACCCTCGGCGGTGCCGCCGTCGACGACAAGGGCAAGACCCCGCTGCCCGCCGTTATCGAGTCCGCGCTGCGCGAGCTGGGCTGCGACCATATCTCCCCCGAGGTCACCCCCTACATTCACGGCAACATGAACCTGTAGGTTGCGCCGTTTTACAAACGGCGCAGCTGCACGGCGCTGCGCAGGCCCCGGGCACGGCAATCTGACGTTCAACTTCACGGGCGCGACCAAAAGGTCAGCGCCCGCTTGTTTCACGTCACCTTACCGCACCCGGAGCCTGCTCGCTCGCATATGCTCAACCTGGACTGCGTTAACTGACCTACCAAAAAGGGACAGGTTTATTTTGGCAGGTTTTATCTGGGGAAATATCGCGAGGCAGTCGCCCCTCTAGCGCCCATCTAACTTCGAGAGACACTAGAGGGGCGGTCCGGCTGCATCTACTTCTTCCGATATCGGCGATTGCGGCTCGTCGATGAACCCATTACCTCGATGAGTCCTTTATCTGCCATTTTTGGCAGATGGTAACGGACAGACGAAATTCTGACCCCCGATGCAACCGCTATTTCTCGCGCCGTCATATCCACTTCGGCGCTGAGAGCCTCCAGGATCCTATCCGCCGTCGAAGCTGACGATTCTCTGTTCATATCGATAATTTCAAACGTGTCTTTGCCGCATTTTGACAGGACATGTTTATCCACAAGGTCCCCGCAGATCAGGCGAATGTCATCCGAATCCCACTTCAGGGCCTCTCGTATTTTTTGAACATCGCATACGCACCCATGCTCCCGCATAAACATGAGCAGTGTTTCCTCGCGATCCGTCAGCTCGGTGCCCACATGGCTCTGAATCCACGTGCGGTTTTCAGCAAGCTCCGCCCCGTGCCGGGAAAGCAGCACCGTAAACGAATCGGCCTTAACGATAAATTTCGGCCTGCCAAGCGAACGAGACTCCATCTCGCGAATCATAGCCGGGATACCAGATCCCTGGCTTTCCGCAACGGCCCCCTCGGCATGCTCTAACGGCGTCGCCCCCATTAGGCTCATGAGCTTTGGGTTTCGGCAGCGCGATTCCCCGTCTGCAAGATTGTCCACCGTCTTTCCGCCCCAAAGCCCGCCAGGGTTTTTGATCTCTATTCTGTCTGGATAGATATCGACACTCACGGCCTGCCCCACAAACATGGGCGAATATTCTCGATGGATGCAGGCATTTGCCAAGGCCTCGCGCAAAACCTCCTGGGGAACTTCCCAATCCTCCCTTCTGCCAGCGCCTTGCACTATCGCCGCTTTGCGCAAGTTTCGTCCAATCGCGGCAAGGGCATCTTCGATGCAAGCCGGAATCGGGCCATCGCACAACTGGCGGTCAATAAATCGGGGTTGCCCGGGTGCGGATTTTTCCACATCGGAATGAACGGCGACATCGATCATCAGTTTGGGATAGAACTGCTGGGGGTAAATTCCCGCCGACAGAAGCCCCGCGAGCTTCACGGCACCATCCTTTGTAGTGATATTGAGTCTGACCAGCTGCTTTTCCAGCGTATCGGCCCCGCGCAAAACGCGCGGGGTCTGCAGCCGGCGATTTGCGATAATAGACCGCACGACATCTGGATCCAAATCCTCGACCGTTGCCTCCGAAACCACCGTGCCGTCTGCATCGCTCGGGAGCAACGCACTCTGCAGCTCATATAGCTCAGCGGGTGACATCTTGATATCTTTATCATCCACGCGCTTGTAGCTACCGTTCTGCACGCCGCGCGCGCCGATATAGCAAGGCTTCGCTTTAAGCTCAAGTTCAAAGATGCGCACCAGAAGCACCTGGAGCCCGTCGACCTCGCCTCGATCAAGCTCGTACCGCGGCGCATGGGTCACCACTGCCGCTGAGCCTCCGTCTCCGATACCCGAAACAAACTGATCGCGCACCCTATCGATAGCAAAGTTAGCCGAAGGAACAAATCCTTCGGCCTCGTTCAGGCCCAAAATAATGAGCCCACCCGCAGTGTTCGCAAAAGCGCTCACTGTCTCCCATACGTCTGCGCTCAATTTATTCGTGCAGGCTTTAACTTCTACCGATGCGTCATCAGTCCCCCGCCTGCGAAGGCGCTCAACGATAAGGCCAAGAGGTTCATCCAGCAGCATTGGCATTCCGTCTCTCTAAAACGATAGATTTATCTCTCTAGAGTATAGTATATCTCTCTAACTTTAGAGAGATAGGCATCTTATTTTAGAGAGAAATATAGAGAGATGCATCAAATTCACTGCTAGATTTCCTAATGCTATCTCTTTAACTGACCTTCTCTTTAAAGAGACATTTAGAGAGACGAGCGCAATCTCTCTAATCAAGGGCTCCACTCTTTAAGGTGCACACTTCCTAACCGTGCCCTAAGTTGCGGTGAAATAACTCACGATTAGCCCGCCAAAAAGGGACAGGTTTATTTTGGCAGGTTTTATCTGGGGAAACGCCGAATAGCTTCATATACACAACCGCTGCAGCTCCATATGAGACAAATGAATCAGTAGCGTCTATCCCAAATCTTAAGTATTTGTTCGGCAGAACGACCCCTGCCGGCTCCTGCTAGACTGGTAGATTCCCAACCGTCCATCCAGGAGCCTCCATGTCGCGCAAGTCCGCCTACAAGCAAGTACTTTCCATCGGCACCGCCGTGGTGCTCGGGTTTGCGCTGTTTACGGGATCGCTCGACGGAGCGCCCAAGTTGTTGTCGCCGCAAAGCGATGAGCAGGCGGCGGCTCTGGCCGAAAAACAAAACGAGAGTCCCAGCCGCACCGACGACGAGGCAGACCTGGTCGCTCGGCTCGAATCGGGGACGGTGGGGTCGCCGGACCCTCAAAACAGCCAGGACTCTGGCGATGGCTCCGATTCCGCCGCGACCGACACCGATGACAACGTTTCCGCGAACAGTGCCGCCACCCCCATCGACGAGGTCGAAAACCCCGACCTCAACCACGCCCGCGGTGTTTATCTCAGCAGCATTCCCGACTACGCCGGCAACCCCTACGTTGCCCTTCGCGCCGACAGCACGCACCCGCTCGGCACACCATCATTCACGCTCGATGAATACGAGCGCGCTACAGAAGAGGGCTGCTTTAAGAAGTTCTCCAAGCTCGACAGCCTGGGCCGCACCCGCAAAGCGCTCGCCTGCGTAGGCCCCGAGTCACTCGGTCAAGGCGAGCGCGGCGATATCTCGCGTATCCATCCCGCTGGATGGCGCCAGCAGCGCTACGACTTTATTCCGGGCCAGAGCCTCTACAACCGCTGCCACCTTATCGCCTGGTCGCTCTGTGGCGAAAACGCCAACCGCAAGAATCTCCTCACCGGCACGCGCTATCTCAACGAGACGGGCATGCTACCGTTTGAAGAGCAGATTCTCGGCTACATCCGCGACACGGGCAACCATGTGCTCTACCGCGTCACGCCCATGTACAACGAAGAGGAACTTGTCTGCCGCGGTGTGCGCCTTGAGGCGCAATCGGTCGAGGACCACGGCAAGGCCCTCTGCTTCCACGTGTACTGCTACAACCTGCAGCCGCACGTGCAGATCGACTACGTCACCGGCCGCAATCAGGCCTCGGGAGACTAGGGCCGAGCCACGATAAGAACCGATTTGCAACCCCACCGGGGATCAAAAAGGGCCGCCCTGGATTGCCCAGAGCAGCCCTTGCATCGGCATGCATGTTGCAGGCAAAGTCCCACGCTACTTGGCGCGGCCCTCCTCATAGCGCTCGACCAGCTTGGCCTGAACGTCATAAGGCACCTGCTCGTAGCCTGCGGGCTTCATGGTAAAGTCACCCGTGCCGCGCGTGATAGAGCGCAGGCGCGTCGAGTAATCCGTCAGCTCGGCCAGCGGCGCCTGGGCAATAACCACGGTGTCGCCGCGCTCATCGGTCTCCATGCCCGTCACGCGACCGCGCGATGCCGAGATGTCGCCCATCACGGCGCCGGCGTAGCTCTCGGGGATAGTCACCGTGATTTCCTCGATGGGCTCCAGCACCACCGGGTCGGCATCGGCGCATGCCTTGCGCAGGCCGATGCGAGCCGCCGCGCGGAACGCCATCTCGTTGGAGTCGACGCTGTGATACGAGCCGTCGTACACAGCCACGCGAATGCCCGTGAGCGGATAGCCGGCAATAATACCGTCCTTCATGGTCTCCTGGACGCCCTTGTCCACGGCGGGGATCAGCGAGCGCGGAATACGGCCACCTACGACCTCGTCCACAAACTCATAGCCATCGCTCGTGCCGTCGGGCCCAATGAGCGGCTCAACGCGCAGCCAGCAGTCGCCATACTGACCGGCACCACCGGTCTGCTTCTTGTGGCGGCCCTGAGCGCTCGCCGTGCGGCGGATGGTCTCGCGATACGGGATGCGGATCGGCACGCTCTTGGCAGCGACCTTGGTACGGTCCTCCAGACGGTTGAGCAGCACCGAAACCTGCGCCTCACCAACGGCGGAGATAATGGTCTGGCCGGTCTCCTCGTCGCGGTCGATGCTCATAGTCGGATCAGCCTTGCAGGCCTTCTCGATAAACGTGTAGAGCTTCTCTTCGTCCCCGCGATTCTCGGACTCAATGGCGATGCGGTACTGAGAGTTGGGGAACTTAAACGCCGCAGCCTCGACCTTACCGGTAATGGAGAGCGTATCGCCCGTCTCGGCCGCCAGCTTGGGCGCCACGATGATGTCGCCGGCATAGGCGTGACCGACCTCGGTCATGTCGCGGCCGCACATCACATACAGGTGAGCCAGACGATCGCTCTTGCGGGTACGCGCGTTGATCAGCTCAAGACCCGGCTCAAGCGTACCCGTCAGCACCTTGATAAAGCTGATGCGACCCTGCTGCGGATCGGCCAGCGTCTTAAACACAAACGCCACCGGACGGTCATCGTCACTCGAAATCTTGAGCGAATCACCGTCGATAAGCGGCATCTCGCCGTAGTCGGTCGGCGCCGGGAAGTACGTCGCGATGTCGTCCATCAGCGAGTTGACGCCCTGCTCCTTAATGCAATCGCCCGCAAAGACCGGCACAAAGATGCGCCCGGCAATCGCCTTCGACAGCAAGCCCTCAAGCTCCTCCTGCGTCAGCGTCTCCTCGCCTTCCAAGTATTTCATCATCAGCTCATCGTCGGCCTCGGCCACCAGCTCGCACAGATGGTCATGGGCTTCCTCGGCCTGGGCACGATACTCCTCGGGAATCTCCGACTCAACGGCTTCGGTGCCGTTGCAGTGGCGCGCCTTCATGCGCACCAGGTCGATGATGCCGTCAAAGTCCTCGCCCTCGCCCCAGGGAAGGGTCACGGCGCCCAGGCGCGTGCCAAAGCGCTCCTGCAGCAGGTCCATCGTGGTCGCAAAGCTGGCCTCGGAGCGCGACAGGCGGTTTACGAACACCGCACGCGCCAGGCGCAGGTCCTCGGCGGCATACCAGAGCTTAACCGTCGTAGGCTGCGGGCCGGCCTCGGCGTCGACCACAAACAGAGCCGTCTCGCAGACGCTCATCGCGGCAAAGGCGTCGCCGATAAAATCGGGGTAGCACGGGGCATCGAGCACATTGATGCGCGCGCCCTTCCAGTCGATCGGCGCAATGGTCGTCGAGATGGAAAACGCACGCTTGACCTCTTCGGGGTCATAGTCGAGCGTGGGCTTGGTGCCGTCGTGGCCGCCCAGGCGGGCGGTCTTGCCGGAAAGGTGGAGCATGGCTTCGGCGAGTGAAGTCTTGCCCACCCCGCCTTGGCCTACGAGCACCACGTTCCTTACGTTGCCGGTCTTGGGAGCACCCATGATGACCTCCTTGCAGGGCCGCGCGCAATGCGCGACGCCAACGGGGAGAGTTCGCGGTCGGTGCCATCCCGGGAGCAGCATGGTCGGCAGCCGAGCCGACTCACCCTCCAAATGTCCTATGCCACCACCCTACCCTCACGGGCGGCTGTCCATGCATACCTTTCGGCGCACGTATGAATACAGGCGGCGAGAGGAAGAGACAAGCTTGTGAGGCGATTATTGAACCCCGTCGATGCAAACAAAAAGCCGCCACAGACCGTAAGACCTGCGGCGGCTTCGCCTCAATTAATAGTTGAGTAAATTCCTGAGCCTACCCCTCGATACGGCTCAAGAACTCACGCGTGCGCTGCTCGTGCGGATGGCCGATAACCTGATCGGCAGGCCCCTCCTCGACAATACGGCCTCCGTCCATAAAGACCACGCGATCGGCAACATCGCGCGCAAACTGCATCGCGTGGGTCACGATCACCATCGTCATATTCTGCGCGGCAAGGTCTTTAATGACACGCAGCACCTCGGCCGTTAGCTCGGGATCGAGCGCCGAGGTCGGCTCGTCAAAGAACAAGATCTCCGGGTCTAGCGCCAGGGCGCGGGCAATACTCACGCGCTGTTGCTGACCGCCCGAAAGCTCACATGGCACCTTACTCTCGTTACCCGTAAGCCCCATCTGTGCAATAAGCTCGTGTGCACGGGCCTCCGCCTGCTCGCGCGGGCGCTTAAGAACGCGGATCGGCGCATCGGTGATGTTTTTTATCACGGTATAGTGCGGGAACAGATTGTAGTTCTGAAATACCAGGCCAAATCGCGAGCGCGCCTGCCTGGGCACGTCGCCTTTCGCATATACCGCACCCGACCCCGCGTCCGTCGCAACGGCAAGGTCGCCAAACGAAAGCGAGCCACCGTCGAGCGTCTCGAGCAGTGTGGCGCAGCGCAGAAGCGTGGACTTACCGCCGCCTGAAGGCCCGATAATCGCCACGACCTCGCCACGCTTTACCTCGAGCGAGATATCCTTGAGCACCTCATTGCCGCCAAACGCCTTACGCGCGTTTTCGATTTTCATCACTGAGTTAGTCATGATAATAGTCCAGCTTCTTTTCGGCGGCGCCCAGCAGCATCTCGACCACAAAGTTAAAGACCCAGTAGATCAGCGCCGCGATCGCAAACGGCACCATGCTCACCTGCGAGGCGACCAGCGCCTTGGCCGTCGAGAACATCTCACCCACGCCAATGGCAAACGCCAGCGACGTGTCCTTGACCAGCGTGATGATCTCGTTGCCCATCGCCGGCAGAATACGCTTGGCGACCTGCGGCATCACGATATACAGAAACGTCTGCATGCGCGAATAGCCCAGCACCTCGGCTGCCTCGTATTGACCGCGCGGAATGGACTGCAGGCCCGAGCGATAGATCTCGGCAAAGTAACCGGCGTAGTTGATGATGAACGCTACGACGCACGCCGTCCACTTGGAATCGGGCGTGAGCGAAATGCCAAACACGTAGTACGGGGCAAAGTAGATGGCAAACATCTGCAGCATGAGCGGCGTGCCGCGCATGACCGAGATATAGATGCGCGCAATCCAGCGAAGCGGCGCGATTTTGCTCATGCGCATAAACGCCACGGGGATTCCCAGCGGAATCGACCCCAGCAGCGTCAGCACAAACAACTGCAAACTGACCAAGAATCCCTGGCCAAGCATCTGCATCATGACCTGAATAGACATTACTTGAGCACCCAATTATCGAAAGATAGACCATAGCTTGAATACTTGTCGCACAGGTCCTTGACTGTGCCGTCCTCGTAGAGCGCCTTGAGCGACTCGGTCACGGCGTCGGCCGACTTGGTGTCGCCCTTCTTAAAGCCGACGGCGTAGTGCTCGCTGGACAGCGGCTCATCAAGCTGCGTATAAGCATCAGGCTTGGCGGCAAGCTGATACTGGGCAATCGAAAGGTCGCAAGCCACGGCATCGACCGCGCCGCTCTCGAGCTGCATAAAGGCCGTGTTGTACTCGCCGATCGTGTCGAGCGTGGCAAACGTCGCCGCCAGATCCTTCTGGTCACCCTCGAGCACATCCTGCGCAGCGGAATCGGTCTGGGTAATCACGGTCTTGCCGGCAAGATCGTCCCAGCTCTTGATGCCCGCATCTTTCTTTACCACCAGCACCTGCTCGTTGAGCATGTACGGCTCGGAGAACGTATAGTCGTCCTCGCGGCCCTCCATGGTAAAGCCGTTCCAGATGCAGTTGATGGCGCCCGAGTTAAGCAGCGTATCCTTGGCGTCCCAGTCGATGGCCTCGTATTTGACCTCCCAGCCCTGCTTATCGGCAACAGCCTTGGCAAGGTCGAGATCAAAGCCCGTGTACTCGCCGTCATCGCCCACAAAGCCGTACGGAGGATAGGACTTATCAAAGCCCACCACGAGCTTCTTGGACTCCGCAGCGCCCTTCACATCCTTGGCCGCGGCAGAGCCAGCAGCGGAACCCTTACCGGCACCACCACCGCAGCCTACCAGGCCAAGGCCTAGAACCGTAGCGAGCGAACCGGCTAGACCAACAAACTGACGACGAGACATATCGGTATTCATGGTATTCCCCCTTGATGGCACTTTAGTTAGGTAAAGTGAGTCATGTAACGTTCAGAATCATACACTTTACTTTGATAGAGTACAAGGGAGGGTTTGCCCGGCGTGGGCGGGAAGCGGCGCGTAATTAAGTTTCCTGCTCTACAGTCCTGCGCAAGACGGAAAGCACATTAAGTGCTTTCCTTTGCGTGCGGAACTCGCGATAAACTTAATTACGCGCCGCTTCCCGCCCACGCCGGGCAAACATCGTTGGACTTATCACTGACATGAAATGGGCGCTTGCATATCGTCTGCTAACTTGGCACGGTACAATGCTTTCAGATTTCAATTTGTAAATTAGTGGGGTTAATTCATGGCAGAATCTCGTGCGGAGCGTAAGGCTCGTCGTGCTTTGATCGAGGCGGCTGAGGGGTCAGAGGAGAAAAAATCTTCTCAGAAATCCAAGTCGTCTCAGGACGCAAAGGGTAAGTCGGCCAAGGGCAAGACTAAGGCCAAGCGTCCCGGCTCTCGTCGAGGCGGGGATAAAGCGTCTCAGGCTCGCTCCAAGCGTCCGCATAAAGATCCGGTTTCGCCTGCGCGTAAGGCTGTGGACCCCAAGTCTCCCTGTTCGATCATGAAAGCTTGCGGTGGATGCACGGCGCTCAATCGTCCTTATAAGAAGCAGCTCGCCGCCAAGCAGGCTGCTATGGAGGAGCTTTTTGCTGCTCTTTGCGAGCGTGAGGGCATTGCTGTCGATCCCATTCGTGGTATGGGTGTCACCTTGGGCGACCCGGGCAAGTATCCTGCGCCGCGTGGTTTTCGTCATAAGGCTGCCACCCCCTTTGCTCCCGGCAAGGAGGGCGCTGTCCGCTGCGGCTTTTTTGAGCGCGGCACGCACAAGATCGTCGCCGTTCCCGAGTGCCCTGTCGAGGCGCCGGGCGCTCGTCAGATCCTCAACGGCATCGCTCGCGAAGCTGAGCGGTTGCATATTCCCGCCTTTAATGAGGACAAGCATCTTGGTTTGCTTCGCTATGCCGTCGTTCGCTGCGGCTGGCGCACCGACCAGATTATGGTCACCCTCGTGACCGCTCAGCGCGACCTGCCGCATGCCCAGGAGTTCTTTGAAGCTGTCGCCGCACTCGATCCGCATATCGTCACCGTCGCTCAGAACATCAACGGTCGCCCTGGCAATGCCATCTTGGGTGAGGAGACTCGTATCGTCTATGGCGCCGAATGCATGCGCGATCAGCTGCTCGGCTGCGACTTCGACATCTCCCCCACCGCGTTCTATCAGACCAATCCGCAGCAGACCGAGCTGCTCTATCAGCTCGCGATTGACGGCATGGATCTGCAGCAGGGTGACATTCTTATGGACGCTTACTGCGGCAGCGGCACCATCGGTCTGTGCGCCGCGAAGGATGCCCGGGACAGAGGTGTCGGCATTATGCTGCTCGGTGTGGAGCGCAACCCGGCGGGCATTGCCGACGCACGTCGCAACGCCGAGCTCAACGGCCTTACTCGCAACGCATGGTTTATGGCCGACGATGCGACCGATTACATCCTGGATGCCGCCGACAACAACGAACGCGTCGACGTTCTTTCCATCGACCCGCCGCGCGCCGGCTCCACGCCCGAGTTCCTCGAAGCTGCCTGCGCACTTAAGCCGCGCCGCATCACCTATATCAGCTGCAACCCCGTGACCCAAGAGCGCGACCTGCACCAGCTCCTCGACGGAGGCTATCGCCTGCTCAAGATCACGCCAGTCGACATGTTCCCCCATACCGACCACACCGAAACCGTAGCGGTCCTCGAACGCCGCTAACCAACCTCAGTAGATTTTTGGGACAAGAAAGGGGGCGACCCGCCTGGGCCGCCCCCTTCGCTTGGTTTATAAACTCCGCTACATCCCATTGCGCAGATCGCACACGCCGGCTGCCGCCATCTCGCGCAGCAGCGTCTCGCGGTCGCGCGTCACGATCAAATCCAGCGGGAAGTGAATCTCGTCGAGCATCTTGCGCGCGTGATCGAGCTTGCCAATGGCCATGCCAATGTGGGCATCGGTCGACACGCCAATGCCCACGCCCAGCTCGGCGCAGCGCTCGGCGATCTTGCGGCATACAGCCCAATGCTCAGTGTCGACACCGTGTTCAAGACTATGGTTGTTGATCTCGATAATCTTGTGCTTGGCCTTAGCTGCCAACAGCACCTCGTCGATATCGAACGGCACGCCCGAACGCCCCGTGTGACCCAGCATGAACACCTTGGGGTGCTCCAGGGCATTGATATACATCTCGGTCGTCTGAGCCAGCGTCGCGCCTTCAGCAATCTGCGAATTATGCACGCTCGCAACCAAATAATCCAAATTACGCGTAACCAAATCGAACAGCGAATGCTGACGGCCGTACGAATCGCCGGCAATATCGAGCGTAACAGGAGTGTCCTCGCCAAACAGGCTTCCGTCCAGCGAAACGATATCGGCCTCGGCACCACGCAGCACCAGCACGCCGCTCCAAATGCGCGGCCAGATATCCTGGTTGATAAAGAACTGGTAACTGCGCAGGTCATTGGGGCAAGCCGTAACCATAGAGCTCAAATGGTCGGCAGATCCGAGCACCTGCAGACCACGCTCTGCCGCCCAGTACACATTCTCCTCAATGGTCGAATATGCATGCGCAGAGAACATCGTATGGGTATGAATGTCACAAGAAAGCAGGTAGGGCATCAGGTCTCCTTATCTGGCACGGCCGTCGCTTATATTCATTGTACGCATAGCCTTCGATAGTCGTAAAACCACTCCATCCCAAAGACACAACGTCCATGACAACGGGGTCCGGCTTAACACCAAACCCCGTTTCACGTAAAACATTGTAGGCAGAGCGCTTTGCTTTTAACGATACTCGTCCGCCAACTGTTTCCAAGCGGGTAGCGAATTGACAATCGTTTCGTAACTCACGCAATAGCCCAGGCGGAACCAACCCGGCATACCAAAGCTGTCCGAGGGAACCGCAAGCAACTCATACTTCTTTGCGCGCTCGCAAAACGCATTCGCATCGGGCTCCAACGCTTTCACCCATAGGTAGAACGCGCCATCCGGCTCAACATAGGTGTAGCCATACTCCGCCAGTGCGTCGGTAAGCGCGGTGCGGTTGCGTGCATAGGCTTCAACGTCACTCGGTTCATCGATGCAATCGATGATCACACGCTGGAAGAGTGCCGGTGCGCATACAAAACCCAACGTACGGGCAGCACCCGCAACAGCCGGCATCAGACGGGCGGCCTGCGGATTGGTGTTGGGAACCAAGATCCACCCCACGCGCTCACCCGGCAGCGACAGCGACTTGGAATACGAGTAGCACACGATGGTGTGCTCGTAGATCGAGGGCACCCAAGGCACCTCGGCACCGTACACGATCTCGCGGTACGGCTCATCCGAGATGAGCATAATCGGATTCTCGGGATCGCGCTGAGCGTTGGCCTCGCGCAGAACATTGGCCAGTCGTGTCAGCGTGTCGCGCGTATATACGGCACCGGTCGGGTTGTTGGGCGAGTCGATAATGACGGCAGCCGTCTTATCGGTAATCGCCTTGAATACGTTATCCACGCTCAGCTGGAATGTGTCCTCGTTGGCAAGCGCCTCGACACACGTGCAGCCGGCCTTCTCAATCCAAACGCGATACTCCGGAAAGTACGGGGCGATAACAATAACCTCGTCGCCCGGGTTCGTAACGGCGTTGAGCGTGCAGGTGAGCGAAGCCGCGGCACCAACCGTCATAAAGACGTCCTTACCCTCATAGTTCGTTCCAAAGCGGCGGTTGAGCGATTCGGCGACGGCTGCTCGACATTGCGGCAGGCCCGGAGCGGGAGTGTAGCCGTGCAACTGGTCACTCGGCAGCCCCAAGGCCTTCTTAATGGACTCCGCCACGGCAGCCGGCGCCGGAACACTCGGGTTGCCCAGCGAAAAATCGAATACGTTCTCCGCACCGATCTGTGCCTTGCGCTCAAGACCATAGCTAAAGATCTCGCGGATGATGGAGCTTTCCGCACCGCGAGCATACATAGTTTCGTTGATCATCTGTTCCCCTTTCGCATAGGCGCTATTGTACGCTTTAGCCGAGCAAAGTGCCGCAGCAATGTTGATTGGGGACAGACTTAAATGCGTGAAAACGCTCATTTAAGTCTGTCCCCAATCAACAGACGGCCCCATATCGCTCAAAAGAAAAAGCCTCCGCAGGTTTCCCCGCGGAGGCTTTCGCCACAAAGACTATTTGTCGGCGTCGGCGTCGGCATCGACGACGGCATGGTCATCGTCAGCATCATCGGATGCGGCTTCGGCATCCTCCTGCATGGCCGCCTGCGCAAAGGCCGCGGCATCAGCCGCCAGCTCCTCCTCGCTCATTCGAGGCACGCGCTTCTTGGTCGGCATGCCGGCCGCCTTGGCATTGCGCTCCTCCTTGGCCGCCAGGATATCGCCCTCGCGCTCAAGGTAGGCATTCCACTCGTTGTCGAGCAGGGCGTTCACGGCGTCGCCTTCGACGGTCTCGCGCTCAAGCAGCACCTGCGCCATCAGATCGAGCTGATCGCGGCGGGCATCCAGGATCTCGACCGCACGACGATGGGCTTCGCGCATGATGCGCTGAACCTCGATATCGATGCGGCGTGCCGTCTCCTCGGAGTAATCCTGGTGATCGGCGTAGTCGCGGCCCAGGAATACCTGATGCTGCGCCTCACCAAACACCTGCGTTCCAAGCTCCTCGCTCATGCCCAGGCGCGTGACCATCTCGCGCGCCATCTTGGTCGCGCGCTCCAGATCGTTGCTCGCGCCCGACGTGATGTCGTCGCACATGAGTTCCTCGGCAACGCGACCGCCCAAGAACACGGCAAGCTCGTCGAGCATCTCGTTCTTGGTCTTGAGGAAGTGGTCCTCCTGCGGAAGCTGCAGCGTGTAGCCCAGAGCCTGACCGCGGCTGACGATCGAGATCTTGTGGACCGGATCGGAGTGCTCCAGGATGTGGCCCACCAGGGCGTGACCGCTCTCGTGGTAGGCAATCGTGGTGCGCTCGGCCTCGGTCATCACGCGACCCTTGCGCTGCGGTCCGGCAATCACGCGCTCCATCGATTCCTCGACCTCGTCCATCGAGATCACGGAACGATGACGGCGAGCGGCCAGCAACGCAGACTCGTTGAGCAGGTTCGCCAAATCGGCACCAGTAAAGCCAACGGTCATCTGGGCGAGCTTCTCAAACTTCACGTCCTCGTCCATCGGCTTGTTCTCGGCATGCACGCGCAAGATCTGCTCGCGGCCCTTCACATCCGGACGGTCAACCGTAACCTGACGGTCAAAACGACCGGGGCGCAGCAACGCCGGATCCAGGATGTCAGGACGGTTGGTTGCAGCAATCAGGATGACCGACTCGCTCTCCTCAAAACCGTCCATCTCGACCAGCAGCTGGTTGAGCGTCTGCTCGCGCTCGTCGTGACCGCCGCCCAAGCCAGCTCCGCGCTGACGTCCCACAACATCGATCTCATCGATGAAGATGATCGACGGAGCCTGGGACTTGGCCTCCTTAAAGAGGTCACGCACGCGGCTGGCGCCGACACCCACGAACATCTCGACAAAGTCGGAACCCGAGATGCTAAAGAACGGCACGCCCGCCTCGCCGGCTACAGCCTTGGCCAGCAGCGTTTTACCGGTGCCCGGAGGGCCCACCAGCAACACGCCGCGCGGAATCTTGGCGCCCAGCTTGCGATAGCGGTCCGGATCGCTCAAAAAGTCACGGATCTCCTCGAGTTCCTCGACTGCCTCATCCACGCCGGCAACGTCTTCAAACTTGACCTTGGGGCGTGTGGCCTCGTTGGTCTTGGCGTTGGTCTTGCCAAACTGCATGTTCCTGTTGTTGGCGCCCATCATCTGGCGCATAAAGTAGAACATGATGGCGATAAGAGCGATCGTCGGAAGCACACTCATCGCCAAGTCGCCCCAAAAATCGGGATCGTTGGTGTTGACGATGTACTTGGTATCGGGGTGCTCCGCCATAAGCTCGGCAAGCGAATCGGAGCCGACATAGGTCGAGGAGAAGCTCTTGAGCTCGCTCGTATCGCCCTTGTCCTTCTTCGTCTTCCAGTAATGACCCGTCACGCTTCCGTCTTGAACCGTATAGGTCAGATCTTCGACGCGATCCTGCTTGATGGCACTCACCATCTCGCTCGTCGCGAGCTTAACGGTATTACTGGAATTGGCAAAGCCGGAGCCCATGTTAAAGAAGGCGTAGCCCAGAAGCGCGCAAGCCAAAATAAAATACAGCCAGCCCGTACGCGTGGGCTTCTTGCCTCCGGGCATCCCCGGGATCTTAGGCTCCCGGGGAGTCTGGGAATTGTTATCGTTATGGTCGTCGGGCATCTTACGAATAAACCTCCGGTTTCAAAATGCCCAGATACGGAAGGTTACGATAGCGCTCGGCATAGTCGAGGCCGTAGCCCACCACAAAGGCATCGGGGCAATGGGTTCCAACATACTTGGGCGTGATGGCCGAGGTGCGGTCCTCAACGTCCTTCCACAGGAAGGCAGCGACCTCCAGCGAAGCGGGCTTGCGGCTCTCGAGGTTCTTCATCAGGTACTTGAGGGTCAGGCCCGAGTCCAGAATGTCCTCGACGATCAGCACGTCGCGACCACGGATGTCGATATCCAGATCCTTAATGATACGCACGATGCCCGAAGACTTCACACCGTCGCCATAGCTCGAAACAGCCATGAAATCGATGTTGGTCGGTAGCTCAATCTTGCGCATCAGGTCGCCCATAAAGACAACAGCGCCGCGCAGAACCGCGATCAGCACCAGATCCTTACCAGCGTAGTCGCGCGTAATCTCCTCGCCCAGGCGAGAAACGATACCGTCGATATCCTCCTGCGTAAACAGAACCTTCTCGATATCCGGATGTTGAGAAGCCATGACAACCCTTTCTTGTGCTTAATCGCCCACACACCGCCGTATGGACGCGAACTACACATTCTAGCAGCGCACGGGGTATATTTTCCAGCCCGCGCACCATCAGCGCGGGAATACCGTCAACGCCGCACAGAATAGCTGGCGTAGGACGCTAATCCGCGTCAACCACGCGAAGCAGATAAGCCACACGCGTCGCCGCCGTGCATTTAAAACGTTCGTCCGCGCGAACTCCGGCGACCCACACCACAGCACCTCCCGGCGCCGTCCTCACCACGGGCACGCCGGCGCGCTCGGAAACGGGAATGCGAGCCTCGCCTAGCAAGTCGGATACCTTCTTGCTTCGGCCACTCATTCCTAACGGGCACATCACGTCTCCCGGTGCGGGACCGTCCACCCACAGGCGCGCCAATCGCGCCTCTGCAGGGATCTCGCCACGTGAGCCCGCCAGGATCCGCTCACTATCGCTGTCGGCAAAACCCAGGGCAGCCGCGTCTACCAAAGCTGTCACTTCCCCGGCAGCCGCAAGCTCACGGGCGCGGCGCACGATATCGCATCCCGGCTCAACGGCCATCGGCTCTGCGACCAGCATGCGCCCCCCGCCCAACGGCAAACGACCGGGTATGGTAATCCAGTCCGCAACCAGCCCCTCACGAGCCGCCGGCGCCTTAAACGCTAGCATGCCAAACTCGGCGCGCGCGTCAATTCCCGCCGGAAGCGTGACCGAGCCTGTGCCTTCGGCAACGCAGGAAAGGACTCGCTCCACATGTCGCATCTCGGGACGAGCGTCCGGATCGATGCGTTTGATCGCCAGTCGCACGATGCGCCGCGCGATTACCACCTCGGCCGCAGCAAGGCGCCTGGCATCGAGCACCAGTGCGCCCGCTGCCTCCTTGCGCAGGCAGCTTCGAAACGCCCGCGCCGACAGCTGGGATAGAAACGCGTCTTCGTCACCCAAGATCTCACAGGCGGCGCCAATCGTCTTGCACACGCTCGCATTACGCTGTGCCACCACTGGCATTACCCGATGGCGCACGTAGTTTCGCAGATACGAGATATCCTCATTGCTCTCGTCTTCACGCCACGGCTGACCATGTACCTGTAGATAGCCCACGAGCTCGCCATGAGTTAGGTCGAGCAAGGGACGCACCACGATATTCCTCCGGCGAGGAATGCTCGATAGACCAGCGGGCCCTGAACCCTTAATCGCGTTCATCAAAAACGTTTCCGCGCGATCCGAAGACGTGTGCGCGGTGCAGATACGAGCCGCCGTTCGCGGCGCCCCCGTCTGGGCGCAGAGTTCGCGAACATACCTCCGCGCCGCGGCATAGCGCACCTCGCGGGCCGCGGCCTCAATATTGCCCGACTCCCCATCAAAATAAGCGTGCTCCACACACAGCGGTAAACCATATTGCGCGCAGAGCTCACGCACAAAGGCCTCGTCGCCATCGGACGCCTTGCCGCGCAGATGATGGTTTACATGCAGCACATGCAGGCGCTCGCGAGCAATGGGGGCAACACCGCGTCCGTCTTGGATATCCAGCTTTGATGTGCACGCCATAAGAAGCAGTGCCGTCGAGTCCGCGCCGCCTGATACCATGAGCACGACAGGAGCAGCCTGCTGCCTCGTCCGGGTCTCATCGACTGCCCCAGACGCGGCATGGCGTCCGTAATGCTGTGATACCGTTGGCATTCGCTTCCTCCTCTATTCGTCCGCACCCATTGTATCCTTTGGAATCTTATGTCTCGCCTGCACCTTCATATCCTCGGCAGTGGCTCTAAAGGCAACTGCGCACTCATCGAGGGCCCGCAGGGGCTCATTATGGTCGATGACGGACTGTCTCGCCGTGAGACATTAAAACGCATGGCAGAACTGGGGCTCTCGGCAGACAACGTCTCGGCTCTTCTCATTACTCATGAGCATAGCGATCACATCAAGGGCCTCGATGTCTGGTGCAAGCACTGGCACGGTCCCCTCTTTGCCAGCAGGGGCACTCTTTCGAACAAAGAAAATCTTTCGCATCTGCCTGTCGAGGAATTCGATCCCGGCGACGCCCTATCCATTGCCGGCATCCACGTGCAAACCTACTCAACATCACACGATGTCATCAATCCAGTCGGTTATCGATTCGACGCCCTCGATGATTCCATCGGCTTTGCCACCGACACCGGAGAGCTAGCGAGCCAAGCCATGAAAACCCTCAAAGATTGTCGAGTCCTCGCGCTCGAAAGCAACCATGATGTGACCATGCTGCGCGAGGGAGAATATCCCCGCTTTCTTCAGGAGCGCATCCTGTCTGCAAGGGGACACCTCTCCAATGGCCAAGCCGCCGAAGCCGCGCGCGCACTTGTTACCGATCGCACCGAACAGCTCATTGCCATGCATATCAGCCAAGATAACAATCGTCCGAGCCTTACCGTCAAAAGCTATGCCAAAGCTCTGGCCGCAACCCTGGATGACGAGGTCGGCAGCTCCGCAACCCTTCTCCAAGGATCGCGAAAACTCTCGATACGCCCTGCGAGTCAGTATCAGCCGGCAACCATTCAATAGACTGTCCTAGACAGCAAAAGGGGCCGAGAATCGCTTCCCAGCCCCTTTTGCTGTCTTTTAATAGCGCAGAACACCAACGAAGTTAGTCGATGGAGATCTTCGTAACGTTCTTCTTCTCGACGATCTTGGGAACCGTAACGGTCAGGATGCCGTCAGCGTACTTAGCCGAGAGGCCCTCGCTCGAAGCGTCCTTTAGATACACGCCACGCGTCGCGCTGTACGAGCTGAACTCCTTCTGCAGGAAGTTCTTGCCCTCGTTCTCCTCGTCTTCCTCGACATTCACGCTAATGGACAGACGGCCCTCATTGAGCTCGACATCGATATCGTCCTTGGCGACACCGGTCAGATAGGCCTTGACCTCATAGCCGTCGCCCTTATCCTCAACGTCAACGGGAAACGCCTTGGAAGCAATCGAGTTGTTTGCAAGGTCGGTCATATCATCAAACAGATCGAACAGCGAGCTAGCAGAAGGACGAACGCCAAAAACCGAACGATAAGGAACCATGCTTGCCATGTTTACCACTCCTTTTAGGACTGCCGAGCCATCTTCTAGGTGACTGGGACTTCTTTTGACGCTCTTATATATGCCCACACAGTGCTTATATATACATCGACTATAAAGTTTTTTGAGTCAAGTACTATAAGCATATCTAAGTGTGCTTGACTCAGGTTTTAGTAAGGTTAAGGTTCTTTGAACCAGAGCTTAAATAACGAGTATGTTCGCAGCTACAAATAACAAGGGGCTTACAATGAGCGCGTACACGTTGTTGGTAACGAGCTAAAGGGCATCATGGACGACCAAAACCAGAACAAAATATTTATGCCGACGCAGGGGGAAGATACTTCCACGCAGCCGCCACGGTTCCATCGCCCCCACATCTCGCAAGAGCCCATTAATGATCCGGAGCCCGAGTATGTGACGAGAAATCGATATCAAACACTCGAGGATGCCCAAACGGGACGTAAACATATGGGCGTCGCCTCGGGAGACCCTGTATATCTGAAAGACGCACCATTATCTAAAAACAGCGCAGCTAGTGAGGAGCCACTGAAAGCATCCGCCGCCAATCAACAAAGAGGTCCTCGACCAAAGCAAACCTTGACGCATTCGGCTCGCTATCTCGAAACGCCAAAACAGGGAAAATCAATCTTCGTTTCGTCAAGTAAACGACGCAAGCAGCATCGACTGACAATCCTGCTTTTGATCATTGTGGCCATAGCAGTTGCCCTTGTTATTCGATTTATTTTCTTTAAATAAAAGCTCAATACCAAAAACAATAAGATCGTCTGGTGTAATAGAGTCCTTTACGCCCTTAAACGCAAAAAAAAGGGGGAGGCCGCGAGGCCTCCCCCTTCTCAGTTCAAGCGTACGGCTCGGTGCCGTCCACCGGTCAGCGGCGCCCTGGCCTCCCACGGGCTGACCCCGCAGTACTCTCGGCGCGATGGGGCTTAGCTTCCGGGTTCGGAACGGGACCGGGCGTGCCCCCCATGCTCTGGCCGCTGACCGGTGGGCGGCGCCCACCGTTACGGTGTCCGGTGTCTACTCACGTGCCCTGGGGGCCGCATGGCGCATAGGAAAGGTGACTCGGGGGCATCCTCGTGCCCGGACCGCGCGTGAGCGCTTGTCCCGCGGGCCGCGAGGTGCGGTTCCGGAAGAGCTCGGGCGATTAGTGCGGCTCGGCTGAGGACGTCGCCGTCCTTGCACCTGCCGTCTATCGACCAGGTAGTCTACCTGGGCCCTTACCGGAAGGAGAACTAATCCCTGGAACGGCTTCCCGCTTAGATGCCTTCAGCGGTTATCCGCGCCGCACGCGGCTACCCGGCCGTGCCGTTGGTCGACAACCGGTTCACCGGAGGTGCGTCCACCCCGGTCCTCTCGTACTGGGGGCAGCCTCCATCGATTCTCCTGCGCCCACGGAGGATAGGGACCGAACTGTCTCACGACGTTCTGAACCCAGCTCGCGTACCGCTTTAAACGGCGAACAGCCGTAC
>UQIV01000007.1 GCA_900541205.1 uncultured Collinsella sp. | reverse complement strand
CGGATTCGCGCCTCAGGACTCAGCGCAACGCGTTGCGCTGAGTCCTGAGGCTGTTGCAATGAAAATGACAATCAAGGGATGGGATGGGATGGCGCTCCTGATAAAGCCCTCAATGAATGGCATCTAACTAGCGTTCGTGATATAAAGAAATCTGTCATCTCAAAAGAGAGGGCTTCCAAGTGCCGGGGACGTTTTCCCCGGCTTTTTTCATTTCGGTGTCAATTCAAATGTTTTTCAACCCATCCCCTCAATAACTTGCGGTGAAATAGGGACTGAAATGGCTGTTCAGAAGCCTATTCAATCCCTATTTCACCGCAACTTATGGGTGGGGATGGCTACGACGCTAGCGTGGCGATGACGGCTTCGTCGCCGGCGTATATGAGGGTGTTTCCGTCGGGGATGATCGTCTGGCCGTCGCGCTTAAGCATCACCACAATAAACGGGTGCTTGCCCTGCGGCACGTCGCGCAGACGCTGGCCGGCCAGGCGACCGTGGGGCGTCACGGTGACCTCGCGCAGCGTAACCTCGGCACGCTCTTCAAACGTCGGCGCGGCCATCACCAGCAGGTCACCTTCCTCGATGACGGTATCGCCGTTGGGCAGCACCGGGTGCGCCCCGTCGCGCAGCACCAAGACCACCAGCATGTTCGTTGCGCTGCCAATATCGGCGAGCGAGCGTCCGGCAAACGGATGGCCCGTGCCCACCTTCAGCTTGACGAACGACATGCCGTCCTCGTCGCGGTAGTCGTTAAAGGTGCGGCGCACATCGCCTTCCGCATCGATCATATCGAGCTTCTTGGCCACCGCCGGCAGCAGCGAGCCCTGCACCACAATGCTCGACACGGCAATCACAAACACCAGGTCAAACAGGTCGTGACCGCCGGGAACACCGGCTACCACGGCAAAGAGACTAAAGACGACCGAAGCTGCTCCGCGCAGGCCCGCCCAGCTTACGAGCGCGACCTGGCGGGGATTCGTCTTAAAGGGCGCTAGGAGCACGCCGACGGCGATGGGGCGGCTCACGAAGAGCATGAACGCCATGAGCGCCAGGCCCGGCAGCAGCATCTGCGGCAGGCGCGCGGGCGTCACGAGCAGGCCGAGCAAGAAGAAGATCGTCATCTCTGCCATCTCGGTGAGGGTGTCAAAGAAGTGCGCCATCTCGACTTTGCCGGTGATGTCGCTGGCACCCAGCACAATGCCGGCCAGGTATACAGCCAAAAAGCCGTTGCCGCCCAGATAGCTTGGTAGCGCGTAGGCGACGATGGCCACGGCGAACAAAAAGATGGTCTGCGCGTCCTTGGCCGTTGCGTGCGCGCGTTCAATCAGGCGGCCCGCCGCCCAGCCGATGGCAAGGCCCAGGCCCGCGCCCAGGATAATCTGCTTGGCCAGCAGTGTGGGAATGTTGATGTCGCCGCCGGCCGCGAGTGTGGCGAGCACGGCGGTGAGCATGTAGGCGACGGGGTCGTTGGAGCCCGATTCGACCTCGAGCAGCGAGTCGGTGCCGCCCCTCAGCGACAGGCTGTGCTCGCGCAGCACGCTAAAGACGCTCGCCGCATCGGTGGACGCCACGACCGATCCCAGCAGCAGGCCGCCGATCCAGTCGAAGCCCAGCACAGAGTGGGCGAACACGCCGGTGATACCGGCAGTGATGACGACGCCGAGCGTGCTCAGCAGCACCGCCGGCGCGGCGACGGGCTTGGCGCGGTCGATATTGGTGTTAAAGCCGCCGTAGAACATGATGAACAGCAGCGCCGTGCTGCAGACGGTTTCGGTAAGCGCAAAGTCGCTAAAGTCGATATGCGCCGGGCCGTTGACGCCCAGCAGCATGCCGAGCGCGATAAAGATGAGCAGGGTGGGGAAGGGGAGTTTTTTGCCGACGGGTTTGATGGTCAGGCACAGAATAATAACGAGGCCGATAAAGAGAAGGATCTGGTTCATGGATGGTGTCCGCTCCTGGGTGGTTGGCGTGGCACGGTCAGTTGTCTGCGGTTATTTGTACCCAAAGATGGTGGGTTTATGGGGTTGGACTGCGGGCGTGCGCGATATCGTCATAGACGGCAGTCGTCTTTGCCTCTGCTCGGAAACCCTTTCCAGCTTTATTGCAACGGAGTACAATGGGTAACGTTTAAGTTCAACTTGAAGTTTTAGTTGCGGCGCCGGGCTTCGGCCGCAATGCAAGGAGAGGCGTACCATGGCGATCTATGTGACATCTGATGCTCACGGGCACGTGCGTGCGCTTGACGAGGCCCTGTCTAATATCTCGTTGACGTCCGACGACACACTGTACGTGCTGGGCGACATGATCGATCGCGGGCCCGATCCGGTCGGCGTTATTAAGCTCGTGCGCTCGCTGCCCAACGCTCGCGTGCTCAAGGGTAATCACGAGCAGATCATGCTCGATGCCATCATTGGCCAGGATTCGCTCGATGCCGAGACCTGGGATATCAACGGTGGCTGGACGACGCGCGAGCAGCTCAACGACATGGAATTTGAGGCATACGAGGAGCTCGTGCGATGGATGGCCGCGCTGCCGCTCTACGCGGTGGTCGAGACCGAGGAGCGCCCGTATCTGCTGGTACATGCTGGAATCGAGATGAAGGCGGCGCGCGCGTTTTTGCTTGAGCATGGCGTCGATTGTGTCGATGGCGTCGGAGCGGTGGATGCCGATCGCGAGCTGCTGCAGCAGATGCTCGCGGTGCAGTCGTCCGATGACCTGCTGTGGATTCGTCACGGCTATTGGGATGTGCCGACCGGGCTGCTTTCTGCCGAGGGCAAGGGTCCGGTCGTGGTGAGCGGTCACACGCCCACGGTGTCGCTCGGGCGCTATTGCGAGGTCGGTGGTCTGGCGGGGCTCGATGAGGAATCGGGACGCGGGCAGATCGTGCGCTTGGGCGGCGAGGACACTGCCGGCGTGCCCGATCGCATCGATATCGACTGCGCTGCCGCCACCGGCTCCGAGTTCGGTCGCGTGGGCATCCTGCGCCTGGACGACGGGGCGGAGTTCTACGCGAACATCAACCCGGGCGAATAATCGGTGCAAGCGGTAGCTAATTTGGGACGGGGCTTTTTTGACTACATTTGCCCTTCTGCCCGCTAATTGACTTCTCTCGGACGGGGATTAAATAATCATTTGGTTGCCCGCTGGCTAAGTGAGTAGACTTTTTTGGAAATGCCGAGCACCCAACATATTTGCCTCAATAAAACCGCAGGTCACGGACTTGTGCTTTGTCGGTGTGGTGCGGGATTCGGTAAAAGTCTACTCACTTAGTTTTGCGTGATGCATATTGTTCGCAACGAGACCCCAGCCGGGGCGATTCCATCGCAAATTCCGGTGACCGGGGGCAGCTAATTAGGCTCCGTACGGGTTGCGGTCGCGCTCGATGCGTTGGCGGATGTGGGCGTACTCGATTATCAGCAGCACCAGGAGTAGGGCCATGATGGCTAGGTAGCTCACCACAGCGCCCATCAGACCCAGCAGCTTAATCAGGATCACCGGCAGCACCACGCTTACGGCGAAGCAGATCAGGTAGATCTTGGTGACGTCTCCAGCGTGGCGCAGCACCGTGATGATGGCGTAGATAAAATCGATGGCCGCGGTGACGCCGCCGGCGACGACCATCAGCAGCGCCAGCGTACGGTAGCGTTCAAAGCTGAGGCCGTACATAAAGCTCATGAGGGGAATACCGGGACCTGCCATAAATGCGGCGCACACGCCGGTGATGACCACGATCAGCGCCATAACGGCAACAATAATCAGGTCAAAGCGACGACGCTTGCGAGGATTAGCCCAAATGCTCGACAAGCGCAGGAGCTGCGGTTTATAGACAAATCCAATGCTCAACAGAATAGCCTGAGCTGGAAAAAACAGGGCATTAAAGTACAGCTGGTATTTGTAGGCCAGTGTTCCTTCCATCACAAACTTGGGCATGCTCTCAATAAGGTTGAACAGGAACAGTGCTCCAAAGAGCGGGGCGCACTGGACAAACAGGTGGCCGACCTCGCGCAGGCTCACGCGGCGCGATTTTTCGGTCTCGAGCAGGGCGAGCGGGGCGGTGACCAGCACGAGCGAGGCAATCGCGGCAATGCCCATGGCCATGGCCGCGATGGGCATGCTGCGCGTGAGGAACAGTGCCACGCTAAAGACCGCGATGACGCCGACGGAGCGTAGCGTTTGGCTCATGCTGGCCAGGTAGAGCTTGTCGGCCTGCTGCAGGCGGCCCTCGTACACGTCGGCGATGCCGTCGATGACCTTATACAGGTAGACGCCCAGGCCGATCGTGGCCATCTGCGCGTCATAGCCGCGGGCGCTGCTGTACATGAGGCCGCAGCCTAGGGCGAGCGCTCCGCAAAGCCAGCGGTTGAGCTGGTAGGAGGCAAAGGACGTCTTTTCGTCGATGTCCGAGACCTGGAAATTGCGCACGCCGTAGTTGCACGCGATCATGATGAGCGTGCCGGTGACAAAGGCGATGGAGAATTTGCCTGCTTCTTCGGCGCCCACGAGCTGCGTAGACACGATGGTGAGCAGCGGAAACGCCAAGCCCCACACGGCGGTGCCGAGGGTGTTCCAAAGATAGTCGCGACTGGTGGCGTGCTCCTCGTATTCCGCTTCCTGCATGGAGAAGCCGCCGCCGTAGACGGCGCCGAGCAGACGGTTCCACCAAGCGTTGACCATGCGGCGGACGGGGCCGGGCTCCCGATCGCGTTCGCGCCGGCGACGGCGCGTGGCCTGGCTGCTATCGGGCCCGCCGGCGTTGCGCTGACTCAGCTCTTGGATGCGCGCGAGTTCCTCGGCAGTGTGCGAGGCAGGGAAGAGGCCGTTCTCGATGCGGCCGCCCTGGGCCTTCGCAGCGCCGTCTCTCGATGCAGCGGGGTTGGAGATGCCGTTGCGGCGGGCGATGGCGTGGCGAATGCTATCGAGGGGCGTGATGCTCAAAGCGGAGTCCTTTCTATTGCTGCGCTCTAGTATAGACGCGACGGTGTTCGCTCGTGTTTTTGAACGGATTGTTCAATATTTTCGGCAGGCGGCTGTAATTTGTCGGTAAACGTGCGGTATCCTGTTGAAGTTTTGTGACCCCCCGATGCCGCCCAAGCGGCACCAAGGAGCTTCTACCCATGGACGTCGCCGCATTCTTACTGGCTCTTGTGCCGATTATTTGGCTGGTCGTGATGCTGCTGTGCTTTAAATGGCCAGCTTGGAAGGCCGCTATCGGATCGTTTGTCCTTTCGTGCTTGCTCGCCTTCGCATGGTGGCACCTGCCGGCAGCGCAGATCGCGACCGCCTCGCTCGAAGGCTTTTTGATGGCCCTGTGGCCCATCGTCCTGGTGATTATCGCCGCGGTATTCACGTATAACCTGTGCGTTCGCACGGGCGCCATGGACGTGATCGGCAGCATGATCACCTCCATCAGCAGCGACCGCCGTCTGCTGGCGCTGCTCGTGGCTTGGTGCTTCGGTGGCTTTATGGAGGGCATGGCCGGTTTTGGCACTGCCGTCGCCATTCCTGCCGGCATGCTCGCGGGCCTGGGTTTTGAGGCCGTGCCTGCCGTGCTGATCTGCCTGCTAGCCAACGGTGTGCCCACGCCCTACGGCTCTATCGGCATTCCCACGGTGTCCGTTGCCGACCTGGTGGGCCTGGATTCCCTGCATTTGGCTACCATTCAGCTGGTGCAGCTCGCGCCCTTCTTTGTGGCGATGCCGCTGCTTATCGTGCTGGTTGCGGGTCGTGTTGCCGATGATCAGGGCAATGTTGCAAGCGTTGCAGAGCGCCTGAACGGCGTTGCCGGCGTGGCGTTGCTCTCCGGCGTGTCGTTTGTCGGCGCGGCTTTGGTCGTTGCCATGTTTGTGGGTCCCGAGCTGGCCGTGGTCGTAGGATCTATCGTTTCGCTCGCGCTGACCGCCGCGCTTGCCATGCGTGCCGAGAAGTCCGGCCACTTGGATGCGCGCTTCCACATGAATATCGAGGCGGGGAAGAAGCTCACCGTTAAGTCGGCGCTTTCGGCCTGGTCGTGCTTCATCCTGATCTTTGTGTTGCTGCTGGGCACGTCTAACCTGGTACCCGCCGTGCATGCTGCGCTCGCGCCGTTTGCGAGCCACGTGCAGGTGTATTGCGGTGAGAATCCCGGTACGCTTACGTTTTCGTGGATCAACACGCCAGGTGTCTGGATTTTTCTGGCGGCGTTTGTCGGCGGCGCCATTCAGGGTGCTTCGCCGCGCATGATGGGCGAGGTGCTGGCCGCGACCGTCAAGCAGATGACGCCGACGGTTATCACCATGCTTTCGGTGCTGGGCTGCGCCAAGGTGATGGGCTATGCCGGCATGATTTCGTCGATCAGTGCGTTTTGCATTGCGGTCGCCGGCGGCCTGTACCCGATTCTGGCTCCGTGGATCGGTGCGGTCGGTGCGTTCGTGACCGGTTCGGGCACATCTTCGGGCATGCTGTTTGGCCCCATTCAGAGCCAGGCTGCCACTGCGCTGGGTGTGAGCGACTACTGGATGGTCGCGTTGAACGCCCTGGGCGTCGCCGCCGGTAAGATGATCTCTCCGCAGACGCTCGCGATTGGTCTGGCTGCCGTCCACGTGCGCGGCAGGGATGCCGAGCTCCTAGGCGCCGTGCTGCCCTACGCTGCCGGCATGCTGGTCCTGATGAGCGCCATAGCCATGCTCGGCCAAAACCTGCCGCTGTAGTCGGCACTTAGGGACGTTCCTTATGTGCCGGCACTTTGGGAACGTCTCTAAGTGCCGGCATCCGGGGACACTCCTTGAATGTTGCCTGTTCAAGAGTGTCCCCAATGACTAGTTGTTTAAGAACGTCCCCAATGACTGGGCCGCTTGCCTGCGATTTTTGACCGTTGGGCGGGCTTGCCGCCCTTGCCGCAAAAACGTTTTTGCATATCGGGTACAACGGGCTTTACGTGAGTAAAGTGCGCGCCGCGTCCACGTGTCGCGTTTTTAAAGGAGGCCCCATGCCTGGTGTTACCCCTGCAGAAGTTTTGTCCAACTTTGGTATTACGCTCGTTGAAGATCCCGCCGAGAATCAGCCCCGTCTGCTGGTCGATCTACCTGCCGCGGAGCTCGTCGAGCACGCCATCCGCCGCGAAGAAGGCCGCATGGCATCCAACGGCGCGCTGGTGATCGAAACGGGGGAGCGTACCGGCCGTTCCCCCAATGACCGCTTTATCGTCGACACCCCCGATGTCCACGACAAGATTGCCTGGGGCGCCGTCAACCGCCCGCTGCCGCTCGAGAGCTACGAGACCATCAAGGCCGGAATCGTCGACTATCTCAACGAGCGCGACGTGTTCGTCACCCGTGGCATGGCAGGCGCCGACCGCAACCACACGCGTCGACTGCTCGTTGCCTGCGAGCGTGCCAGCCAGGCACTCTTTATTAAACAGATGCTCGCCCGTCCGCTCGCCCGCGAAATTGCGCGCACCGGCGAGCCGGACTTTTGCGTACTCGCGGCACCCGGGTACCAGTGCGACCCTGCCATCAAAGGCCTCAACTCTAGCGCCGCCGTGGTCATCAACTTCCAGGAACGCGTGATTCTGGTCGCCGGCACCGGCTACTCCGGCGAGATTAAAAAGTCGATCTTTAGCGTCATGAACTACCTACTGCCCGTCGAGGACGACGTGCTGCCCATGCATTGCTCGGCCAGCATGGATCCCGTCACGCACGAGACTGCCGTGTTCTTTGGCCTGTCCGGCACGGGCAAGACCACGCTTTCTGCCAACCCCACGCGCCTGCTGATCGGCGACGACGAGCACGGCTGGTCTGACATGGGCATCTTTAACATCGAGGGCGGCTGCTACGCCAAATGCGAGGGTCTGGACGCCTTCCACGAGCCCGAGATTTTCAACGCTGTCCGCTTTGGCGCGATCTGCGAAAACGTGGTGCTCGACGAGAACCGCAAGCCCAACTACGATGACATCTCGATCACGCACAACACGCGCGTGGCCTATCCCGTGGAGCACATTCCTAACGCGTGGACTAAGGGCATGGGCACCACTCCGAGTGTCGTGCTGTTCCTGACTTGCGACGCTTTTGGCGTGCTGCCGCCCATCTCGCGCCTGACGGCCGATGCCGCCATGTACCACTTTGTGACGGGCTTTACGGCTAAGATTCCCGGCACCGAGGTCGGCGTCACCGAGCCCACGCCCACGTTCTCTTCGCTGTTCGGTGAGCCGTTTATGCCACTCGACCCCATGGTTTACGCCAAGATGCTCGGCGAGCGCATTGCAGACGGCCGCACGCGTGTGTACCTGGTCAACACCGGCTGGATTGGCGGCGGTTATGGCGTGGGCCATCGCATCGAGCTGGCCTACACGCGCTCGCTGGTCGCGCGCGCCCTCGACGGCACCATCGAGGACAGCGAGTTCGTGCACGACGACATCTTTAACGTCGACATTCCCACGACGTGCCACGGCGTGCCCGATGGCATCCTAGTGCCGCGCCAATACTGGCAGAGCACCGCGCGCTACGACGGGGCCGCGCACAACCTGGCGGTGATGTTCGAGGAGAACTTCGAGAAGAAGTACTCGCACCTGCCCGAGTCCGTCAAAGCCGCCGGCCCGCACGCCCAGGTGTCCGCCGAGGCTCGTCATCGCGGCCGCGGCCTGCTGGGGCTCCGCCACTAGCGTCGCCTCAGACTCAAAACCATCATAAAGGGGGCACCTTTGTGGTGGTTTTGCTCGTGTGGATGACTCGGGTTACAATACGCCTGACATATCGTCCCCTTCTCCGGATGGGGACAGCGTAAGCGCTCTTGTGGCGGCACCGTAGGACTTTGAAGGTGGCCGTTGTAAGGGCGCTTTTTGTTTAGGCGCCCTCACTCGGGCGCGCACAATGAAGGGAGAGCGTATGAAGAGCTTTATTGCCGAGGATTCATTCTGGGAGCTGTTTCCGCAGGCAGCGGTCGGTGTTGTGGTCGTGGAGGGCATGAAGCCCACGGCTCAGATTCCTCAAGAGGACGTGGATGCGATTGCGGCGTTGCTCGACCGCGCCAATATCGATGCGGAGCGTCATCTGACCAGCGACACTATCAGCGAGAACGCACCGGTCAAGGCATGGCGCGAGGCCTATCGTCTGTTCAAGACCAAAAAGGGCGTGCGTTGCTCAATCGAGAACCTGCTCAAACGCGTGCTCAAAGGCAAGCCGGTGGGCCACATTACGCCCGCGGTGGACATCTACAACACGGTGTCGTTGACCTACGCGCTGCCCGTCGGAGGCGAGGACCTACATGCTATCGAGGGCGATTTGCGCCTGGCGGTCACTGATGGCGGGGATGCGTTCCTGCCGCTTGGCGAGGAAGTGGATGACCCGACGTTGCCCGGCGAGCTTGCCTACATCGATGATGCGGGCGCCGTATGCCGATGCTGGAACTGGCGCGACGGCGTTCGCACGGCGCTGTCCGACGATTCGGCCGATGCGTTCCTGGCGATTGAGTGCGTAGAGCCCGAGCGAATGGGGGACTGTCGGGCCGCCATCGACCGTCTTGCCGATCTGCTCGAGCGGTATCTGGGGGCGACGGTTGTCGTTAAGACGCTTGTGACCCGCGACAACCCGCGCGTGGAACTGTAGCTCGGCCCAAACCACCACAAAGGTCCCTGTCCCCTTTGTGGTGGTTTTTATGTTGATGGGTTAACAAATAGGGCGTGCAGGGCTGGCGGCCGTTAAGTACGGCTAAGATGTTTACCCGTTAGCATTATGCAAGCGAAAGGCGGTCGTCTCCCATGCAGCAGAGCGACGAGACACGTTTCGAGGACTTTGTCGGACTGATCAGCGGACTCTACAAGGAGATCCAGCGCATTAAGACGTCTGAGGGCGCAAGGCTGGGTCTCAAGGGCTCCGACGTTATGTGCCTGTACTATCTTGAGCGCAGCAAGGACGGCCTGACTGGCGCCGACCTGGCTCGCATGGCAGGCGTGACCCGCGCCGCCGTCTCGCGTACGCTCGCGCATCTGGAGGAGGGTGGCTACGTCGAGGTCGATGATTCGGGCGATGCCGCCGTTAAGTATCGTGCTCCGGTGCGCCTGACCGCTCTGGGCGGCGAGAGCATGAGCGAGGCGGACCGCATCATTCGCGAGGTGCTCGATACCACCGGTAAGGCTATGGGTGTGGAGCAGCGCGAGCAGATGTATGCGTCGCTGCGCACGATTCTCAATACCCTGCGCGAGATCTAAGGCCGCCAAGGCATTTGTTTCCAATTAACAACTGCATAGTCCCGTTTGAGCGCGTATGCCGTGCCGGGGCATTGCTGTCAAAATTCCCTGCACGGGACCTGCGCAAGAAAGGATTCGCTATGTCCATTCGTATTATTACCGATTCCGCGAGCGATATGTCGCCGGCTGAGCACCCCGCTCTGCGTGTTCTGCCGCTGTCCGTCACCTTTGGCACCGATGTGTACATGGATGGCGTCGATATCGATCACCAGCGCTTTTACGAGATGCTCGTGGAGCGCGATGAGCTGCCCAAGACCGGCCAGGTCAACCCGTACGCGTTTTCGCAGGCTATTGCCGAGGCGCGTGAGGCCGGCGATGAGGCTGTGATTATTACCGTGGGCGCTAAGCTTTCGGGCACCAATCAGAGTGCCCGTACCGCACTTGCCGAGGCGCCGGGCGGCGACGTGTACGTGGTGGATAGCAACAACGTCACTCTGGGCGAGCGTGTCCTGGTCGAATATGCCCTGCGCCTGGTGGACGAGGGCCGTAGTGCGGCCCAGATCGCGGCGGCCGTCGAGGCCGTCCGTGACCGCGTGGTCGTCATCGGCCTGCTCGAGACGCTGGAGTACCTGGTGCGCGGCGGTCGTCTGTCTGCTGCGGCCGGCGCCGTGGGCACGCTGCTCAACGTAAAGCCTGTGGTGGCTGTCGAGGACGGTCTGATCGTGCAGCTGGGCAAGGCGCGCGGTTCCAAGAACGGCCGCAACCTGCTGAACCAAAAGGTCGAAAAGGCGGGCGGCATCGACTTTTCCATGCCGCTGGCGCTCGGCTATACGGGTCTTTCGGATGCGGTGCTCAAGAAGTATATCGAGGACAGCGCGGCACTGTGGGCTGGTCACACCGAGGGCGAACTGCCCGTTCACACCATTGGCGCCACCATCGGCACCCACGTAGGCCCCGGCGCCGTAGCAGTAGCCTTCTTCCAGCCCGCCAACTAACCGACCTGCCATAATCCACCACATAGGGGACAGACACCTTTGTGGTGGTTTATGCTTTCCGGGTGGAAGGGAGCGAGCAATGGCGTCTGAGGGCTTTTTTGAACGGGTGTACGAGGTGGTCGAGCAGATCCCCGAGGGGATGGTCGCCACTTACGGTCAGGTGGCACTGCTTGCCGGTCGTCCACGAAGTGCGCGGTATGTGGGCTACGCGCTGCACAGCAATCCGCGCCCCGGCCAGATTCCCTGCCATCGCGTGGTGTTTGCCGACGGCCGTATCTGTGAGGGCTTTGCCTTTGGTGGCCCCGATGCTCAGCGCGAGCTCTTAATGGGGGAGGGCGTGACGTTTGCCGATCCCATGCATGTTGATCTGGCCGCCTGTCGTTGGCCGGCCGGGCTGTAGTGGCGGGCTTCGTCAAAACCACCACAAAGGTGCCTGTCCCCTTCGTGGTGGTTTTAGTTTACCGGAGCTAACTTATGGAGAAGGTGTGGCGGCGCATATTGTTGCTACAAAGTAAACCACGGTGAACTATATTATATTCAGCAACGGAGCAGGCAATAGGCGATGAAAAAGCCTGCCCTGTTGAGTTTGATTCGCATCCCTCCCCTCTGTGCGATTCAACGGTGTACTTCGGGAACAGGCCCGCTGGCAACTATCTGCCAGCGGGCCTGTTCCTGTTTGTCGGGAGAGTGTGATGGACGGAGCCGAAGCGGTCCGCTCCAAAAAAGGCGGACGCCGTAGCGCCCGCCCTATAGCAATCGAAAGCTCAAGCCAGCAGATCGGTCTAGTACACCATACCCATGGCGTCCTGAACCTCTGCCAGGGTCTGCTCGGCGATCTCGTTGGCGCGACGGTTGCCCTCGTGCAGCACGTCCTTCACGTAATCCAGATCGTTCTCGTAGCGCTGGCGACGCTCGCGGATAGGTGCGAAGTACTCGTTGACGGCCTCGGTCACGTACTTCTTGAGCTGGCCGGAGCCGCCCATGCCAATCTCCTCGGCAATTTCGACCTCGGAGCGACCGGTGCAGATGGCGGCCGTCGAAAGCAAACCGGACACGCCGGGGCGGTTCTCGGGATCGAATGTGATCATGCGCTCGGAGTCGGTCTGGCTCTTCTTGATGCGCTTGGCCGTCTCCTCGGCGGTCATCGAGATGTTGATGGCGTTGCCGTAGCTCTTGCTCATCTTGCGACCGTCCAGGCCCGGCAGCAGCGGGGTCTCGGACAGCAGCGCGTCGACCTCGGGGAACACCTTGCCGTAGCGGTTGTTAAAGCGGCGGGCGATGGTGCGGGTGAGCTCGATGTGCGGCAGCTGGTCGCGACCGACGGGCACCACGTTGCCCTTGCAGAACAGGATGTCGCAGGCCTGATGCACCGGGTAGGTGAGCAGAAGGCCGGTAAGCTCATGGCCCGAGGCCTCCATCTCGGCCTTGACGGTGGGGTTGCGCGCCAGCTCGGCCTCGGACACCAGCGACAGGAACGGCAGCATGAGCTGGTTGGCGGCGGGCACGGCGGAGTGCGCGTAGATCATGGTCTTGTCGGGGTCGATACCGCAGGCAAGGTAGTCCATGAGCATGTTGTACACGTTGTCCTGGATGTGCTCGGTCGTGTCGCGGTCAGTGATGACCTGGTAGTCGGCGATGAGCACGTTGGTCTTGGCGCCCATGTTCTGCAGCTCAACACGGCCCTTGAGGGTGCCGAAGTAGTGGCCCAGGTGCAGACGGCCGGTGGGGCGGTCGCCGGTGAGCATGGTGAACTTTTCGGGCGTCTTGGCCAGGCCCTCGCGAATGGCGTTGCTCTTTTGCAGCGCGACTTCGTAGCTGTTCTCGTTTGGCATGATTGCTCCTAACGTATGTTCATGGGTCAAGATGATAACGCGTTTATTGGAGGGGCGGTGCGTAAGTAGGCGAGGGGCGGGAGAGGGACGCGCGTGGTGCGGCATGTGCGATGGGTGCGGCGCGGCCGCGCTTGGCTAACGGTGCTTTGGCACATCCTCGGCAGCTTGCCCTAGAGCTTGTGGTGGCGCTCTTCTTTGCGCTCCTCGGCTGCCTGCTCCTCCTGCTTAAAGGCGGGGTCGTCGGGGGTGACGAGCTCGTCCTCGTGCGTGCGCTTGTTGTAATGGTGGCGTAGCACGGGTTCAAACAGGTGCAGGTGCTTGGCGAAGGCCGCCGAGCCAATGGCGAGCACGGTAAAGATGAGCACACGCATGGGCACTTCGACCTGGTTAATTGCGGCGGCGCCGGCCGAAAGCATGATGCACCAGGCATAGATGAGCAGCACGGCCTGTTTTTGGTTGTAGCCTTCTTGGATCAGGCGGTGGTGGATGTGGCCCTTGTCGGCCTGCCCAATGCTAATGTGGGCGCGCCTGCGGCGCACGATGGCGCTAAACGTGTCGATGATGGGCACGCCGGCAACGATGAGCGGGATGATAAGCGAGGTGAGCGCGGCGGTGCGGCTCACGTTGAGCAGCGAGATGGAGCCCAGTGCAAAGCCCAGAAGCAGCGACCCCGAGTCGCCCAAGAAGATGCTTGCGGGGTTGAAGTTGTAGCGCAAAAAGGCCAGACAAGCGCCAAAGAGCGCAATGGAGAGCGCGGCGGCGTCGATGCGGCCCGAGAGAACGGCCATCGAAAACATGGTGAACGAGGCAATGCCGCAGATGCCCGTGGCCAAGCCGTCGAGGCCGTCGATGAGGTTAATGATGTTGGTGAATGCTACCAGATAGATCACGGTAATGGGGTAGGCGAGCCATCCGAGCATGATCTCGCCGGGGGCAAACGGGTTGACGATGACGCCGATCCGCAGGCCGCCCATGCAGGCGATAAGCGCGGCGAGGACCTGTCCGGCCAGCTTTTGCTTGGGCGTGAGCTGGAAGACGTCGTCGATCGCGCCGGTCGCAAAGATGACGGTAAAGGAGAGCGCCAGCATGGGATAGCTAATGTGAAGGCGCGGGTGCGGCACCAGGACGGGTGGCCAGCCTAGGTGCCAGGTGCCTAGGATTTGCACAATGCAGGCAACGACCAGGCCCAAAAACACCGCCGTTCCGCCCAAACGCGGGATGGGCTTGGTGTTGATGCGGCGCTTAGAAGGATAGTCGACGGCATCGAGCTTAATTGCCAAGCGCTTGACCAGGGGCACCGCGAGGAAGGTCGTGATAAAAGCCGCCGCTGCCACGCATAGGTACGGTATGTAGCTCGGGGATGAAGCCATGAATCTAAAAACCGCCAAGCGTCGAAGGAAAAGGTCAGAAGAACGCCATGCGCAAAGGGCATAGCCGAATCATAATACTCGACCAAGGGGGGTGCATGTAATTGCACGCAGCGATAATCACGCGCTTACCAGATATTGTGATGTTGTCGATGGCTTGTCGGGATGCCGGCGGGGATCCATATGGACTGTACGGTGATTTTCGGCAAAAGAAAACCACCCCCCACGTTACGAAAATGAACCCACCTAAAACAGGTGGGTGCCCTCATCGACTGTTCCAGCGTCCTTAACAACGAAGGATACCTGTACTAGGTACGACTGTGTGGGCTCCCTAAATAAACGCGACGGTTCACCCAGTTGCTCCGCGGGGGGCGGAATACCTACATCATAAAGCGGCACTTTATCGATTCCAGTCTTGACATTACAAAAATCGTGTCGGACGATTACGGCGCCTTAGGGACGGAGCCGTCTACGCGGTCTGGCCCTTTACGTTTGAGCTGCTGAATCGTTGTTTTGGAGCATGTTTTTATGCCGACGTCGTTGACCGAACTTTTTTCGCCTGCCTGCCATTTGTGTCCGCGCCGTTGCGGTGCGGCGCGCGATGAGGGCGCGCGCGGCGTATGCGGTGCCGACGACACGCTCAAGGTGGCCCGCGCCGCGCTTCATATGTGGGAGGAGCCGCCTATCTCGGGCGAGGCCGGTTCGGGCACGATTTTCTTTAGCGGCTGCTCGCTCAAATGCGTCTATTGTCAGAACCACGAGATCTCGACCGGCAATTTTGGCCTTGAGATTTCACCTGAGCGCCTGGTCGAGATTATGCTGGAACTGCAGGACCAGGGTGCCAACAACATCAATTTGGTGACTGCGACGCATTATGCTCACCTGCTGCCGGCCGCGATTGCCGCAGCGAGGGAGCGCGGGCTGGACATCCCGATCGTTTACAACACGAGCGGCTATGAGCGGGCGAGTGCCGTAGCTGCCCTGGGTGACCTGGTCGATGTGTGGCTCACCGACTTTAAATATGCCGATGCCGGGCTTGCGCAGTCGCTTTCTCATATTAAGGATTACCCGCGCGTGGCCGTGTCGGGCCTGGTACAGATGGCGTGCGAGATCGAGCGCCGCGGGGGAGAGCTGGTGGACGAGGGCGGGCTCATGAAGCGCGGCATCATCGTGCGCCACCTGGTGCTGCCGGGGCATGCGGATGACTCGTGCCGCGTGTTAGACCTGGTGTGGCAGACGGTGGGCGACGTGCCGATCTCGGTCATGAACCAGTACACGCCCAATGCGCTCATGCGCGAGCAGGGCGGCGACCTGGCACGCGCCGTGACGCGCGAGGAGTACGAGCAAGTGCTCGACCATGCCGACGACCTGGGCTTTACGACGATGTTCTGGCAAGAGGGCGGCGCGGTAGACGAGAGCTTCACCCCGGCCTTCGACACCACCGGCGTCCTCACCAGCGCAAAGTAGTGCGTTCGTCGATGATTTTTCTGGGACGGGGATTAAAAAATCATCGAGAGGATCGCCTGTTCGAAAAGTTGTCAAAATAGCCGTGCTCCAAAAAGACTGGTTATTGGGCGTTGACAGTTGGCGAGCCGTAGGTAAAATATCGACTTGTCCTGGGGACGTAGCTCAGTTGGGAGAGCGCTGCCGTCGCATGGCAGAGGCCGAGGGTTCGACTCCCTTCGTCTCCACCCTTGGATTTGATAAGCCGCTGACATTGTGTCGGCGGCTTTTTTTAAAAGAAAGGGCTATACCATGGCCGAGCTTGAGTCCCAACCATTGTCCGACGAGGAGCGCGCTGAGTTGGAAGAGCTCCGCGCTGAGAAGGCCCGCCGCGAGGCTCGGGAAGAGGCCCGTCGCGAGCGTGAGGAGCTGGCTGCCCTGCGTGCCGAGCGTGCGAAGGCCGAGGAGGTCGCCTCGAACGCCGCATCCGCATCGGCGCCCGCGCCCGCACCCAAGCCCGCTGCTGCGAAGCCTGCGCCTGCCGCGCCCAAACCTCAGCCTAAAAAGGCCGCTCGTCCCAAGTCCGTCGAGCCCAAGTCGAGCCGTGACGAGATGACCTTTGCCCAGCGCATGGTTACCTCCAAGGAACCTACGGGCGAGAACGAGATCCCTGGCATGGCGCCGGCTCAAAAAATCATCATTGTCCTTGCCCTCATCGCGTTTGTTATCTTTATGGGCTACACGATCCTGACCAGCATGGGCCTGCACTAACCTGTTCGCTCCAGGCTCCATGCCCGCACGTCCGCCTCGCCCAACCCTCAACCTCTGCACAACACATCCGAAAGGTCGCCCCATGGCTTTGACCGACATCTCTCATCCCACCGACATCGCAATGCTCACCGATCTGTACGAGCTCACTATGGCCCAGGGCCTGTGGGAGAGCGGCAAGGCCAATGAGCAGGGTTGTTTTACCGCGTTTTACCGCGACCATCCCTTTGGCAGCGCCTATGCCGTCATGTGCGGCACCGCCGAACTGCCCGAGCTGGTCGAGAATCTGCGCTTTACGCCCGAGGACATCGACTACCTCGCCTCGCTCCAGGCCCCTGCCGGCGGCGCGATGTTCAAGCCTGGATTCCTCGACTACCTGCGCGATTTTCGTGCGCATGTAAACATCGACGCCGTGCCCGAGGGCGAGCTCGTCTTTCCGCGCGAGCCCATGGTGCGCGTCACCGGCCCCGCGCTGGAGTGCCAGCTGCTCGAGACGGCGCTGCTTAACATTGTCGGCTTCCAGACGCTTGTCGCCACCAAGACGGCGCGCGTGGTGCTCGCCGCCGACGGTCGTCCCGTGGCGGAGTTTGGCCTGCGTCGAGCCCAGGGTCCCGATGGCGGCCTGGCTGTTGCGCGCGCGAGCTACGTGGCGGGCTGCTCGTCTACGTCTAACGTGCTTGCCGGGCGCCGCTACGGCATTCCCGTCTTTGGCACGCATGCGCACAGCTGGGTGATGAGCTTCGATTCCGAGCTCGAGGCCTTCCGCGCCTTTGCCAAGTCGAGCCCCAAGAATTGCACGCTGCTCATCGACACCTACGACGTGCGCGAGGGCTGCGAACATGCCATTACGGTTGCCAAGGAGATGGAGGCGGTGGGCGAGCGCCTGTCGGCTATTCGCATCGACTCGGGCGACCTCGCCAAACTGTCCAAGTATGTCCGCGGCCGTTTCGATGCTGAGGGCCTGCCCTATGTGGGGATTTCGGTCTCCAACGACCTGGACGAGTACACGATCCAGTCGCTGCTCGACCAGGGCGCGCCCATCGATAGCTTTGGCGTGGGCACCAAGCTCGCGACCTGCTACGATCAGCCGGCGTTGGGCGGCGTGTACAAGCTTTCGGCCCGCCGCGCGAGCGAGACGGACCCGTGGACGCCGGTGGTGAAGCTTTCCGAGCAGCCCTACAAGCGCACGATTCCCGGCGTGCAGCGCGTGCGCCGCTATTACGACGGCTTTGGTGGCCCGGTCTGCGACATGATCTATGACGAGGACCATCTGGCAGGGGAGGGCGCCGCGCGCGGCAATACCCTCGTGGCCGTAAACGATGCGGCGCTGGTGACCGACGTGTCCGAGCTTGAGTATCGTGAGCTGCTGGTGCCGATCGTTCGCGACGGCAGTGCGGTTGCTCCGCGTGAGAGCATCAAGGACGCGCGCGAGCGCTGTGCTTGGGCACTCGATCATCTGGACGCGGCTTTCAAACGCTTCCTGTATCCGCAGACCTACGTGGTGGGTATGGAACAGGGCCTGGCCCAGGTGCGCGACGAGCTCGTGCGCAAGAACATGGCCGCGGCTTCGGCCTTCCCCTGGGCAAAATGATCCGAAGGGGACGGAGGAAAACGGATCATTTTCGTCCGTCCTGCACCGGGTGCCCCAGCTGCCTCAGCTCGCCCGAACGCTCGACATTCGATTGGTTTGACGTATGACGACTTCTTATAAAACGATGGTGGTAAAGATCGGCTCGTCCACGGTGGTGGGTGCCGACGGTAAGGTCAACCGTGCGTTTATCGGTGGCCTGGCCGATCAGGCCGCGGCCCTGCGCAAGCTTGGCTGGCGCTTGGTCGTGGTGAGCTCCGGCGCCATTGCCTGTGGCTATCCCGTGCTGGGCTTCGACCGCAAACCGGTCGGCGATCTGCCGAGCCTGCAGGCATGCGCTTCGGCCGGCCAGTGCATCATCTCCTCGGCCTACGACGAGGAGTTCCATGCGCGTGACCTACTCACCTCGCTCGTGCTGCTCACGCGCCACGACACGGCGCGCCGTACGTCCTACCTGCACGCGCGCGACGCCCTGCTGCGTCTGGTGGAGCTGGGCGTGGTACCGGTCGTCAACGAGAACGACACCGTTACCGTCGACGAGATCAAGTTCGGCGACAACGACACGCTCGCGGCACTCGTGAGCTGCCTGGTTTCGGCTGACCTGTGTGTGACGCTTTCGGACATCGATGGCCTCTACACCGCCAATCCGCATGAGGATCCGACGGCCGAGTTTATCCCGGTCGTGCGCAAAATCGATGCCAAGATCATTGCCTCGGCGGGCGATTCTTCGACGTCGGTGGGCACCGGCGGCATGATCACCAAGATCCGCGCGAGCCGCATTTTGATGACGGCCGGCATTCAGAGCGTGATTTGCTCGGGCGAGGAGCCCGATGCGCTCGTGCGCCTGGCCCGTGGCGAGAGCGTGGGAACCCTGTTCGATCCGCCGGCGGAGCGCCTGGACATTGCGCCGCGCAAGCTGTGGATCGCGCTGGGTGACAAGGCTCATGGCTCGGTAACTGTTGACGACGGTGCCGCGAAGGCGCTGGTCAGTCGCGGTTCGTCCTTACTCGCGGTGGGTATTCGCCAGGTCGATGGCGAGTTTGCCGAGGGCGATGTGCTCGATGTGTGCGACCCGAGCGGTATGGTTGTCGCCCGCGGTATCGCCGAGGCCGATTCGGACGTGCTGGAGCTTGCTGCCGGCCGCCGCCAGGATCAGATTGCCGGTAACCGCCTGCTGGCAGACCTGGCCGAAAAGCCCGCAATCCACAGGGACAACTTAATCGTCTTTGCCTAACCAACTGACGCTGCAAACGCCCCTAAGCGGCAATCTGACGTTCAATCGTCGGGCATGACCAAAAGGTCAATGCCCTCCTCTTTCACGTCACCTTGCTCGCTTAGGGGCGTTTTCGCTTTCCGTCCTCTACCTGCGGCATCGTCGTTGTCGGTAGTTATTCGGCACTTGGGGACATTCCTTTTGTGCCGGCTGACGGGGGACACTTCTTCGCTAGAAGATTCGGCGCAAGTCTCCGCGGTTGAGGGCTTCGTCGAAGAGGTGCTTGAATACCACGCTGCCGTGCAGGCCGTCGTGCTCGAATTCGTTGGTCACCCAGGCGTGCGAGTTGCCCACGCGGCTGAGCGTGTCGAGCTGCATACCCGAATCGACGTACATGTCGTCGAAATACACCGCGGCCTGGAGTGGTACCTCGTTGCAAGCCAGGCGCTGCGGGTCGTAGATCTTGTCCCAGCTGGTGTCCTCCATCAGCAGGTCCATCGCCGGCTTGAAAGGCTTAAGTTCGGGCATCTGCTCAAACATCCACGTGAACATGGCCTCGCCGGTAAACATGAGCGGGCGCGCGAGCGTGTCGAACTCGGCGCGATGGGCCTTCTCCTCTGCCGCGGCCCAGCGAATGGGCATGGTGTCGCCGTCGGCGTATATGAACTCCTGAAGCGTCCAGTACAGCGGATTCGTGCGCGTGTTGGTGCGCTCGAAGGCGCGCATCAAAAAGCTATCGGATACCGAGGCACCGCAACTCAGCGTACCGTCGCCGTCAACAAAAGCGTGGTCGATAATCCAATGCATGCGCTCAAAGCTCGGCTTCATGCCAAAGTCGCTGCCCATAAGTTGCAGGCGCTCCACCGTCATTGGTGAGCCGTCGGGCAGTACGGGCTTCTGCTCCTCAAGCGCATCGGCAAGAGCCGCCACGCGCTCGACGTCGGCGGGGTAGCGGTCGTAATACTGCTGCGTCTTGGCGGCCATGCGCGGGAAGGTGTGCGCGTAGACCTCGCTGGCGCTCGCCGGGACGTGGGGGATGCCACCGCAGGTAAAGCTTGCCGCCACGCCCTCGGGGAAGAGCGACAGGTAGCTCAGCGTCAAAAAGCCGCCGTAGCTTTGGCCGAGCGTGACCCACGGCTTGCCGCCAAAGTCCACGAGGCGCAGGTACTCAAAATCGCGCACGATGGAGCTGGCGAGGTGACGCTTGAGAAAGTCCGCCTGCGAGCGTGCGGCATCGGAGCCGGCCGCCGTCGCGCGCTCGCCCAGAGCAGCGATCGTGCGCCCGTCTACACAGCTGCTGCGCCCGGTGCCGCGCTGGTCGGGCAGGACGACGCGGAAGTGCTTGACGGCCTCCTCGATCCAGCCATCGCTTGTGGGCGACAGCGGACGCGGGCTCTCGCCACCGGGGCCGCCCTGCAAAAACAGGAGCAGCGGCAGATCGTCGTTGATGCGGTCGGGCGCGCAAACCACGCGGTAGAAGAGCTTGATGCTCTCGGGCGCGCCGGCGATGGGTGCCGGCATAGCGCCGCGGCGCATGGTACTGCCGACGGCCAACAGCATCGGCTCTAGGCCGCGCCAGTCAAGGGGGACGTCGATGCTGTGGTCTTCGACATAGAGGCCGGGGACGTGGTACGAAGTGATGAGGGCCATGCGGTACTTCCGTTCGTTGCGGTGTTTCGGGTTGACCAATTCTACCGCCGCGGGCGAGGCCATGCGCAAATCGGCTACCATGGTTGCAAACTTCTAGGAGAAAGGGCCGCCTATGTCGGTCGATATAGCCACGTATGTCCATGATCTTGCCGTTGCCGCCAAGGCAGCGTCGGCCTCGCTTGCCACGGCGAGCGACGAGCAGCGCCAGGAGGCCGTGTGCGCCATGGCCGCGGCGCTGCGCGATGGTGTCGACTCCATCGTCGCCGCCAACGAGCTCGATATGTCTGCCGCGCGCGATGCGGGAACCTCGGCGGGGCTCCTTGATCGCCTGTTGCTGACGCCCGGGCGCGTCGAGGGCATGGCCGCTGGCTTGGAGAAGCTCGCTGAGCTGCCCGATCCCGTGGGTCGCGTGCTCGACCACCGCGTACTTGCAAGCGGCGTGGACCTCACCCGCGTGAGCGTGCCGCTGGGCCTGGTCGCCATGGTCTATGAGGCGCGCCCCAACGTGACGGCCGATGCCGCGGGCATCTGCATCCGCACCGGCAACGCCTGCATTCTGCGCGGCGGTTCGCTGGCCTATCACTCGTGCGCCATGATTTCCGAGTTGCTGGCCGATGCGCTCGAGGCCAAGGGTTTCCCGCGCGAGGCTATCTCGATGATCGAGTCCACCGACCGCGAGGCCACCGGCGAGCTCATGAAGCTCCGCGGCATCGTCGACGTGCTCATTCCGCGCGGCGGTGCGGGCCTGATCCAGCGCTGCGTGCGCGAGTCGCTTGTGCCGGTGATCGAGACGGGCACGGGCAACTGCCATATCTACGTGCATGAATCCGCCGACTTTGACAAGGCGCTCAACATTATCGTCAATGCCAAGACCCAGCGCGTGGGCGTGTGCAATGCCGCCGAGTCGCTGCTGGTCGACCGTGCCGTTGCTGATCGCTTCCTGCCCGCAGTCGTGGCCGTGCTGCACGACCACGGCGTGCTGATTCACGGCGACGAGGCCACGTGCGCCGCATGCGCCGACGCTGGGCTTGCCGAGGGCGACAACTATGTTGCCGCGACTGAGGAGGACTGGGGCCGTGAGTACTTAGCGCTCGAGATGAGCGTGAAGGTCGTGGCGAACGAGGACGAGGCCATCGCACACATCAACCGCTACGGCACCATGCACTCCGAGGCCATCGTTGCCGTGGACGAGGATGCCTGTGAGCGCTTCCTGGATGCGGTCGATGCCTCGGCCGTGTACGCCAACGCCAGCACGCGTTTCACTGACGGCGGTGAGTTTGGGCTGGGTGCCGAGATCGGTATCTCGACCCAAAAGCTCCACGCCCGCGGCCCCTTTGCCGCCGAGGCCCTTACCACCTACAAATACAAGCTCCGCGGCACCGGCCAGGTCCGTCCCTAACGCCCGTGCAAAAAACCACCGCAAAGGGGACAAGCGCCTTTGCGGTGGTTTTGGTGTTAAGCCTGGAAGGTGTCGCGGTCGGGGGCGAAGGACTGCATGGCTGCGATGGTGCGGTCGAAGAGCTCGGGAAGCTCCCAGCCCAGCATCTCGGCGCCCTGCGAAATTACATCGCGCGAGCAGCCGGCGGCAAAGCGCTTGTCCTTGAACTTTTTCTTGAGCGACTTAGTCGTAAAGTCCATGACGCTCTTGCTCGGGCGCATGATCACGGCAGCGCCGATCAGGCCGGTGAGCTCGTCGCAGGCAAACAGAATCTTTTCCATCTGCAGCTCGGGCTTGGGCAGCGAGGTGTTGAAATCGGACGTGTGCGTCTGGATGGCACGGATAAGCTCGGGAGTCGCACCCTCACCCTCGAGAATCTCGGCGGCATAGACGGTGTGGTTCATGGGGTCATCCTCATGCTCTTCCCAATCCAAGTCGTGCAGCAGGCCGACAATGCCCCAAAACTCCTCGTTCTCGGGGTCGAACTCGCGCGCAAAGTAGCGCATGGTGCCCTCGACGGTCTCGCCGTGCGTGATGTGGAACGGGTCCTTGTTGTGCTCGTTGAGCAGTTCGAACGCACGGTCGCGGGTGATTCCGGCGGTAAGCAGCTCTGCCATAACAGACTCCTTGTGCTCGTAGGTATCGATAAGAATGAATACTACTAGAACAAGAAAACCGCCACAAAGGTACCTGTCCCCTTTGTGGCGGTTCTTGGTGCGGATGGGTTAGTTGAGGGCGGCTTGGGCTAGGCGGGCTTCGGCGTCCTCCTCGGTGACGCCCAGGGCCACGGCGAACTCCTCGATGGAGCGGCGCTTGGCTTCCTTGAGTACGCGCATGTAGTAAGAGCTGGGCTTTTTATCTGCTTCCTCGGCCTGGCGAATGCGGTGCATCATGGTTTTTGCCACGCGGACCGTCTCGGGCGCACCCAGCTTGAGCTGCTGCTTAAAGTGCGTCTCCTCGAGCGAGCTGTTGCGTTCGGTAAAGGTGTCGCACTCCAGCTCGTCGTAGTGGCTCAGCAGGTGCTCTGCATCTTGCTGGGAGATGGCGGCATGCAAACGATCGGCCTGCGCCACGGGGTACATGAGGATCGTCTGCGCATGTCCCTGCTTGGTCTCGAGCAACAGCATGGGCTGCGGCGTGTCGTCCCTAAAACCGACGACGGTGCAGACTCCCTGACCCGGATGAATGACGTGTTGACCGATTGAGAACATGCTACCTCCAACTTATACGAATTCACGTATGTTAAGAATACCACGCTGACGTGCGTAAACCCTTACTTTATGCAGGAAAAGCACACAACTCCGATAGGTAAGAGTATTCGATAAAATGCGCCGCCCATTCATATGTTTATGCAGTTCCAACGCGTGCATAATCTGCAGGCAAACCGCCAACTTTGTACTGCCGCGCAGGAGCGGTAGTCATTTTTGTGCATATGCAATATCTATTAGCTTTACCCTGCGACAGTGTGCGTCGCTTGTGATAGAGTGCTACAAACTCTGGCTTTTGCCCTACGAGTGACCAAGAGCTCGGGGGCTTTAACACAAGGAGGATTTATGCCCGAGAAGATTGAAGAGCTGGTACGCGCTGCGCTTGCTGCGGCCCAGGAGGCCGGCGACCTTTCCGCATTTGAACTTGACGATTGCGCCATCGAGCGACCGGCTGACACTTCTCATGGCGAGTGGACCTCCACCATGGCCCTGAAGTCCGCCAAGCTGGCCCACTGCGCCCCGCGCAAGATTGCCGAGGCCGTCGTTGCCCATATGCCCGAGGATCCCGCAATCGAGAAGGTCGAGATCGCCGGTCCTGGCTTCATCAACTTCTACCTCTCCGTTGCCGTCAAGAACGCCATCTTCGGCGAGGCCCGCGAGAAGGGCATGGACTTCGCTAAGTCCAACGTCGGCGGCGGCCTGAAGACCCAGGTCGAGTTCGTTTCCGCCAACCCCGTCGGCCCCATGCACATTGGCCATGGCCGCTGGGCCGCGCTGGGCGACTCCCTTTGCCGCGTTATGGACCACGCCGGTTACGACATCCAGCGTGAGTTCTACATCAATGACCACGGCTCTCAGATGAACACCTTCGGCAACTCCATCAGCACGCGCTACATGCAGCTTGCCGACATCATCGCCAAACAGGGCGTGGATATCGATGAAGCTCACAAGATTCTGATCGCCGACCGCGACGCCTTTGTCGCCGACGAGAACGACGAGCACCCCGAGACCCATCCCTACCAGGACAACTTTGCCGAGACTCTGGGCAAGGACTCCTACGGCGGCGACTACATCATCGACGAGGCTGCCGAGTTCTGGCGCACCGACGGCGACAAGTGGGTCGAGGCCAATCCGCAGGAGCGCATGGAGAGCTTCCGCGAGCGCGGCTACGTAAAGATGGTCGACAACATGCGCGACCTCTGCCACGCCGTCAACTGCGACTTCGACCGCTGGTACTCCGAGCGCTCGCTGTACGTGAAGGACACCGAGGGCGAGACCGCCGGTACTTCTGCCGTCGACCGCGCCTTTGAGAAGCTCGACAAGATGGGCTACCTCTACACCAAGGACGGCGCCCTGTGGTTCCGCTCCACCGATCTGGGCGACGACAAGGACCGCGTCCTGATCAAGTCCGACGGCGAGTACACCTACTTCGCCTCCGACGTTGCCTATCACTGGGACAAGTTCCAGCGCGTCGACCACGTCATCGACATCTGGGGCGCCGACCACCACGGCTACATCGAGCGCGTCCGCTGCGTCTGCGACGCTCTTGGTTATCCCGGCAAGTTCGAGGTTCTGCTGGGCCAGCTCGTCAACCTGCTGCGCAACGGCAAGCCCGTCCGTATGTCCAAGCGCAAGGGCACCATGGTGACCCTGCAGGAGCTCGTCGACGAGGTCGGCTCCGACGCCGCTCGCTACACGCTCATCTCCAAGAGCTCCAACCAGATGGTCGACTTCGATATCGAGGCCGTTAAGAAGCGCGACAACTCCAACCCGGTGTACTACGTGCAGTACGCTCACGCCCGCGTGTGCTCCATCCTGCGCCGTGCCGCTGACGTTACGCCCGAGCAGGCTGACGAGATGGGCATGAAGGCCGTTGCCGCCAAGGCCATCGGTGAGAACGTCGATTACTCGCTGCTGACCGACCCGACCGAGCTCGCCCTTTCGCGTAAGCTCAACGAGCTCACCGATCTCATCGCCAGCTGCGCTCGCGACCGCGCCCCGTTCCGTCTGACGCACTTTGCCGAGGAGCTCGCCGGTGACTTCCACAGCTTCTACGCTGCCTGCCAGGTCCTGCCGAGCGAGGGCCGTCCCGTCGACCCCGAGCTCTCGCGCGCCCGTCTGGCCGCTTGCGACGCCGTCCGCGTAACGCTCGCCCTGGTGCTTACCCTCGTTGGCGTGACTGCCCCCGAGCAGATGTAATCTACGGGTCGTTTGACCGTGTAAGTTCGGCTTTGCTGAGCCCTATGAGCCCGATCTCCCATGCGGAGGTCGGGCTTTTTGCATTTGGCGGGGCTTTTTAGCGTGTTGAAAATGCTACAAAAACGCAACTATACCGGTTTACGGGGCTGAATCGCTGCTTGGCGACCATAGCGACAGCAGTGAAAATAAAACCGCAGGTAGGCGGCTTGCCGAATATTAAAAATGCAAGGTATGGTTGGCTTGCGCCGTTCTTACACCGTAATCCGCCATAGTTTTGAAAATGACCCCTCGGGAACGGAGGAAAATGGATCATTTTTGTCTTGCGGAGGGGTGGCACGGACCCGTCCGCCGCGAATCCCGACGTCATGGATTTGCTCCCTAGTCGCTCCATTTCAAGGCGCCTTAGGGGGAAGAGTGTCCCTTTTGGCTAGTCGTTTAAGAACGTCCCCGATGACTAAGAACGTCCCATGACTAAGTTGCAGGTGGTTGCGGTTGTGTTACACTAACGCTGCGTATATGACGCAATCATCTCGATACAGATCAATGATGTCCGTCGTTTTTGTACGGAGCTAGACTGTTTAGCCGCCCTGAAGGTATATGCAGGGAGCATGTGATCACAGGGCTTGAAAAGAAAGTTGAGCAAACACTGTGTCTGATCAACAGCAAGAAAACGAAATAACGACGGCGCAAACCGCTCCCGCTGCACCGGTTGCGTCGGACCAGGTCGCGATGCCTGCGCCGGTGCAGACCTCGGTTCCTGAGGCCCCCAAGGCCGCTTCGACGCCTGCGCCCGCATCGGCTGAGAAGGTCGAGCCTGCCGCTGGCGAGGGAGTTGCCCCTGCCGTCGATGAGGATGCCGTGCCCGTAAAGCCCAAGCGCACGCGCCGTGCGCCTAAGCCCGCCGCTGACGGCGAGGAGGCTGCAAAGCCCAAGCGTCGCGCTACGCGCGCGACGCGAACCAAGGGCACCGTTGCCGATTCCTCCGCGCCGATTTCCGATGAGGTTGCACAGGCCCGCGCGCTGGCACAAATCAGCGAGGCTCAGGTTGTGCGCGCCCGTCGCCGTGCTGCCGAGCGAGAGGCCGCGGCATTGACTGAGCTTGCGGCGCCGGTCGTCTCCGAGGCGCCTGCGGCCACCGAGGCCCCCGTCGTGGGGCAGCCGACCGAGAAGCCGGCTTCGCGCACGCGTCGTCGTGCGGCCAAGTCTCAGCAGGATGCTGAGCAGGCGGCTCAAGAGTCCGGTGAAGCTCCGGCTCGTTCTGCGGTAGGGGAGGCTTTGCGGCCCTCTGAGTCTGCAAAGCCTGCCGAGGCCAACGAGGTTCCCGTCGTCGATCCTGCTCTTCGCCCGCACCGCCGCGGCCGCAAGCCCAAGGCCTTCGTCGAGGCCGAGAAGGCTGCCGCCGCTGCAGCAGCCGCAGCTCAGGACGCCTCGATGACCGCCGCGCCCGCGCCCGTCGCTGACGCTCCTGCCCGGGGAGCCGCCACCGAGACCGGCGCACCCGCCGAGGGCGAGCCCGCCGATGTTCGCCCCGGTCGTAGCCGTCGCACGGCCGCTAAGCGCTCGTCCAAGGCCAAGGGTTCGAAAAAGGACGCGTTCGAGGATTCTGGCAACGAGGTCGCCGAGGCAACCGTCGACTCCGCTTCCGATGCCGAGAACGCCGGTCAGCCGGCGGCCGAGAAGCCCAAGCGTACACGCAAGAAGTCTGCAAAGGCTAAGGCCGTCGAGCAGCAGGCTGATTCCGAGCCCAATGCCGATGCCAAGGCCGATAACGAAGTCCCGGCCGACACCGACGCCGCAACTCCGGCGGCCGAGACCGACGAGAACGCCCGCCCCAACCGCCGTCAGCACAAGCGCAACGACGAGCGCAACGAGCGCAAAGACGAGCGCAACAACGACCGCCGCAACCGTCAGCGCGACCGCAAGCAGCGTAATAAGGAGCGCAATGCCGCTCCGACCGAGCCTACGCTTTCGCGCGAGGAACTCGCGGCCATGAAGGTCGCCGAGCTGCGCGAAAAGGCCAAGGAGTTCGAGATCGAGACGACCGGCAAGAAGAAGGCCGAGCTCGTCGAGGAAATTTACACCACCGCTGCGAAGGCCGAGGGCTTCCGTGACATCAAGGGCATTCTGCAGATTCGCCCGGATAGCTCCGGCATCATCCATGCCCACGGCTACATGAAGTCCAGCGACGACGCCTTTGTTCCCGCATATCTCATTCGCTCCGCACGCCTGCGTACGGGTGATGTGATCGAGGGCTCGCTGCGCCCCTCACGCGGCGGCGACAAGCGCGCCGGCCTTGCCAAGATCACGACCGTCAACGGCCTTGATCCCGAGCAGGCCCGTAACCGCCCCAAGTTCGGCGACCTGACCCCGGTCTATCCCAATGAGCCTCTGCGTATGGAGCACGGCAAGGATTCCATCACCGGTCGCGCCATCGACATCGTGTCGCCGATCGGCAAGGGCCAGCGCGGCCTGATCGTGTCGCCGCCAAAAGCCGGCAAGACCACGATCCTCAAGAAGATCTGCCAGTCTATCTCGATCAACAATCCCGAGGTGCACCTCATCTGCCTGCTCGTCGACGAGCGCCCCGAAGAGGTCACTGACATGCAGCGCTCCATCAAGGGCGAGGTCGTGGCCTCGACCTTCGATATGCCTGCCGACAACCATACTCGCGTGGCAGAGCTCGTGATCGAGCGTGCCAAACGCATCGTGGAGCTGGGTGGCGACGTCGTGGTGGTACTCGACTCCATCACGCGCCTTGCCCGCGCCTACAACCTGGCCGCTCCCGCCTCGGGCCGTATCCTGTCGGGCGGTGTCGATTCGGCGGCCCTGTATCCGCCCAAGCGTTTCTTGGGCGCTGCCCGCAACATCGAGAACGGCGGCTCGCTCACCATCCTCGCCTCCGCCCTCATCGATACCGGCTCCAAGATGGACGAGGTCATCTTTGAGGAGTTCAAGGGTACCGGCAACATGGAGCTCAAGCTCGACCGCGACCTGGCCGACCGCCGTATCTTCCCGGCCATCGATCCCGTTGCCTCGGGCACGCGCAACGAGGACCTGCTGGTCGACGAGCAGATGCGCCCGTTTGTCTTTGGCCTGCGCCGCATCCTCGCCGGCATGAACAATACCGAGCGCGCGGCCGCGTCGTTTATCAAGGGCCTCAAGGGCACCAATACCAACCAGGAGTTCCTGGTGCGTTCGGCAAAAAAGCACAGCGATTACGAGCAGACGTTCTAGGCCGTCCGCTGCACGCGACAGCAATCATAGACATGCCAGAAGGGCCGGAGTTTAGATCCTGGCCCTTTTCGTATGGCCGCCCGCCAACGATTATTGACCTTGCGACCGGCAAGCACCGATATTCCCGTTTCAATCCCGCTTCGTCGCTTGCAATCCCCAAGGGGGTTTCGCATAATAGCTGTTAAGCTTCGCGACGGAAAACGCAGATGAAACGAACCATATACCGTTGCTTTGGGGCATAGCCCCGCTTCATCTTCTCTCGCGCAGCCAACTGAATGATGCGATTTGGGTGCTGGAAGATGGGGAGAGCTCATGGCTTCTTCTGATGCAACACAACGAGCAGTCCTTGCTGGACTTTCCTGCGGAATCGGCCTTGCCGCTCCCGTAGTGATGTATGCTGCCACGCTGCCGTTTTCGTCGGTGAACGAGACGGTCGTTGCGGGCGCTGTTCCCTTTGCCGTGGGTGCGGTGGCGGGCGTGGGAATCTATGCCGCCTCGCTCGGTATTTCTGAATATCGCGCGCAGCATGCCGAGCGCCTGTTCGAGCCCGGCGCCATGGGTGGCGCTGCGAACGTCAACCAGCATCAAGATGAGTTCCAGACCGCCTCGATGCCCGCCCAACAGCAGTGGGCTGCTCCTCAGGGCGTTGCTACTGCGGCTCCTGTCGTTCAGGCAAACGCCGCGCAGCCCTCTTCGGTTTTCTCCGGCCTGACCGGTGCCTTCCAACGCCGTCGTGCCGACGATGGCGTCCCCACCATCGCCCGCGCCGCAGACGCCATGAGCGAGGCCGACGCCTGGTCCATGATCGATAGCATGCTCGACGACGATTCGCCGGTCAGCTGCGATCCTGCGCGCTCACGCGACGTCTACCAGGTCGCTATCGACGAACTCACCTACGGCGGGCAGACCGGCTCCTATAACCGCGATGACATCGCTGCCGCTGCGCGCGCCGTCTCGGGCTCTCATGCCGCCCCTACGGGCAGCACGGCCGCCTTTGTGGCGCTCGTGGCTAACGCCGCCAACAACGCCGCCACGGCTCAATCCGTTACGTATGACACTGCCGTGCCCGTGACTCCGGCTGCCGCCACCGCCGTTGACCCCTACGCCGACGAGCCGCTGGCCGTCGACGAGGAGACTATTGCCGCCCGCCGTGCTGCCGAAAGCTCTCTGTGGGGCGCTCCTGCACAGCAGCAGGCGGCGGAGGCGGTGCCGTACAACGCGAACCTTGCCAACATGCCGATCATCAGCGACGCCTCTGCCGCAGCTATCGATCTCGATGACCTTGACGAGCCGGTCATCTCGAACGACATGCCGTATGTGGTCGCTGCCCCGGTCGATGTCCCGGCCTCCGCGTCCCAGTCCGTCGCAGTCGATGAGCCTGTTGATGCGACTCCCGAGGAAGACGTCCCCATGGCCGATTATTCGGGCCACGAGGGCATGTGGGCAGCTGCTGCCGCAATTTTGGACGAGGCCGTCGAGCCTGCTCCCGTTGCCGCTCCGGTGTTTACGCCTGCTCCTCAGCCCGCTGCCCCCGCTTACGTTGGTCGCCACAGCGCCGTGTTCCCCGAGGATACCGCCCGCATCTCGCGCGAAGGTATCGAGCGTGCCGAGGCCATCGCCGCCGGCGTCATGGAGAACCGTCGTCACGAGCGCGTCAATCAGATTCTCGAGGAGGAGATCGACCGCCTGCAGTCTGCAGCGGTGAGGCGCACGGGCCGTGCCTATCTGAGCGTTATCGAGGGCGGCACCGCCAGCTTTGAGCCGCTCTGTGCGGAGGCATAACTTCTGCATGCTTAAACTCGATCGAAAATGGGCGGTCGCGACCTGCCTGATGGTGCTGCTCATCTGGGGCAATTCGATGGTTCCCGGCACGGGGTCCGGTTCATTGAGCTTGTCGATTATGGAGGCCGTTCGCGGCTTTCTGCACGGCATGGGGCTTCCGTATGAATGGGTGACCAACTTCGTCGTTCGCAAGTGCGCGCATTTTACCGAGTACATGGTGCTCGGTATTCTGGCAACGCACGCTTTCGATATCGAGGGCCGTCGCACCTTTGACGTGCTGCTTCCCACGGCGGTGTTCTTGCTGCTGATCCCCTCGATTGACGAGACGATTCAGCTCTTTGTGCCCGGTCGCGCCGGCATGATTACCGACGTGATGATCGACTGCTGTGGAGCGATGACGGGCGTCGTGCTTCGATATCTTCTACGATCGCTCAAATGTGCCAAAAAGGCCGCCTAGGACACATTGCTTGGTCCTAGGCGGCCTTCCTTTGTTTGGGGGCTTATACGGGGCGTGGCGGCGTCATCCCGTAGGATGGGATTGCTGGACGTTGCGGCGCCCCTTTGGCGCGCCTACTGCTGAAGCGCGGCGGCACCCAGGGCCAGGCATCCCATGATGCCCTGCTTGCCCTCGAGGCTGTTGTTGACGATGTAGGTGTCGATATCGTTGACCTCGGGCGTGACGATGTAGCCGTTGAGCATCTCGGCACACTTTTTGCGTGCGAGCGGCACGATAGGGGTGTGGTCGGCCACACCGCCGCCGATGATGATCTTCTGCGGCGCGTAGCACAGCGTGTAGGTCATGAGCGCCTGTGCCAGATAGCCTGCGAGCAGGTCCATGGCCTCCGGGTCATCGGCCATGTCTCCGGCGCTCTTGCCATCCCAGCGCTTTTTAACGCCGGGACCGGCGATGAGGCCCTCGAGGCAGTTGTCGTGGAAGGGGCAGGCGCTATGCTCGCCAATGGTGTCGCGCGGGTCGCGCGTGACCAGGATGTGGCCGGCCTCGGGGTGCATCATGCCGTGGACGAGCTGACCGCCCGAGAGCACACCGGCACCCACGCCGGTGCCGATCGTCAGGTACACCACGTCGGTGAGGCCCTGCGCGCAGCCAAAGGTGACCTCGCCCAAGCAGGCGACGTTGACGTCGGTATCGTAGCCGCAGGGGACCTTGAGCTCGTTTTGGATGGTGCCCAGTAGGTCAAAGTAACGCCATGCGGTCTTGGGCGTCTCCAAGATTTTGCCGTACTGGGGCGAGGCAGGGTTGACCGCGGTGGGGCCAAAGGCGCCGATGCCCAGGGCGGCGATGCCCTTGTCTGCAAACCATGCGTTGACGGCCTCAACGGTCTCCTGCGGGGTCGTGGTCGCGATCTGCTCACGCTCCAGGACCGTACCGTCTGCGTAGCCCGTGGCGCACACCATCTTGGTGCCGCCGGCCTCGAGTGCTCCGATAAGCTGCTGCTCTGCCATAGTATTCCTCTCTCTGGGACGAGTTGCTCCGTGACTAAAGTATAGAGCTCTAAACCATTTAAGAAAGCGCTATAAAAAGAAGCCCTGCAACGCGGCGGGCGGTGCGGGGCTTCTTTGGTTGCTTTAGTTGCCGGGCCGTCCTTACCCGCGCGGCTTGATTTTATCACGTAGCGACTTGAGGTTCTCCAGTGCTGCGTTAAGCGTCTCGTCTCGCTTGGCGAAGTGGAAACGAATCAGGTGGTTGACGGGCTCGCGGAAGAAGCTCGAGCCGGGCACGGCGCCCACGCCAACCTTGGAGGCGAGATCCTCGCAGAAGTCGAGGTCGCTCTCGTAGCCAAACTCCGAGATGTCCATCATGACGTAGTAGGCGCCCTGCGGCACGTTATGCTCAAGACCGATGCTGTCGAGTCCTCGACAGAACAGGTCGCGCTTGGCGGTGTAGAGGTCGAGGACCTCTTTGTAATAGCTATCGTCGAAGTTAAGGGCGGTAACGACGGCTTCCTGCAGGGGAGCGGCGGCACCCACGGTGAGGAAGTCGTGGACCTTCTTGATGCGCTCGGTAATCTCGGCCGGGGCAATGGTGTAGCCCAGGCGCCAACCGGTGATGGAGTAGGTCTTGGACAGCGAGCTGCAGCTGATGGTGCGCTCGAACATGCCGGGCAGCGTGGCCATATAGACATGCTCGCGGGGCGCATAGACGATGTGCTCGTAGACCTCGTCGGTGATGCAGTAGGCGTCGTATTTTTTGCACAGGTCAGCAATAAAAGTGAGCTCCTCGCGCGTAAAGACCTTGCCACAGGGGTTGGACGGGTTACACAGGACGATGGCCTTGGGCTCGTTGTCGCGGAAGGCCGCCTCGAGGACCTCGCGATCGAAGTCGAACGTGGGCGGGTTGAGCGGCACATAGATGGGCTCAGCGCCCGAGAGAATCGTGTCGGCGCCGTAGTTCTCGTAGAACGGCGAGAAGATGACGACCTTGTCTCCGGGGTTCGTAACCGTCATCATGGCGGCCATCATGGCCTCGGTGGAGCCGCAGGTGACCACGATATTCTGGTTGGGGTCGACCGGCATGCCCATAAAGTGCTCCTGCTTGGCCGCGAGCGCCTCGCGCATGGCCTGGGAGCCCCAAGTGATGGAGTACTGGTGATAGAGCGGCCTGGGGTCGGTCGCGATGGTGCTGAGGCTCTCGAGCAGCTGAGCCGGAGGATCGAAGTCAGGGAAGCCCTGGGAGAGATTGACGGCACCGTACTTATTGGAGATGCGCGTCATGCGGCGGATGACCGAATCGGTAAATGTCGCCGTACGGTTGGAGAGTTCTTTCATGCTTGTCCTTTCGAGCATTTGCAGTGGGGCAAGTTTACTCCTATGAAACCGGTGGGAATTGCTCGAAACGCGCTCGAAAAACTCTTTTCAAAATTCTTGAAAATTGGGGCTTGCATCGTGTGGCGTTCCTTGCAATAATAGTCGAGCGCGAAGCGCACAGGACACGGTGGGTGTAGCTCAGTTGGCTAGAGCGACGGGTTGTGGTCCCGTAGGTCGAGGGTTCGAGTCCCTTTACCCACCCCAGTTCTTGCTTCGTGTTGATATCGGGTCGTTAGCTCAGTTGGTAGAGCAGGGGACTCTTAATCCCAAGGTCCAGGGTTCGACCCCCTGACGGCCCACCAAAGAATGTTAAGACGGTCAACTTCGGTTGGCCGTTTTTTTGTTGACCTTTCATGGGGTCGAACCCGAAAGGGCGCGGAGCTGAGGAAATGCGTAAGCATTTACCAGCGCAGCGCGCAAGGCGCGAAGCGCCGCAGCGGCCGCCTGCGAAGCAGGCTGACCCCCTGACGGCCCACCCAAAGTATGTTTAAGCGACTGGCTTCGGCTGGTCGCTTTTTTGTTGACCTCGCATGGGGTCGAACCCGAAAGGGCGCAGACGCTTTACAAGTCGAGCCTGCCCTGGGGGTCGGTGAATCCGTCTGTGCCCTCTTTGAGCTTTTTCTCGTCTGCTTTCACGCGACGTTCGAGCTTCTTTGTATCCTCGGCAGGCGGTAGATTCTCGGGGACAATTCCACGGTCGATGAGGCTACCACGCACGCTTGTGTTGTTCTCGATGTGCTCTTGCTTGATCTGGTCCAGACCGTACAGGTCGTGTTCCTCGGCGTTGAAGGCCGTCATCGAGTTCGTGAGGTCCTTTGCTTTGATGAGAACATCGGCTAGCTTGTCTGCCAATGCAGCGCTTTTGGGCACACCAAGCTGCCGCTTCATGTCCGCCGTGCTTCTGCCGCCGAATAACGCCTCATCGCCCTTCGACTTGATGATTGCGAATCCTTTGGAGTCCACGCCTCGTTTGAACGCAATGCCCGAGAGCTGTTTCTCTGAATCGGATAGCGAGTGGCGCGCCTGCAAGCGCTGAATCTCTGCGAAGCGCTGCTCTATGAGCTCCTGACGGCGTGTCTGCACGGCGAAGTACGCCTGTGCGAGCGCGATTTCAGGTTTGTTTGGGTCTCCGTTTTGGGCGATTAAATAGCATGCGTAGCGTGTCAGCTTGTAGTCTTTAACCGCGCGAGCGGCGACACCGGCAGTTACCATTTTCGTGGTATCACGAAAATGGGAATCAACTGGAGTTTTGTTTGTTTCGCACGAGACTTTTGCTCTCTTAACAACTTCGGTGAAGTTCTCCCATCGAGTGTACCCCATGGGTTCCATTAAATCGCGTGCGAGCCAATACTCAACGCCGTCTTCCACATTGGCGTAGCTATCAAGTTTGACACGCCACTTCTCTATATCACTACTGTCCATATCTCCTCCTCGCTGGTCTATTGTTTGTGCGGGCTTTGCCCGCTCTGTATTCAGAATAAGGATACGCTGTCGTGCGGACACGAATGGGCCCCGTGTCGCTTTGAGCTCACGGGGCCCATAGATATCGATTAGTTGTGTTCTGCTCTAGATGGGTGCTCAGCTTAGTCTGCTCGATAGTGCGATCCGAGACTTTCGGTTCGCTTACGCATGGCTTTGACCATTTCCTGTGCTAGTTGAATCTGTGATTGCAGGCGGGCGAGGGCTGCGACTTCGCTGTCCAGGACTTTCTGCGTGCTCAAGGTCGTTGCCTCCGTCTTCAAGCCCTCAAGCTCGTGTAGTGCCTCGGATAGGCCCGTCTCTGTGCGGTTGATCATGCAATAGGTGCTCATCGTGTGTTTGAGGCCGTGCGTCAGGCGTTCGGCATCTGTTGTGGCAATGCCGTACTGGGGGAGGGCGATATCCGCTTTCAGAGCTGCCTCAGGCTCTTTCTGCGCTGCAAGGGCTGCCGATGCGCCAGCGATGCGCCCAAATACGATGCCGTTGGCGCTCGATAGGCCTCCGATGCGATCGGCGCCGTGCATACCGCCTGTTGCCTCGCCACAGGCGTAGAGGCCCTCAACGCCCGTGTACGCAGTCTTGTCGATTTTGATGCCGCCATTGGCAGCGTGGGCATACATCGCCACACGCATCTCGTCGGTCGGTGCGATGCCGTGCTCGTCTTGTAGCCAGGTGGCAAAGGTCTGCACAAACTCGGGGATGTCCTCGCGGGGGAAATCGTAGTGGAGCGCCAGGCCTTCGGCGCCCGCTTGATCGATGGCAAGATCGATGGCGCGGGAGGCCAAGCGTGACGTGAAGGGGCCATATCCGGAGCGCTGATCGAGCAGGTCGTCCAGCTTGTCGTCGGCGATATCGACCGGCTGGTCTACATGTACGTAGCGCCAGGTTTTCTCATTGAAGACCAAGTTACGCCTGGGCTCGATGAAGCCGGGCATCATCTGCATGAACTCTATATTAGTAAGTGTTGCGCCGTGCGCCAGCGCGATGGCCTGCGAGGAGCTGAGCACATCAGCCGACGTAAGGCTGCGCTCGAACAGGCCGCCTGTGCCACCGGCTGCGATGATCGTGGCCTTGGCAGCAAAGGGCACGATTCGATTTTCGGTAAGGTCGTAGAGTACGGTTCCGGTTATTCTGCCGTTCGTGTCCTCAACAAGGTCGATAAGCTCATGGCGGGGGAGCAGGCGAATGCCGAGCGACTCGATCCAGGTCGTCAGAGCGTCCTCAAGGGGCTTGCGGGTGAGGCCGCGCCACATGCGTGTCTTGTGGTCAAAGCAGGGGATAAATTGCTTTTGTTGAGCACTCTTGGCGCTTTGCGGACGCTGGAGCTCAACGCCCAGGTCTTGCTCGAGCCAGTCAATCGCTTGGGGAATGCCGTGGACGAACGTTTGGACGAGTTCGGGGTCGGCAACGCCGCCGCCGACGGCCAGGATGGTGTCGATGAGGTCCTGCTCGTCGTCTTCGTCGACGGGACCGATGAGGCCGAGGCCCCAGGTACCCGGGAAGAAGCTCGATCCACTCATGGTCTTGCCGGCGCTTGCCACAATGACGGTTGCACCCGTGCGTGCCGCTTCGATGGCGGCACAAAGGCCCGCAATGCCAGATCCAATTACCAGTACATCAGTCGATTCCATCGGATTCCTTTCTCGTCCGGCGCATTGTCGCACGGGTGATCGGCAATGGGGCCGCAAAGACCCGGCAAATCGGTAAAGGGCAAATATGGCAGGTGGGCGTCATGGACGCTCTGACGCTCCATCTCATCACATCTTGTATTTCTCCCCAACTGATATATCGGCATTAGCTACCCAGCGACAGCGCAAACAAAAAGAGCCGCTACCCGGGTGGGTAGCGGCTCCAAAGCTCAACTATATGAGCATCGCGCGGGCGCGATTAGGCCTTGAGGGCCTCCTCGACGGCGACAGCGCAGGCGACGGTGGCACCGACCATGGGGTTGTTGCCCATGCCGATGAGACCCATCATGTCGACGTGCGCAGGCACGGAGGAAGAACCGGCGAACTGGGCGTCGGAGTGCATGCGGCCCATGGTGTCGGTCATGCCGTAAGAGGCAGGGCCGGCGCCCATGTTGTCCGGGTGCAGGGTACGGCCAGTGCCGCCACCAGAAGCGACAGAGAAGTACTTCTTGCCAGCCTCGAGGCGCTCCTTCTTGTAGGTGCCAGCGACGGGGTGCTGGAAGCGCGTGGGGTTGGTGGAGTTACCGGTGATCGAGATGTCGACGTTCTCGTGCCACATGATGGCAACGCCCTCGCGGACGTCGTCGGCGCCGTAGCAGTTGACGGCGGCGCGGGGACCATCGGAGTAGGGGATGGTCTCGACGACCTTGAGTTCGCCCGTGAAGTAGTCGAACTGGGTCTTCACGTAGGTGAAGCCGTTGATGCGGGCGATGATCTGAGCAGCGTCCTTGCCCAGACCGTTGAGGATGACGCGCAGCGGCTTCTTGCGAGCCTTGTTGGCGTTCAGAGCCAGGCCGATAGCGCCCTCAGCGGCAGCGAAGGACTCGTGACCGGCCAGGAAGGCGAAGCACTCGGTGTCGTCGGAGAGCAGCATAGCGCCCAGGTTGCCGTGGCCCAGACCGACCTTGCGGTCCTCGGCGACGGAACCGGGGACGGTGAAGGCCTGGATGCCCTCGCCGATGATGGCGGCAGCCTCAGAAGCGGACTTGGCGCCACGCTTGACAGCGAGAGCACAACCGAGGGTGTAGGCCCACTCGGCGTTCTGGAAGGCGATGGACTGGGTGTTGTTGACGATCTCACGCGGGTTGAAGCCCTTGTCGGTGCAGATCTGCAGAGCTTCCTCGAGGGAGGCGATGCCGTTGTCGGCGAGGCACTTGTTGATCTTGTCAGCGCGGCGCTCGTAACCTTCGAACGTAACAGTCATAGTTATTTCCCTCCCTTTCTACTCGTGAACCGGGAACACGCTGGCGACGGAGTGAGTCTCCTCGTCGGTGCGCGGGTCGATGTACTTGGCAGCGTTCTCCCACTGACCATAGTGGCCCATAGCGCCAGCGATGGCCTCCTCGGGGGTCTTGCCGGCCTTGACGGCGTCGGTGAACTTGCCGAGGTTCAGGAACTCGAATGCGATGATCTCGTTCTTGTCGTTGAGAGCCATGCGGGTGACGTAGCCCTGAGCGAGCTCGAGGTAACGAGCGCCCTTGGCCTTGGTGCCGAACATGGTGCCGACCTGAGAGCGAAGGCCCTTGCCGAGGTCGTCGAGGGAGGCGCCCACGGGCAGGCCGCCCTCGGAGAACGCGGTCTGGCTGCGGCCGTAAACGATCTGCAGGAAGATCTCGCGCATAGCAACGTTGATGGCGTCGCAGACGAGGTCGGTGTTGAGGGCCTCGAGGATGGTCTTACCGGGAAGGATCTCGGAAGCCATGGCGGCAGAGTGGGTCATGCCCGAGCAGCCGATGGTCTCAACGAGGGCCTCCTCGATGATGCCGTCCTTGACGTTCAGCGTGAGCTTGCAGGCGCCCTGCTGAGGTGCGCACCAACCCACACCGTGCGTAAGACCGGAGATGTCGGAAATCTCCTTAGCCTGGACCCACTTGCCCTCCTCGGGGATGGGTGCGGGGCCGTGGTATGCACCCTTGGCAACGGGGCACATGTTCTCCACTTCCTGTGAGTACTGCATGCCTCTCCTCTCTATCGTGTTGGCGTCCCGTCTGGGGGTCGTGGCTGGCGATTGCCGGGCGACCCTTCGAAAGGGACATGACATGCAGCCCCTATAATACCGCGAAATGCACGGAATATTCGGCGAACGGCTCAGTTTTCGTAGCGAGAAGTCCGGAAGTTTTAATTGAAACGGTTTAACTCTATGTTCTGTGGTCGCGAACTTCCGTAGAGGGGGTCCGTCTTGGGCAAGCTTTTGGGCAGCTCTTGTATGCGTTGCAGGGGTTGACCTGTTGCAACGGTGCCGTTCGCCGCCTGTTTACTGCCTTTGGCCGCGCGAGCGAATTGTTTTGCGTGAATGTTTTGATGGCACGCTTCAATCGTGCTGTATTGGATGGCAAGCAGATCCCGGCGAAGGGAGCGCCATGCAGCGCGTTTGGAGAACGGTTACCGGCTTTTACCATGTCTGTGCCCGCGGTACGGGCAAGCAGCTCATCTTTGAGGGCGATGAAGACCGGTGGGAGTTTTTGGAGCTGATGCGCGCGTGCTGCCGCGAGGAGGGTGTGACGGTTATCGCCTGGTGCCTTATGGGCAATCACGTGCATTTGGTGCTTGCAGATTACGAGGACAGGATGAGCGCGGCGATGCACCGGCTGCTTTTGACGTACGCGCGGCGGTTCAATAAACGCACGGGGCGCACAGGCCATCTGTTCCAGAACCGTTTTGACCGGCGCTCGCTCGATACCGACTGGCAGGTGATGGAGGCTATTCGCTCCGTACACGTCGATCCGCAGGAGGCGGGCGTTGGCCTAATCGAGCGTTATCCCTGGAGCAGCTTTCCGGAACATCTACGCGCTTACGACGGTGATGCGGCAGATGCCACGAGGGGATTTTGCGATCCTTCTTGCGTGCTTGAGCTTTTTGGCTCTGCCGAGGCCTTTGCTGCCTATTCGCTTTCGACGCCCGACGGTAGCGAGCCGGCGCTGTGCGATATGAAAGAGACAGAGTGGGAACGCCACGCCTTTGCCGACAAGATGGCGAAGAGCCTCGGGGTTCCGCTCAATGGGGTTAAAACTGCACCGCCGGCGCAGCGCGATACCGTTATTGTTGGATTGAACAATGCCGGCTTTACGGTGCGCCAGATTGAGCGGTATACCGGGATTGGCAAAAGTACCGTCTCTCGTATCGTGCGCGCCCGCGCGCGAACGGCGATGCGGGCTGGCGGAAACGTGATGTAAGGTCGCCTGTTCACCGCAGCTGGGGTCGTTCATACGCCGCAACCAGCGTTCAAAAGCTTGGTACGGTAACTGCACTTCTTAATATGCATAGAACAATCGTCATCTTGCATAAAATAACAGCTCAGTCCGGGTTTGCCCGTGCCTACCCCCGTCTGCGCCGTGCAAAAAACGGAGTTTTCAGCATCGTGGTGCTGTCGGCACTGCCGCAATCTTGCAACATACGGGTTCCGAAGCTATTTATGCCTTCCGATGCGCCTCCGAAGCGCATGTATGTGATCCCTGAGACCGCGATGCTTGCTCTAAAACACAATATATATGCACCTGGAGACGTTGATTAACGCTTTCGATGCGTATACATACAGCTTGGCGTGCTGAATACTCGCAAAAATGCACGCCGCATCCTATGGGACCCTTCTGCTGTAGGCGCGAAGCGAGTCGGAGCTCAGCAGAACGGGACTTGGCGTTTTGCTTGGCGGGTCCGGGGCCCTGCCGCAGGCCTTTGGTGCTGTGGAAAACGCCCGTGTTCGCGTCTGCTGCGTGGTAAATGACAGACGGGGCGCCGGACGCGCTGATTTTGTGTGTTCGTGCTCATTAGGAAAAACAGAGCCGCCCGTATCGGGCGGCTCGGCAATCAAAAACCTTGGATTCGGAGCATACGCTACTGGTTAGCTTGTCCCTCGAGCATGCCGTCGAGGGTGCGCCAGGCGAGCTCGGCGCACTTGACGCGGGCGGGCATGTGCGAGATGTCCTGGAGCTGGGCGGCCTCATCCAGGTCTTCCAGATCCTCCTCGGAGAGCTTCTCGCCACGTATCATGGCGAGGAAGAGCTCTGCCAGGCGGTGAGCTTCCTCGACGGTCTCGCCGGTGATGAGGTCGGCCATGATGTCGGCACTGGCCTGACTGATGGCGCAGCCGTGGCCGGTAAAGGAGGCCTCCTCGATCACGCCGTTCTCGACGCGCAGCTGCAAGGTGAGCTCGTCACCGCAGCTGGGGTTGATGCCGTCGTGCTCGTGTGTGGGGGCATCCATCTCGTACTTATAGTCGGGGTGCGAGTTGTGCTCCATAAACGTTGTGGAGGTGTATAGATTACCCATTGAACGTGCTCCAAACGTGATGCAGGCCGGCGATGAACTTGTCGATGTCGGCCTTGTCGTTGTAGAAGGCCACGCTGGCGCGGCAGCAGGCAAGGTTCTCGACGCCCAGCCAGGTAAGCAGCGGCTGCGCGCAGTGGTGGCCGGCGCGGATGCAGACGCCGTCCATGTCCATGATGCTCGCGACGTCGTGCGGGTGGATGCCCTTGACGTTAAAGCTCACAACGCCGTGGTGGTTGTCCCAATAGATGGAGCCGATGATCTGGACAAAGTCGAGCTGCATGAGTTCGCCCATCAGGTAGTGGACGAGTGCCTGCTCGCGGGCCTGGATGTTCTCGTAACCCACGGTGTTGACCAGGTAGTCGAGTGCCGCACCCGTGGCGAAGATGCCGGCGGCGTCCTGCGTGCCGGCCTCGAATTTCTCGGGGACGGGCGCCCAGACGGCGTCCTGCTCGGTGACCGAATCGATCATTTCGCCGCCGGTGAGCATGGGCGGCATGGCGTTGAGCAGGTCCATCTTTCCCCACAGCACGCCGATGCCCATGGGGCCCATGGCCTTGTGCGCGCTAAAGGCAAAGAAGTCGGCGCCCAGGTCGGCCACATCGACCGGCATGTGCGGCAGCGACTGCGCACCGTCGACGACCAGGTAGCCGCCGTACTTGTGCACGAGCTTGCCGAGGTTCTTGACCGGGTTCTCGACGCCCAGCACGTTAGAAACCTGACCCACGGCCAGAATCTTGGTCTTGGGACCAACCTTGGCAAGAACCTCCTCGGTGGTGAGCTGGCCGGTCTTGGTGGGGTAGAGGTAGACGAGCTTGGCGCCGGTCTCGCGGCAGACCTGCTGCCACGGGATCAGGTTGGAGTGGTGCTCCATGATGGTAATGACGACCTCGTCACCGGGCTCGAGCACCGTTGGCGCAAAGCTCTTGGCGACCAGGTTGAGCGACTCGCTCGTGTTGCGGGTGAAGACGACCTCGTTGGCCTGGGGAGCGCCGATGACGTCAGCGATCTGCTGACGCACCTTCGCGATGGCATCGGTGGCCTCGACGGACAGCGAGTACAGGCCGCGCAGCGGGTTGGCGTTCATGCGCTGGTAGAAGTCGCGTTCGGCGTCAAGCACGCGGGCGGGGCGCTGCGCAGTGGCGGCGCTATCGAGGAAGGCGATCTCGGGGTGCTGCTGAAACAGCGGGAACTGCGCCTTGTAGGGGTTGGTCTCGATGTCCACGGTGGGCCAGCCGCGCGAAGCCTCGTCGCTGGCGTCGAGCTCCATGGGCTCGGGGGCAGTACAGGTGTCGCATTTAACGTGCTCGGTGTCGATCATGCGAGCTCCTCTTCAAAGTTGTCGATCAGGTTGTTGCCCAAGCGGACGACGGCTGCGCGGGTGCGCTCGTCGGTGGCGGAAAGCGCGGCGTCCTCCAGCTTGGCGCGAATGAACAGGTCCTCGGCGGCGTTTTGGTCAAGGCCGCGGCAGGCGAGATAGAACAGTTGCTCGTCGCGGACGTGGCCGATCGTGGCGCCGTGGTTGCCGGCGACGTCGTCCTCGTCGCAGAGAATGACGGGAACGGTCTTGTTGTCGACGCCCTTGTTGGCGAGCAGCACGGTTTCGCGCTCGGTGCCGGTTGCGCCCTTGCAGCCGTGCACGAGGTCGATGGTGCCGCGGTAGACCTTCTTGGACGTGCCGGCCAGCACGCCGTTGGCGTCGATCTCGCACTCGGTCTTGCGGCCGCGGTGGCGCAGCTCGTAGTTAAAGTCGCGCACCTGCTCGCGGGCGCCCAGATAGTCAGTATCGATGGTGACCTTGGCGGTATCGCCCAGCAGGTCGCCGGCAAGGCCGGTGGCGCTGGCGCCGGCACCCAGGACGGTGTGCTGCACGTTGACGCGCGCGCCCTCGTCCAGGAACAGGCCGGTGTCGTCGAGCGCGATCCAGCTATCGTCGAGCGTCTGTGTGCAGGTCACGTTGACGGTGGCGTACTCGTGGGCGCACACGCGTAGCACGGAGCCCACGACGCCTTGGCCGGCAACGGGGGAGTCCAGGGCTATGCACAGGTCGAGCGTTGCCTGCGGACGGGCGACGACATCGATGGCGGCGATGGCCGCGGCAGTGTCGACGCCACTCACGCGCACGGTAACCGTGGCGTGCTTGTATGCGGGCACATCGATGACGACGCGCTTGGTAGCGTGCTCGGCCAAGTAGGCGTAGGCAGCCTCACCCATGCCGGTCTCGAAGGCTTCAGCAGGGGAGAGCTCCTCCTCGAGCTTGATGGCACCGGCCTGGTAGATGGAGGTGGCGGGCACGTCGAGCTCGGTCTCGGGCGTGATGCGGGCGCGGTCGGCTGCATCACCGGGGGCGGAGGCGCGGCGCTCGGGGAAGCGCTCGGCCAGGGCGTCCATGGCGGCTTCGAACGCGTCTGCCACGCCAGTAAACTGCTCGTCCAAGCCCTCGACCTCAACGGCCTCGGTGGGAGCGGCGGCAAGCTCGTCAGAGAACTCGAGCTTGGTCTGGTTCATCTTGAGCCAGCCCCAAGTTGCAGCCGGCATCGCATTGACCTGCTCAAGGGTGGTAGCAGCGGTGTTGGTTTCCTGTTTCATTATCCGATCGCTCCTTCCATCTCGAGCTTGATCAGGTTGTTCATCTCGACGGCGTACTCCAGCGGCAGCTCCTTGGAGACCGGGTTGGCAAAGCCGTTGACGATCATGGTACGGGCCTCTTCCTCCGAGATACCGCGGCTCATCAGGTAGAACACCTTGTCGTCGCCGATACGTCCGATGGTGGCCTCGTGGCCGATGTCGACGTTCTTGGCGCGGATGTCCATGGCCGGAATAGTGTCGGAGCGACTCTGGTCGTCGAGCATCAGCGACTGGCAGCTCACGGTTGCCTTGGAGCCCTCGGCCTTGGGCGTGGCCACGATGGAGCTGCGGAACGTCTGGATGCCGCCGCTCTTGGAGATACCCTTGGTCTCGACCGTTGCCGAGGTCTCAGGCGCGTTGAGCACGACCTTGCAGCCGGTATCGAGGTTCTGACCGGCGCCGGCAAAGGTGATGCCGGTAAAGCTCGACCGGGCGCGGCGGCCGTTGAGCACGCTCATGGGGTAGAGGTAGCCCACGTGGCTGCCGAAGGAGCCGCTGATCCACTCGATGTCGCCGTCCTCGTCCACGCGCGCACGCTTGGTGTTGAGGTTGTACATGTTCTTGGACCAGTTCTCGATGGTCGAGTAGCGCAGGTGCGCACGCTTGCCCACAAAGAGCTCGACGGCGCCGGCGTGGAGGTTTGCCACGTTGTACTTGGGCGCGGAGCAACCCTCGATAAAGTGCAGGTCGGCATCGTCCTCGACGATGATGAGCGTGTGCTCAAACTGACCGGCGCCCTTGGCGTTGAGACGGAAGTAGCTCTGCAGCGGAAAATCGAGCTTGGTGCCCTTGGGCACGTAGACAAACGAGCCGCCCGACCACACGGCGCCGTGCAGGGCCGCAAACTTGTGGTCGGTGGGCGGGATGAGCGTCATAAACTTCTCGTGGATGAGCGGCTCCCACTGCGGGTCGTGTAGGGCCTCCTCAATGCCGGAGTAGACGATGCCCATCTTGGACGCCGTGTCCTGCATGTTGTGGTAGACCAGCTCGGAGTCGTACTGCGCGCCGACGCCCGCCAGGTAGCTACGCTCAGCGTCGGGGATGCCCAAGCGCTCAAAGGTGTTCTTGATGTCGTCAGGCACCGACTCCCAGTCGTGCTTTTGGTCGGTGTTGGGCTTGACGTAGGTGACGATGTTGTCCATGTCCAGGCCCTCGATGGAGGGGCCCCACGTCGGATCCGGGAAGCGGTTGAAGATCTCGAGGGACTTTAAGCGCAGGTCGAGCATCCACTGCGGCTCGTCCTTCTTGGCGCTAATCTCGCGCACGATGTCGGGCGTGATGCCGGCGTCGAGGCGCTCGAATCCCTCCTCGCCATAGGTGAAGTCGTAGAGGCTGCGGTCGATGTCCGCGACCTCGGTGCGGTTCTTGGTCATTGCGTCGCCCCTTTACGCCTGCTGCTCGGCAGCGGCGGCCTCGGCCTGGGCGCGCTGCACGGCGGCCTCGCGCTCGAAGGTCTCAAAGCCGTTCTTGTCGATCCAGGGGATGAGCGAGGCGTCGTCCTCGCGCACGATGTGACCCTTGACCATAACGTGGACGCGGTCGACATCCAGGTGCTCCAGGATGCGCGTGTTGTGCGTGATGATGAGCATGGAGCCGTCGCAGCTCTTGCGGTAGGCGTCCATGCCGTGGCTGACGGTGGACAGAGCGTCGACGTCCAGGCCCGAGTCGGTCTCGTCTAGGATGGCGAGCTTGGGCTGCAGCAGCAGAAGCTGGAGCATCTCGACCTTCTTTTTCTCGCCGCCCGAGAAGCCCACGCCCAGCTCACGGTTGAGGTAGGCGGTGTCCATGTTGAGCTCGGCCGCGAGCTCCTTGACGCGACGGCGGAACTCCTTGCCCTTCATCTCCAGGCCGGGGCGGCCGGCGATGCTGGCGCGCAAAAAGCTCGACAGCGGCACGCCCGGGATCTCGACCGGGGCCTGGAAGCTCAGGAACAGGCCGGCGCGGGAGCGCTTGTCGGTGGTGAGCTCGGTGATGTCCTGGCCGTCAAAGACGATGCGGCCGTCATTGACGGTATAGACGGGGTCGCCCATGACCAGGTGGCCGAGGGTAGACTTGCCGGCGCCGTTGGGTCCCATCAGCACGTGGGTCTCGCCGGCGGCGACGTTGAGGTTGACGTTGTGGAGGATGGTCTTCTCGTCCACGGAGGCGGTGAGACCTTCGATGGAAAGCAGCGGATTTGCGCTCATGCTGTCCCTCTCTGTATATGGTGTACTCATAGGTGTACTAAACCCTAGGAATCTTCTCGGAATAAAGTTACTATGGGTTCGGCGTTAGTCAAGGGAAAACCCGACTAATCCACTCGACTTTTCAAATTCTGGGACAAAATAACCTGTTGTGTTTGTCCCACTTACTTAAGATTTGGGACAAACAAACCTGGTTATGTTGTCCCAGATGCGATGGGAGGGTAGGTATGCTCATTTCTTCCAAGGGCCGCTATGCCCTCCGGCTGATGATCTATATCGCGGCGCTCGGTGACGCCGAGGGCAAGATTGCCTTGCGCGAGGTTGCCGACCGTGAGCATATCTCGCAAAAGTATTTGGAGCAGCTGGTTCGTCCGCTTATGAAGGCGGGCCTGCTTAAGAGCGTGCGCGGCAAGGGCGGCGGCTACATGATGGCCAAGGACCCGGCCGAGGTGCGTGCTGGCGACATCCTGCGCGCCGTTGAGGGCAGCACGGCTCCGGTGGCGTGCGACGGCATCGACAACAGCTGCACCCGCAGCGATTTGTGCTCGACCGTCAAGTTCTGGCGCGGTCTGGACGACGTGATCGAAAAGTACGTCGACGGCGTGACGTTGGCCGACCTGGCCGCCGTTCCCGAGATCAACTTTGACATTAAGCTGTAGGTTGACCGCAATTCCTTAAGATTTCGCGGAGGGTTGTTGCCGTTTACCGAGGGGTTGTTGTGCAACAACGGACGAGCTGCAATACTGATTCTATCTTTGCAAACTGCACTTTAACTACACCAATGCAGGGAGGATCTTATGCAGCCCAAGCATTCTGCGATTGTCGCGGGCCTGACGCTGGCGCTTTCGTTTGGCGCCGTTTCCGCGCCGGCACCCGCCGCTGCCGAGGAGCCCACGCCGGGCGTTGCCTCGGATGCCACCGATATCGATAAGGGTCTCTACACCCAGCAGTCCTTCTCGGGCGTACTGAGGTCGGTCCAGGGCGTTTCGTTTGTCAACGTGACTGACGAGATGAAGTACTTCACCAAATACGAGAGCCATGGCAACTACAACCAGGGCTTTTCGTACGGTGACGGCTATAACGCGCTGGGTTATTACCAGTTCGACCGTCGTTGGTCGCTCATTCCGTTTATGAAGCAGGCCTACAACTACAACCCCGAAAAATACAGCATGCTCAAGGATGCGATTGATCGCGGCAGCGAGATTTCCAGCGCGAGCAATGCCATGTACGAGAACGGCCAGCTCACCGAGTTGGGCCGTATTGCGCAGGAGGCCTTCCAGGGTGCTTATAACGCCGACCCTGCTGAGTTCTCGGCGCTTCAGGACGCCTATGCGTATAACTCGTACTATGCGGTGACCGAGGCGTGGCTCAAGAGCGGCCTGGGTATTGATATTTCGGGCCGCGCCGATTGCGTCAAGGGCATGGTGTGGAGCATTACCAACATGTGCGGCACCGGTGGCTGCAGGGACTTTTTCCGCTGGGCGAATCTTTCCAATGATATGTCCGACCGCGAGTTTGTGACGGCGCTCTCCAACAGCGTGGTCAATAACGTGGCGACCAAGTATTCGAGCCAGCCCCAGTATCATGAGGGCTGGAAGAACCGCTACCGCAACGAGCTCAAGGACTGCTTGGTTTATATCGCTGAGGACGAGGCTGCCGCCGCGACGCCCGTGCAGCCCGAGCCCACACCGGCGCCCTCGCCGACACCTGATTCGAATGACGACTCGAGTGACGATGCCAACGATGACAGGATGGATGCACCCTCGACCGATGCTGACGGTAATGGCTCTGCTGGTGGCACTACCAACGACGGCTCTACCTCGAACGGCTCCGATTCGAACGGCTCTGCTGCGGGCGATTCGTCTTCAAGCTCTGCCGGCAATACGGACGGCGACGCTTCTGGTTCGACCGACGCTGGCACCTCTAACTCATCCACCGGCTCGAGCGATTCGTCCGTTGACACCGGCTCTAACAACGGCTCCGGCTCTGACGCAACCCCTGATTCCGATGCTTCCAAGGACGACTCGAATAAGGCGCCGGACGCTCCCGTTGCTTCGCCGGACAAGAAGCCTTCTTTCTCCGTGCAGCTCGGTTCTGCGCTGGGCTCTTCGCTGATGGCTGGCGTCATTAACGGCTCGACCCAGAACAAGGACAACTCTGATCAGGTTTCCACGGAAAAGACCGAAGCCGCAAAGGGTCACTCCAAGGACAAGGCTTCCGAGAAGATCGAATCCGATAAGGGTTCTAGCTCTGAGGAGAAGGACGACAAATCCGCTCAGAAGAAGGACGAGAGCAAGACCGAGGGCGAAAAGAAACAGTCCGAAGACGACGACAAGAGCGGTGCTGACAACCAGGTCCAAGAGCAAAATGACTCCAAGACGGTGACCACTACAACCACGACGACTACAACGACCAAGTCATCTGGCGGTAACATGCCCAAGACGGGCGACCTTATCGTTATGGCGAGCCTTGCCAGTGCAAGCTTGGCCACACTGGGCGCTACGTCTATCGTAAGTGGTAAGCATAAGCTCGATCAGCAGAAGAAAGCTTCTGGGGAGGACGGCTCGGAGGAGTAGCCTCTTGGTTGCTAGATAACTAAAGAGTTGGGACGGGGTCCGGTGCGAATGCATCGGGCCCCGTTTTGTTGTGCAACGATTAGTTATGCCCCCTCACACCTCTTGCTGCTACCGTTGCCCGATATGTTCGCGCGGCGTCGTCGGTACGCGCGAATCGGTCATTACAATTGGCATCGTGCTGCGATTATGGGGGAACGTTTTGGTGTCTGAACAGGCAAATATTGATTGTGCTGCTGGCTTTGGCGTGCGCTTGATCGGCTGTGCCGACGATGCGGTTTTGCCCATTGGCATACACGACTATGCGGAGGCACTTGGTTGCTGCGTGCTGGTTGACAAGACCATGTTTATTGCCGATGTGTTGGACTGCGACGCGTCCGTTGTGGTGTGCTGTCGACCCGAGGGTTTTGGCAAGAGCATGAACTTGTCGATGCTCAGGGCTTTTCTGGAGCGTCCAGCGGTCGGTCGCTCTGGTCAGCGTTTGTTTGCCGATGCTCAGATTTGGGATGCGAACGGCGGGCGCTATCGGGATGAGTATGCTTGCTATCCGGTGATATCGCTGGACTTTTCTGGCGCTGCGAGGCGTGGCGCCGCTATTGCCGGCGTCGTGCGCGATGCTCTTTCGGGCGAGTGCGCCCGCTTGCTGGCGCTTTTGGAGGCTCCTGATTTAGCTCGAGACAGGGTGCGTCACATCGAACGCGTCGCGCGTGATGTGGCGAGCGCGGACGAGGTTGACTCGGTGCTCGGTGTGCTCATTGAGCTGCTGGAGATGGCCTGCGATGAGCAGGTTGTATTGCTCGTTGATGGGTACGATGCGGCGTGGTCTCGCCGTGCGAGCGCAAGGGACGCTTCCGACGCCGATCCGGCAGGGCTATTCGATCGCGTGCTGTTCGACGCCATTGCCACTGCGCGCGATTCGTTGCGGCTGACGTGTCTGATGGGGGAGTGCCCCGGTCCTGCCGAAGCGGCGCTTTCTTCGCGCGGCTGCTCGTATTGTCTGACGACGCCGCTGTCGACGTGGTGTGACCGATGTTTCGGTTTTTCGGATGCCGAGGTCGAGGCTCTTTTGAATCATGCTGGGTGCGAGGAATACCTGGATGATGCGCGTGAATGGCTCGAGGGGTATCGGTTTGGCAGGGCCTATTGCTCGAGTCCAGCGCGTGTGATCGGTTTTCTGGACCGAGGCTGCACGGCGCCTGTGCGCGCCGATCTGTATGGGTATGCGGATTGTCTGAGTAGGGTAGTTGCCGGGTGGAATCTCGACCGCCTTTCGGTCTTGTTTGATTTGCTCGAGGCCCATGGGTGCGCTGAGGTCCCGCTTTGTTTGGGCGCTGCAGAGCCAGATGTCTCGCCTGACGATGGCATGTGGACAGCGCTGTATCTGTCCGGTTTTCTCACGACGGATATGACTGAGGAGCCAGAGCATGGCGATTGCTTCCGTGCTTTGCGATTGCCCAATAACGAGCTTCGACAGGCCTTGCGTCTAGTGATTGTTGAGTGGTTTGAGTGCGCTGCGGAAGACATTCGAGACGTCGATGCGTTCCGCGACGGGCTGTGCCATGGGAACGAGGACACCGTGAGGCGGGCGCTAAGCCGCATCTTGGGAGATGCGGGAATTGGTGCGACCGACCCAGATACACCGCTGCCATATCACCTACTCTTGCAAGGACTCTGCTTTGGATTGCCGGGCTATGCCAATCCTGCTTCGAGGCGAAAGTGTGGCGCGGATCGCTGGGACATCCAGGTTTTTCCTACGGGCGCCGTGTTTGACATAGCCGATACGATCGGTATGCTCGATGAACGTCCGCTGATAACGATCAACATGATGTATGACCCCGATGTGGATGCGCTGGGGTTGGAATTGCTGGCCGTGCAGTCGCTACTCGACATAGAGCGCGACGGCATCGACGAAATCCGTGTACCACGCCCCGGCGTGGGTCGCATGCGCTGGGGGTTCGGTTTTGATGGGCAGCATGTGGCTACGGTGTGCCAGCGGCTTTAAGCGCCGAGGTGTTTCCGGCTTCCGTTACTCGGTGTCCTTCATGGGCGGCATGGGCTTCCAGTTGGGATCCTTGATGATCTTGCGGGCGTCTTTCATGCCACGGCGCAGCGCCGGAATACCGGTCTTAAAGCACTTATCGACCGCAGCCAGGCGAATGAATTCCTTGCAGAAGGTCGCGGCATTGCCCAGGCGGAACAGCATGGGGTGGTAGTCACCGTAGATCTGCATATAGCGAGCGAGGAAGCCTCGGTTGCGCATGATGTAGTAACGGTTGGTGTCGCTCGTTGAGTTGAGCTGGCGCTTGCCGGCGATATCCCAGTTAGAGACGGCGCGGGCGCGCTTGAGCACCAGGTCGGCCACAACGGCGGCGGGGAAGTGCTGGCTGGCCACGTAACCATAGCAGGCATCGTCGCCGTAGATGAAGAATCGCGCATCGGGCAGGCCGATCTTGTCGACCACGCGGCGCGAGAACATGCCGCCCTCAAAGCATAGCTGGTTCATGGCGCGGTAGCCCTCGGGTCCCAGGTCCCACTTGGCGACAGGGTTGGGAATGCCGAGCGAAAGGATGAGTTGGTATTGCCAAAAGAAAGCGCCGCCGTCAAAGTCCAGGCGCGAACCCTGGATGACGTCGTAGCGGTCGGTCCACTTGGCAAGACGCTCGATGCCTTCGGGGATGACGAGCACATCGTCGTCCATCACCCAGAACCACTGGGCGCCCAGGTCGTAGGCGCATTTGGTGCCGGCGGAGAAGCCGCCCGCACCGCCGCCGTTTTTGAGCTGCGGGGCGTAGATGATACGGTCGGTGCCGCCCTGCGCGTCGGGCTGCTCGGTGTCGATTCCCCACAGGTTGGCCAGGCGCTCGTTGAATGCGGTGCACATGGCCTCGGTCTCGCGCGAATTCTCGTTATCGACAATCACGATGCGCCAGGGCGTTGCCGTGAGCTCGGCCATGGAGTCGAACAAGTTGGACAGGAGTTCCTGGCGCTTGTACGTAACGACGACAATGGCGAGCTTGTCGATGGGGGCGGGAAGGGTTGAAGGCATGGGGCAATATATCCTTTCACGCGCGGTGGGCGAGTGCTGCGCGGAAGCTATCGAATACGTCCTTGGGACTGTCCTATTGTAAAGGCTCGGCGCACCTTGACGGCAAGCTTTGAATAAAACGCAGGAACCTGCCACGGCTGTAGCGGCTTTGGCGTCTGACGGCAGCGTGTCTATTGCCGCTTGAGCTTGCGAGCGATAAGGCTTCTAGCTGCGTCGATGGTGAGAAGCGTCAGGGCAAAGACGATGCTAATGACGGTACCCGTGACGATACATATAACTGCCGGGCTGTTTTGGCTGACCAGTTTGTTTGCGAGCAACGTATTGAAGACGGGACGCCACAGGCTACTGGTGAGCGACTGCATCACATAGAAACCGAGCGTGGCGGTCGATAAGGTGACGATGGCACCTGCAGTCCGCGGATTGTCTGAGGCACTGCGTCGGGTTGCCGCAAAGAGCAAGGAGGCGGCAGCGAGAGCAAACGAGACCAGCGAGGTCGATTTGTAGGAGAGGGTTGCCATCGCCGTGAGGTTGCCGGTGAAGGAGAGCTCGCCTTCCAGGATGGTGACGAATGCCAAAACCGCTGCGAGCGAGCGCATGCCCAAGGCGTCCGCCCTTTCCGAATCCATGACATCGGTAACGTCGCGGAGCAGCCCGCCGATCAAAAACGCGATTACGTACGTGGCAGCGCTCATGAGCTTCTGCAGCCAAGAAAACTCGCCGGCGCTTGTCGCACTCATAGCGGCTAAATACCCGTTAACAACAAATGCGAGGATGCCAACGGCGATGACCGTCGTCTTGTAGGTTTTCTGGGGGAGTCGACTCTTAGCCAGTCCAAACCATGTCGCCATGAAGACCGTGGCGGCATAGACCCAGATAAACTCAAGGCCTAGCGTGTACCAGTAGTGCGTGTTGAGGGTAATATCGGGAATGGGGGAGACGACCGTGGACCAAACGAGCGCCACGAGGCAATAAAATGCAGTGGGCATAACGACCTTGCCAAGGCGCTGCGCCGTCCGTTGCATTTGCGACTTCCACGTTGCTCCACCGCTCCAAGCACGCGCGGCCGAAGCGATGAGAAAATAGCCCGAGATCATAAAGAAGACCTCGTTGGCCCAGCAGCCCAGCAAGTTAATAAAACCGAGCACGCCGGAATAGGGGAACATCGCAAGTGGGGCATATTCCACGGCGCCGAAACAGGTTGCCTGGAAGGTCCACTGAAAGGTGTGAAACACCGCGATGCCGGCGACCGCGACCAAACGCAGCGCTTCGATGGGTATGTTGCGTGCGGCTTTGGGCTGCATGACGTCCTTTCTTATCGGTTTGCCTCTGCGAGCTCCATAGATTATATAAACGCCCGCTAGTGCGCTGACCCTTTGATACCATGAAACGACAGGTATTTCCTAAGGAGCACATTTGTCTACTAACGCCTCTGGCAGCCCTGTTCTGTCGCTGCTTATTCCCATTTACAATGTTCAGCGCTACCTGCGCGAGTGCCTCGATTCCGCCCTGGCGCAGACGCTCAAGGATATTGAGATCATCTGCATTAACGACGGGTCGACCGACAACTCGCCGGCGATTATCCGCGAGTATATGGAGCGCGATAGGCGCGTCAAGATGATCGACAAGGCCAACAGCGGCTACGGCGACTCGATGAACCACGGTCTGGAGATGGCGCGTGGCAAGTACGTTGGCATCTTGGAGTCCGATGACTTTATGGCGCCCGACGCACTCGAAAAGCTTGTCTCGGCCGCCGATAGCAATAATGCCGACTTTGCGAAGGCGAACTTTGATTTCTACTGGTCTAAGCCCGAGGAGCGCCGTTCGCTGCACGAGATGTTTAAAGCCAAGGACTGTGGCAAGCCGGTGCACCCGAGCGATACGACGCAGTTCTTTAAGCAAAAGCCGTCGATTTGGTCGGCCGTGTACCGTCGCGATTTTCTTGAGCGCAACGGCATTAAGTTCCTGCCGACTCCGGGGGCATCCTTTCAGGACACGTCATTTGCCTTTAAGGTGATCGCGTCCGCCGATAAGGCTGTTTACCTGCATGATGCCGTGTTGTCGTATCGCCAGGACAACGAGAATTCCTCGGTCAATTCTTCGGCTAAGGTCTTTTGCGTCAATACCGAGTATGCCGAGATTGAGCGTTGGATTCGAGAGGATTATGCCCGCGACCACGCAAGTGATGACGTCGAGCGCATGCTCAAGTTCAATCAGCTCATTAAGTACGATTCGTACATGTGGAACTACGTGCGCCTGGCGCCTAAGTTCTATAAGGAGTTCCTGGTTCAGATGGCCAAGGAGTTCCAAGCGGCCTTGGACACCGGGGACTTTTCGCTTGACGACCTCAAGCCGTGGAAGCGCGCAAATCTCGCTGCCATCCTCAAAGATCCTGAGGGCTGGGTTGACGAGCATCCGAGTTTTGCGACGGATGGTGCCTTGGGGCGTGCTAAGTATTACGCCTCGGTTGGAGGTCCAGGCGTGGTTGCTGCCTTCCTTATCGAATCGCTGAGGGGGTAGGTCGACATGGGAGAGACTTTGACCCCCAAAGCGACCATTGTCGTTCCCGTCTACAATTCGTCGTGCTCCATTCAGCGATGCCTCGATTCGCTGTTGGCCCAGTCTGAGCGTTCGATTCAGGTTGTCTGCGTCAACGACGGTTCGACTGATGATTCGTTGAACGTGTTGCGCCAGATCGCGCAGGCCGACGACCGTGTACTGGTGATTGACCAGGAAAACGCGGGTGTCTCGTGCGCTCGAAATACCGGTATCGATGCGGCCGAGGGCGAGACCGTCTTTTTTGTGGACGCCGACGATTACATCGATGCCCAGACGGTCGAGCGCGTGCTGCATGCTATGGAGTCGTCAGATGCCGAGGTCGTCGTTTTTGGCGGCGTCTGTGAACCTGCCGATGCTGCCCCCAAACGTGTCCAGCAACTCATGAGCCCCAAAGCGGGCACCTTTGGCGCACGAGATCCCCAGTTGCTGTTCCACGCAAACGCACAGCCCTATGCATGCCGCGCGGCTTTTTCGCGCGAGCTGCTCAATCGCGAAGGTATTCGCTTTGCTCCCGGCTTGGCCTTGGGCGAGGATGTCGTATTCCAATTTGCGGCCTATGCGCTTGCCCGCAAGACCGTTGTCATGCCGGACAAGTTCTACCACTACGTGATGGAGAACGACTCGACAACGCACGAGTTCAACAGTGCCGATGCTCGCGCCAAAAAGCTTGACGCTCATATGAGTATGCTCGAGGAAGTTTTGGAGGACTGGGCGGCCTACGGCCTTTTGGACCTGTGTCCCGGCGAGCTGATCACCTGGTTCCTGGACCTTATTGTGTTTGATTTGGCACGTTTGGACGCTAATGACTACCGCCGTGTAGCCGTTCGCGTCAACATGGACTTCACGACGTTTTTGGGAACGGAGTGGGCGGATATGCCTGCCAAGGGCGCCGTTTGTCGTGTTGCCCGTAAGCTCGTTGCAGCGACCTCGGGCGTTTCGATGGCAGACGCTACACTGTTCTATCTTTCGACCCGCGGTCTCAAAGCCTGCCTGGAGCGCTTTATCTAATTCTGGGCGCTGCCGCGCGCCGTTGCTTCGCTGCTAAAATAACCCTGTTCCACGCTATTCAACAGGAGGTTCTCTTGCAGAACTCTGATACCCCTAAAGTTTCGCTGCTTGTTCCCATCTGCAATGTTGAGCGCTACCTGCGCGAGTGCCTCGATTCTGCCATTGCGCAGACGCTCGAGGACATTGAGATCATTTGCATCAACGACGGCTCTACCGATAGCTCGCCGGATATCATCCGCGAGTACATGGAGTGCGATGCGCGCGTCAAGATGATCGACAAGGCCAATAGCGGCTACGGCGACTCGATGAACCGCGGCCTGGAGATGGCGCGCGGTGAGTACGTGGGTATTTTGGAGTCCGATGACTTTATGTTTGAGGATTCGCTTCAAAAGCTGGTTGCCAAGGCCGACGCCGAGCATGCCGATGTCGTTAAGGGTGACTTTTACTTGTATTGGTCCACGCCCAGCGAGCGCCGCGAGCTGTTTGGAATTATCGACGAGCATATGACGGGTGCGGCGTATCGCCCCGCCGATCGTCCGGGTATCTTCTACCGCAAGCCTTCCATTTGGTCTGCCATCTATCGACGCACGTTCCTTAACGACAATCAGATTCGGTTCCTTCCCACGCCGGGTGCCTCGTATCAGGATGCGGGTTTTAACTTTAAGGTCTGGGCAAGCGCCGAGCGTGCTGCGTTTATTGCGGATCCCATTTTGTGCTATCGCCAGGATAACGAGAAGAGCTCTGTTAATTCGCCCAACAAGGTGTTTTGCGTGTGCGACGAATATGCCGAGATGCAGCGCTTTTTGGATGAACGCCCCGAGCTTAAGGCTCAGCTTCAGGGCATTTTAATGCGCATGAAGGTCGATACGTATCGCTGGAATGATGAGCGCCTGGTCGATGAGTTGCGTGAGCAGTTTTGGGAGAAGGCATCTCCCGAGCTCAAGGCCGATTGGAATGCCGGTCGCTTTGACCTGTCGCTCTTCGACCCGCGCGGCGAGACCGACTTGCGACTGATGGTCAAGTCGCCCCGCGCTTATATTGATTCGCGCTTTGGCTTTAAAAAGCCGGGCAAGATCAATACGTTTAAACATTACTTTAAGATCGGCGGCCTGCCGCTGGTTTGGCGCGTGCTGACGTATCAGCGCGCCTACGGCGATAACCCGCATCCCGATGACGTGCCGGCGGCACAGTAGGAGCGCGTGACTATGGCTACCCCTAAGATTTCCGTCGTCGTTCCCATCTACAAGGTGGAGGAGTGCCTGGCATGGTGCCTGGACTCCCTACTTGCGCAGGATATGCCCGATTGGGAAGGTGTGCTGGTTAACGATGGCTCGCCGGATGGTTCGCGCGACATCGCCGCTGCCTATTGCGAAAAGGATGCGCGCTTTACGCTGGTCGATAAGCCCAACGGTGGTCTGTCGAGCGCGCGCAATGCGGGCATCGCTGCGTCCACGGCGCCTGTAGTTGCGTTTTTGGATTCCGACGACCGGTTTACGTCTGATGCGTGCCGCGTAATCGTTGATGCCTTTGAGCGTGAGGATTGCGACGTTTTGACCTTTGGCGCGAACCCGTACCCGTTGGAGGCGGGGTATCCGTGGCTTAACTATGTACTGAGCCCGCGCGATGTGTCGTTTGTGGGCTATAGCTCCGACCTGCTGTTTAAGGAAGCGTCTCGCCCCTTTGCATGGCGCACCGCTTGTAAGCGCGCTTTTTTACTGGGCAACGGGATCGTGTTCGATGAAACCGTTAAGTATGGCGAGGACCAGGTCTTCGATTTTGCCGTGTACGGTCGTTCGCGCAAGACCGCGCTTATCTCGAACAAGTTGTATGACTACCGCGTGGCGCGCAAGGGTTCGCTCATGGACACCATGCGCTACGACGACGAGACGCGTCTGCTGGAGCACGTGAAGATTTACTCCGCGGTGCTGGCTGACTGGCAGCGCGACGGTCTCGATGCCCAGCATGCCGATGACCTGGCGTACTTCCTGTGTGATCTGGTACTGTACGATGCACTCAGGCTGCTGAGCTCGGGTTGCGGCAAGGTGTTTGCTGCCGTCGCCGCGGCGCTTGACGGTTCTGCCGTGGGCAGTGATGCTGCGCTCGCACAATGCGCTCCTTCTGTTGCCGCTATGGTGCGTGCGGCACTTGTCGGTAAGGCGCCTGCTGCTCGTTCGTGCAAAAAGCTCATGTTCGATTACGACGTCTTGAGGTTTGGGCGCTTGGGCGCGTGCAAGCGCATGGCTGCGAACGCTCTGGGAAAGCGAGAAGTGTAGATGAGTATCAAGCGTTTGGCGCTTTGCCGCAGTCAGGGTCGTCTGTTCGTCCTGCTTCGCTTTGTCGGCCAGGATATCGCGGGGCTTATTGAGCAGGAGGGTTCCCAGGCCTTTGCTCATGCGACGACCAATGGCGTTTGCGTGCCGTCTTTGGCACTTACGGTCGATCATGGTCGCGTGCTGGCGCTTTGTCCCTCCGTTGCCGATTATGAGCGCGAACTCGTCGTCTTGGTGCTTCCGTTTTTGGACGGCTCTACGATTGACATCTCATTTGCGTCCGGCGGTAAAAGACTGGGCTCTATTCACCTTGACAGTCGTATTGCCAAGTTGGAATCTAAGATTAACTACAAAGCAAAGCCTGCGATGTGCGCACTCGTTCGCGATGCGCAACGCGACGAGTGCTGCGGTCGATACGAGATTGATGCCGTTCGTTATTTACCGGCAGATGAGGGCGTCGTCTGGCGCTATGAGGTCAAGTGGGCGGGAGGCCCTCAGTGCGCCCCTGAGCTCCAGATCTTCGATACGCATATGAATGCGATTGATGCCACCGTGCATGTGTTTGAGTCGCAGGTCGATGTTCCCCAGCAGAACGGATGTCGCGTCAATAAAACGTATCTGAGCGTTGAGATGCCTCAGGATATACGCGATTTTGTCTTGATTGCGACTGATCCCACGGGCCAGATCCAAAGCGGTTTTTGCGCCATGGATGGCCGCCTGTACAACTGCATGGTCGACGACAGCTGGAATCGCATGAAGGATGCACGCGCGGACGACGCGGCCTATCGACGCTGGTTTGATCAACATCGCGCGAAGCCGGGCGACTTGACGTGTCAGCGCGTCGCCGCGGCGGCATTCGCCTACAGGCCGCTCGTGAGCATTGTGGTGCCGTGCTATAGGACCGATCAGGTTTACCTGCGCGAGTTGCTGGACTCTGTGCTATCCCAGAGCTATGACAACTGGGAATTGCTGCTTATGGACGCCTCGCCCGATTGGGACGCGGTGGCCACCCTTGCGGCAGGTGCCAACGACGAGCGCATCCGTCGCATCGAGCTTCCCGGCAACGGCGGCATTGTGCTCAACACCAACGCGGGTATTGAGCAAGCGGCGGGCGACTACATCGCATTTTTGGACCACGATGACATTTTGGAGCCGGATGCGTTGTTCCACTATGTCGCCGCGCTGAACAAGGCTGCCGAGGGCGAGCGTCCCCAGGTCCTGTTCTGTGACGAGGACATGTTCCAGAAAACGGGGGAGTGGGGTCAGCCGGTCTTTAAGACGCAGCTCAACGTCGACCTGCTCTATAGCCATAACTGCGTGACGCATTTTCTGATGGTGGAGAAGGCACTTATCGATCGCATTGGCATGTCGCCGGAAGACGTCGCTGGCGCCCAGGATTATGATCTGACGCTTCGCTGCCTTGCATCGGGCGCACGCTTTGAGCATATTGCCCACGTGTTGTATCACTGGCGTGTGCACCCCGGTTCCACCGCTGATGGCTCTGCTGATAGCAAGCCGTATGCCATTGAAGCTGGTCGTTTGGCGCTGCAGCGCCACTTTGACTCGCTGGACGTTCACGGAACGGTCGAGGATACCGAGACACCGTTTGTCTATCGCATGTGCTATGCGCTGCCGGAGTCTGCACCGCTGGTGACCATTGTGATTCCCACCAAGGACCACGTTGAGACGCTCGATGCCTGTGTGATGTCGATCGCCCAGAAGGCCACGTATGCCAACTACGAGATCGTCTTGGTGGAGAACAACAGCGAAGCCCCGGAGACGTTTGCGTATTACGAAACCCTGCCAGAGCGAGTGGCTGCGGTATCTGAAGGGAAGGGTGGCGCACGCGTTGTGTACTGGCCGGGCGAGTTCAATTACTCCCAGATCATCAACTTTGGCGTTGAGCATGCCAAGGGCGACTACCTGTTGCTGCTGAACAACGATACCGAGGTCATAAGCCCGGACTTTATCGAAGAGATGATGGGCTATCTGCAGCGTCCCGATGCGGGTGTGGTGGGTGCCAAGCTCTATTTTGCCGATCGTCTGGTGCAGCACGCCGGCATTTTGGTCGGCGTGCGTGGCGCACTTGCTCATGCCAACCAGGACTTCTCGGCAAAGCGTGAGGGCTATCTTGCCCGTGCTGTGCGCCCGGGCAACTATAGTGCTGTAACAGGTGCCTGTCAGATGGTCCGACGCGACGTATTTGAGCGGGTTGGAGGCTACAACGAGGAATTCGCCGTCGGCTTTAACGATGCAGACTTTTGCCTGCGCGTGTGGGAGGCGGGCTACCGCACCATCTTTACGCCCTATGCCGAGCTGTACCACTACGAGTTCACCTCGCGCGGCAGGGAAGAGGTCAACGAGGAAAAGCTGCTCCGCTGGAAGCGCGAGCAGGCGCTGTTCATGCAGCGCTGGCCCGAGTTCTTCCTCGATGGCGACCCGTGGTTGGGACCAAACCCATCATCCGAGAGCGAGTATTTCTCGCTTTAACATTAAGTAATTCCAAGGTCCGGCAAAGTATCCTTAAGAGCTGCAAGGGCGGTGGGGTTCAAGTACTCCTCGTTCAAGCGGCTCTTGTCATATCGAAGACGTGTGTCTCGGGAACATTCGATGAGTTCCGCGGTAAAGAACTTCTCCCAGCTAAAGAACTTTGAGCTTTCGATTTGTTCAGCGGGGTTAAGCAGCATGTCCTTAATGTGTTTACTGTTGAATAATCCCGACTTCAACACGAGCCATTCAAACGATTCCGGCAGGAATAGCTTGATGCTCTTTCGGCGCAGTAGCGCAGTAGCTTCTGCAATTTCTGGTCCAAAGGCGGCGCCGTCGGCAATCACGAGGATGTCGTTTTCCGGTGCGTCCATAATGCAGTTGCAAATATTTGATTTGCCACCTGCGCTGATGCACTTAATGTTGCTCTTTTTGCATAGCAAACTGAAGAATTCGTAGCCCGAATTTGTGTCTTCGATAATGACGAGCTCGGGTCTCTCGCCTCTAAATTCAGTATCACCGTAAATACGATATGTAGAGGTGTAGACACGAGAGTAAACAGGATATTTCGTTGTGGTTCGGTTGGTGTTCTTAAGACCGTAGATTTCATCAACACTGTAGGGTAGTTGATGCAGTGACTCTCGGGCGACGATAACGTAATAGTTCGAGCTATGTTTTGCCTCATGTGCAAAATCTTCCGTTCGAACAAAAGTATTACCCTCATCAATAAAAACAATGCTGCCGGAAATCTCTTGTAGATCTCTGCGCCAATTCTTTCCAGATATTGTCTTACAGGACGCTTTGCAACTTACTGTTACGCCGCTTTGTGCCCCTAATTCTTCGTGGGCAGTCACCATATCGAGCAACGTCGTTTTGCCCGTGGCACTGTTGCCTTGAATGATGGTCAAGTTTCTATTGATGGTCAGTTTAAACTGAACACGGTTGTTCTGAATAACTACCTTGTATGATCCGCGCATCAGGAGTTCTCCCTTAGGCATTTTCCAGCTATGGGGACAAGGTCAAACATCGTGTGAACGACATCGCCTGTGTTCGCAATGGTTGCCGTGAATTTGCCGTTTCCAAAATCCAATATATGGTAGAGGTTGATTGTTAGGTCCTTTTGTGCAGCGATTCTTAGAATCCAGTAGGCACAATTGTCACCACAGTTTGAGGCGTTATATACATTTTGCGGCATAAAGTACATAAGCAGCAGTGTTTTGGTGCCGCTGGATAGTTTCTCGGGAGGGATGATGCCTAGGATCTTAGTGTCGATTGCGTTGGGCCCCACCACGGTGCCCTTGTCGATAGATTTAATGACACGTTGGGCAAAGGAATCTTCAAACCACTGGGGGGAGTACACGTTATCGAAATAGACCGATGTGTTGTAAATCACGTTATCCATGTCCCCATAATGTATCGTTAACACGTCGACCTCCTAGGTTGAACGCTGTGTGTTCCCCTGGTGCTGATTATATCGTTTTGTGTTTGGGCTGTTGGAATACGGTCGAAGCAATACCGCAGGAGTTTGGGGCTGGCGGCATAGCCGGTACCAAAAAAACGTTCGCAGGCGCCCTGTTGGTACCGGCTGATGGTATCGTCAGGAAATAAGCGTTCGGTGATGAGCTTGGGATTTCGCCCCACAACTTGCTTCTGTTCAGTCATGGAATGAGTAAACATTTATTTGTAGTAGTTGCTTCCAAAATCAGAAAATATCTATTTCGATTTAATGGGCCGCATCTTTCAAGGATTGGAGAACGATATATGCAACATAAAGTTAAAGCCACTTATCTTAGGCTTCCTTGCTATAAGCAGATTTCAGCCTTGAGCATTTCTCTTTTTCTTATGATAAAACAATCGCAAATTCCTTACTTCCCAGGGTTCCCTGATTCTCTGAAACCCATATTTAATGTGAGTGGTTCACCTTTATTCGAGCTAGTCGATGTTTTTACGACTGCAATAGCTACAAGTCTCATATTTTGGTTTGTTTTTAATTATTTGCCCGATCAGAAGAATAAAAAACATGCAATGTTACATTGTGCTGGTTACATTGAAAACCTATACAGTCTCTTGGATGAGTTATTTTCATTTATTATGCTAAGTTATAGCTCGGATAAATCTATTGATAACTGCCACATTGAAGAAATAGATGAAATTGTTTTTTGCCGGAAAACAATTTATTACCGAGATGAAACCGCTCCCGAAGGCGTAGAGGCTGTTTCGGAGTTTATACTATTAAACGAATGCCTACGCATTATTCCTAGGGTGATGGAGATAATTCAAACTATTGACTGCTCCTCATACTGTGCATGTCTTGACGACCGTTTGCTTCATTATTTTGACCTGATTAAAGAAAATGAGTTAGTTAATAACTTGAATAGGTACAAGAGGCTTTCTCAACAATCCTTACAAGCTTTCAGCTTCCATATTCCCTTTGATTTCATTTCTTCTCTGTATGTCGCAAAAAAACAACTCGGAGCAGTTTTAACTTCTCCTCCTTCAGCCCATCAATATAAACTTGCAACTGAGGCCGAGAAAGAAAAGCGAATTTCCGCAAATATGAGTTATGAAAAAGAACTTATAGACCAAAATTAGCTGGATGCTGTTTCTGAAGTCGTTGAAGTGTTTAGATATTAGCTTTCGTTTTTTGCTTACGGTAAAATGAATCTAAGACCAGTTCGTATATGTTGATAATCTGCGTGCTCGTCAGCATGCTTCAGGGAATTGCGACTGCGCCTTCAGATCGATGCAATTATTCCATTAAAGATTTAGATAATGGGTGATGCCGCACCTACCCCAAGCTGCGGCAGGTCGCGTCGGTCACGTCGGCCATCAGGATATGGCGCACCACCCTTGCAGCCGAATCTCATTCGTCGTGCCTGGTTGACCCTGAAGAGGTAGACGTACCGGTCGAGGTGGCCGGATATCGTGGCGAGCACACGGTGCCGCCAATCGAAGGCGGTCTTGTGGGGGACGCCGCACAGCCCGGCCGCACAATCGACGGGAACGTTGCGGCACATGAGCCTGATGAAGGAGATCCAGACGGGGAGCGGCTTTCGGCAGTGTTCGAGGACGGTGCCGGTGGGGGAGGCGAACCTTCTGCCGCAGCAGTGGCAGCGCCACCTCGAAACCCCGGCCGCGGTCGATCCGTTCCTCCAGACGCCCCCGGAGCCGCACTCCGGGCACCCCGGGTCCGGCCGGTAGGCTGCGGCGGCCTCGGCGAGCGTGCCCACGCCGACCTCCTCGCGACGGCGCGTTTTGTCGACGGCCTCTCTGAGCAGCAGGAACTCGTCGGCGGTCAGGCCCGCAACGAGTGCCCTGAAGGGGTTCGCTCTTCCCATATGGATTTGTCCCGTCCGCCCGAACGCCCACCCGGAGGGATTGTCGCCAAACAAAGATCCGGGTGGGCGTTCGGGTTAATTCTCTGTTTTGCTGGGAAGAGCATGGCATTCGGGGATCTTCCGGTTCCCGAATTAGCATCTGTTATCTAAACTGTTAGAAAGCGGAATTAAGCTGATGTGGGTGATCAATCTGCTATGAGTCTGAAGTGGGGCTTTTTCTTCATACATGGATTTGCGCTGCCACCAGTCATTTCCCGATTCGGTCTGTTGGCTCGCCTTGTAGATCGGAGCTGTCACGTCTGTCGTCTTGTAAGCCTGTCGTTTCTGATTGAGTTTTAAACCCCAATAGACATTGCATCTGGTGCTTATGCCATAGCCGCAAAAGTGAATTTACGACATAATCGAGTTATTGGCTTGGAGTATTGGCGTTATTTCGATTTAACAATGCCTGAAACCGTCTGTGACAAAAAACATCCATTGGTCCGAAATAATACATATCGAATCTCGTATTTCCGATACCATCTAATTGGACTGTTATTCATGGAGGGTCGTATATGAAGCGTATTTCATGTCTGCTATCTCTTGCCGTTGCCATTTTCTTTCTTGTATGTACTCCGGCGATTGCTGAAAACTCGACATCAGGAATAGTGAGGCATGCTGAATCTGTTTCTTATGCTGCATCCTCCGACCCGTCGGCGCCCGCCCCCAGGGCGGAGGCGACCGGGGACGGCGAGGTGACCCTGACCTGGGAGCCCGTCGAGGGGGCCGAGCGCTACGCCGTTGCGGAGGCCTTCTCCAACGGCACCTACGCCACCTTCACCAAGTCCCTCGCCGGGACGTCCTACACCGTCACGGACCTGCCCAACGGCTACGACCACGACTTCCTCGTCCAGGCCTACGTGAACGGCCGCTGGTCCTCCTTCGGCCCGGCGAGCCTCGTGCGCTGCAGGCCGGAGGGGACCGTCAAGCCCGCGCCCGCGGCGACCGCCGGCGACGGCAGCGTCGAGCTGTCGTGGGGCCGCGTGCCCGGCGCGAATCAATATGTGGTTTCGTGTTCGAACGGCAAGTCGTATAGATTGAAATCCCATCAAACTAGCGTTGAAATCAAAGGTTTGAAAAACGGTGAAGAATATACGTTCTATGTTAGGGCGAAGATTTACGATCGTTTGACCGCTCTTGAGGATACTGACTACATCACCTGCATGCCGTACTCCCTTGTTTCTCCTAAGGTTAGCGTTTCTGCTGTTGGCGATGGGACGGTGGACCTTAAGTGGAATCCAGTTGCCGGTGCATTACGATATGCGATTGCATATAAAACAAATAAAGGATATAAGACTGTCACCTATGACTGTCTTAATACCGAATTCACCATTAATGGACTTACCAATGGCCAGAAGTATTCATTTATTGTTCAGGCTAATATTGATGGTCGCTGGTCTCCTTTTGGGAGCAAGGAGCTTGTTACCGCTATTCCCGAAGATCCTAATGCTCCGAAGCCTCATCTAGAGAAAGCCACGGCGACCTCCTGTGTTCTTTCGTGGAATCAGATTCCTGGAGCAGAGAGGTACGCGGTTGCTCTTAAGACTGGAAATAGCTACAAGACGTATTCTCTTGATGTCAAAGAGTCCTCGTATCTGGTTTCCGGCTTGAATCCCGGTAATACTTACCGTTTCCTTGTACAAGCATTTGTAAATGGAGGGTGGAGCTCTTCCTCGGACGCGTATTTATGTGAAGCCGTTCTTGAGGACGTTCGTTCCCCTCAAAATGTTAAGGCCACTTGTCCTGGCGATGGAAAAATACAGCTTACTTGGGACTTTGTTCCCAATGCAACGCGATACGCGATTGCAGAGTATAAGAATGGCTCATATGTAACGTTCACGACTAATTGTTTGAGCACTAGCTATACGGTTTCCGACCTTACGAATGGACGCAATCACAGGTTTCTTGTGCAATCTTACGTAGATGGAGCCTGGTCTGCTTACGGTGATGCGCTGCTTGTGGACGCAGTTCCACATGGTGTAATTACTCCTCGTGTAACTGGTAAAGCTGGGGATCTTTGTGCAAATCTATCTTGGAGTAAGGTGTCGGGCGCCACGCGTTATGCTATCGCGGTAAAGACGAATAGTGGCTATAAAACTTATACATACAACTGCACTGGCAATTCGTATAGAGTTGAAGGACTAAACGGTGGACAGACCTATCAGTTTGTCGTTCAGGCTTATCTCGATGGCGTATGGTCGCCTTTTGATGAAGACGACCTGGTTAGTGTAAAGCCGACGGGCACGAATGACACTGTATTTGGCATTCCGCGCCTAACCGTTGTTAATTGGCTGACGAGCCATCAATACAATGGCTATTATCTTGGTACTCGATATTCAAGTGGCTTTTCATATCAGACTTGCTTGTACCCTAACGGCGCTCCAGGGCCCGGGGGCTACACCGGTATGAACTGCACTGGTTTTGTTGCCCATGTATTTAGATCTCTTGGCGTAAACGTTGATGCAGTCGCAGCCAACAACAACCATACTCCGTGGGGTGCGGGGCCCGGCGGCGGCGGCTATATCAATGCGTGGCGCTGGTATGGTTATGCAATTGACTCTGGCTGTAAGGTTTATCACTTCAACACAGTTGCCGATATGTTGAATAGCGGATTGGCTAAGAAGGGCGATGTAATTTTCTTTAAAACAGATGGTTCTATCGATTGCCATATTGGATTTTTCTGGGGAGATAACTCCCATGACAATAAGATGTGGCACCAAATTTTGCCTGGCAACCTGATTGGCCCTTGTTTTAATAACGCTAATAAAAGTGAGGTTCGTCAGCAGTGTGTGCTCATCAAATAGGCCCGGCGTTCGTTTGATGATTGCCTTCACTATGATTTGACGGTTCGCTTAATCGAATGCATCATGAGTAGGTTATTAAACTCAATCTAAGGCTAGTTATGGATTTCTCTGTTGTAATTCCAGTTTATGGTTGTAAAGAGGCGCTGCCCGAACTGCATAAGCGAATCGTTGATGTTTTTGAAAAGATGGAGGCGTCTTTTGAGCTCGTTCTTGTTGACGACCACGATCCATATGATTCGTGGTCTGTTGTGCAGTCGATATGCGACGCTGATGAACGTGTGTATGGAATCAAGCTTGCTCGTAATTTTGGCCAAATTCGTGCAATCACTGCGGGTCTTGACTGTTGCCATGGTGATTGGGTTGTCGTAATGGATTGCGACCTTCAGGATAGGCCTGAGGCTATTCCCCAGCTCTATAATAAAGCTCTGGAGGGCTTCGATGTCGTCTTTGCAAAAAGGGTAGAGCGAAAAGATAGCGCTTTGACTATGGCGTTGTCTCGAGCTTTTTATAAAGTGTATGAGTATTTTACTGACGGTAGTTATGATCCTTCACTTTGCAACTTCAGTATTGCTCGTCGCGCGGTAATTTCTCAGTATTGTTCAATGCGTGAACATAACCGTGGATACACGATGTTTATTAAGTGGCTTGGGTTTAGACAAACTGCGATAGAGATAGTTGGCGATGAACGCTTTGCAGGTGAGTCTTCCTATAGTTTTAGGAAAAAGCTTAATATGGCGTTTGAGCTTATTACCGCCCAGTCTAATAAGCCTTTGAAATTTGCGGTTAACGTTGGCTTTGCAATGTCCTTCGTTGCCTTGCTCGTTCTAATTGCAGCGATAGTTCAGAAAATCTGTGTTCCGGGAATTCAAGTTGGATGGACTAGCCTTCTTTGTTCCATCTTTTTTATGGGTGGGCTCATTTTGTCTGCAATTGGAATCGTTGGACTGTACGTCGGCAATATTTTTACTGAGGTTAAAAATAGACCTTTGTATGTGATTGAAAAAGAGTGCAATGGAAAGGATGAGTAAGCTATGGTAATTGTTATTGGAGCAACCAGTTTTATCGGTATGTATACCGTTGACGAGCTTGTCAAATCAGGCAAACAAGTTATTGCTACCGGTAGGAATGAGCGACTTCGTCCTTTCCTTGAAGACATGGGTGCCGAGTTTATTAGTCTCGATATTACTAAGCCTGAAGATTTTTCAAAACTCCCTGCTGATAACGTCGAGGGCGTTATTCTTCTAGCTGGTTTGCTTCCTGCCAATGCAACTGCTGATTTGGTTAACGAAGAGAATGCTATCGATTACGTTAGAGTGAACACTATGGGCACAGTGAACGTGCTCGAGTATTGCAGGACGAATGGTATCAAGAAGATAATTTCCGCCACTACCTATGGTGATGTCTCTGGGGCATGGAGAAAGGACTATGCCATTACTGAGGATGAGCCCAGGAATTTCTCCTTTACTGGTGACCACGCTGTCTATACCATCACGAAGAATGCTGCCAACGATTTGATTGAGTATTATTCGCAGCAACATGGTCTTCAGGGGGCAGTGTTCCGTTTTCCTCCGGTTTACGGCGTTGGACCTCATGGCACAATCTTAGTTGATGGTAAGCCGTACAAGTCTGCTATCCAAGTCTGGATCGAAAAGGCCGCGTCCGGACAGAACCTTGAGATATGGGGAGACCCTCATATCTCAAGAGACATTATCTATGTGAAGGATGTTGCTCGGGCATATCGAATGGCTTTGGAAAGCAATTCAACGCATGGGCTTTATAACATGACAAGCGGGGTTCCTTTGGAGCTTGAAGATCAGGCTCGTGCAGTTATCGAGGTATTTGGCGACAGCTCTAAATCGAAAATCGTTTACAGGCCGGAGCTCAAGAACAACACCCCTTCATTTTTGTTCGATATGAGTAAGGCTGAGCGTGATTTCGGCTTTGTTCCAGCTTATAGAGACTATTATTCGATGATGCTCGATTATAAGGCTGAGATGGAAAGCGGCCGCTGGAATGATTTCGAAAAGAACTCTTCGGCCAATTGGGAGAAGTAAAGATGTCGAAAAAGCTCGCTATTATCGGTGCGTCTGATTTTCAAAATCCATTGATTCTTAAGGCCAAACAACTTGGCTTCGAAACGCATGTCTTCGCATGGGAATGCGGCGATATTGGCGAGCGCACTGCTGACTATTTCTATCCTATTAGTATTACCGAAATCGATCAAATTGCTGAGAAGTGTAGCTCTATCGGTATTGACGGTATTTGTTCTATCGGTACGGATCTCGGCAACATTACTGTTTCTAAGGTTGCCGACAAACTCGGTCTGTGTGCCAATTCAGTTGACTGCATCGACGTATCCACAAATAAGCACTTAATGCGTGAAGCCTTTTTCAAAAATGGAGACCCTTCTCCTAAAAGCTGCCAGGTGACCGACCTTACAGATATTGATGGTTTAGATCTCACTTATCCAATAATCGTAAAGCCTGTTGACAGGTCTGGTAGTCGTTGCATCACTAAGCTTCAGTCTTCAGAAGGACTTGAGGATGCCGTCCGCGCTGCAATCAATGTTTCCTTTTCTAAGGCATGTGTCGTTGAAGAGTTTTTTGCTGGCATTGAATTTAGTGTTGAATTTGTTTCTTGGAAAGGCGAGCATCACTTTCTTGCACTGACGAGGAAATACACAACTGGAGCTCCGCATTTCATAGAAACTGGTCACTTACAGCCTGCACCCGTTTCAGATTCTTTACGTTCCAAAATCATTGAAGTTGTTTCTCACGCCCTAGATTCTTTGGGAGTTGAATTTGGCGCTTCTCATTCAGAGATTTTGGTTAATGAGAATGAGGATATTCGTATTGTCGAAATTGGTAGCCGCATGGGTGGCGACTGTATCGGCAGCGATCTCGTGGAGCTCTCAACGGGAGTTGATTTCTTGGGTGCAGTAATTTCTGTTGCTACTGGGCGTGAGCCCGACCTGAGTGTCTCTGAGCATCCTGAATGCGCCATGATTCGATTTATTTTTGATGGCGAAGACTTAGCGATGCTTCGACAAGCAGAATGCGATAGGCATGTGAGGGTCGAGCGAAGTTCTGTGGACAATGACATGGAGCATGAAATTGTCGATAGCGGCAGCAGATACGGCTTCTATATCCTGACTTCAGATTCGATTGATAATTTGGAAAAGTACTTGCCGAAGCGAGGCGTATAGAAATTGAAAAATGGACGCGTTTTCTTAGCGCTTCATCTGCTATTGGTTTTGTATTCCTGTAGCGGTATCTTAAGTAAGTTTGCGGCAGGCTATCCTTTTCTATCTTTCGGTTTTTGTGTCTGCTATGCCGGAATTATCATGCTGCTTGGCATTTATGCTATTTGCTGGCAACAAATTATTAAACGACTGCCATTAACGACAGCCTATGCCAATCGCGCCGTTACAGTTGTATGGGGCATGGTATGGGGTGTAATTGTCTTTAAGGAGCAGCTTGGCTTTCTTCAGGTTGCCGGAGGCATTATTGTATTAATTGGCGTGGCTTTGTTTGCCTCTTCAGATTCCGATGCTGCTTAGGAGGGAAGTGCTGTGGATTTTCGATATGCCTTGCTCCTTCTCCTCGGTGTTTTTATTAGTGCAATATCTCAAGTAATGCTAAAGAAGGCTGCTCTTAAGACGTATGACAGCAGGGTTCGAGAGTATCTGAACCCTCTAGTGATTTGCGCTTACTTCCTTTTCGTTTGTACGACCTTTCTTTCGATTTTTGCTTATAAAGGGATTCCCCTTTCCATGGGTCCGTTGTTGGAAGCCACCAGCTACATATATGTGACAATATTCGGTATTACGATTTTTCATGAGAAAATGTCTCGGCGGAAGTGGATTTCACTGCTTCTTATTTTGCTTGGTATCGGACTATATTCATTTGGAGCTACTATATGATCAATTTTAATCTCCCGCCTTATGTGGGCACGGAAATGGAATATGTTCGAGAGGCCTGCGCTGTCAATCGTAAGATTTGTGGTGATGGTCCTTTTACCAAAAAATGTAGCGAATGGCTCGAGAACCGTTTTAATTCCAATAAGATCCTGCTAACGACTAGCGGCACGAGCGCGCTTGAGCTTGCAGCAATCTTATGCGACCTACATCCTGGTGATGAGGTGATTCTGCCTAGCTTCACTTTCTCTTCTACTGCTACGGCATTTCAAATGGTCGGCGCCACTTTGGTGTTTGTTGACGTGTGCCCTGACACAATGAATATTGATCCCGATGCCATTGAGAGGGCGATAACTGATAAAACCAAGGTTGTCGTTCCTGTGCATTATGCTGGCGTTGCATGTGATATGGATCGAATCATGGACATCGCTACGCGCAACAACTTGTTGGTCGTTGAAGATGCGGCACAGGGTGTTTTGAGTTCTTATAAGGGTAAGGCTCTCGGCACTATTGGTCATTTTGGTTGCTATAGCTTTCATGAAACTAAGAACTATTCGATGGGCGAAGGTGGCGCGCTTTCTATTAACGACTCGCGTTACTGTGATCGTGCTGAAATTATTCGCGAAAAAGGAACTAATCGTCAGCGCTTTTTTAGGGGTCAAGTAGACAAGTACACTTGGGTTGATCGTGGGTCGAGCTACCTGCCTTCTGACATGAATGCGGCCTATCTTTGGGCGCAGCTGGAGCATGCTGATGAAATTAATGAGAACCGACTCTCAACTTGGCATTTCTATCAGGAGTCTTTAAAGCCGCTTGCAGATGCCGGCAAGATTGAGCTCCCCTATATTCCTGAAGGCTGCGAACATAACGCGCATATGTTTTACATCAAGTGTAAAGATCTTAAGGAACGCGGTGATTTTATCTCTTACCTTAAGGATCATGGTGTCCAAGCTGTTTTCCATTACATTCCTTTGCATGATGCGCCTGCAGGAAAGATGTTTGGTCGTTTTGACGGGGAAGACAGGTTTACTACCTCTGAAAGCAATAGGCTTGTCAGGTTGCCTATGTACTATGGTCTAAGCGATGCCGATAGGCATCATGTTGCTGACGCTGTTCTTTCTTTTTACGCCACTCGATAGATATTAAAAGGCGGCTTCTGGCCGCCTTTTTCTTTTAAGGACTGTATATGCAAAAGAGTATCCAGCGCTATTTGTTGACCGCAATCTTTGCTATGTCACTTCTTTCTCTTTTTCTTGGTCATCCTGTTAACGCTTTTGCCGATAGCTCAGATGTAGATAACCTTTCTTTTATTTATATCGAGAAGAGTCACGTTGACCTCGGAGATGCGCAAAGAGTTGCTTTGGGCTTTGACAGGACGCTGTCGGATGAGCCTGTGGCACTGTATTGTGCAAATACTGCGTCTGAAGCCCTTATCCGATTCGATGTCACTTCCAGTGCTGACAACACATATCTTTTCTCTTCGAGCGTCTCTGCCGCTGGCGTTTATTCCTTGCTTAAGGTGGAGTATGCCTCTGGAGCAACTCGTATTTTTCCTGATGAAATTTCTGATCAGATGTTTAGCGCCGGTGAAGTGGCTGCACCGTATCGATTGCTGTCTGATGGCGACTCGGATGATCAGCTTGAGTCCGTGTTTACTGACGACACGGGTGCTTCGTTTGATTCGCTGGAATCCGCCGTCGATGTCATTTCGGAGAACTCTGCTCGGGCACGCAATTGGGTCTTTGTTTTAGACGCAGGTCATGGCGGTTGGGATTCCGGCGCCGTCGGCAATGGTCTTCGCGAGAAAGATCTTACGCTGCAAATCGCGCGATATTGCCGTGACGAGCTCCAGAAATACGCGGGTGTTCGAGTTATTATGACTCGAGATTCTGACGCTTCCGTTACTGGTGTTGCCAATACTTCAAATGAGCTTATTGCTCGCGCACAAATCGCGAGAGACAACAAGGCCTCTTTGTTCATGAGTTTTCACATCAATTCAGGTGGCGGTACTGGAGCGGAAATATGGATTCCGAGGCCGGCTAAGTGGTACTCTTCATTTAATGAGCTCGGAGAGTCTCTGGGTCAAGATGTTTTGAACAGGCTTGTATCTGTTGGTCTTGTTAGCCGCGGTACAAAAAATGATTATTACGATTTAAATGGTAAACAATTATATTACCCGGATGGTAGTAATGCAGACAGCCTTGCTGTCATTAGAAACTGCCGCCAGTATGGCATTCCGGCAGTATTAGTCGAACATGGTTTCATCGACAATAGTTATGATGCAGGACTTTTGGCCAACTCGCTATACCTTCAAAAAATGGGCCAGGCAGATGCTCTGGCTATTGCTAACCAGTTTGGCCTTTCGAAGGAAGCTAAACCTGATCCGGTGGTTTCCGAGATGCGCAACGGTAAAATCAAGTTAAGCTGGGATACGGTTCCCAATGCATCTAAGTATGCGATTGCTCTGTGCAAGAGCGATGGTAGCTTTAATACTTATACGTATGATTGCACGGGAACTTCCTATGAAATCGATGGGCTTGAAAATGGGAAGACATATACATTCCTCGTTCAGGCTTATGCCAACGGTCGTTGGAATACCTTTACGTCTGACGATTATTTAACCTGTAAATTGGTTCCTTCCCCCGAGGCTCAGGCCGAGGCGACCGGCGACGGCGAGGTCACCGTCTCCTGGAAGGCCGTCGCCGGCGCCGAGCGCTACGCCGTCGCCGAGAAGATGGCCGACGGCTCCTACAGGACCTACACGCTCGACGAGAAGGGCACCTCCTTCAAGGTCTCCGACCTCGCCAACGGCGTGACCCACCGCTTCCTGGTCCAGGCCCGGGTCGGCGGCTCCTGGTCGTCGGCCGCCGACGGCTACCTGTGCTCCGCCGCCCCGTCGGGCACCGTCAGGCCCAAGGTCTCCGCGAAGGCCGGCGACGGGTCGGTCGAGCTCACCTGGGGCCACGTGCCCGGCGCGACCCGCTACGCGGTCGCCGTCCGCCAGGGGTCCGGCTACAAGACCTACACGCTGGGCTGCGAGAAGGAGTCCTACACCGTGAAGGGCCTCTCGAACGGCACTTCCTACAAGTTCCTGGTCCAGGCCTGGAACGGATCGTCCTGGTCGCCCTTCTCCGAGACCGACCTCGTGGCGTGCGTAACTTTGGGCACTCCGATTATGGGAAAGTCTGCCGCTTCGGTTTCGAGCATGGTTTCCTTGTACAACTCTACTGGACATACCTATCCGACTATTTATGCCTCCAAGGGCGCAACAACTATTAATGACTTTTGCCAGATAGTATTAGAGGAAGCGAATGCTGAAGGTGTTAAAGCAGAAGTTCTGTTTGCTCAGGCTATGCTCGAAACCGGCTGGCTTAAATTTGGCGGTAGCGTAAAAGCAGAACAATGCAACTTCGGTGGAATCGGCGCTGTGAATGCAACTGTGGGTGGAGCAACATTTGGTAGTGTCCGAATCGGTCTTCGTGCTCAGGTTCAGCATCTAAAAGCCTATGCTTCGAAAGAGCCCTTGAATAACGCTTGTGCTGATCCGCGTTTTGATAAGGTCGAGCGCGGTATTGCACCGTGCGTTGAGGATTTAAATGGTCGCTGGGCAGTACCCGGCGAAGGGTATGGGCAGCGTATCGCCCATATCGCAACGCAGAGTATTTAATCAGATTGCTAACGTTGTTGAGGTCTAGTATATGAAGCTGCTGCTCCTATTTTTAATGATGTTTGCCGGGTTATGGTTCTTCGCAGAGCTTGTGATGAAAATGGGGCTTATCTCCAAGTGTAGGGATAAAACCAATCGGTTTTATTGGGCATTGCTATTCCTATGCACAACGCTTGTTGTGCTGTTTGTTTACCGCAAGTTCATTTTTGGCGATATCGTCTATGCATTCAACGACATTGGGAGCGATACCACCCAGCAGTACATCCCGTTGTATCTAGATTTGATTCATGATTTTCAAAGAGGGAACGTATCTGTATGGAACCAGAATTACGGACTTGGATGCAGTAGGCTTGTTTACCAGTCTCTATACTTCGACCCTTTTAATTTGATACTAATTCCATCGTGTGTATATTTGGGCGATTGGTTTTTACCATATGCACTGATTTCTATCCAGATTGCTAAGGTTTATATTGCCTCGATAGGTTTCTATATCTTCCTTAGTTTTTATGGCTTTAAGGAGCCAGCTAAAATTGTATCGTCTCTTGTGTATTCGATTAATGGATACCTAGTTCTTTGGGGAAATCACTATTTTCTTGGTAATGCATGCCTCTTTGTTCTTTTAATTCTGGTTGGCATCGAACTGTATTTCGATAATCGATCTCGTCTTGGACGATTGCTTCTTTCGGCTGGCGTGGCGCTCGTCACCCTTCTCAGTGTATATATTTCGTTTATGACATTGGTGCCCTGTGCAATTTATGCATTATTGCGAGGGGTCTATCTGAATGAAAGCTGGTCAAAGGGCTTCAAATCGTTTTCCGATTTTATATTGCCAGTTGTAGGGGGATTGCTCGTTTCAGCAGTCGTTTCAGTTCCCGTCGCATATTTGTTGCTGTTCGATTCCAGCCGAATATCTGGCGGACCGTCTCTTCAGTCAAAGGTGCTGACCGCACTCTCTTCCAATGTTGGATTGGGAGACTTGCGTTTATTTTTACTTCGAGTAATGGGTAATAATTATGCTGGAACCTGGTCTTCAGACTTTGGTTCTTCGAATTACTATGAGCTTCCTCAGATTGGGTGCTCTGGTGTTATTTATTCATTTATATTTCTATATCTTGTTTGGCTGCTCTCTTCCAAAAGATCTAGAACGCGCAACATCGTTCTCGGCATTGCCCTTGTGTTGCCCTGCCTATATCTGATTAATACTTTTTTCCCTGCATTTTTAAATGTATTTTCTGAGGTCAAGTATCGGTCATCCTTTTTCATTCCGGTTTGCTGCTGCTTGGTGATAGCAGTTGTGTTTGATCAGCTCCAGAGTGCTCACTTTTATTCAAAACCGAGTATTCTCGTTGCTTTATTAATTAGCTTGGTAATTAGCGTTCTTTGTTGTATTGGCAACGAAGGCGACGCAAAGGCGCTTTCGTTGTTTTTGATGTTTGTCTGTATTGCGCTTATTGCATGTTTGTTGCTATCGGTAAAGTCCTTTGTTCGATTTGTCCTCATCTTGTCAATATCTGCCGTCTCGCTTTCTATGGCTGATGCTTATGTTTCCGTCACTTGTCGCACGCACTTGAAAAAGGACTCATTTCCTACTTATCAACTCGTCGAGTCTGGAATCTCGGCAAATGCTCTTAATTACGTTATGGATAATGATTCAAGTGTTTACAGGATGGACAAGACATTTTCTGAATGGTCAGTCTTTCAAGATGGCTTAATCCAAAATTATGATGGAGTTACTTCCTATAATTCCACCCGGCCAAAAGAGGAGATTTCTCTACTGGATGCTTTTTGGCAGGGCAATACTGATGGGACCCCTTCACATGTATATTCCGCATTCTTTTTTGATCAAAACGAAGGGGATGCAGCCGGTTTATTTGGAGTCAAGTACGTTTTATCTGGTGATGAATTAAGCTATGACTGGCTTGATTTGGTTGAAGTAATTGATCATATATACATTTACAAAAATCGTCATTACTCGTTTGGAACGTTTTATTCTAATGTGAGAAAGGAAAATGACTGCATCAATGGAAATCATAATTCCTTATGGGATTGTCTGAATAGCGGCGAGGCCATAGTTGATGACGATAGCTATGCCAAGCTCGACCGAACCTTAAACAACGATCATGATTCCAAGGTGTCGTCAGTCAATGTCACTCAGGTTGATGAAGGACGTTACGATGTATCCGTTTCTTCAGACAACGATGGGCTCGTGATGGTGCCGGTGCTCTCCAGCCCTGGTTGGCGTGCATTTGTTGACGGTTCAGAGGCGAAGTGTATAACAGTAAATTACGGGTTTATTTCTACCGCTGTCTCCAAGGGCGAGCATCACGTTGAATTTGTATACATACCGTATGGTTTAATGTTAGGTATCTTCTTAAGTCTCTTAGGTCTGTTTATTGTTTGTGTGGTTGTCGCTACGCCTTTTCGGCGTGGCTAATGTGTAGGTGATTGTAATGAAGCTAGTGGCTACTGTCCGCGGCTGCGGAACTGTATATTTCGCTCTTGATGGTGAACTTCCTGCCTCTTATGCTGTCGACGTGGTTTCTAAGTCTGGTAATTTGATCCCGTATTCAAGTCACTTAATTGACTCATTGCTTGTAATTGCAATTCCTTTGCTTGAGGGTGAAGATTTCAATCTATCTGTGTTTTCTAGTAATCAAAAATTGAATCGGTTATTTAGTAAGAACTTCGGATGGGATGAAATTAAGTGGATTTCACGATTCAATTATCGATTTAAGTCATCGTTGTCTTATTTAATTCGCGACTCAGATCGTCAGGTCTATTCAAATCAAATTCATGTGAGACCCACTATTCTCTTGAAATCAGCAGATGGCTCTGAGTTAATATGCAAAGGAGTTATTTGTTATCCCAATAGTGAGATTTTAGCTCGACTCGACGTTATTGATTCAGATGGCAGGGCGTTAGCGTATAAACCGGATTTTGGAAGAACCAATACCATTGATATGGGTGGGCTTAAGAGGAAAGAGACCTCTTTTAGCCTTCGTTTGTCGGTCGGTCCGAAGAGCTATTGCCTAGTCGCTAATGTTGAATCAAAGTCCGTCCAGACTGGTTTTCTGTGCTTTGATCCTGCATCTGTTGAGTTTTATTCAGATGTCTGTTCTCCACATTTTTATAAGGCGTCTTCGCCGGGTTTGTATTCTGAATTTTGTGCAAAGCGGCATGACTATTTGGCAATGCTTGATTCGTGTGACTTTGATACGAGTTGTTCGCTGAAATTCAGTATCGTTGTGCCACTGTACAAGACCCCTCTTAAGTTTCTTCATGAGATGATTGATTCCGTTCTCAATCAGATTTATCCAAATTGGGAGCTTATTTTGATTAACTCAACACCTGATTGTGTTGAGCTGTGTTCAGCTTTGGATCAATTGAAAGATGAGCGCATTAAGGTCGTCACTCTAGATTCGAATAAGGGTATTTCGGGGAACACTAACTTTGGCATTGCTGAAGCAAAGGGCGATTATGTCGTGTTTTTCGACCACGACGATACGCTCGATCCATTTGCTCTTTATAGATACGCAGAGCGAATTCAGGACTGTCCTGATACTGATGCACTGTATTGCGATGAGGACTTCTTAAATGAGGTCGGTGAGTATGTGGCCCCTCATTTCAAGTCTGATTTCAATCTAGATCTGCTTCGCGTTCATAACTACATAACTCATCTGCTTTGCGTTCGTGCCTCGTTCGCTAAAGAACTGATGCTACGGAAAGAGTTCGATGGAGCTCAAGACTATGATTTTCTGTTGCGTTTAGTAGAGAGAACTCAGAATATCTATCATGTCCCTGAGGTTCTCTACCATTGGAGAATTAGCGATACGTCAACTGCGAAGAGTGCGGGAAATAAGAACTATGCCGATGATGCTGGCAGAAGGGCACTGCAAGAGCATTTGGATCGCTGCGGTCTGAACGGTACTGCGGAGTTAACTGATTCTGCCTGTTTCTATCACATTGCCTACGCTCTTAATGAAGAGCCCTTGGTCAGTATCGTTATCCCCAATAAAGATAGTGTTGAGGTCTTACGCCGCTGCATTGACTCTATTGAGGAAAAAACTGATTACCGCAACTTCGAGATTCTGGTTGTTGAGAATAATAGTACAGAGGACGTGACATTTGAGTATTACCGCACCGTTTCCGAGCAATATGAGAACGTTCGCATTGCAACATGGGATGGTCCGTTTAATTACTCCGCTATCAATAATTATGGCGTTGGACTGACATCCGGCAAATACCTGCTGTTCTTGAATAATGACACTGAGGTTATTGAGAGCGGCTGGCTTTCTTCAATGCTGTCTTTCTGTCAGCGTGATGATGTTGGAGCGGTCGGTGCAAAGCTGCTGTATCCAGATGATACGGTGCAGCATGCAGGCGTAATGATGATATGTTGTAGAAATGAAGGCGAAATGGGCGGCCCCATTCACGTATTCAACAATCTTGACCGGGATGATCCGGGCTACATGCGCCGTGCTGTTATTTCACAAGACTTAAGCGCCGTTACCGCTGCGTGTATGATGACAAAGCGCTCCGTATTTGAAGAGCTTAATGGGTTTAACGAAGACTTCGAAGTCGCGTTTAATGACGTTGATTTCTGCCTGAGGGTTCGTTCACTCAATAAGTTAGTTGTTTTCGATGCAGATGCGCTTCTGTATCATTATGAATCTTTTAGTCGCGGCTATGAGACCGGTGAGAAGAAAGTTCGATTTATGCGCGAACAGGGTAAATTGCGCACTGCGTGGGCGGAGTACTATGTCAATGGCGACCCGTATCACGGTCCGATGAGCACTATGTAGATTGAAGTAAAGCTCTGGCGACACAATAAGTCGCCAGAGCTTTACTTGTGAAACAGTTTTCCGAATATACCACTCTGCTTTTTGTTGATTTGATTGCAGATAGATATAACATCCGAGAGGTCCAGTTTATTTGCAATGAAGTGGATACTTTTTGCCCCTGTTAACTGATATTGGGGGTCGAATGTCAGAAATGTCTCTTGCGCTGCATTCGAGGAAAAACAGTTATTCGAAGTGGGTTTGTAATTACTAAGACTGCACTTGCACGGCTTATTATCGGGATCGAATCTAATGATAATAAGCCCTCTTCCTATTTGCTCGGGGAGCTCTATTTCGACTTCAGTTGAGCACCTATATTTAAACTGATAACTATTGCACTGCCGGGCCTGAGGGTTGAATTCAGATTCTTTGTCATAAAAGAGCTCGCCATGGCCAATGCAAGCGTTTTCATAGCTTGTTGAATAATTCATCGCCTTTAGCCTGTAGAGTTCTTTTGCTTCATCGGAAATAGGATTCTGCGCGCAAGGCTTTTTGTTTTTATTGGCATTAATAAAGCTCATGACTTGTTCGAATAGATTTTCTAGCTGGAATCTGTTTATGCATAAATCCTTTATTTGGCTTTGCATCCTTTGGGCTTCTGCATAGCTATTGACTAAATCACTATAGAGTTGTTGCGCTGAGCTCTTTCGTTTCTCTGGTCGTCCAGAAAAATTGAAAAGGGCATTATGTTCAATGTTATTAGGAGTGATATAGCCAGGTCCCCCGAAGTGGTCATAGCAATAGAAGGGAATTCCCATGGACATACATTCCTGTGCGGTTCTTCCGATGGAAACTACAGCATCATATTGAGAAAGTAATTCCGGCGTCACTTTGACACTTTGAGATTGATAGCCAAAGACATCGGCCCTTATTCCGTCTTTTTTTAATAAATCAAATGCTTCGAGGCATTCTGGGGCGGGATGATTAGATATGCAGCAGATGCTTCTCAGTCCATTATTTCCCTGGTAATTATAATCGTAAAAAGATTTCGTGCAGTAGTTTGGAAAGACGTGGACGGGGGGGAGCTGAATATTATGCGCGTGAGCGCTGTTTTCTATATGACCTTTAACTTCATGGCTGACAGCGATGATTCCGTCTGACAGATTTGTGAAAAAGGGCAAGCCTTCATGTTCATCTGAGAGCCCGAGTACTGAAATAAAAATGGATGAGAACGTAATTCTTTGAAGTGAATATATGTATTCACTTGCTACTCGGTGTTGTGCAATAAATAAATCATACTGATTCTCGAGTTTGGTCTCGTCTCCTAGGGTCAATACTTCGATGCCTTCGTCTTCAAATTCTTTAAGTAAAGGGTAAGCGGCGCATAAGCAAAAGCAGGTGACAACGTAGCCTCTATTTTGCAGTTGTTTGGCGAACTCTAGAGTGTGAAGCTCTGAGCCAGTGCGGGAGTTGATGTTCAGGTTGGTGATCAGAGCCGTTGGCATGTGTTGTTCCTCTTCCGAAAGGATTAAAAGCAGTCAAATTAATATAGAATTACTTTAGCCTTCTCCACTTTTGTTTTTTCCTTAGAAGGAGATTTTGATATGAAAGGCATCATCCTCGCCGGCGGGTCCGGAACCCGCCTGTACCCGCTCACGCTCGTGACCTCCAAGCAGCTGCTGCCGGTCTACGACAAGCCCATGATCTACTACCC
>UQIV01000006.1 GCA_900541205.1 uncultured Collinsella sp. | reverse complement strand
CCACATGCTCCGCTGCTTGTGCGGGCCCCCGTCAATTCCTTTGAGTTTTAGCCTTGCGGCCGTACTCCCCAGGCGGGACGCTTAATGCGTTGGCTGCGGCACGGGGGGATCGTCCCCCCACACCTAGCGTCCATCGTTTACGGCTGGGACTACCAGGGTATCTAATCCTGTTCGCTCCCCCAGCTTTCGCGCCTCAGCGTCGGTCTCGGCCCAGAGGGCCGCCTTCGCCACCGGTGTTCCACCCGATATCTGCGCATTCCACCGCTACACCGGGTGTTCCACCCTCCCCTACCGGACCCAAGCCGCGGAGGTTCCGGGGGCTTCGGGGGGTTGAGCCCCCCGCTTCGACCCCCGGCCTGCCGGGCCGCCTACGCGCGCTTTACGCCCAATGAATCCGGATAACGCTCGCCCCCTACGTATTACCGCGGCTGCTGGCACGTAGTTAGCCGGGGCTTCTTCTGCAGGTACAGTCTTGACTCTTCCCTGCTGAAAGCGGTTTACGACCCGAAGGCCTCCGTCCCGCACGCGGCGTCGCTGCGTCAGGGTTCCCCCCATTGCGCAAGATTCCCCACTGCTGCCTCCCGTAGGAGTCTGGGCCGTGTCTCAGTCCCAATCTGGCCGGTCGGTCTCTCAACCCGGCTACCCGTTGTCGGCACGGTGGGCCGTCACCCCGCCGTCTACCTGATGGGCCGCGGAGCCATCCCCTCCCGTCGGGGCTTTAGCCGGGGTGCCATGCGGCACCCCGGGGTATCCGGTATTACCCGTCCTTTCGGGCGGCTATCCCGGGGGAGGGGGCAGGTTCTCCACGTGTTACTCAGCCGTTCGCCACTCGCTTCTGCCCGAAGGCAGGTGCCGTTCGACTTGCATGTGTTAGGCGCGCCGCCAGCGTTCATCCTGAGCCAGGATCGAACTCTCCGTCCAAAATATATGGGCTTCGAGCCCGTCCGGTCCTCTCAGTTCATCGCTGATCGGTTCCGTTCGATTCATATGGTTCTATTTGATAGGAAAAGGAATTTCTCGGGGCCGCCTCTCGGCGGCCTTGCGAAAAACAAATCCAAGTTAGACCATTTCAAATGGTTCGATGTCTGCCCGGATGCGACACAGCTTGTGTGTCCATCCTCGCAGTATCCGGTTCTCAAGGTGCACGCTTAGCGGCTCATCCGGTCCGACCGGGCCGCGCGGCAAGGAGATATATTGCCAGACCGCGAAGCCCTGTGGGACGTCAATTCCACTCTTCACAAGTCCTACACAACATATTGCTTCCTATATAAGTCATAGAAAGGCTGGTGCAGAAATACTGCACGTATCAGATGATGACCCTTCGGTTAAGAGATATATAGAGATCGGTCACCTGTAAGTGTCTATCTACCCGCGCTTTTGCTATATAAACCAGCGCTTCAGATAAAAAGAGGGAGCGCCGCGCATAACGCGACACTCCCCTAGCGATTCAAGAGAATCTATTAGGCCTCGAGAGCCTTCTTGGCGATGGTGGCCAACTCGTTGAAGGACTCGATGTCCTCGTAAGCCATCTGAGCCAGGACCTTGCGGTCGAGCTCGATGCCGGCAACCTTCAGGCCGTGCATGAACTGAGAGTAAGAGATGTCGTTCAGGCGAGCAGCAGCGTTGATACGAGTGATCCAGAGAGAACGGATCTCGCGCTTCTTGTTGCGGCGATCACGATACTGATACTGCAGGGAGTGCTGGACCTGCTCTTTAGCATGCTTGTAAGTACGCGAAGCGGCACCGTAGTAACCCTTCGCACGGTGCATAACGGTACGGCGCTTCTTCTTGGCGGCAACAGCGCGCTTAATACGTGCCATGTTCTATCAACTCCTAGACGGTAAAACGAAAAACGGGAACGCGAACTTAGGCGAGACGCGACTTGATGACCTTGCGGTCGGCAGCGGCGATCTCGGTCTCCTGACGGAAGCCACGCTTACGCTTGGTGGACTTCTTGCTCAGGATGTGGCTCTTGAAAGCCTTGGCGCGCATAAGCTTGCCGGTACCAGTCTTGCGGAAACGCTTCTTGGTGCCGCTGTGGGACTTCATCTTAGGCATGAAATACTCCTTAATCGGTTACAGAACACTAGTTACTTGGTATCGCTTGCCGCTTTATCCTCATCGAAGGCGCCCTTAATCGGGGCGAGCAGCATAAGCATGTTACGGCCTTCCATCTTAGGCTTGGACTCGACCGTAGCGTAAGGCTTGAGATCCTCGGCGAGACGCTCGAGAACGTTAAGGCCCTGCTCCGGGTGAGCCATCTCACGGCCGCGGAACATGATGGTGATCTTAACGCGTGCGCCCTTCTTGAGGAAACGCAGAACATGGCCCTTCTTGGTCTCGTAGTCGCCAACGTCGATCTTGGGTCGGAACTTCATTTCCTTGACCTCGACCTTGGACTGGTTCTTACGAGCAGCCTTGGCCTTCATGGCCTGCTGGTACTTGAACTTACCGTAGTCCATGACCTTGCAGACCGGCGGCTCCGCGTTGGGAGCGATCTCGACCAGGTCGAGACCCTGATCGTCGGCGACGCGCTGGGCATCGCGGATGGCGAACAGGCCGAGCTGAGAGCCATCGACGCCAATCAAACGGCACGAAGATGCAGTAATCTCGTCGTTGATGCGGGTGTCATCAGACTTAGCTATTTTCCCTACCTCCATTCATAAAAAAATAACCCGGCGCTTCTCAGCAACCAGGTCGTACACATAGACATCCTCGATTTGAGGAAGAGAATCTAATTTGTATGACCAGTCAGCTGCTCATTGGCGCCAAAAGGTGGGAACCCTCGGGTTCCTCTTTAGGGCATTGCGGGAACAACGCCTTGCGAATAATAACACGTACAGCGCGTTATCACATTACGTACACGAAAAAGGGGCCTTGACCCCCTTGAACGCTCACTTGCATGTATGGTGCCCGAGGCGAGACTCGAACTCGCACGTTGTTGCCAACGGTGGATTTTGAGTCCACTGCGTCTGCCAATTCCGCCACTCGGGCACGCAATGCGTGAGTTAGTTTATCACAGCTTTCTACCGATTAGTCCGAAAATGGAACTTCGAGCATTTCGATGAGTTCGACCGTGCGGAGCATCTCGCGCTGACGGCATCCGCGACCGTCGACCGAAGCCTCACCCATCTGGTTATCGTAAGGGTCCTCGCGCATGCCGTCGAAAGAGGGCTCAAACTCTGCCTGGAATCGATTGTTGGCCACCATACGCCACGGGTCGAGATTGCCAAAGTAGTGACGGCGGCGCCACTCCTCCCCCATCCTGCGAGCAGAAGATCCAAATGACACGTCGGCGTTGAGCCAACCGGTCTGCGGCGTATAGAACTCTGCCCAGTCGTGCGACCCCACCGAATCGGGCGCAACATACAGGCCGCTCTGCCAACGGGCAGGCACGCCCGCGATACGGCACATGGTGATAAACGTGAGCGCCATAACGCCGCAATCGCCGCGGAGCGAATGCGCACAGTCATCGGCAATAGATCCCAAAAGCAAGTACGGCGGCTGATAGCGATAGTCAATATACTGCGTCAGGTAATCATAGATAGCACGGGCGCGATCGAGCGGATCCTCGAGTCCGTCAACAACACCGGCCGTCAGCTGCAGCAGATACGGCGTGAATGCAATGTGCGGACGGTCCTCGGAAATATCCTCGGGCAGAGGCGCGTCCATATGCGGATGAACCGGAAGTGTGCCACCGTAGACATCACAATAAGCAGCATCGATGTGATAACGATAGGTCACCGAGAATGAGCGTTCACTCGAAGATGACCACGAGGCGGTACGCGCCGAAGCGTTCGCGGGAGCAACAGCACCCTCCGGCGTCATGTCGAGAATCTCGACCCGAGACTGCTGGTGGCAGGTGGCGGCAACGGGAAGCCAAGCGCGAACGGTCTCCCCCTCTAGAGCGCCGGGGACAGACACAGATGCTTTAAGCGTAATGACGCGAGCCAATCCATTTTGCAACTCCATCTCCTTGAGCATCTCGTTGCGCAGTGCAATTCCGTCCGTAGGATCGGGACGCATGCCGGGGACCTCTTTGGGATATACGCGAAGCGAATCGAGGAAGTTGTCGAGAACGAACAGCTCGCCATCGATAAAGCGCCAGTCAATACGCTTACGGTCAATCAGATCGTCAAACTGCTCCTCGGTAAACTCAGGCCACTCCTCGCGAATCATCGCAATAGCTCGATCACGCGACACCGAAAAATGAAGCGGCGTCTCGATCATGCGATACCGCTCGGCACGAACGCAGGCAGCAAGCGAGGGATCGGGATTTTGGGCAAGTAGGCGGTCGCAAGCCTCAATAGCCTGCGAAAGATACCCCGCATCCTTTAAACGCAGGATCTCGGGTGGCAAGCCAACATCTAGAAAACGGAAGTCATCATTGCAAACATCAACAGAGCAACCAACCGGCCCCTCGTCAATAACCTTCCCATCCGAAGGCAGCACATTAATAACAGCCATACCAAACTCCAAGTCATTAGAACTCTTGAAGCCCATTGTAGCGAGATAAAAAAGAAAGCCCCAACAAGGGAGCCATCAACACCGCCGAGCGGTAGTCAAAAAATGAATTCAGCCCAGTAACCCTGTAGCGAGTTAACGAAGGAGGCCCCGTTCACCCGAAGCTTTTCCCATTGCGCGACTTCTGGCAAAGCCAGGTGAGCGCAAGGGAAAAGCGTAGGGTGAACGGGGCCTCCGACGGGAAAGTTAAACCGCTACTTACGCCTTGTTGACGGAGCCAAACTCCTCCATGAGCTCCTTGGTGCGGGCAACGATGTTGTCGCGACCAGGCTTGAGGAGCTTGCGGGGGTCGAAGCCCTTGCCCTGCTGATCCTTGCCAGCCTCGATGTACTCGCGAACGCCCTTGGCGAAGACGAGCTGCAGGTCGGTGTTGACGTTGATCTTGGAGATACCCAGGGAGACGGCCTTCTTGATCTGATCCTCGGGGATGCCGGTGCCACCGTGCAGAACGAGGGGCAGGTCGCCGGTCTGAGCCTTGATCTCGCCCAGACGCTCGAAGGAAAGGCCAGCCCAGTCGGCGGGATACACGCCGTGGATGTTGCCGATACCGCAGGCGAGGAAGTCGACGCCCAGGTCAGCAATCTGCTTGCACTCAGCGGGGTCAGCGAGCTCGCCGTTGGAGGTCACGCCGTCCTCGGTGCCGCCGATGCCGCCGACCTCGGCCTCGATGGACATGCCCTTGGAGTGGGCAAGCTCAACGAGCTCCTTGGTGCGGTCGAGGTTAAGCTGGAAGGTCTCCTCGTGAGAGCCGTCATACATGATGGACGTGAAGCCGGCCTCGATGCACTTGAAGCAGTCCTCGTAAGAACCGTGATCGAGGTGAAGGGCGACGGGAACGGTAACGCCCGTGGCCTCGACGGCAGCCTTGACCATGTCGGCGCAGACCTTGAAACCGCCCATCCACTTAGCGGCACCAGCGGTGCACTGAAGGATCAGCGGAGACTTGGCCTCCTCGGCGGCCTGGAGAATAGCCAGGGTCCACTCGAGGTTGTTGGTGTTGAAGGCACCGAGAGCGTACTTGCCGGCCTCGGCCTTCTTGAGCATGTCTGCTGCGTTGACGAGCATAAAAGAAACCTCCTGTAAGGTTGCTCCGATAACGCCTGAGATTTTACCACGACATACCCGAGCATAAACGTTCGTTTGTTCACGAATACCATCCGATTGGACAAATTTTGACCGTTTGCCCCACAGAATCGACCCACTGGGGAAAATAGCTTGACGATTGAGCGGTCTTCGTGGTTCGAAAGACGGCTTCGAGCCTACATCTGCATAAACGGATTCTGCATAAGTTCGCGCGCCATCGTGGTCGAATCGCCATGGCCCGTCAAGCAAACGGTATCGGGCGGAAGCGTCTTGGCAAGTTTGGAGAGCGAGCGCATAATCACCGCCTCGTCACCGCCGGAAAGATCGGTACGACCGTGGCTGCCCGGGAAAAGCGTGTCGCCCACAAAGGCGATGTTCCCCTGCTCGGTCGCGGCGAACAGGACGATGCCGCCCGGCGTATGCCCCGGCGTCTCGATCACCTGCAGACAGACGTCTCCCACCTCGATTGTATCGCCCTCGGCAAGCAAGCGCGTCGGCTCACCCGGATCGGGCGTCTCGATACCCCACATGGCGCGCTGCTCCTCGATATTTGCGCGAGGTACCGTCACGTCCTTAGCGCACAACTCATATAGTGCGCCGTCGCCAACAACAGCTCGAACCCCGGCGACCCCGCCAACATGGTCGGCATGACCGTGCGTGCAGACAGAGCCGAGTACGCGCACCTCGGGATGCGCGGTGCGGATATGCTCCACAAGACGCTCGCCCTCCCACGCCGGATCGACGATTAAGCACTCGTCATTCGAAATCACGGCGTAACTGTTGGTCTGAATCGGGCCGTTGACGAGTGTCTCAATCGAAGCCGCACCTCGGGGTGTCAGGTCCAAAGTCATATCGCCCATGCGCATACCCTCCTTCTAAAATACGTTCGAGGCACCAAACGATGCCTCGAACGTAACCAATATCTATGATGCTGAGAGGCTCTCGCACCTACACACGGCGCTTGAGCTGAGCTCCGCCTTCGCCGGGCATAAGACGGCGAGCGTCGTAGACCGAATCGACACTGCTGATGGAAGCCAGCAGCGGATCCAGACCGCTCGCGTCCGAGATTTCGACCATAAAGCGCAGGGTTGCAATACCCTCGCGGTTGGTCGATGTGGCGGCAGAAAGGATATTGCCGCCCGCATAGCCAATGGCAATGGTGACATCCTTGAGCAGGCCCATGCGGTCCAGGCACTCGACTACGATCTCGACTTGGAAGAGGGTGTCGGCAGCGCCGTCCCACTCCACATCGATCATGCGCTCGGGATGTTCCATAAGACCCTTGACGTTGGGACAGTTGGCGCGATGCACCGAAACGCCACGACCGCGCGTGATGAAGCCGACGATGTCGTCGCCCGTCACGGGGTTGCAGCAATGAGCCAGACGGACCAGCAGGCCGCTGTTGCTCTCGCCCTTGACGATAATGCCGTTACTGGCGCTCTTGCCGCGCTTTTGCGGCTTGCGGTTGGAGCCGCGAGCGGGCTGCTTCACGACCTCGGCGATAGCCTCGGCCTTGGTGAGCTGTTCCTCGGGCTTGGGGTCCAAGATTTGCTCGACCTTATTGCCCACAGCGCGCGGGGCAACCTTGCCGGCGCCGACGGCGGCAAACAGGTCCTCGAGCTGCTTGAAGTTAAACTGCTCCGCCACGGCGTTGAGTGCACGCGTCGAACGCGGCGTAGAAATGCCATAGCCACGCTTACGCAGGTCCTTGGCCAGCATATCGCGACCGGCGGCAGCGTCGTCGTCCTTGGTCGCAGCGGCAAAATAGCGGCGGATCTTTGACTTGGCGGAAGGTGTCTTAACGATCTTGAGCCAATCGCGCGACGGCTTGGAACTCTTGTTAGTCAGGATTTCAACGCGGTCGCCCGTCTTGATCTCGTGCGTGAGCGGAGCCACCGCACCGTTGATTTTGGCGCCGACGCAGTGGTTTCCCACCTCGGTGTGAACGGCATAGGCAAAGTCGAGCGGCGTGGAGCCGGCACGAAGCGCCATGACCTCGCCTTTGGGCGTGAAGACAAAGATCTCCTGATCGAACAGATCGACCTTCAGCGAGTGCAGGTATTCCTTGGCATCGGTGATCTCGTCGGAAGCCGCCCAATCGAGCGAATGCTTGAGCCAGTTGATCTGGTCGTCCAAACGTTGAGCGTCATTGGTCTTGGAAGCAGACGATCCGCCCGACTTCTTATATAGCCAGTGGGCGGCAATGCCGTACTCGGCCTGCTCATGCATCTCGTAGGTTCGAATCTGAATCTCGAGCGGACGAGCCGTAGGGCCGATGACCGTCGTGTGGAGCGACTGGTAGTTATTGACCTTAGGCATGGCGATATAGTCTTTAAAGCGACCAGGCATGGGGTGCCACAGCGTATGCACCGCACCGAGCGTGGAGTAGCAATCGCGCACCGAATGGGTAATAACGCGCAGCGCCACCAGGTCGTAGATCTCGGAGAACTCCTTGCCCTTGCGCTTCATCTTTTGGTAGATGGACCAATAGTGCTTGGAGCGGCCGTTGATCTGGAAGTCCTCCAGACCAATGCGGTTGAGCTCATCGGTAAGCGTCTTGATGGTCTCGGCAAGGTAGCGTTCGCGGACCTCGCGCGACTCAGCTACCATACGCGCGATGCGCTGGTAGGCATCGGGCTCCAGGTAGAAGAAGGACAGGTCCTCGAGCTCCCACTTAATAGAGCTCATGCCCAGGCGGTCGGCCAAGGGCGCGTACACGTCCATGGTCTCGCGCGCCTTAAACAGGCGACGATCCTCGCGCAGGGCTGCCAGCGTTCGCATATTGTGCAGACGATCGGCAAGTTTAACGATGATGACGCGAATGTCCTTGGACATGGCGAGGAACATCTTGCGCAGCGTGAGCGCCTGCTTCTCGTCCATGCTGTCGACTTCGATGTTGGTGAGCTTGGTCACGCCATCGACGAGCTCGGCCACCGTATCGCCAAACAGGCCGGAAACATCGGTGAGCGAGGTCTCGGTATCCTCGACGGTATCGTGCAGCAGCGCGGCACACACCACATCGCAGTCCATCTTGAGATCGGCCAAAATGATGGCAACCTCGACGGGATGGTTAATGTACATCTCGCCCGAGCGGCGCTTTTGGTTGCAGTGCTTCTCGGCGGCAAAGCAGTAGGCCTGCTCAACCTTAGAAAAGTCGTCCTCATTCATATATTTGAGGCACAGGCGCTCCAGCTTGTCGTAGCTGTCCGCCATAATCTCGGGCGGCAGCTCATCGGCATGCTTATAGTGCTCCATCTCCGAAAACGGCTGGAGGGTGGAATCATGGGCGGTACGGGCTGCGGCATCCATCGAGGTCCCCTTCCCCTAGGCCCGCGGTACGATCGGGCGGTTAACTTTGGCTAGCATATCAGAAGCGCACGAATCGAGCGCCCAACTCCGGAAAGCCGAGAACTCCATGCGCGAGCGCAAACCCTCCAAATAGCGAATTGACCTGCTCAACTGCACGCGGCCGGGGTTTTCGGCCATCGCGATGCGACGGGTGTCGTCAAACCCCGAAACTCGACAGAAACCAAGCTCTTCGAAGATTCCCAGGCCGCTTTCCACCGAGCGCTCGTCGACCGGCGTGCGAGCATCGATGGCAAGGCACATCTGCGCGATGTCGATATCGCTCGCGCTAAAGGAATCGTCCCCGGTCTTGCCGCGGTTGGAGCGCCACATGGTCTGCAGCGCGCGATAGAGCGTGACGAGCTCGTCGCGCTCGGGCGCATAGCAGTCGAGTAGGCGCTCGTTAATACGGGCGTCACGCGACGAATAGAGTAGATGAATCACGGCGGGTTGGCCATCGCGACCGGCGCGGCCGCTCATCTGGTTAAACTCAATGCCGCCAAACGGCATGTGATAGAGCACGACATGGCGAATATCGGGAAGGTTGACGCCCTCGCCAAAGGCGGATGTCGAGACGATGCAGCTGAGGCTGCCGTCTCGAAACGCCTCCTCTACGCGATGGCGGTCGGTGCGCGTAAGGCCCGCGTTATAGAACGCGATATGGGTTGCGCAATCGGGCACACGCTTGCGCAACGTCTTGGCGAGCGCCACGGACTGGTCACGCGAATTGACGTAAATGACGGTCTTCTCCCCCGTCGCCACGATCGACACCAAACGGTTCTCGCGGCTCGCCAGATCTCGGTCGTCCTCGAGCTGCAGGTTCTCGCGCACCGTCTCGTCGACCACCGTGTGAGTAATCGGCAACATGCGGGCAAGCTCGGCCACGACCGGAGCCGTCGCGGTGGCCGTCGCGGCCATAACGACCGGGTCGCCCAGGGCCTTGAGGATATCGGGCATGTCGAGATAGGCGCTGCGGTCGCCGCCCTTGGCAAGACCGGCATGATGCGCCTCATCGATAACGACAAAACCGATGCGCCCCGAACGCGCAAAGCGGTCGCGGTGAATGGACAGGAACTCGGGCGTCGTGAGCACGATGCCGGTACGGCCCGAAGCCAAGCCGGCAAACACGTCATCGCGCGCCGCCTCTACGGTCTCGCCGGTCAACACGCCGACGCCAATGCCGAGCGCGGCCATCGTCGACGAGAGGTGATAGGCCTGGTCGGCAACGAGCGCGCGCAGCGGATAGACAAAGATGCTCGCACGTCCGCGAAGGACCGCCTCGCGCGCGGCATGCACATGGAAGATGAGTGACTTGCCGCGCCCCGTTCCCATAACGGCCAGAACACTTTGGTGATCGGCCAGGGCATCGAGCGCCTCGACCTGCGCGCGATGCGGCTGGTTCGAGCCGATAAAGCTATGGATAAGCGAGCGCGTCAGCTCGGTATAGGAAAGCTGGGCGAGCGTCTCGCGCTTACGCGACTCCAGGCGCAGGCCGGAATCCGCCGGCTGCACGCCACGACGAAGCTCGCATGCCGGATCGTCGACGCTGGGCAGCGTGGTATCGCGGACCAGAACATCCTTGATCATGAGCTTGGGCTTCACACGCCCCTGCCAATGCTCGGCAACGGCCTCGAACACCAAGTCGACAGCGCTATCGCAGTTGATGAGCTTATCGATTTGCGGCACGCGGAACATAATGGCCGGCACACTCGCGGCGCCATCGGTCGCCACAAAGCGCATGTGCTCGCCGGTTTTGCCCACCACGGCGCGATCGCACATCGTCACGCCCTCGGCGGCCAGCAGCGGCACCTTGTTGCCCTGGCCAAACGGCTCAAGACGGGAAATCTGCTCGATGGTCTCAATATTCAGCTCGGAAAGGTCGACCGTGGCGGCAACCTCGTCGATGTCTTCAAAGTCCTCGACGGGAATCTCCGATAGCACGGCGGAAAGGCGACGACGGAATTCATCGAGCTTGGATGCCTCGATGGTCACTCCCACCGCACCGGCATGTCCGCCGCGACGAATCAGCAGGTCGGAACAGCGCTCGACGGCGTCAAACAGGTTAACTTTGCCCACCGAGCGACCAGAGCCGCGCGCGATACCGTCCTCGATCGAGAACAGCAGTGCCGGCACGTGATAGCGGTTGGTCAGACGGCTTGCCACGATGCCCTTGACACCCTCGTGCCAGCCTTCACCGCCCACGACGATCGCGCGTCCGCCGTCATAGGTCTCCTCGACCTTTGCCATAGCATCGCGCGTGAGCTCCGCCTCGATCTCACGGCGCTGGCGGTTGATTTCCTCGAGCTCAGCCGCCAGCGCGCTTGCTTCGATGGGATTGTGGGCAAGCAGCAGGTCGAGCGCCAGCTTGGGATCGGCCATGCGACCGGCAGCGTTTAAGCGGGGAATGAGCGAGAATGACAGGCCATCCGCCGTAATGCTCGAAAGGTCCGCCTTGGCGAGCGAGGCAAGCGCGATATAGCCGGGGCGGGCCGTCACGCGCATCTGCTGGATGCCCTCGGCAACCAGCGCGCGGTTCTCGGGCGTGAGCGGCATCATGTCGGACACGGTGCCCAGCGCCGCGACCTCGATTAGCGAACGCCAATACGACGGCTTGCCCAGGCGCTCACCCAGGACTTGCACCAGCTTGAGCGCCACACCAGCACCGGCAAGCTCGCGCGAGGGGCCCTCGTCTTCGAGCTTGGGGTCGGTCAGGGGCACACCCTGCGGCACCTGGTCGGAGGGCTCGTGATGGTCCGTGACCACCAAATCGATCCCCAAGCTCTCCAGATAGGAAACCTCTTCCTTGGCGGCAATGCCGTTATCGACGGTCACGATCAGCTGGGGGCGAGCGAGCTCGTTAACGCGGTCGAGTGCCGCGCGCGAAAGACCGTAGCCCTCATCAAAGCGATGCGGAATAAACGGCGTGACATCGGCGCCAAACGTGCGCAGCGCCTCGGTCAACAGGCAGGTCGACGTAATGCCGTCAACGTCAAAATCGCCAAAGACCGCAATGTGCTCGTGGTTGCGAATAGCACGCTCGACGCGGTCGGCAACGACCGACATGCCCGGGATAATGAGTGGGTCGGCCCAGTCGCGATCGAGCGAAGGCGTCAAAAACAATTGGCCCTCTTTGATGGAGCCAATGCCGTGCGCGACCATAATGCGCGCCACCAGCCCGGGAATGCCCAGACCAGCCGAAAGCTCCTTTTCGAGCTCGGGGTTTTGCTGAGCGACCGCCCAGCGATGCGTCGTCTTAAGCGATGACATAGGCACCCACCCCTGATAGGGGCAGGTCGCCGCGATACCTCTCACGGTTCATAGCGATGAGTCCTCTGTGTATGCCCGCTTCGGCAGGCAGATCTGTTGAACGGATTTATTATACCGTGCAGCGCGGACGCAAAACGCCGCGGTGCGCCGCGGTTTCGGTAAACGATGGCGGTAATGCCCTCGAAATAATCGAGCGTTTCAGCCGCACGGACACATACGAGCGTCTAGCATATCCATACAAACGAGTTCGCGGATAAAGGGAGTCACGGGGCATATGAAGCAATGGGCTGGACTGGGAAAGTTCCTCGCGGGGCATATGCAGATCATCGTTCCGATTTGCGTGGCGCTCGGCGTGCTCTTTCCCCAGCAGATCGGCGTACTCAAGCCCATTGTTCCCGCCCTCTTCGCCTTTATGACGTTTCAGGGTGCGCTCAGCAACACCTTTCACCAGGTAGCCGAGGTGTTCCACCGTCCGCTGCACCTGATTCTGGCGTTGCTGGTCTCGGCAGTGCTTATTCCCATCGCGGCGTATGCCATGGGGTCACTCTTCTTTAGCTCCAACCCCAACCTTGTCTGCGGCATCGTGCTCGAGTACAGCGTGCCCGTGGCCGTCACCGCTTTTATGTGGATCAGCATGTTCGGCGGCAACGGCCCGCTCGCGCTCACCATCATCCTGACGTCCTCGGTTATCTCCCCTGTGACGATTCCGCTCACGCTTAAGCTCTTGCTGGGTGCCACCGTCTCGATCGATGTGCCGAGCATGATGCAGGACATGGCCTTTATGATCGCCATCCCCGCCGTGCTCGGCATCGTGATCAACGAGCTCACGCGTGGATGGGGACACGAGAAGCTCTCCCCCGCGCTCTCGCCCGCCTGCAAGTTCATGATGATGGGCGTTATCGCCTCCAACTCCACCGCCATGAGCGAGTACGTGCTGCACATGAACGCGGTGCGCCTGGAAGTCGCCCTCTTTATTTTGACCTTCGCCATCAGCGGCTTTGTCGTCGGTTTTCTGGTCGCCCGTGCGCTGCATCTGCCATATAGCGAGACGACTACCATGTGCTTTACCTGCGGCATGCGTAACATCTCTTCGGGCGCCGTCATCGCCACACAGTATTTTCCCGGCGAGGTCGTGTTTCCCGTCATGTGCGGCACGCTGTTTCAGCAGGTGCTCGCCTCGGTTATCGGACATCTCTTTGAACGTCTGACCGGCGAGGAGCGCGCCGCCCAGCGCAAGCGGGTCGAGGCCGGCCGCGACGCCATGGCACGCTAGACTGTCCGCATTACGTGGGGCTAGTCTTACTATACGAGCGTTTCCAGATGCGCACGCAGGCGCTCAGCATCGACATCGAGCGTGGTCTCAGCATTGACCTGGGCCAAACGATAGCCGACAAAGTAGGGCGAAACCACCCAACGCGGCAGCGCCTTGGCAATGGTCCGACCGCCCAGGTGATAGAAGAACAGGTTGTACGACTCTGCGCGACCACCGTGGTGCTCGTTCAGGATATAGCGCAGAGCTACCTGGATCGCATCGGCGAAGAGATCCGCCTCGGCTTGGTCTCTCGTGTCATCGCTGGCAGCGATTCCCTGCGGGGCTGAAACATTGACCTCAAAGAACCCCATAATCGGTTCGGTTGAGATGTTGACCGAGATTCTCTCCTGTTGCCAGACATTGATGCCTTCGAAATTGGCGGAAGTCAGCGAAGCATAACCGTTTTCCTGCTCCAAACCCACAATCTGCATGTGCGGATGAACGAGACTACCGCCCGAGAGCGGACCCTTGTTCTTGTACATGAGAACGCTGCGATACTGTCGGGAGTCAATCATCCGCTGCCAGCAATCCAGAGCAAATCGCATAACATGATGCAGCTCGTCCGGCGCATAGGTCACCAGGTCGGCGTCGTGGTCGGACGACTCAATCAATACGGTCTGGCGAGTGGCCCGCAAGGTCTTAAACTTATTCTCGAGCCAGATGCAGTCACCGTCGCGCCGGATGATATTGGCGAGTTCCTCGGTATCGCAAAAGGGGCACGCGGTGCCGGGGCGGCGGTTGTCGTCGGGCTTACCGCTCGCCTGCCGAACGTCAAATACCAGCGCCACGGGTTATACCTCCAGCGGCACGATCTTGGTGCCATGGAGCTCGGAGACGCCCAGTGCCGCCGCCACGGTATCGCGGTTGGCCGTGGAAATGCCGCCGCCGGGAAGGATGGTCAAGCGGTCGCCCGCATACTCGATCAAGCGGGCCAAGTTTTCGAAGTTGTCCTCGATCGGCGTACCGGCAGCGCCACCATGCGTCAGGATGCGTGTGATGCCGCAGTCGGCGAGTGTGTCAATCGCGTCGAGCTGAGCCTCGGGCGAGAGCTGGTCAAATGCCATGTGGAAGGTGATGTCGATGGGCTCACGCTTGCATTCCTCGGTCGCGCAACCCGCAGCCATCACGAGGGCGCCAAGCGTGAGTTCGTCGAGCGCCCATCCGCCAGCGCAGGGCTTGCAGCAGCCAAAGACCAAGCCGTCAATGCCCGCACTCACGGCAAGGCCCAGGTCCATCTCCATCATGCGCAGCTCGTCCTGGTTGTAATGAAAGTCGCCACCACGCGGGCGAATCATGCACATCACCTGTGCGCCTTGTTCGTGGGCGTAGTTGACCGTAGCGCTGATAACGCCGGCCGAGGGCGTAGTACCACCGACGGCAAGGTTGTCGCACAGTTCGATACGCCTTGCACCGGCATCGATAGCCGCCGGCACCCGCTCAAAGTTCTCGGCACAAAACTCGTACAGCATAGATAGACCCCCAAAGACAGCAGATGTTTTCCGACGGGCATTGTCACACATCCCCATGAAGTTGCGGTGGAATAGGGACTCTTTTGGCCTCTGGAGCCCGTATTCAGTCCCTATTTCACCGCAACTAAAAAGGGGCGCTGACTGAGATAGTCAGCGCCCCTTTTGTTAGGCGGGTTAGCCTCCGAGGTAGGCTTTGCGGACGTTATCATCGTGTAGGAGCTCTTGGCCGGTGCCGGTCATGGTGATCTTGCCGGTCTCGAGCACGTAGCCGCGCGTGGCGATGGAAAGCGCCATCTGCGCGTTTTGCTCAACCAGAAGCACCGTGGTGCCGGCCTTGTGCAGGTCCTCGACAATCTGGAAGATCTGTTCGATCAGAATCGGCGCCAGACCCATGGAGGGTTCGTCGAGCATGAGCAGTTTAGGGTTACTCATAAGGGCGCGCCCCATAACGAGCATCTGCTGCTCGCCGCCTGAAAGGGTACCGGCGACCTGGCGACGACGTTCCTTCAGGCGCGGGAACTGCTCGTAGACGCGCTCCAGGCCCGGAGCCACCGTGGACTTGGGCTGCGTATAGGCACCCATCTCCAGGTTCTCCTCAACCGTCATCTGCAAAAAGGCGCGACGACCCTCGGGAACCTGAGCCAGCCCCTTACCAACCAGCTTATCAGCGGGCGTATGGGTAATGTCCTCGCCCATAAACTTGATGGAGCCGGTCTTGGAGCGCAGCAGGCCCGAGACGGTCTTGAGCGTTGTGGACTTGCCGGCACCGTTGGCACCAATCAAGGCCACGATCTCGCCCTCGTTAACGTTAAAGGAGATGTCCTTGATGGCGTGGATGGCGCCGTACCAGACGTTGATGTTGTAGACGGAAAGCATCGGCTCTGCCATTTAGTTCTCCCCCTTATCCTGCTTACCCAGATACGCCTCGATAACGGCGTCGTTGTTCTGGATTTCCTCTGCCGTGCCCTTGGCGATAACCTTGCCAAAGTTAAGCACGCAGATGCCCTCGCAGATGTTCATAACGAGCGACATATCATGCTCGATAAGCATGATGGCGATGCCGAAGGTGTCGCGAATCTTGACGATGTTCGCCATGAGCTCTGCGGTCTCGGACGGGTTCATGCCGGCGGCAGGCTCGTCGAGCAGCAGCAGCTTGGGGTTGGTGGCAAGCGCGCGGACGATTTCCAGACGACGCTGAGCGCCGTAAGGAAGCGAGCCGGCCTGTTCATTTGCCAGGTGCTCCATGTCAAAAATGGACAGCAGCTCCATGGCGCGCTCGTGGGCAGCCTTCTCGTGCTTCCAATACGTCGGCAGGCGCAGCACGCCCTCAAAACCGGAGTAGCGCTCCTGGTTGTGCAGGCCGACCTTAACGTTGTCCTCCACCGTCATGGTGTTGAACAGGCGAATGTTCTGGAACGTACGGGCAATACCCATGCGGTTGACCTGGTAGACCGACTTGCCCGAAGTGTCCTCACCGTCGAGCAGGATGGTGCCGTGCGTAGGCTGGTACACCTTGGTGAGCAGGTTGAAGACTGTGGTCTTGCCGGCACCGTTGGGGCCGATGAGACCGGCGATCTCGGTCTTGCCGATGGTCAGGCTAAAGTCGTCGACCGCCTTAAGGCCGCCGAATTCAATGCCCAGGTGGATGCACTCGAGCGCCGGGCGCTGGCCCAGGTCGCGGTCGGGAACGATGGCGCCAGAAGGATACGGAACCATCTTGCCCTTGTTGAACTCAAACTTACTGGGCATCGGCTGCCACCTCCTTCTTGGAAGCAAAGCGGTCCTTAATGCGTGCGAAGAACGCCTTGAGCTGTGGGTTGTTGGTAAAGACCATGACCAGAATCAACACGATGGCGTAGATGAGCATGCGGTAGTCCGAGAACTGACGGAGCAGCTCGGGGAGCACCGTAAGCAGCGCCGCCGCGATAACGGAACCGCGCATGTTGCCCAGACCGCCCAGGACCACGAACACCAGAATGAGGATCGACGTGTTGAAGTCGAACTTAGTGGCGGAAAGCTGCGAGAAGTTACCGCCGAAAAGGGCTCCGGCAGCACCGGCGAGGGCGGCGGAAACCACGAAGGCGATCATGCGGTACTGGGTGACGGAGATACCCACAGACTCGGCAGCGATCTTGTTGTCGCGCACGGCAATAATGGCACGACCGGTACGGCTGCGAACCAGGTTGAGTACAATCACGAGCGAGACCATAACCAGGATTGCGCCGGCAAGGAAGGTCGAATAGGTCGACACGCCCGATGCTCCCTGCGCGCCCTTGATGATGGCGGTGCCGTCCTCGAGCAGGTGCAGGTCGTCGATCGTGGAGTTACCCGTGATGTTAAAGATCACATGCAGGCCGCGGGAATCGACGCCCACAATGAGGCAGGTGACGACCTCTTTGATGATCTCGCCAAAAGCCAGGGTCACGATGGCCAGATAGTCGCCGCTCAGGCGCAGGACCGGGATACCGATCAAGAAGCCCAAGATGGCAGCGGCGATAGCGCCGACCACAATGCTGATGATCAGACGCATCGGATCGGACGGAACGGTGCTCTCCAGCGCGACGGCGGTGACGATGCCCGTATAGGCACCGACGCTCATAAAGCCCGCGTGGCCCAGCGACAAGTCGCCCGCGATGCCGACGACAAGGTTAAGGGAGATGGCCATGACGATATAGGCCGTGATGGGAACCAGCTGACCGGCAATCATGCGCGGGATCATATGGTTGGACTGCATAAAGAACACGATGGCAAATGCCACGATGCACATGGCGTACGTGACAAAATCGTGACGCGTCTGCTTGTCTTTAAGAAACTTCATAACGCTCACCTACACCTTCTCGGGGACGTACTTGCCCAAGAGGCCGGCAGGCTTGACGAGCAGGACGATGATCAAAACACCAAAGACGATGGAGTTGGCAAGGCTCGTGGAAATGTAAGCCTGCGCCATCGCCTCGATGATGCCGATGAGAATGCCACCGACAAAGGCACCGGGGATGGAGCCGATGCCGCCGAAAACGGCGGCATCGAAGGCCTTGATGCCAGGCATGGCGCCCGTGGTGGGCTGCAGGACCGGCGAGTAGGAGCACAGGAGCACACCGGCGATGGCGGCAAGGGCGGAGCCGATGGCGAACGTCATCGAGATGGTGCGGTTGACGTTGATGCCCATGAGCTGAGCGGCGGCCTTGTCCTCGGACACGGCGCGCATGGCCTTGCCCATCTTGGTCTTACCCGTAAAGAACATCAGGCCGGCCATGATAACCAGGCAGGCGACGATGGTGACGAGTGAGACGGCGCTTACGTTAAACTTGGCCAAGAACTCCGGCACCGGGAAGGTGACGAGCGAAGTGAAGTTCTTGGGCGTGGCGCCCCACAGAAGCTGCGCGGCGTTCTGTAGGAAGTAAGACACGCCGATGGCCGTGATCAGAACGGCCAGCGGGCCTGCTTGGCGCAGCGGCTTATAGGCCAGACCCTCAATGAGAACACCGAGAACCGTGCAGACCACACAAGAGAGAACTACAGATGCCCAGCCCGGGAGGCCGAGATACGACGTGGCGCAGAACGAGACATAGGCACCGACCATGATGACATCGCCGTGAGCGAAGTTGAGCATCTTGGCGATACCGTAGACCATGGTGTAGCCCAACGCGATGATGGCGTAGACGCTGCCCATGGACAGGCCGTTGACCAGGTATTGGATAAAGACCGTCATGTTCCACATCCCCCTTTCGAATAGGTTTCCAGTTAATGTATAAAACAGGGACGTTACGCTGTCCCTAGATACCAAGCAAGCAGGGAAGGCCAAAACCTCCCCTGCTTGGGATCAAAACCGCTCTATGTAAGGCGGCCTATTAGGCCTGTACGTACTTGCCGTCGGTGATGACGTACGCCGTGGGCTCCTTCTGGACCTGGCCCTTATCGTTCCAGGTGAGCTTGCCGGTCAGACCATCAACGGTAATCTTGAGCATAGCCTTGGACAGCTTCTCGGCGGCCTCGGTCGGATCGGCGTCGACACCAAGACCGGCCTCCTTGAGGGCCTCGGCTACCGCGTGCACGCCGTCGTAGGCGTCGGCGGCAAACTGGTCGGGGGTATCGCCGTACTTATCCTTGTAGGCGTTGACGAAGTCGGCGTTCTTCTCGTCGTCGGCGGAGAACGGGGTCATGAGCAGCAGACCCTCGGCAAGAGAGGTGTCGAAGCCCTCAACGCCCAGGATGCCGTCCATGCCGTCGCAGCCCATCATCTTGACGTCGTAGCCCATGTCCTTGGCGTTCTTGAGCAGGACGGACGCCGGCGTGTAGTAGATCGGCGCAAAGATCATGGTGGCGCCGGCCTGCTTGGCCTTGGTGAGCTGGTTGGTAAAGCTCGTGGCGGAGTCGTCCTTAAAGGTCTCCTCGTCAACAACCTCGAGCTTGGACTCAGCGGCCTGGGCCTTAAAGGAATCTGCGATGCCCGAAGAATAGGCGTCGCCGGAGTTATAGAACAGCACGAACTTCTCGTCCGCATACTTCTGCGCCAGGAACTTGGCAGCGTTGACGCCCTGGTTGGGGTCGGTAAAGCAAACCTGGAAGACGCAATCCTTGCCGTCGGTGACGTCCTCGGAGGACGCGGACGGGGTGATCATGAACGTCTTGGGGTCGTTACCACACTCTGCGGCAACGGCAACCGACGCACCCGTGGTGGTCGGACCGACGAGGGCCTGCATGCCCCAGTCGAGCAGGGTGTTGAAGGCGTTGACGGCCTTCTCGCCATCGGCCTGGTCATCCTCGGCCTTGCTGGCAAGCGGCAGCTCCTTGGTCGAGAAATCCTTGCAGCCAAGCTCGACGCCCTGGGTAACGGACTTGCCGTAGGACGCGTTGGCACCGGTCAGCGGGCCGATAGTGCCGATCTTAAACGAAGCGTCGCCCGAAGCGGAACCGCTGTCGCCGCCGTTGGAGGAGCAACCGGCTAGAATGGACATCGCCCCCAGACCTGCTGCGCTCGCGATAACGCTCCTGCGATTCATAACAGGGTTCAATGACTTACCGGTGAGGCTCGACATGCGGCTCTCCTCTCAAATCTCGTCGGGTTTCAGTTACCCGACAGGCCATCCTTCGCCGTGTTCGGCGTTCGCAAAATAGTAGACGCTTTAGTTGAGAAAAGTGACGATTATTTCAACTTTTCTTTGGATTTGTCCATTTATCCATATTTCTGCGTATTTCCATTGCTTTATGCATAAATGCCACTTTATTAAGTAAAAGTAATATTTCCATTCTGTTACAAGCGTCCCTGCCCTGATTAAAACAGCCTCACCGGTCGCATTTTGTGCGCACCTAGGCGGCGATGTACTTGCCGTCCTGAATCACATAGGCCGTAGCGGGCTTCTCGACCTGACCCCCGTCGTTCCATGTGAGTTCGCCCGTCAGGCCCTCGATCTTGATCTTGCGCATGGCCTTGGTCGGCTGGTTGATAAAGCTCGTGGAGGAGTCGTCCTTAAAGGTCTCGGTATCGACGATGTCGAGCTTGGATGCCTTGGCCTGCTCGGCAAAGGCATCGGCGATCTCGCCCGAGACGGCGACGGCGGCACCGGTGGTGACGGGGCCGACGAGCGCCTGCATGCCCCAGTCGCACAGGGCAAACCTTATGGCGCAAACGTTGACAGTTTGTTACGGAGTTCCGTTTGTAGCGAGCATGTTTCCAATGTTTCCGCAGCGTTTCGGGGGTGCCGTTTTGTGCGACTCCTGTTGCCTGGCGAGCACGCGCCCTCTGTTCACGCTAGAATGCACTCAACCTTTAAGTGGTTAATCCATCTATAAGATGCACGAAGGAGCTATCTATGAGCGAACCCCTGCGCACCGTGAACGTCGGTCTGATCGGTCTGGGAACCGTCGGCGGCGGCGTGGCCCGTCTGATCAAGAGCCACCACGATGAGTACCTGGCAGCCTACGGCATCGACCTTAAGCTGACCCGCGCCTGCGCGCTTGCCTGGGAGCAGGCCGAGGCGGCAGGCATTGAGCGCGAGGCCTTTACGAGTGACTGGCACGACGTCGTCACCGACCCCGCCGTCGACATCGTCGTCGAGCTGATCGGTGGCGAGCATCCCGCAACCGAGATCTTCACCACTGCCTTTGAGCACGGCAAGCACGTCGTCTCTGCCAACAAGGCCCTGTTGGGCCGTCATGTCGAGACGCTCGCCGAGAAGGCACGCGCGTGCGGCGTGCAGATTAAGTGCGAGGCCAGCTGCGGCGGTGGCATCCCCATTGTCAGCACGCTCGAGCACGACCTGGTGGGCAACAAGATCCTGACCATCGCAGGCATTCTCAACGGCACCACCAACTATATCCTGTCGCGCATGGACGCCGAGGGCGCCGATTACGCCGACGTGCTTGCCGACGCGCAGGCCAAGGGCTATGCCGAGGCCGACCCGTCCGCCGACGTCGACGGCTTCGATGCCGCCAGCAAGACGGCGATCCTCGCTTCCATCGGCTTTGGCACCCGCGTGACCACCGACGACGTATATCAGCAGGGCATCCGCACCATCGGTGCCGAGGACATCGCTCAGGCCCGCGAGCTCGGCTATACCATCAAGCTGCTGGGCATCGCCCGCAACACCGACGCCGGCGTTGACGTTCGTGTGCACCCCACGCTCATCCCGGCAGACCATATGCTCGCCAAGGTCAACGGCGCCATGAACGCCGTCTACGTGGTGGGTGACGCCGTGGGCGAGACCATGTTCTACGGTGCCGGCGCAGGCTCCTTCCCCACCGCGAGCGCCGTCGTGGGCGATATCCTGTCGCTCTCCGAGCAGATTAGCCGCGGCGTGGCTCCGCTGCCCGAGATTGAGCCCTATGGTCACAACCTCGCCTTTAAGCCCATGGACGAGCTCCAGACCAAGTACTATGTGCGCCTGAAGGTCGCCGACCGCGTGGGCGCCCTGTCCGAGACGGTCGACATCTTTGCCAAGCACAACATCTCGATCTCGCTCATCAACCAGGTCGAGGACGGCAAGTCGGGCGTCAGCGATGCCTGCTCGGTCATCTTCCTGACGCACCGCGCACTCGAGAAGGACGTCCAGGCTGCCGCCGCCGAGCTTGCCAGCGTCGACTGCGTGGCCGAGGTCGCCAACGTCCTTCGCATCGAGGACGTCGAGGCATGGACCGAAGGCGTCATGGCCAACTAGCCTGATTCTCGGCAAATCAAATAACGCATGAGGGGCTCCCGTCCGATTGGATGGGAGCCCCTTTTAGTTGCATCTTTTGCACGAAGTGGTCGACTAACGTTTGAACAACTTGACCGTTCGTCAACAACCGTGGATACCGTTTACCGATATGCGGCGTCAGCTGTTTTTTGCCGCCACTATGCTGTGCTGCAAGTATCCATCCGCATAAGAGAGGAAGCGATATGCTGCTCGAGGGCAAGAAAGCAATCATCACCGGAGGCACGCGCGGTATCGGCTATGCCATCGCCTGCCGTTTTATCGAGGAAGGCGCCGCCGTCACCGTCTTTGGCTCGCGCCAGGAGACTGCCGACGCGGCCGTTGAGAAGCTGACAGCCGCCTATCCCGAGGCCAAGGTCTGGGGTCGCTCCTGCGACCTCACCTCGCTCGAAGCCGTAACCGAGGCCTTTACCCAGGCTGCCGCCGATATGGGCGGCTTGGACACGGTCGTCAACAACGCCGGCATCTCCCAGCGCTCGCCCCTTTTGGATTACACGGCAGAAGAGTTTGCAAAGGTCATGGACCTTAACGTCGTCGCCGTCTTTAATGGTCACCAGGCTGCCGCCAAGATCATGACCGAGGCCGGCCACGGCGGCACCATCACCACCACGAGTTCAATGGTCGCCAAGTATGGCCAGCCCTCCGGCGTCGGCTATCCTACGTCCAAGTTTGCCGTCAACGGCATGGTCCAGTCGCTCTCGCGCGAGCTCGCCCCCATGGGTATTCGCGTCAATGCCGTCGCGCCTGGCGTAACCAAGACCGATATGGTCGCCAACCTGCCCGAAGAGGTTATTAAGCCCATCATCGCCACCATTCCCCTGGGTCGCATGGGCGAGCCCGAGGATGTCGCCAACGCCTTCGTTTTCCTAGCGAGCGACATGTCATCCTATGTCACGGGCGCCGTGCTCCCCGTCGACGGAGCCGCCCGTTCCTAAGGGGCCACAAGCCACGACTTCGAACCTCAACGAGGCCCAACGCAAAAGGCGCGCTGTCTGCATCAACCGCAGGCAGCGCGCCTTCTTCTGTTTGAAGTGGAAGCCGTGTCCCAGAATTCCGGCCCAGACCGGGACGCAGCTTCCCTCAGGGCCATGTTTCGGAAAATGTGCCCCGTTTTGAACGCCGATTCTGGGACACCGTTTCCGCAACGGGCCTCTCACGGAAACTGCATCCCACTCTGGACGCCAATTCCGGGATGCATTTTCCGCGGCGGCATTGGCTACCTGCCGTCGTCGTCTTGAGCTTCATTGCGCGCGTAGAGCTCCAGCATGCGGCGGCGGTATTCGTGCACGGCGAGCTTGGCGCGCTCCAGGCGACGGCGCTCGCGCGGAGTCAGTTCGGACGGGTCGACCTCATCTCCATAGGTCTTATCGGCAAGCAGGTGCGCCGCGTCCACGATGCGGGCATCGATGTGGCCGCTCGCCGCCTCGGCGGAAAGACGCTCGGCAATCGTATCGAGCGTAGGCAAGCCCTCGAATACGCGACCATGGCCATGCGAAGTCAGCAGCTCGTGCTCACGTGCGAGCAGGCTCGCCAAATCGTGATGGGCGCGCAGGATGTCGAGCGCATCGGATGGATGCTCGGCAACTTCTGCCACGGCGGCGACCGGCGCGGCATCGACCACGCGGTAGAAGAGCTGCGCGAGCAACGGCATCAAGAACACCGTGATGGCACCGGCAGCAACCATAACCGACGCGATGTCTTGCGACAGCGCGCCCGCGTTGACGGCAACGCTCGTAACGGCAACGATGATCGGCAGCGCCGTGGTGCAGTACAGGGCCACGGTAATGCGACCATACGCCGACACATCGCGCGTCGCAGGACAAATGCTCATAGAAATAAGAATGGGCACGGCACGAATAATCAACAACGCCACGATAAAGCCCGCGAGCAGCCCGGGGCGCGACGCCACGGCCGTCAGGTCGATCTTTGCGCCCGACACGGTAAAGAACACCGGAATCAAAAAGCCGTAGGCCAGGCCGTCGAGCTTGGTCTCAAGCGTATGGTTGCCCTCGGGGATGATATAGCGCAAGACAAAGCCGGCGGCAAAAGAACCCAACACGATATCGAGGTCAAAGATGGCCGAGAACGCCACGAGCGTAACCAGGATGAGCACCGTCAGGCGCACGAAAGTCTGCGATGTGGTGTCGGCGCGTTCCTCGACAAACGAAAAGAAGCGGCTGCCGACGCGCTTGGAGCGGCTTGGGACCACGGCCAGCAACACGCAAACCAGCGCAAACAGGCCAAGGATTACGAGCGTTTGGATGCCAGTGCGGGCAGACAGCAGCACCGACATGGCGAGCACGGGACCGAGCTCGCCCCAAGTGCCATACGCGAGAATCGAGTCGCCAACGCGCGTGCCGGTGAGCGAGCGCTCGCGCATGATGGGCACAAGCGTGCCGAGCGCCGTCGAAGTGAGGGCAAGCGTCACGGCGATACCGTCGAAATGACTGACCGAGAACCACGGGGTAAAGCGCACGGCAAGCCAGGCGATACCAAACGTGACGACCCACGTCGCCAAGCCGTAGCGCCCCTCGACGCCCGTGATGCTCTTGGGGTCGATCTCAAAGCCGGCAAGCAGGAACAAAAAGGCCAGGCCGAGCTCGGACACGAGCGAGACCTCGGCATCTACATGGATGACGCCAAGCATATGCGGGCCCAGCACCGCACCGAGCACGAGCAAAAAGACCGTCTCGGGAACGGGTTTTCCAGGAATCGCCGAGGCGATGAAGGGACTCGCAAAGGCCACGAGTGCGATGATGGCGAGCGAAACGAATGCCATGTGATGCCTTTCTCTTGTTTGCGCTTCACTGTAGCACCCTCGCCGTCCTCACCGCGCCGCGAGCTGTCGTATCATAGTGAGGTTTACAAACATGTGGCTCAAGGCGACCGCGAGGCTTGCCCCGTAAACCGACCGCTGCCGCATACCGTACCGTACGCCCAACCGATCAGGAAGGCAGGAACCAATGGTCTCTCGTATCTACGTGGAGAAGAAACCCGGGTTCGACGTCGAGGCTCAGCAGCTCAAGGGCGAGCTGACCGAAATTCTCGGCATCAAGGGCCTCGAGGCCCTGAGGATCATCAACCGCTACGACGTCGAGGGCATCGACGAGGAGCTTTTCCGCTCCTGCGTGCCGACCGTCTTTAGCGAGCCCCAGGTCGATGTGACCTACGACGAGCTCCCCGCAAGCGATGGCGCCGTCTTTGCCGTCGAATTCCTGCCTGGCCAGTTTGACCAGCGCGCCGACTCCGCCAGCGAGTGCGTGCAGCTCATCAGCCAGGGCGAGCGCCCCGCCGTGCGCTCCGCCAAGGTCTATATGATCTCGGGCGCTCTGGATGAGACCGCCATCGATGCCATCAAGCACTACGTGGTGAACCCCGTCGAGGCGCGCATCGCCTCGCTCGACCTGCCCGAGACGCTGTACATGGAGACCCCCGAGCCCCAGCCCGTCGAGGTGCTCGACGGCTTCCGCGAGCTCGACGAGGCCGGCCTTGCCGCCTTTATCGCCAATCGCGGCCTTGCCATGGACGAGGCGGACATCGCCTTCTGCCAGCAGTACTTCCGCGATGAGGACCGCGACCCCACCATCACCGAGATCCGCGTGATCGACACCTATTGGTCCGACCACTGCCGCCACACCACCTTCGGCACCGTCCTGGATGACGTGACGATCGACGACGCCGTGGTGCAGCAGGCCTTCGACCGCTACATGGAGATGCGCCACGAACTCGGCCGCGACGCCAAGCCCGTCTGCCTCATGGACATGGGCACCATCGGCGCCAAGTACCTCAAGAAGACCGGCGTCATGACCGATGTCGACGAGTCCGAGGAGATCAACGCATGCACCGTCAAGGTGAAGGTCGATGTCGATGGCGAGGACCAGGACTGGCTGTTCCTCTTTAAGAACGAGACCCATAACCACCCGACCGAGATTGAGCCCTTCGGCGGTGCCGCCACCTGCGTGGGCGGCGCCATCCGCGACCCGCTCTCGGGCCGCAGCTATGTGTACCAGGCCATGCGCGTCACCGGCGCAGGCGACCCCACCGTCCCCGTGTCCGAGACGCTCGAGGGCAAGCTACCGCAGCGTAAGCTCGTGACCACTGCTGCCGCCGGCTACTCCAGCTACGGCAACCAGATCGGCCTTGCCACCGGTCAGGTCAACGAACTCTATCACCCCGGTTACGTGGCCAAGCGCATGGAGGTCGGCGCCGTCGTGGGCGCTACCCCGGCAAACCACGTACGCCGCGAGTGCCCCGCCCCCACCGACAAGATCATCCTGCTGGGCGGCCGCACCGGCCGTGACGGCATCGGCGGTGCCACCGGCTCCTCCAAGACCCAGAACACTGAGTCCATCGAGACCTCGGGTGCCGAGGTCCAGAAGGGCAACGCCCCGGTCGAGCGCAAGCTGCAGCGTCTGTTCCGCCGCGGCGATGCCTGCCGTCTGATCAAGCGCTGCAACGACTTTGGCGCAGGCGGCGTCTCGGTCGCCGTAGGCGAGCTTGCCGACGGCTTGTATGTCGACCTTGATACCGTGACCAAGAAGTACGACGGTCTTGACGGCACCGAGCTCGCCATCTCTGAATCCCAGGAGCGCATGGCCTGCGCCGTCGCAGACGGTGACGTCGAGGAGTTCATGGGCTACGCCGCCGAGGAGAACCTGGAGGCAACCGTTATCGCCGAGGTTACCGCCGAGCCGCGCATGCGCATGGCCTGGAACGGCGTCGCCATCGTCGACCTGTCCCGCGAGTTCCTCAACTCCAACGGCACGCCCAAGCACCAGGTCGCCCACGTCTGCGCCCGCAGCGTGTGGCAGCCCAGCTGGGCCGGCACCACGCTTGCCGAGCGCATGACCTCGCTCGTCACCGATCTTAACGTCGTCTCCAACAAGGGCCTTTCCGAGCGCTTCGACTCCACCATCGGTGCCGCGACCGTGCTCATGCCCTTTGGCGGCAAGACGCAGCTCACCCCAAGCTCGGCTATGGTCGCCAAGTTCCCCGTGGACGGCGAGACCACCACGGCGAGCGCCATGGCATGGGGCTTCAACCCCTATCTGATGGAGGCCGACCAGTTTGCGGGCGCCTACCTGTCCGTGGTCGAGTCCATCGCCAAGCTCGTTGCCGCCGGCTTTGAGCACAAGCGCGCCTATCTCTCCTTCCAGGAGTACTTCGAGCGTCTGCGCACCGAGGCCGAGCGCTGGGGCAAGCCCATGGCTGCCGTCCTGGGTGCCCTTATGGCCCAGGTCGACCTGGGTGCCGGCGCCATCGGCGGTAAGGACTCCATGAGCGGTTCGTTTGAGGACGAGGCCGGCGAGCTCAACGTTCCGCCGACCCTGATCAGCTTCGCCGTCGCCGTGGGCAAGGCCGCCCGCGCCGTCTCGCCCGAGTTCAAGGGCCTCACGCACCGCGTCGTCCGCATCGCCCCCGCCACCTATGGCGAGGACTACCGCCCCGACGCTCAGCAGCTGCTCGCCGCGTTTGACGCCGTCGAGGCGCTCACTGCTACCGGCAACGCCCTGGCCATCTCCACGCCCGGCTACGGCTGCGGCGCCGAGAGCCTCTTTAAGATGTGCGTCGGTAACCAGATCGGCATCGAGCTTGCCGATGATGTAGACGTAGAGAGCCTCTTCACCCCGCTCTACGGCAGCTTTATCGTCGAGCTCGCCGAGGATGCCGAGCTGCCCGAGGTCGCCGACGGCGTTGTCGTCGAGCCCCTGGGCACCACCGTCGAGGGCTATGTCATCGACACCGGCTCCGAGGTCATCGAGCTCTCCGAGCTCCAGGAGGCCTGGGAGAGCGGCATCGAGGGCGTCTTTGCCTACCGCAGCGCCGGCGAGACCCCCGAGGTCGAGACCATCGACTTCCGTGCCAAGGACATCCACGTGTACAGCGGCGCCAAGATCGCCCGTCCGCGCGTGATCATCCCCGTGTTCCCCGGCAACAACTGTGAGTACGACAGCGCACGTGCCTTCCGCGCAGCCGGTGCCGAAGCCGACACCTTCGTGATCAACAACCTCACGCCCGAGGCCGTCGCCGAGAGCACCCACGAGCTTGCCCGCCGCATCCGTGCAAGCCAGATCGTCATGATCCCCGGCGGCTTCTCGGGCGGCGACGAGCCCGATGGCTCCGCCAAGTTCATCACGGCGTTCTTCCGCGCTCCCGAGGTCACCGAGGCAGTTCGCGACCTGCTCAAGGCCCGCGACGGCCTGATGCTGGGCATCTGCAACGGCTTCCAGGCCCTGGTCAAGCTCGGTCTGGTGCCCTATGGCGACATCGTCGACGCCACGCCCGATGCGCCCACGTTGACGTTCAACACCATCGGTCGTCATCAGAGCCGTCTGGTGCGCACCCGCATCTCGTCCAACCTGTCCCCGTGGCTGTCGCAGTGCAGCCTCGACGACCCCTACACCGTCGCCATCAGCCACGGCGAGGGCCGCTTTGTCGCCAATGACGAAGTGCTCACCCAGCTGATCGCCAACGGCCAGGTCGCCACGCAGTATGTGGGCGAGAACGGCAAGCCCAGCATGGATCTCTCCGTCAACCCCAACGGCTCCGCACTCGCCATCGAGGGCATCACGAGCCCCGACGGCCGCGTCCTGGGCAAGATGGGCCATGCCGAGCGTCGCGGCGACAACCTGTACCGCAACGTGCCCGAGCATGTCCCCGGCGATAAGTTCATGCCGATCTTTGAGAGCGGCGTGGCCTACTTCGCTTAAACCTTTCCCATCAGGTACAATCCCTTCGGGTAACAACACCCGCCACCGACACATCCGGTGGCGGGTTCTTTTTTGCTTCGCGCATGTAGGAAGGACATCATGGAAAGCCGCAAGCCGTATCTCGCCACCCTGCCCGGACTCATCCTGGGCTGTCTTGTTTGCTGTGCACTCTGGGGATCGGCCTTTCCCTGCATCAAGATCGGCTACGCACTCTTTGGCATCCCAGCGCACGATAGCGCTTCGCAGCTGCTCTTTGCAGGTTTACGCTTTACGCTTGCCGGCGCCCTGGTTATCGTTGGGATGAGCGCGGCCCAACGCCGCCCCCTCATTCCGCAGGCTCGTGACATCAAGCCCATCTTTGTCTTGTCGCTCTTCCAGACTATCGGGCAGTACTTCTTTTTCTATCTGGGACTCTCGCGCGCAAGTGCCATGTCGAGCTCCATCATCGAGGCCAGCGCCAACTTCCTCGCAATCCTCTTTGCCGCCCTGGCGTTTCGCACCGAGAAGCTCAATACGGCCAAGGTGCTTGGCTGTGTGTTGGGCTTTGCTGGCGTCGCGCTCGTCAACCTTTCGGGCGCGGATGGCATCTTTGGCTTTACGCTCGACGGCGAGGGATTTATCTTGGCTTCCACTGTTGCAGGCGCCCTATCGACCTGCCTGATCGGCATCTTCTCGCGCGAGCACGACAGCGTCTTGCTTGCCGGGTGGCAGTTTTTAGTCGGTGGCGTGGTCCTTACCGCCATCGGGTTTTTGATGGGCGGCACGTTGTCCCCCACTGAAATCGCCCCCGCCATCGCGCTCATCATTTATATGGCACTCATTTCCGCCGTCGCGTACTCGCTGTGGTCGCGCCTGCTTGCCGTCAACCCCGTCAGCCGCGTCTCGGTCTTTGGGTTTATGAACCCCGTCTTTGGTGTGGTGCTGAGCGCGCTGCTGCTCGGCGAGGTCGCTGGCACGAGCCCCGTTACCGTCATCGTTGCCCTGCTGTTGGTCTGCGGCGGCATCATCATCGTCAACAAACCCAAAAAAGCCTAGCGAGTTCACCTTTTTAGAGAGGATGTTCGCAAACTTTAGCTTAATGGAGCACACTGGTTCTCGTTGATTTCGTACCGAGTCGCGGCGGCAGACGCCCGTCTTGCCGCACCGCGCCTGGGCATTATGGCCGGTGGCCCCCACAAACGCAAAAAGGGGCGCACGACCACCACGGTCGTGTGCCCCTTTTCCTAGCGTATCTGGACGCCGGCCTTCTTTTTCTCGGCCTTGACGCGGTAGAGCTCCGCGTCGGCAGCGCGAAGCAAGTCTTGCCAGGTATCGACGCCGTCACCGACCCGTGCGTAGCCGATGGACATCCGCAACAGATACGGCACCTCGGCGCGCGCGAGCTCGTCGTTGATTGCCGCGCACAGACGTATGATGTCCTGTTCCGTCGCTGCCTTTTGGAGCACCACGAACTCATCGCCACCATAGCGTGCGATAAAGCCACCAGACGCCGAGCAGACTTCTTTGAGCGCAGCGGATATGACCTGAAGAGCGTGGTCGCCCTCCACATGCCCATAGCGATCGTTAATCTGCTTAAAGCCGTCGGCGTCCATCATGAGCAGATACACATCTTCGGCCTGATCCACATTTGAGAAGAGCGACAGCATATAGGTCTCAAAACGGTTGCGATTGTTGAGGCCAGTCAACGGGTCAGTAGAAATCAGTTGCTCCTGATAGACGATATAGAGCAGCAGGATGCTCAGCGTTATACCGACGCAAAGGCCCGGTACCGAAAACAAAACCTGGAAGGTACCGCCCACCAGAGCGGGAACCGCAAAAAAGGCGAGGGTGCGATAAATGGCCTTCTTTTGCAGGCTTTCGACTTTTTGAGCCTGAATAAAGGCATGCAAGGACGTATATATGACGTAGCAGTAGCTAACGATAGGCTGAATCATATAAAGCGCTCCGCGACGATATACGCCCTGTGCATCGATATAGAACATAGCGTGCGTCCAGTAGCTGGTAAATGCCAGCACGACCACCAATGCTGTTGGCAACGTTAAAAGTACCACCCTGTAGGGCGTGGTCAGGAGCCGTGAGCCCTGCATCGTCTCGGAATAGAAAAACCAAATGAGGCACGCGATGGCGAACAGCGAAAACGAGACCGCGTTGGAAATCCAGTTGGCCGTGATGCCTACAGGAGTGCTTACGCCGTCCGAGAGCGTCCAGATCATATCGAAGAAAATGTAGGCAGCAGACGTGTAGCCCAGCATGCTAAATAAAAGCTGCTGGGTGCTCGAGAACAGGGAGCGACGGCTTCGTACGGCAAGCCCGATAAGAATAATCATGCACAGCAGGAATATCTCGATCTTGAGTGCCTTAATCACTAGACGCCCCCCCTTCAATATCCAAGTGGCCAGAATCGCCCGAGTCGCGCCCAGGCGCCAAACACCCCTTTCTCCGCAGGGGTAAAGGGAATCATAGCAGAGCGCCCGAACGTCACTGCAGAACAGCCACCGTTCGGGCGCCCATACGGCGCGAATTGCACACGCCGGCTTGATTGACTCGCGTCGACGATTACTCGCCGTCGATGTCGGTCGCGACGGCCTCCTCAATAGCCTCGACGCCTTCGACCGACAGGTCCTCCTTGCCCTGGCAGAACTTCTTGTCGACCCAGCCGGTCAGAATCGGAGCCATGATTGCCGTGATGATAACGGCAGTGGCGATCTGGGCGTACGCGGTGGGTGCAAGCTCGGCGTAGCGCGGCGCGACCTCGGCGAGAGCAACCGGCGTGGTCATAGCCGTGCCGGCGATGGTGGAGCAAGCCACGGCAGCCTTGCCGTTACCACCGCACAGGCGCTCGAACGCAAAGGTGATGGGACCGACGATAAAGAGCGTGATGAGGCCCAGCAGGATGCCCGAAATGCCGCCGGTGATGAAGCTCGAAAGGCTCATGGACGCACCGAGCTGAAAACCGATGACAGCGATCGCGGGATTGGCGCCGGGGACCAGCAGGTTCTTGATAAACGGGAACAAGTTGCCCAGGACCATGCCGATAACAAGCGGCAGGATGGATCCGATGATAGTGCCGACGGGGATGTTGGCGAGACCCGAGACACCGAGGATGATCATCGTGACCGCGGGGCCGGCCGTAAAGAACAGGATACCGACGGCGCCCTGCTCGGACTCATCGCCGAACTCGCCCATGATGCCCGTATAGAGCGCCATGTTGCAAAACGTAATGCCGCCGATGATAGACACGGAGCTCAGACCCAGGAAGTTGTCGTTAAAGAAATACGCCACGCCTAGGCCGAGAGCCGCTGCGACGACCAGCTTGGGAATCAGCACGACGATACCGGTCTTGATGGCGCCCGGCGTGGACTTAAAGCTGATGCCGGCACCCACAAACAGCAGGATCGCGGCGACGATGGTATTGGAGCCACCGCGGCAGGCAGCCGTAAAGAAGCCGCCGATCTCAAAAACCTGCGGGCAGAAGGTGTTGAGCAAAAGACCGACGATCATCGGATAGATCATGATGTCGCCCGGGATGCGCGGGACCCTGAATTTCTTTTGCTCGTTGGCGGTTGCTTCCTGTGCCATGAAACCCCCATTTCCGCTGACGGGGTACAAAAGCCCACGTCACGCTTTGCTACAGTAAAGTTTGACCATGGTACCAGAAGAAATAGACCGGCTCGGTGAAAAATTCGACAAGTTGGGATGGAACGAGATTCGGCGTCCGCGACGCCACCCCTATATAAGGCTCAAGACAATATAGAGTACGATGCCCGAGACGCAGCACCACAACATCGACTTTGTCTTGATTGCCACCGCCACGACGCCGGCGGCCGCAATCCAGGGAACCAAGGCAGGCCAGAGTCCCACGTCGAACGCGCCGGGGTTCACCAAGTCGTTGGCGACCAGCGCGGCAAAGGCAGCGGGCGGGATATAGCCCAGGGCCTCGGTAATGCGGGGCGACAGGGTCCGCCCGCGCAAGGCGAACGCCGGCGCGATTCGAAAGAACGCGATAGCAGCCCACGACGACAGCCACAGAACCAAGAACTCGTTAACGGGCATCGCGGGCACCTCTTCCGTCAAATACAGCATCGCACGCCAGCGCAATGGCAATGCCGGCCACGACGCTTGCCGGCACGGCAATATTCGTGAGGCCCAAGAACTTGCATACGGCGACGGACACCGCACCCGAAACCGCCGCGACAACGTTGCCGCGCGACAGCCGCTGCGAAAAGAGCAGGCAGATAAAGAGCGAGGTGCAGACAAAGGCTGCAATGGCGGTGGGAACATCGACAACGGCGCCGACGATGGCGCCCATCGTACACGAAACGCCCCATGTTGCGATGAGGATCACGTTGAGCACAAAGGACTCGCGCGGGCCCCAATCCTCCCCTTCAACCAACTTGGCAAGCGAGATGCCATATGCCTCCTCGGTAAGTGTCGCGGCAACAGCCAGCGTCTGACGCTTCGAGGCACCCGTCAGATGCGGCGCGATCGATGCCGAGTAAAGCGCAAAACGCGAGGAGATGGCGGCAACACTCGCGATAATCGAAGGTGCCGGTACGCCCGCCAGCCAAAGATTGCAGATCATAAACTGACCGCTACCCGTCACAAACGTGCTGCTCAGGGCAAAGACCATCCAGGGCTCCATTCCCGTCTGCCCCATGATCATTCCGCACGGCGCGCCTATTGCAACATAGGTAAGCATCACTGGCCAGACGGTTCTTACGATTTTGAGCACCATACGCTTCTCATCCTGACAAGGTCTCCGAACCGCATGTAGCGACACGGCAGAATCATCATCCGACAGCAACCGAGTTCACCTACAATTGCCACCGGATCGAAAGACACAACTTTTTAGGAAGTCATTATGACAGCTATCGATCGAGACCGGGCGCGCGCGGCCTTCAAAAGCTACACCGATGCCTACGACGCCACCAACCCACGCATCGCGCTCAAAATCGAGCATACGTACCACGTGGCCGAGGCATGCGATGCCGTAGCGCGCGAGCAGGGCTGGTCGTCAGAAGATATTGACCTGGCATGGCTTTGCGGCCTGCTACACGATATGGGCCGCTTTGAGCAGCTGCGACGCTGGGACACCTTTAAGGACGCCGAGAGCATGAGCCATGCGGCGCTGGGCATCGAGGTCCTCTTTGGCGAGAATCCCGCCGATGCACCCGCCGTAACGAGCATCCGCGACTTTATCGATGACCCGGCAGAAGATGAGCTCATCCGAGCGAGCATTGCCTATCACAGCGATTTCCGCCTACCCGCGCGGCTCGACGTGCGCACGCGGAGCTTCTGCGATATCGTGCGCGATGGTGACAAGATCGACATTATGCGCACCATCGCCGACAGCACCGTCGACACTATCCTCAAGGTGGACGAGAAGACGTTTCTCGGCAGCCGTTTCTCGTCGCCGACACTTGCCGCCTTTGACGAGCACCGCTGCGTCGCACGCGATGAGCGCGATGAGCCCGCCGACTTCTTGGTGGGGCTTATCTGCTTTATGTTTGAGCTCGTCTATCCAGCAAGCCGCGCGCTGGCGCGCGAACAGGGCGATATCCACCGCCTGCTCGACGCGCCCTTTGGCATTACGCGGCCCTTTACCGACCCCGCCACGCAGGCAACCTGGAGCCGCCTAAAGGACGAGATGCGTAACTGGCTGGCGCGCGCCTAGCGCTCAAGCTGGGCTAGCAGCTCCTCAACGACCTCGACGGCGTCCCCAACAACCTTGTACTGGGCAGCACCGAAAATGGGGGCATCCGGGTCCTCGTTGATGGCGATAATGCACTCCGCCCCACCGATGCCGGCGAGATGCTGGATGGCGCCCGAAACACCGATACTCACGAGAAGCTTGGGCGAAACCGATACGCCGGTCTGGCCAATCTGATGGCGATACTCCAACCAGCCGGCCTCCACGACAGGTCGCGTGCAACCAAGCTCGGCTCCCAGGGCCTCGGCGAGCCTTCGCATCAGGGGCAGATTCTTCTTGGAGCCAATGCCACGGCCCACCACGACCAAGCGCTCGGCATTGGCGATCGAGGGCTGCTGTCCCCACTCCTCGGCGGGAATCGAGATCTCGACACGAGCCTTAACGTCTTCCGCAAGCATCACCTGGGTGATCGTGCCGGAACGGCCGTAGTCGAAGTCGGGCGCCTTAAAGATGCCGGGACGAACCGTTGCCATCTGGGGACGATGATTGGGGCAGACGATGGTGGCCATCAGGTTGCCGCCAAACGCCGGACGCGTCTGTTGCAGCAGCCCCGTCTCCGTATCCATCGAAAGTACGGTGCAGTCAGCCGTAAGGCCCGTCTGCAAACGCACGGCAACGCCGGGTGCCAGTTCGCGGCCAAAAGCGGTCGCACCGTATAGGATGGCCTCGGGTTTGCGTTCGGCTACCAAATCGCAGATCGAGCGGGCGTAGACCTCCGCATCGTTTTGGCGCAGGCGCTCATCGCGACAGGCCAGGACTTCGTCGGCGCCCGCGCAAACCAGATGCTCCAGGTCACCGAGAGAACCCTCGGGGCCCATACCGACCAGCGCCACCAGACGGCAGCCACGAGCATCGGCAAGCTCGCGGCCCTTGCCCATGAGCTCATAGGCAACGGGATTCACCGTATCGTGCTCGTCGGTCTGCGCGAATACCCAAATGTCTCGATATGCATCAAGGTCCACCGCACCAGCGGCCTCATCACGCTCGATCGAGATAGCGTTGACAGGGCAGGCGTCGACGCACCCACCGCATAGGATGCAGCCGTCGGCTACGTGGGCGCATCGGTTGGGTCGCTCGCCTTCCACTACGATGCCGCCCGAAGCACAGGCGCGAACGCAGCGACCGCAGCCGATACAGGCTTCGCTATCGATAATCAGTCCGCTCATCTACGCCATCCCCTCGATAATCTTGGCAAGCTTTGCCGCCTGCTCGGACGCCGTCCCCTCAACGGCCTCGCACGTTTGGTCACGGTCGGGCACAAACGAGCGCACGACCTGTGTCGGCGACCCGGCAAGACCGCAACGCGCGGGGTCGGCGTTCACGTCGGCGGCACTGACCACGCGCACGTCCGCCTCCTCCGCCGCGCGAATACCGGCAATACTCGGCATACGCAACTGGCCAATCTCCTTGGCAGTCGTCATCGCGCACGGCATCTCAAGACACACCGTCTCCTCGCCGGCATCGCAGCCGTGAACGAGCGCCAGCGAGCCACACGTCGTAAAGCCCGCGCTTTGCACGCAGCTCACGTCGGTCACACAGGGAATCTCAAAAGCACCGGCAAGCTCGGGACCAATCTGGGCCGTATCGCCATCCACCGCCATCTTGCCGCAGATGAGCAGGTCGAAGTCCTCGTCGAGCGCCTCGATGCCGCACTTGAGGGCGTAGGTGGTTGCCAGGGTATCGGCACCTGCAAAGGCGCGATCGGTCAGCAGCAGCGCGTCGTCGGCACCTCGAGCGATGCAGTCGCGCAGCAGCGACTCGGTCGCGGGGATGCCCATCGACACCACCGTCACGCGCACGTCCATGCCAAAGCCGATAAAGTCGTCTTTCAGCGCCAGCGCGCATTCCAAAGCGCTCGCATCAAAGGGATTAATGACCGCCTGCTTGCCATCGCGCACGATGGTATTGGTCTTGGGGTCCATCTTGACCTCGGTGCTGCCCGGCACGGCCTTGACGCACACCACCATATGGAAATCGCTCATCTTCACGCGCCCCCTTTCTGGACGAGCTCATCCAAGAGCTTCTCCGAAAACAGGTTGCCGCGACCCAGCTGCCCGTCGGGATCGAGCTGGAGCTTGAGCCGCGCCGACTCGACCATGGCCTCGTGACCGTACATCGTCTCCAAGAAGCCCGCCTTGATCTTGCCGACGCCGTGTTCTGCGGAGACGGCGCCGCCCATAGCAGTTACCTCGGCAGCCCACTGGGCAAACAGCTCGCCACCGCGACGGTAGTCCTGCGCATCGCGCGGCAGGATGTTCACATGCAGATGGTTGTTGCCGATGTGTCCCCAGGCAGCAGATTCAAGCCCGCTTTCGGCCAACGTGCGGCGATAGAGCGCAACGACATCGGCAAGGCACGCGTTGGGCACCGACATGTCCGATCCCAGCTTGGTGATGGTGGGATCCGTGCGGCGACGCTCGTCGATGAGCATGTTGACGCTCTCGGGCACCGCATGGCGGAAGAATCGCTGACACTCGCGATCGACCTCGGTGCGCGCGACCCATGTCGCATCGTCGCTGCCGCCCGCAAGCTCTAGTACCCACCCCAAGTGATACAGCTCCTCAGTCGCCTGGGCTTCGTCGTCGCAGTCGAGCTCCACGTAAACACAGACCTTAGCGTCTTTGTCGAGCGCCGGCAGCGAAGCGAACGCGGTCGACTGCTCGCGCTGGCGACGTAGAATATCCAGGGCGCCAGCATCGAAGTACTCGATGGCAGCCGCATGGGACAGGACGGGGCGCACGGAATCGGTAAAGGACACGGCCTTGTCTTCGCTATCAAAGAAGCAGCTCACGCCCCAAACGACCGCAGGCGCCGCCTGCAGGGCAATCTCGAGCTCGGTGATAACGCCGAGCGTGCCACAAGCGCCGATAAAGAGGTCGATGGCGTCCATTTCATCAGCAACGAAATAGCCTGAGGCATTTTTTGTCTTGGGCATGGTATAGCTGGGAAGATCGAGCTCGAGCGTACGGCCCGCTGCCGTCACGAGCGACAGGTGGCGGCCCTGGGCAAAAGCCTCGCCGCGCTGAAGCTCAAGCAAATCGCCATCAGCCAGTGCGACGTGGAGTCCCGTGATATGTGGGCGCATGGGACCGTAGGCGTAGCTGCGGGCACCGGAGGCGTTACATGCCGCCATGCCGCCCAGACAGGCAGACGTCTCGGTGGGATCGGTGGGAAAGAACTGCTCGGGGGCCTCTTGGAACTCCTCGTAGGCCTCAAGCGATGCCTGGTCCCAACCAGCAGTCGGCAGCACCTTCTTGCTCAGCTGCTTGCGCAACTCCGAGAGCACAACGCCCGGCTCCACGCGCAGCAGAAATTGGCCTTGTTCATCGCGGCGAAGGCCCAAGTAGCGATTCATACGGGAAGTATTGAGGATATGCCCGCCGTGGGGCACGGCACCGGCGGCAAGGCCGGTTCGGGCGCCCTGAACCGTTACCGGGACACGCTCGGCATGGAGCTTTTCCAAAATGGCACGGACCTCGTCTTCCGTTGTCGGAAACGAGATGCTCGAGGCCTCGCCCGATGCGCGAGACTCATCGCGACCATACTCTTCGAACTCGTCGGTGAAGGGTTTGATGGTTGCAGACACGCGAACTCCCCCTTTAGCTAACTACAGTGTTTGCAGGGAGATGTTACCGCATCGTTTCGTCGACGTGTTCGAGACCGTCTCCATAATTGGCGATTTTTACGTTCGTGCAATTCGGCGAGCGGCTTGATTTCCTCGGCAGACGATGCTTTTGACACATATGGCCCCGCCGTCGCCGACCGCGCAATTGTCGCTCGAAAAAAGTTGGAGTTTTTTTTGCCGCCTTTTACCTGCGGAGACGCCAATCCGTCAAGCATTTGGTCAGAAATTGGTCAAGTAGCGGCTGATACGGTCGGCGTCGACAGCCAAAACCGATAGAAGTTTTGGCCCAGAAGCAGGGAGGTTCCCATGGCATATTACTGGCCCCAGTACGGCATCGCCATCGAAGTCGACGACGATCCCCATCTCCTGCCTTTCGACGAAGAGGCATTCCCCGATACGACGGTCTACCACGTTACCACCGATGTGATCTGCGACCCCGAGTCGTTCTCGGCGCTCGCCCACCACATCGCGCATATCCACGACATCGAGCTCCCTCCCGACTTCGACGAGCTTGTCTACTCGCGCCGTCTGATGCTTCACATGCTCTTTGGAGCGGACCCGTCCACCTTTGCGCGCATCTATACCGCCAAGGATGCCGCATGAGCGCGAAGAAGCCACCCCACTTTGCAGGCCTGGGGCATCGCAGGAAGCTCATCGTTGCCTGCCTGGCCATCGTCTGTGCCCTTGTCGCCGTAGGACTATACGCTTGGCAGTCGCAGCCCGTACCCGAGGCGGGCGCTTCGGTTACGACGGCCGAGGGCAAAACGCGTCAGGAAATCCAAGATGAGCTCGACGCTATCGTCCGCGACAACATGATGACGATTTCGGTCGCGCCGGTCGCTCAGCTGCAGGAGGACGGCAAGCTGCGCGTCAACGTGCAAAACGTCCAAGACAATAAATTTCCCCAGCGATTCCGCGTCATCCAAAACGACGAGACCATGTACGAATCCGGTGTGGTCGAGACCGGCAAGACAATCGAGACGTGCCCCGCCGGCGACATCAAAGAAGGCGAGGCGTACATCGAGATCCAGGCACTCGATGCCAAGACCCTCGACAGCCACGGCAATCCGACACGTGTCAAGGTGCGGGTTGAGCAAGCCGAGAACTAGCTTTTCCGGCCGACGCGGCACCGCACGCAATTCACCAGCATTCGTCCAATCATCGCGGGGACGGCCCGCGGCGAATAGAAAGGAACGACCATGGACATCACCAGGAACATGAACGGAGCCAGAGCGCTCGTCGTGGGCGCAGGGCTCGCGCTCGCGCTCGCAATGGGCGCTGCCCCGACGCCAGCTATGGCGGCCGGGCGCGTTGGAACCACGAAAGTAATGGTCAGGACCGAGATCGACAACGTTGAGTTCAAAGTTCCGACGGTTATTCCCTTCGTCGCCAAGGCCGACGGCACGCTTCAGGGCCCCTCAGAAGACGCGACCACCATCGACAATCATTCGGCCTACGGCATCCATGTCACTAACATGAAGATCGACGCCATGAACACCTGGACCATTGCTGCCGACGCCAAGGCCGGAACCGCGCAGAACTCCATCGACTTTAAGGTCGGCCCCGACGGCGCACTCCAGAACGCCAGCGCCGCAATGCAGGGGACGGGCCTCGATCTTTCCAAGAACGCAGCCTTCGACATGGGCTACCAGGGCATTGCCGGCGGCACGGACAAAATTAAGCTCAAGACAAGCGGAAACGTCGCCCGCGTCACGCGCGACATCTTCCGCGTAACCGGCGAAGGCGATCAGGTTGCAACGATCACCTGGACGGTCGAGCCCGGTGCGCACACGGCATAAGGCCGTCGCCCTGGCCGCCGCCGTCAGCATCCTAGCGTTTGGGCCAGCCATGGCCTTTGCCCAGCAAGAACAGGCGCAGGCCGCCACGCAAGTGACGGTCGACCTCTCGGAGCTCGACCGCGGCGACCGCGAGGAACCGTTGGCGCAGACAGGCGACAGACGATGGCTCTTGGCAGGAGGCTCCACAGCAGCAGGCGCGGGGACCGCCGGCCTCGGTCTGCACATCAAACGCAGCCAGAAACAAAACACGGACAGGCCTCACTAAATTAGCTAAGGAGACCCCATGGCATCGAAGAACCTTTTGCCCGTCGTCGCACTCTGCGGCGCGCTCGCAACCGGAACGCCTGTCGCCGCTTGGGCGACTCCCGTCATGGCAGACTCCTTACCAGCAGCCCTAAGCTCCGCACCAAATCCGTCGAGCGCCATTGCGTGCAAGCGTTTTTCGATCGCACAGGCCGCAATCTCAACCTCGGGATGCCTTCGTCGTAATACGGACGGCTCGATAGTCGTGGATATCAATCGTTCGAACAAGGCAAACGGCTCCCAGGCGGGGCGCGCCGTCTGCACGTGGCGCTCGGTTGTGTTCGATGCAGATGGCGATCCGTGCGATTTGGAGTTGCGCATCGACATCGCTTCGGTCGATGACTCGGCGAACGGAGCGAAGGTCGCCTTCGACGGTACGTTTTTTGAGAAAGGAGGCGGTATATGTCTGGGCTGCGCCGCCGCGAATGCAGACGACACGCAGCCCACCCTCTCATTCACGGCATCGCTGCGGCTGACCAAAGCCGGCACCGATGCCATCGCGGCGGGAGAAGCGTCCCTGCTGTTCTACGCCGTCAGCGCCAAAGACACAGACGCTCATTTCGAGAAGCCAGCCGGATCTCTCAGCCTTACGCGCGGGACGGAGGCAGGCCCTATTGAGATCGATGCCCACGCGCAATGCAGGCAACGCATTCTTGCCGACCCGGCGCTTCTCGAAATGGAGTGGAACGGATCCGGAGCCATCGGAATTCTCCCCTCCGCGCTTGACGCCAAGACGCTCCCCTCAAACGACGAACCCATCAACGCAACCATACAAGAAGAGAGCGCGGATAAAGAAGCAAGTGCGGGCGACACGCCGTCGCCGACAAACAGCGTCCCAGCTTCTTTCGAAGCACCGGATGAGCCCGCTACCGATCCAAACGATCCCGAGCTCGCGGACAGTCTGGGGCTTGCTGATCCTCAAGAGATCGATGAAGGTAACTGCTGCGTGCTTGCCGCGCTCGACCACACAGAGGTCATCGACGCTGCGAACATCGAAGCTGCCGCCGCCAATCAGCCCGTCCGCAAGTCGGCTATCATCGCATTTCCTGAATCCATCGAAGTCGTCTTTTTGCCATCGGGCGAGGTCGTGGCCCCAACACTGCTCACCTTGTTGGGCGCCAAGAATACTCGAAACGAAATTAAAAAGGTCACAGTTGTCGACCCTGCAACCACCGCCAAGCTGCGTCTATACGCCGTTGCTCCAGACGGAGGCAAGGCCTTGGAATTCGATGGCGACACACTCCTAGCCTGGCGACGTCTGGACATTATGCAAGACGTCTCGTACCAGATCGAGCTCGAAGGGTTTGATCGTGCCCGCGATGCCAATATCATCGCCGCGGCTATTGAATCCCCGCAGCGGCTTATGACACTGCGCTTTGAATACTATCCCTATGTCCCGACAACCACCTGAGGCTTAAATGCTGCGCATCATTCCTAATACCGCTTATATAACGTATTAGATGGGTTGCGATGTGCCTCGCATTTCGTTCTGCTACGATTGCCACGTTGGCATCAATACAGGAGGGCTCATGCCGGGCTTGGGAACAATCATCAACGTTGTGCTTTTAGTTGCGGGCGGTCTTTTAGGATTAGCGGGCGGCCGCTTCATTACACCGCGCATCCAAGACACGCTCATGAAAGCATCGGGGCTGTGCGTCCTGTTTATCGGCCTGGGCGGCACCATGCAAAAGATGCTCATCATCGATGGAAAGGCGCTAGCGACCACCGGTACCACCATGCTCATCGTCTCATTTGCGCTCGGTTCGCTCATCGGCGAGGCCATCAACTTGGAAGCTGCCATCGAGAACCTTGGCGAATGGCTCAAGCGCAAAACCGGCAGCGAGGGCGATAACGAGTTCACCAACGCTTTTGTCTCGACATCGCTGACCGTCTGCATCGGTGCCATGGCTATCGTGGGATCAATCCAAGACGGTCTGCTCGGCGACTGGTCCACGCTCGCCCTCAAGGGCGCGCTGGACTGCATCATCGTTTGCACCATGACGGCCTCGCTCGGACGCGGCTGCATCTTCTCGGCCCTGCCCGTCGCCGTGTTCCAGGGAACGATTACGCTGTTTGCCGGCGCGCTCTCCCCCATCATGACCACCGCCGCCCTCGACAGCCTATCGCTCGTGGGCTCTATGCTCATCTTCTGCGTCGGCGTCAATCTCATCCGTCCCCAGACCTTCCGCACGGCCAATATGCTCCCCTCCGTTGTCATAGCCGTCATCTACGCCCTCCTGTTCTAAATCTATCTACATAGCGGTATCTCGAACACCTGTTTGATGCTGTGCTATGATATGAGGTCACCGAAGCTGCGTTAGGAGAGGAGAAGCGGTGGCCGACCAGGACATCAAGATGCTCATCGAGCGCATTATGGCCGAGGCCCGGACCCATCAGTCCGCCCGTTTCTCACATGAAGTCTACGCAGACGAGCCGATTCTCAAAACCGGTCGTCAGATGCAGAACTTCCTTCCCGACCAGTACCGCAAGATGCGCGAGATATCGCGCTGGCAGGATGACCCCAAAGGCGGTGCAGGACGCTGGCTTTCGGAAGCCGAGCTCTTCTACCGCCAAGGCCTGCTGATGGCCGACTTTGAGGACGATTGCCCCTATAACGGTACGTTCAAGTCGTACTTCCCAACCTACAACGCCATGAGCGATCGCCAGCTGCGCGGGTACTTTACCTGGCGCGCACGGGTACGCCGCGGAACCGTCGAAGAAACGTCTACGTCCTTTGCCTTCCTGTATCTCTATGAACTGATCTGCGGCATTGGCGTAGATGACCCGCTCGATGGTTTTAGCAAGATCAAGGCCTTTTGGGATGCTTATCGTGCCCTCGAGCCCGGCATCGACCGGTTTGCACGCGTGTGGCTGCAGGATTACGCCGTGTTCCACGGGCTCGATCCCAAGCTGCTTCGCGACTCTAAAACCGTCATGTTCGATAACGCCCTTATCGAGCTGCGGCGTGCGGTTCGAGACCTTGCGCCTGCACCGGAGCCGTCCGGGCAGGCCCCCAAACGTCGTAAATCCTCTGAGCCGATCCTCCCCCTTCCGCCCGACGAGGCGCGCGAGGAGCGACTCATGGCCGCTATCAACGCCCTCTCCACGTATAACCTTAATAACTCAAGACTCGATCGCAGCCACCATCGCGACCTGCGCCACGTGGCATGCGCCGTGTATGTCCGTATGGCGCGTTACTATGACACGCACCGAAAGACCGGTATCGTGGCGAGCTTGTTTGGGGAGGAGACGGCCATGCCCTATACCATGTTTGCCTCGGCCGTGTTCTTTGCGCCCAATCGCCACGAGGACTGCGAATACCGTCTGGACCCCATCCATATTTACCGTTGTCAAAACGGCTTCTGGGAATGCATGCGCGTCCACGGCAGCAGACAAAAAAGCAGCAAGCTCGGTGAGATGATGCGCGCTTGTGATCAGCGTCTGCGCTTGGCACTGGATCCCGGCCATCCCCTTAAGGAAGAGAAGGTCCCCAAATATCTGGCTAAGATTATCGATGACGAGATCGTGGCATGGCTTTCATGGGATGCCGCACATCAGCCCGTCAAGATCGATATCGACCTGAGCCAGCTGGGGCATATCCGGAGTGCCGCCGCACAAACGCGTGAGGCGCTTTTGATCGATGAGGAGCGCGAGGACGATGCGCTTGCAGAGGTCGATACGGTGGACTCCGAGCAGCCGAAAGCCGAGCCCGCGGCAGACGCATCTGTCGAGCCGGTCACGGCGGCCGCAGGGCAGGACGAGGCCGACGAGCCAACCATTTCCACCGAACAGTTTGGTGTCGTGGCGCCGCTCCTCGCGTCTGTGCCCGCACCCGTAACGCCCGCGCCCACCGAAGCTGCGAACAAACTCGCGCCCGCCGCAGATGCCTTCCTTCGCGCACTCCTCGAGCAAAACGCAGCGCAAGCGGCATCGGCAGTAGCGCACTCGGGCCAGAGCGAGGACATGCTCGTCGACAGCATCAATGAGACGCTCTTTGACCTGGTGGGTGACACCGTAATTGAATTTGGCGCGGCAGGGCCGCAGATTATCGAGGACTACAAAGCAGACGTGAGAGGATACCTAGACCATGAGTGATACCGCATCCGCAGCGCCCCGCGTACCCAAACGCGTCGCCGCCGTCATTCTCAACTCGCTCAAGGGTGGCGTGGTCCCGCGCATCGGCCTTCCCTATATCACTGTGGGACGCGAGGTCGAGATTCGCGCCTTGCTCACCGATTTGAGTCTCATCGCCGATGGCGGCGCGAGCTTCCGCTTTTTAGTCGGTCGCTACGGCGCCGGCAAGAGCTTCTTGCTTCAGACCATCCGTACGCACGCCATGGGCGAGGGATTCGTCGTCGCCGATGCCGACCTATCGCCCGAGCGCCGCCTGCAGGGCGGTCAGGGGCAGGGCCTTGCCACCTACCGCGAGCTCATCCGCAATATATCGACCAAGACGCGCCCCGAGGGCGGTGCGCTCAACCTTATTCTGGATCGCTGGGTCGCCTCGTGTGCCGATGCCGATGAGTCTGCCGTCAATGCCCAACTGGCCCCGCTCGAGGAAATGGTCCACGGCTTCGACTTCACCCGCATGCTCCGACGCTATCGCACGGCCGTATCCGAGGGCGACGAAGAGGCCATGAGCCGCGTGACCAAATGGATCCGCGGCGAGTACCGAACCAAGAGTGAGGCACGCGCCGAGCTGGGCTCCTCGACCATCATCAGCGATGACGACTGGTACGACTACGTTAAGCTCATTGCGCGCTTTTTGGTCTGCAGCGGCTACAAGGGCATGCTGGTGCTCATCGACGAGCTCGTGAATCTGTACAAGATTCCCAACGCGATCACGCGCCAATACAACTACGAGAAGATCTTGACCATGTACAACGACACGCTCCAGGGCAAAGCGCAGTACCTGGGCATGATCATGGGTGGCACGCCAACCTCCATCGAAGACCGCCGCCGCGGCGTGTTCTCCTACGAAGCCCTGCGCAGCCGACTCGCTCAGGGCCGCTTTGCGCGCGAGGACCTTAAGGACATGCTCGCGCCCATCATTCGTCTGCAGCCACTCACCTATGAGGAGCTGCTGGTGCTCATCGAAAAACTCATGCAGATCCATGCCGGCTACTTTGGCTGGACGCCCACGCTTACCGAGAGCGACTTGGTGGACTTCCTCAAGATCGAATTCGGTCGCGTGGGAGCCGATACGCACTTAACGCCGCGTGAGGTCATCCGTGACTTTATCGAGCTGCTCGACATCCTGTGTCAGAACCCCGACGCCAACGTAGCCGAGCTGCTGCAAAGCGTCGGTGGCGACACGCTGGCGCCGGCAGCCGCAACAGGCGACACCGGCACCGCAGGCGGCGACCGCAATTTCGCCGAGTTCACCATCTAACCTGCCAAAAAGGGACAGGTTTATTTTGGCAGGTTTTATCTGGGCAAACGTCGAGGCACTAATGCAGCAAGCCACTGCCTACCGCGTTGAGAGATTCGTTTTTGAAAGGAGGTCCCATGAACGCCTTTGACCGCTACGCCCCGTTTATCCAAGACTTCATCTACTCCCACGATTGGGAGAGTCTGCGCTCCATTCAGGTTGCGGCGGCAGATGCCATCTTTAACACACAAGACAATGTGCTCCTAACGGCATCCACGGCTTCCGGCAAAACCGAAGCGGCCTTCTTTCCCATCCTGACCGAGTTTTGGGAGAACCCGCCCGCGAGCGTGGGCGCCCTCTACATCGGCCCCCTCAAAGCGCTCATCAATGATCAGTTCGTCCGCCTCAACGACCTCTGCGAAGAGGCCGACATCCCTGTCTGGCACTGGCACGGCGATGTCTCGCAGTCGCACAAGGCTAAGCTCATTAAAAAACCGAGCGGCATCTTGCAGATTACGCCCGAGTCACTCGAAGCGCTCTTAATCCATAAGCATATGGCGATCCCGCGCATGTTTTGCGACCTGCGCTATGTGGTCATCGATGAGGTCCACTCGCTCATGCGCGGCGATCGTGGCGGGCAAACGCTCTGCCTTATCGAGCGACTCTCGCGCATGGCCGGCGTGCAGCCTCGCCGCATTGGCCTTTCGGCCACCATCGGCGACCCCGAGCGCACGGGCGCCTTTCTCTCGCAGGGAACGGGACGCGACTGCGTTATCCCCCGCTTTGAGGAACCGCGACGCGTGTGGCGCATCTCTATGGAACACTTCTACAACTCGGGTCCTCAGGCGCAGCAGCGAGGATTCGAGAGCATGGGTCCTCAAGAGGCCGAAGTGCTTGCGTGCGAGCGCATTGAGGCAGCGACACCCGTGGCACTGCCCTCCGGCACCCAAGACGTGCGTCACAGCGGACAACTCACACAAGAGGAATGCCGTCAACGTCGTGAGCGGGCACGGGGCAAGGCCGCTCCCAAGGACCGCCGAACTTCCTCGGCCCCCGAGGGCGAAGTCGACATCCCCCGAGCACCCGAACAGGCATTGCTCAACCCCACCGACACGGCGCCCGACAACGCCGACCCCGGTATGGGCTATATCTTTGAGCATACGCGCGGCCGCAAGTGCCTGGTCTTTGCCAACTCGCGCGAGGAGGCAGAGGCCGTGTGCTCCATGCTGCGCAGCTACTGCGAAAGTCGACACGAGCCCGACCGCTTTCTCATCCACCACGGCAACCTTTCGGCATCGCTGCGCGAGACGGCCGAGGAGCTCATGCGCGACGAGGAGCAGGCGCAGACAACCGTCACCACCTCTACGCTGGAGCTCGGTATCGATATCGGCCGCCTGGAGCGCGCCTTCCAGATCGACGCGCCGTTTACCGTCAGCTCCTTTTTGCAGCGAATGGGCCGCACGGGACGCCGCGATCTTCCGCCCGAGATGTGGTTTGTCATGCGCGAGGAGGAACCCGAGCCGCGCACGATGATGCCCGAAACCATTCCGTGGAAGCTCCTGCAGGGTATCGCGCTCGTACAACTCTATCGCGAGGAAAAGTGGGTCGAGCCGCCCGAGCTCGATCGACTCCCCTACAGCCTGCTCTATCACCAGACTATGTCGACCCTCGTCAGCACCGGCGAGCTCACGCCGGCCGAACTTGCCCAGCGCGTGCTCACGCTCAGCTATTTCCACCGTGTCTCGGCAGACGATTACCGTGTGCTGCTACGTCACCTCATTAAGATCGACCATATCCAGGTCACCGAAGGTGGCGGGCTCATCGTGGGTCTCGCGGGCGAGCGCATCATTAACAACTTTAAGTTCTACGCCGTATTCCAGGAAAACGAGGAGTTCACCGTTCGTAGCGAGTCGGCCGAATTGGGCACGATCGTCAATCCGCCACCGCCCGGTGAGCGCATCGCCATCGCCGGACACTGCTGGATTGTCGAGGAAGTGGACTGGAAGCGCCACACCGTCTTTGCCACGCAGGTCAAGGGCCGGGTGCCGGCCTACTTTGGCGACTGCCCCGGCGACATCAATACACACGTACTCGAGCGCATGCGCAAGACGCTCAACGAGCACGCGACATATCCGTACCTCATGGGTAACGCACGGGCTCGCTTGGCGCAAGCTCGTCATACGGCCGAGATTTCGGGCGCGGGAACTAAGCCGCTCATCAACCTGGGTGGCGACACCTGGGTGCTCTTCCCCTGGTTGGGCAGCTACGCCTTCCTAGCACTCGAGCGCATGCTTAAAATCAAATGCGTCGCTGAGTTGGGCCTTCGCGGACTCGACCCGTCACGCCCGTACTTTATGCAGTTTAAGATGAAGGCCGACGAGAAGACATTCTTTGAGGTGCTCGCCGCCGAGGCCGAGAAGGACTTCGATCCCATCGAGCTCGTCTATCCCGGCGAGGTGCCTTATTTTGATCGCTACGACGAGTTTGTTCCCGAAGAGCTCGTGCGCAAGGGCTTTGCCGAAGGCGTGCTCGACATAGAGGGCATGAAGCAGCGCGTTCTCGACTGGCGCGACCACGCATAAGACCAGTCTTTTTGGGACGGGGAGACTTATTTGTCGTGAAGGACGGTGCCGAGGAAGTCGGTGTCGAAGGGCACGGCTTCGGCAAAGACATAGTCGCCGTCGCTGGCGATGAGCAGATAGTTTTCCTCGCCGCCGAACTTCGCATCGCCACATGGGACCACCCAGGCGTGGGCGAATACCTCGAGTGCCGTGGCTGTGCAATCGCGCAGGAACGTCACATCGCCCCCCTCGCTTGCGCTCACGATATTGGCCACGTAGACGCCGCCGACATTTAGGCTGCCCCGCACCAAACGCAACGCCTCAACCGTCGCCAGCTCGCGTACGGGCTCGGCACCGCCAAAGCAATCGCTCACGACCACGTCGTAGCGACGATGACCCACACTCGTCACGCCCAGATACGAGCGAGCCTCAGCGGTAATCACCCGCAGGCGGTCGCCCGCCGCGCGCTCCAGCTCGTCTAGGTAGAACCAGCGGCGCGCCAGGCGCGTAATCTCTCCGTCATACTCGATGACGTCCATGCGCAAGCCCTCGTGCGACATCAGGGCGAATTTAGGATAGGCAAACCCGCCGCCGCCCAGCATCAGCATACGGTTGATACCGTGACCACAAGCGTCGCGCATCGTATCCTCGGCCTCAAACACGTCATCAAACGCACGATAGTACGCAAAGACCGGCTCGGCCCAACGCTCGCCAACGTAACTCGCGCTTTGGTAGACCCCACCTTGCACCAATACGCGGACTTCGTCTCCGCCCTCATCGTGCAAGCGTTTCACACGCGCCAACCCATTGCGGGTTCGCGCAACCTGCAGACAGGCAGCACGAACAGCGACGGCGGCCGCACCAAGCGCCGCGGCTCCCAGAGCAACGCCGGCAACGACGCCAGCAGAAACACTCGGCTTGTTCATCTAGAGCTCCTTTTGCAGATAGAGTCCATGGTCGTAAAAACCCAAATGGCGATAGTACTCGCGCGTACCGATCGCGCTGATCACGTTGATGTGCGTATAGCCCGCGTCCCGAGCAATATGGCACGCACGCTCCACCAGCGACCGACCCAGTCCATGGTGCTGGGCCGCCTGGCCCTGATCACCAACGCGCGCCGCCATGCCATACACGTGCACCTCGCGAATCATCGCCTCGTCCGGCATCGTCGGCAACTCGTCCGCATGCGCGGCAACAAACGAATGGTCGGGCAGCGACAACCGCAAAAAGCCCGCGATCTTGCCCTGCGGCGTCACCCACTGCAAAAAGCGCTCGTGCGTCACCGGCGTCTCGTACGCCACTTCCTCATCAAGAGATAGCTCATCCAAGTCGGCACCCGCCGTACTGATCTCGCGATAGCGAATCTCGCGCACCGTCGCACCGTCACCCCGAGCCGCCAGGCGGTTCTCGACGAGCTGACGTAGGTTGGGCTTCTTGTTGCCCACCATAATGTCGTCGGAACTAAAGTCGCGGATCATGCGACTAATGCGGCAGAACGCCGGCGTCACCACGATGTCGTCGGCCAATACATCGAGCAGCTCTTCCTCGGTATAGGGACGCCACTCGCCACGCTCATAGCAGCCCACCAGACGCGAGCCCTCGATGAGCGCACACGGGTAGACCTTGACCTCGTCAGGCATAAAGGCCCCCTCGGTCATAAAGCACTCGTAGTCGCGCTTGTCCCCCTCGGGCGTGGCGCCCAGCAAGTTAAGCATAAAATGCGCGTGGATCTTAAAGCCAAACAGGCGTGCAAGCGAAAACGCCCGCTCGATCTGCGCCACCGAAATGCGACGCTCGTTGATATCGAGCAGGTGCTGGTCGAGACTCTGGATACCCATCTGGATCTTGGTGCAACCCAGGCGGCGGATAAGCGTGAGGGCCTGCGGCGTTACAGCATCGGGGCGCGTCTCGATAACGAGCCCCACCACGCGATGCTTCGCCGTCTCATTGATGCGCTGCTGACGCTCAAGCTCCTCCATCGTTGCCGTCTGCCACTCGGCAACCTCGCCCCACGGCGTACCAGGGCCGTACAGACGACTCACCGCACGGTTGTAGCCGCCCACGGCAGCATCCACACGCCCCTGGTCGTCGGCAACGCCGGCAGCAAGCTCGACCTCGTCTGTCGCAATGCCGGCGGCCCGATAGCGCTCGCGGCGCTCTGTTACCGCCGGCGGCAGGGCATCGGCGGGAGCGTCATCGAGCAGGCGCCCCGCCTCGGCACGGCTGATGCCCGGACGCGCCAACATGGGGTTTGCTGCCACGCCGGCGACGGCATCGTCATTGAGCGCACGGAAAAGCTCCGACATAAACCACGTTTGATACCCTTGCGGATAGTCGCTCCAGGTACCGCCGAGCACAATGAGCTCGATCTTATCGGTCGCATGACCCATCTGCGAAAGCGCCGTCAAACGAGCACTCACCTGCAGATACGGATCGAAGCAGTTTTGCTCTGCACGGGCGCACGCCGGCTCGGCGTGCAGATAGCTCTTAGGCATGCGCAGATCATTGGGGCAAAACAGGCAATCGCCCGAGCACGGCCAGGGCTTGGTGATGACGGTAATGGTCGCTACGCCCGAAGCCGTGCGGCGCGGCTTCATGCGTAGCACCTGCAGCAGTTGGCGTTCCAGATCGGCATCGACATTCCACGCAGCCCACCGAGCCGGCTCCTCACGTTTAACCCGCTGGTAGAACGGCAGCAGACGGCGCTTGGCCAAATCGCGTTTGTCGGCACCCTCACGGCGCGCCTCGGCATGTATCAGTTTGACGAGCGCCTTGTCGTCCACGGTCTCGCCGTGACGCAGAGCCTCGAGTATGTTCAAGATAATCTGTTCCATGTCCCCATTGTAAAGGCAAAGGCGCCGAAGCCCGTCACGGCTCCGGCGCCTCCATCAAAGAGCATGCCTATATGTACCGATCTCCGAAAACCGCATATCACTCCGGATCAAACGACATGTCGCCCGAACCGACCTCAAAACGATACGTAGCAGACTTATCGCCGTTATCGAATTCAAGATTCAAAATGGTCTCGCCGTCGTAGCCAAGCGGAAGGAAATCGCTCTCGAAGTCGCCGCTGCCCAAGGTGAGGCTCGCCTTAAAGCCCGTCGAGTTCGGAACCGTCATCTCCACATCGCCCGAGCCCACACTCACGTCCATCGACTTCGCGGGGGCCTGGTAGAGCTCGAACGTCACATCGCCCGAACCGACCTCGGCATTCAGGGTATCGGTCACGGTGCCCGTAAACTCAACGTCTCCAGAGTCCAAAGTCAGGTTGAGGTCATGACACGCAATGCCCGCGACCGTCAGATCACCCGATCCCACATTCGCTGTGATGCCCACCATGTTATCGGCAACATCGCGCGGCAGTTCGACGATAACCGTGCGGTCAATGGCGCGCTCGTCATCGCAATCGAACTGGCGAATCTTGAGCGTAGAACCCTTGATTTCGGCCAGGTTCTGGGTTGCCGCATCGAAGGCAACGGTCCCCGTTGCCACGCGACCGCTTTCAATTACGCGCACTGGCCCGCCGGAGACGTGTTTGACCTCGACCGTGCCCGACGTCACGTCCAAATCAAGCGATGTGAACGCGTCGGCATCAAACGTTTCGCTCGAAAGCTGTTGAGGCCGAGCGGAATAGTTACCGCTATCCAAAAGATCGTCCTCGTCAAGCGCATCGTCCATACCAGACAAGCCGGATACAACATCGTCGAGATCCCACGGACCATCAAAATGAATCAATGTCCGCGAAATGCCAAAGACAAGTCCGATGATGAGCACGAACGCTCCGATGCCAACGCCCAAGCGTACCTTGGATTCATGCGAAAGCTTCATCATTCATCACCCTCTTTGGCACTCGGCTCAGCGGTGGCCGCGGCAGCCATGCCAGCGTCAACCGCAGTGGAAACGTCCTCCCCCTTAGTCCTAGCGACCGCCGGCACCGGACCAACCTGGATATCCCCACGTGCCCAATCGCCATCAAGCGCACGTGCCACCCAGTGATAGATAGGAATCGTAAAGAAGATCAGTGCGGGAAAGGGGCTGGCACCAACCAGGAACATCAGTAAAAAGAACAGTAGCCAACACACGGCCCAATACGGGAACGACTGGAACGGGCCCTTCACCGGAGTCGAGCCAACCGCAGTGCCACTCGTCGCCTGCGCCGTAGCGGCATTGGCGGCCTGCGCACTCCAGCTTGCCGCTTGCGCCGCCTTGGCCGCAGCATCACTCGCCTGCGTTGCCGCCTCGGTAGCGCGCGCCGCCGCCTCATGGGTGCGAGCACGCTCTGCCGCCTCGGCCTCGCGCTGACGGGCGCGGTCCTCGTTCTCAAACTCGATATCGTCCTCGATCTCGTCGCTCGGATTGAGCAGCTCGTCTAGGCTCACGCCATAGAGTTTGGCGAGTGAGATCAGGTTCTCGGTATCGGGCGAGCTCTCCGCGCGCTCCCATTTACTGACTGCCTGGCGCGACAGCCCCAGCTTTCGCGCCAGCCCTTCTTGGCTAAAACCCTTGCTGCGACGAAGGTCGGCGAGCCGCTGCGCAGTTTCTACATTCATGGTTCCTCCTATGTGATGCCAGCCGTGCCGCCGGACCGTTTTTGTTCTTAAGGCGCCTTGCACAGTTAAAAATCTATCCGCCACCGCCAAAAGCATGCCACCTATTCTAGTGAGATTTTTGACAACCGGCGGTTGCGGGTGCATATGAGCTGCGGAAATGTGTCCAAACAAAGCAATGACCCGTAGCTCGGTTGTCCCCGTTGCGGCGTTAACGGTAGTATGGTCGTACTGTTTGTTTCGCACCGCCAACGGAGGGAGTTCCGCGCCGTGAACCGCGATTTCGCCTCATCGCTCATCCAGCTCAATAACACGTTCTATCGCGAGCACTCCGCCTCCTTTTCCGATACGCGCCAAGCCCCGTGGCCCGGCTGGGCGCGCACCATGGACATCGCACTCGAACAGCTCGACGTCGCCACGATCGAGCATCCCGTCCGCGTCTTCGATCTTGCCTGCGGCAATATGCGATTCGAGAACTTTGCCGCCGGCGGCGCACTTGCCGCCAAGGGCGTCGACGGCGCAAACCCCTCGGCGGATGCCAGCTGCCCGTTTGAGTTCTATGGTGTCGACTCGTGCCAAGACCTGGCCATCGATGCGCGTGGTCACGCCCTGCGCATTCCCAACCTGCACTTCCAGGAGCTCGATGTGCTCGATGCCCTCATGAAACTCAATCCCGCCGAGACGCCCGATGTGCTTTTCGATGCCCCGCTCGCCGACATCTCGGTCTGCTTTGGCTTTATGCACCACGTGCCGTCGTGCGAGTACCGCGTACGCGTGCTCGACGCCCTGGTGCGCCAGACACGCCCGGGCGGCATCATCGCCATCAGCTTTTGGGAGTTTATGAATGACGAGCGCATGGCGCGCAAGGCCGTTCGCGCCGAAGCCCGCGCCGAGCTCACCCCGCCGTTTGAGGGCTACGACTCCGCGCAGTTTGAGGCCGGCGACCACCTCATTGGCTGGCAAAACGACCGCCACGCCTACCGCTATTGCCATCACTTTGACGATCAGCAGATCACCGACCTGGTGCGCGGCGTGCGTACGTTCTACAAGAGCGGCGAGGTCCCCGTGCGCGAGCTTGAGCGCTTCCATGCCGACGGTCGTAGCGGCGAGCTCAACCGCTATGTGATTCTCAAGCGCCTGTAGGCACCGACGACTCGCCGTCGAGCCGCACCGCATCTTTCAGGCAAACTATGCCCACCCCTTTTCAACCCATTGACGGAACGCGCGGCTATGCGTTCCACACTTATGACCAAGGAGCCTCATGGGAGCCGTCCACGTTCGCACGCCTAAGAACTTTGTGCTCGAGGAGCGCCTGGAGCGCTACGCCGATGCGATTGAGACGAACCCCGAAATCTATGCCGGAGATTGGCGCAAGGCCTGTGCGCCAGTTGGCAGCAAGCCTTTCGAACATCTTCACCTGGATCTCGGTTGTGGCAAGGGAACGTACCTTGTAGAGCGCGCGGCCCACGAGCCAAACACCCTCTTTATCGGCATGGACCAGGAGCCCATCTGCATCGCCTATGCCGCGCAGAAAATCTGCGAGCAGGAACTGGCCAACGCACTCGTCCTGCCCCGAGGCGCCGCATCGCTGCCGCAGCTGTTTGCCACAGGCGAGCTCGATGCCATCACCATTAACTTTCCCACGCCGCAGCCCAAGGCCAAGTACGCCAAAAAACGACTCGTCCATGTCGGCCATCTGATGCTCTACCGCCCGCTCTTTTCAGCCGGCGCTACCGTCACGTTGCGCACCGACAGCAAGCCATTGCGCGACTACGCCCTGGGGCAGTTTGCCGCGGCAGGCTACGACACGCTTTGGGTAAGCGACAACGTCCGCCGCGACCATCCCGAGCATCCCGAGACCGAATATGAATGCCGCACGCGCGAGATGGGTGCCGTCGTCTATGGCATTTGCGCCACACCCGGCGCGCGGCCTAGCGATGAACAGCTCGCGGCGGGCCACGCGCAGGAGCAAAGCCTTGCCTGCTACCTGCCCGAAAACCTCGACGAGCTCACCTATGTACCCCTGGGCATGGAAGAGGCCGTCGAGAACTTTAAGAACCGCGCCCGCAAGGGCAAGAAGCGCCTGCCGCAAGAGCACTAACTTCACGCGCCCATTTCCTGCATTTTCTCGCGCGCTGGCACCCCGCGCCGCCGCTACGCCATAATAGTTGGCGGACAAACGCGAGAGAAAGCAAACACATGGCACAGACCACGACAGATACCACCGCCAGCACCGTCTCCGGCGCCGGGGCTGCCAGCTCGTTTTCGGGCGGCACGGGAACCGAGGCAGAGTTCGGCTCGCTCGGTGCGCTCTCCCCCACCTGGTGGGAGCCCGAGGATGGCAGTGAGCCCGAACCATGGCTCACGCCTGATCAGGCCTTCGAACGCTTCTTTGAATGGACGAGCGATCGCGGCATTGAGCTGTGGGACCACCAAGAAGAGGCCCTCATGGACCTGGCTGCCGGCGATCATGTCATTTTGGGAACACCGACCGGATCGGGTAAATCGCTTGTCGCGCTGGGCATGCTCTTTATGGGCATGGCGCAGGGCAAGCGCTGCTACTATACGGCTCCTATCAAGGCTCTGGTCAGCGAGAAGTTCTTCGACCTGGTACAGGTACTCGGCCGCGATAACGTCGGCATGATCACCGGCGACACACATATCAACACCAAGGCGCCCGTCATCTGCTGCACGGCCGAAATCCTTGCCAACGATGCACTGCGCGAGGGCGAGGGCGCCGACGTGGGCTGCGTGGCCATGGACGAGTTCCACTACTTTGCCGACCCCGACCGCGGCTGGGCCTGGCAGGTACCGCTGCTCACCCTGCCCCACACGCAGTTTATGCTCATGAGCGCCACGCTCGGCGATGTCACCGCGATCGCTGCCTCGCTCAAGGAACACACCGGCGCTACCTGCGACCTAGTCGTCGACGCCCCGCGTCCCGTACCGCTGAGCTACGACTATGTGACGACCTCCCTCGAGGGCACCGTCGAGCTCGCCATGCGCCGCGGCGAGGCCCCGCTCTATATCGTGCACTTTAGCCAGGATGCCGCCCTTGCGACGGCGCAGTCGCTCGCCAATTTTGGCATCGCCAGCAAGGAGCAGCGTGAGGCCATCAAGGAAGCGGCAAAGGGAACGAGCTTCTCGACGGCCTTTGGCAAGATTCTCAAGCGCCTGCTTGGATGCGGCGTCGGCGTGCACCATGCCGGCATGTTGCCGCGCTATCGCCTGCTGGTCGAGCGCTTGGCGCAGCAGGGCCTGCTGCCCGTCATCTGCGGCACCGATACGCTCGGCGTCGGCATCAACGTACCCATCCACACCGTGGTGCTCACCGCGCTCACCAAGTTCGATGGCTACAAGATGCGTCGTCTGCGCGCCCGCGAGTTCCATCAGATTGCCGGTCGCGCCGGCCGTTCGGGCTTCGATACCGAGGGCATGGTCATCGCCGAGGCACCGGAGCACGAGATCGAGAACGCCAAGCTCATGGCCAAGGCGGGCGACGACCCCAAGAAGCTCCGCAAGATTAAAAAGAAGAAGGCCCCCGAGGGCTTTGTCACCTGGAACAAGCAGACCTTTGAGCGCCTAATCGAGACGCAGCCCGAAACGCTCAAGCCGCGCCTTCGCATCACACACTCCATGGTGATTAGCGTGGTCGAGCAGGGCGGCGACGCTCGCGCCCGCGTGCACGATCTCATCGAGACAAGCCTGCAAACGCCCGAGGAAAAGGCAAAGCTCGAGGTTCGTGCCGACGAGATCTTCGCCACGCTCATCGACTCCGGCGTCGTCGTGCGCACCGAGGTGCCGCCCGCACCCGACGCTCCGGCTGACGCCGCGCCGGACATCGACTACGCGCTGACGGTCGACTTGCCCGAGGACTTTGCCCTCGATCAGCCGCTCTCACCGTTCTTGCTTGCCGCGTTGGAGCTGCTCGATCCCGAGAGCGAGACCTATACCATGGATCTAATCTCAATGGTCGAGGCAACGCTCGAGGATCCCAAACAGGTACTGCGCGCACAGGAGCGCGCCGCACGCGATCGCGCTATGGCCGAGATGAAGGCCGACGGCATCGAGTATGAGGAGCGTCTGGAACGCATTCAGGACGTCACGTACGAAAAGCCGCTCGAGGATTTGCTCGACGCCGCTTTTGACAAGTACTGCCAGGAAGTGCCCTGGGCCAACGACTATCAGCTCTCTCCCAAGAGCGTTCTGCGCGATATGCTGGAAAGCGCGAGCGATTTTAAGGGCTACATTCAAAAGCTCGGCATCGCCCGTTCCGAGGGCATTATGCTGCGCTACCTAGCCGAGGCCTACCGTTCCCTCGATCGCACCGTACCCATTGAGAAGCGCGATGAGCGCCTGCGCGACATTATCTCGTGGCTGGGCTTTGTGGTGCGCTCGGTGGACTCGAGCCTGGTGGACGAGTGGGAGAACGCCGGCAACCCGGCAGCCCTCGACGCCGCACCGCCGCAGGGCATCGACGAAGTCGTGGTAGACCGCCGCGGCTGCACGCTGTTGGTGCGCAACGCGCTCTTCCGCCGCGTGACCCTTGCCGCCCGCGAGCATGTTCGCGACCTGGGCGAGCTCGACGACGACTGGGGCATGAGCGAGATCCGCTGGCAAAAAGCACTCGACGCTTACCACGAGCAGCACGAGGAAATCCTCACCGACGGAGATGCCCGCAGCGCCGCGATGTTTTCCATTGACGAGTCCGACGAGAAGACCGCGCACGTATGGCACGTGCACCAGATCTTTGCCGACGAGGATGGCGACCACGATTTTGGCATCAGGGGCGATGTCGATCTGGACGCCACGCAAGACGGCGGCGAGGTCATCTTCAAAAACTACCGCGTCGGCTTTATCGAGGACCTGCTCGAGGACTAGCCGAACATACTGGAACGAAACGAAACGGGGCCGTTGGCAATATCGCCAGCGGCCCCGTTTTTGCACTATACGCTATGCCTTACTCGGCATCCTCGACCTCATACGAATCCGCCTCGGCTGGCTCATCGCCCGCGTCTGTTGCACCCTCGCGCGCCTCGTCAAACGCCGCCTTCATGGTCTTGTTGCCCCAGGTGAGCTTACGAATAGTAAGCTCATCGGCCTTGTTGTGGGCCAGACGCAGATTCTCGGTACTGCGACGCAGATCATCCTTGGTCTTCTCGAGCTGCTTAATGGCAGCATCAATCTCCTTGATCGCCGACTCGAACTGCTTGCTCGCCAAGTTGTAGTTGCGCGAGAAGCCGTCCTTGAACTTCTCCATCTTGGCTTCGAAGTTCGTAACGTCGATATTCTGCTGTTTGTACTCCGCCAGCTCCTGCTTATAGCGAAGCGAACCCATAGCGGCGTTGCGAAGAAGCGTAATCATGGGAATGAAAAACTGTGGGCGAATCACGTACATCTTCTCGTAGCGATAGCTCACGTCGACTATCCCTGCGTTATAGAGCTCGCTCTCGGGCTCGAGCAGCGTGCAGAGCACCGCGTACTCACAGCCTTTCTGGCGACGATCGTGATCGAGTTTCTTAAAGAAGTCCTCGTTTTTATGCTTGGTCGCAGTCTCGTCGTTCTCGTTTTTCATCTCGAACATAATCGAAATGACCTCGTTGCCGCTCGCGTCGCACTCGCGGAAGATAAAGTCGCCCTTGGTACCCTCGGACGCATCGTTATCTTTCTCGAAGTACGCATTAGGAAACGCCGTCATGCGCAGACGGTTAAACTCGGTCTCGCAGTGCTGCTCGAGCGACTCGCCCACCATCTTGGTGGACAGGCGGACCTTCATGTCCTTAAGGCGCTCAATCTCTTCATCCTTGTAGCGGATCAGGTCATCGCTCGCGCGCTTGGCTTGCGCAAGCTCGAGCTCGTGGGCCGCCTTGGCCTGTTCCTCGCGCGAATCGCGCACCGCCAGCTCGCTCGTCAGTTTGGCACGTGCCTCGTCACGCTCACGCTCTGCCGCGGCGACCGCCTCTGACAGATTCATTTTTGCCATCAGTTCCTGCTCGCGCAGCTGGGCACGCAGGCCCTCGGCCTCTTGCTCGGACTGAGCCTTTGCGGCGGAAAACTTCTCTTGCACCTTCGCGCGATAGTCAGTAAGCGCGCGCTCGGCCTCGCTGCGAGCGGCATCGAGCTCACGCTGCGACTCTGCCGCGGCAGCGGCAAGCGCCATCTCCTGGGCCTTGTCCGCCGCGGCGAGCCTGGCCTGCAGTTCGGCAATCTGAGCGTCGCGCGCGGACAGGTCGTTTTGAGCAGCATTGCGTGCCGCCGCCTCGGCAAGCCTGGCTTCATCATCTTTGCGCCCCAACTGCGCACGCAAATTGTCGATTTCGCGCTGAAGCTCGGCGTTTTCCTTTTGAGCATCGGCGCGGGCCTCAACCGCCGCACGCTGGCTTGCACTCTCGCGCTCTGCGGCAGCGCCCTCGAGCTTGACGCGCAGCTCGGCAAGCTCGGCATCGCGCTTGGCGACTTCTTGTGCCAGCTGCTGAGCTGCAGCGTTCTTCTGCTCGACAAGCTGAGCGTTGCGCTGAGACTCTGCCTTTTGCAAGGCAGCCGTCGAACGCGAGCGCTCAAGCTCCAGCGCCTGCTCGCCCTCGCGCTGGACTGCCTTCACACGCTCGTCCAGGTCGCGTGAAAACTCGGCGTCGCGCACTTGCTTGACGATATCCGCATAGCCGGACGCGTCGACCTTAAAAACTTCGCCACAATGCGGGCACTTGATCTCGTTCATAGCAGCTCCTCGATGGACGCAAATTTCGACCGCCTACACTCTACCGCGTCGCACGGACAAAAAAGGCGCCGCTGCCATAATGGCAACGACGCCAGAACCACCACAAAGGTGCCTGTCCCCTTTGTGGTGGTTCGAGAATTACAGTCCAAAATAGCCGAGGATCTGATCTCGGCTTACGGGCTTGTAGTTGTTGGCATCGAGACCGACATCGTAACGAAAGATGGGGCGCTCGCGATCGCGGTTACGCGCGTTGGTGCGGTCTCCCCTGCTGTGGATATGCCCGTGCAGCATGATGGCGCCACGCGCCTTGCCATTCCAGCTGAGCATGGGGTAATGGCTCAACACCAGGCGATGGCCCTTGGCATAGCCGGGAGCAATCTCCAGGTAATCGCGCACGTCTTCCCAAATCTGCGGTACGTCGGGATCTTCCCAGTCGCCGTCATGGTTGCCACGGATGAGCGTCACATTCTGGCATTCGATGCGCTCGCGCAGGCGCACCGCCTCCGCCAGGGGCAAACGATAGGTAAAGTCTCCCAAGATATAGAGGCGGTCGTCCACAGCCACGCACTCATTGATGGCATCGATGACCTTGCGGTTCATCTCCTCGACTGAATCAAACGGTCGATCCATGTCGTGCAAGATATTCGTATCGCCCAGGTGCAGGTCGGCGGTAAACCACATCATCGTCTATGCCCTCATTTCGCAACGTGTTCAACTCGTGCTAAGTATACAGACGTAGCGATGCGGCGGTTATCCAAAGAGCCCGCCGAACAGTCCGCGGCGGCGCTTGTCTTGCTTTTTCGAAGCGTCACCCTGAGTTTTCTTGTCCTGCCGCATCTTACGGTCCTGTTCCAGCTCATCGTCATCGAGTAGCACATCCCACTCAAACGGATCATCTGTCAGATCAAACAGGTCATCGTCATCAAACATGGCAGCTTCCCTTACCGACTAGCGAGCATCCACCACATTGAGCCCAACGCGCACCTGATGCCACGGGCTGCGCTCGGGGGCAACCTGTTGCACACGGGCCTCAAATACGTCCTCGTGGCCGTAATACATCATCAAGGACAGTGGGCCGACCTCGTTTCCTGGAACGTAGCCAAGTTTGGTCTTGCCATAGTAGATCGCAACCGCCTCGGGGTCATGGGGATTATCGCGCTCGGCGCACAGCGTCAGTTTATCGCCCGCTTTAAGATCGCCTAGGACCAAAGCGCCGTCGGCATACTGAAATCCTGCAATGTGAAATGACAGAAGAACACGTGAAGGCTCGTACATAGCAACTCCTCTAACGGCCGGATAAATCGGCGCTTAACCGTACTGAGAAGCTTACGGGCCCGTGCGGACACAAATTCGCCCCACCCGCGCCTTTTCGACCGTTTGTCGCTACACCGTCTGATTCTAATGCACAAACATGCGCACGAACTTGTGCTTCCAGCTTGCGTAAGGAGCATAGCGGAATGGCACGTCCAGCCACGTTGCCTTGTTCACGATGCTCTTCTTGTGGCTAAACGTATCGAAACTCTCGCGGCCATGGTACTGCCCCATACCGCTCGCTCCCATGCCGCCAAAGCCCATATGGCTCGTAGCCAGATGCATGATGGTGTCGTTAACGCAGCCGCCGCCAAAGGGCACGTAGCGCACAAAGCGCTGCTGAACCGCGCGATCCTGACTAAAGATATACAGGGCCAGCGGCGTCGGACGATCCGTAATAAACGCTTCGGCCTCGTCTAGGCTCTCAAACGTCAGCACCGGCAAGATGGGACCGAAGATCTCCTCCTGCATCACGGCGTCATCGGGGGTCACGCCGTCCAAAATCGTCGGCTCGATCTTGAGCGAAGTCTCGCGCGCGGTACCTCCAAGCACGACCTTATCGGGATCGATCAGCCCGCGCACGCGCGCAAAATGCTTGGCGTTGACGATATGCCCGTAATCCTCGTTATCGAGCGGATGCTCGCCAAACATACGGCGGGCCTCCTCCTTGATGAGGCCCAACAGCTCATCGTGCACGCGCGCATCGACCAGCAGGTAGTCGGGCGCCACGCAGGTCTGCCCCACGTTGAGCCATTTACCAAAGGCGATACGCCGTGCCGCGACCTTCAAGTTTGCCGTCGCGTCCACGATGCAGGGGCTCTTTCCGCCCAGCTCAAGCGTCACAGGCGTGAGGTTTTTGCTCGCGCGCTCCATAACGAGTTTGCCGACCGGAACGCTACCGGTAAAGAAGATCTTGTCCCAGCACTCGTCGAGCAGCGCTTCATTTTCGGCGCGCCCGCCCTCGACAACCGTCACCAGGCGCGGATCAAATGCCTCTTCACAGATTTGCCTGAGCACCGCGCTCGATGCCGGAGCATAGGCGCTCGGCTTGATGACCACGGTATTGCCCGCGGCAAGGGCACCGGCGAGCGGCTCGAGCGTCAGCAAAAACGGATAGTTCCACGGAGCCATGATGAGCGTGACGCCATAGGGCACGGCTTGCGTTTTGCACACACTCACGGCGTTAGCGAGGTCACACGGACGCAGACGCGGGCGACTCCATCGAGCCACATGCGCAATCTGATGTCGAATCTCGGAAAGCGAGGTGCCGATCTCACACATATACGCCTCGTCATGTGACTTTCCCAAATCGGTCTTGAGCGCATGGGCAATATCGGCCTCGTGGGCCCGTACCGCATCGCGTAAACTCACGAGCGCACGACGCCGAGCATCGACATCAAACGTGGCGTGCGTCTTAAAGTAGGCGCGCTGGTCGCCGATGATGCGCGCAATTTCCTCGGTGTTCATGGACCCTCCTAGTTCTCGTCCTCAAACATACCACCCGCAACGACCTCGTACATACGCTCGAGCTCCAAACGGTCCATCAAAAGTGGAACGGGGTATAGCGGATTGGCCTCGGCATCGGCATGTGCCGCCATCTGCGGAATGTCGGAGCGACGAATGCCCGTCACATATTTGGGAATGTCCAGGGCGACGTTCATTCGATCGACCCAATCGATAAAGGCCTCGGCCGCCAGGCTGTCCTGCGCATTAGCCGGCGCGATACCGGCCATGCGGGCGAGATCGGCGAGCTTAGGAGCAGCAGCTTCGCCATAGGCGCGAAGCATGTGCGGCAGGATGATCGCGTTGGCCAAACCGTGCGGAATTCCGTATCGGCCGCCCAGGCTGTGTGCGATGGCATGAACGTATCCAACATAGGAGCGCGTAAAGGCAACACCCGCCTTATACGCCGCCGAAAGCATATTGCGACGTGCGCGCATGTCGTCGCCATACTCATAAGCCTCGAGCAAATTGTCGTGGATAAGCTGCACCGCCTGTCGCGCCATCTTGCGCGTATAGGGTGTAGTGCTTCGCCCGATAAAGGCCTCGACGGCATGCGTCAGAGCGTCCATGCCCGTCTGCCCCGTAATGGAGGCGGGCAGACCGCGCGTAAACTCGGGGTCGTGCACCGCAAAGCGCGGGATAAGCACAAAGTCGTTAATGGGGTACTTGTAGTGCGTCTCGTCATCGGTAATTACCGCCGCAAGCGTGACCTCGCTTCCCGTGCCTGCCGTGGTGGGAACGGCGATGAGAAGCGGCAGGCGACGATGAATCCGCAGCAGGCCGCGCATCTTGTTGATGGGCTTGCTTGGCTGCGCAATGCGCGCCCCCACACCCTTGGCGCAGTCCATGGCCGATCCTCCGCCAAAACCGATAATGGCCTGGCAGGCGCTCTCTCGATACAGGGACGCCGCCTCCTCCACATTCGAGACCGTGGGGTTCGCACGCGTTTCGGCATAGACCGCAACGCCAACCCCCTGAGCCGTAAGCGCACGCTCGAGTGATGCCGTGAGCCCCAAACGTGCAATACCAGGGTCCGTCACGATAAGGACCTTCTGGATCGAGCGCTTTTGAAGCACCGCGGGCACATCCTCGGCATGCTCCAAAATGCGCGGCTCGGTATAGGGCAGGATCGGCAATGCAATGCGAAAAACCGTCTGATATGTTCGGCACCAGGCACGACGGGCTAGATGCATAAAGGAAACTCCTTCATTTGTTGATTGGTCAACATTTGCTCGACCGATTGTACTCAGCGACGGTCAAAGACGGCCTGCCAATCGTTAATCAATCAACATCTTCATATCTCAAAATTGTTTTATTAAAAATCATTCCTAATAGGCTTCACATTTGGTTGCATTTATGGATAATAGAACTCGTCAAGACGCACGTCCGGAGAGGGCCCTTACGGGACCGGACAAGCGCCCCATCGCCATCGATCGAAAGGATCGAATCATGAAGTTTGTTTGCCCCGTTTGCGGTTATGTGGAAGAGTTCGACGGCGACCAGCTGCCCGAGGACTTCAAGTGCCCCCAGTGCGGCGTTCCCGGTTCTCGTTTCCTGAAGCAGGAGGAGGGTCAGCTCGAGTGGGCTGCCGAGCACGTCGTGGGCGTCGCCAAGATGGAGGGCGTCTCCGAGGACATCGTTGCCGACCTGCGGGCCAACTTTGAGGGCGAGTGCTCTGAGGTCGGTATGTACCTGGCCATGGCTCGCGTCGCTCATCGCGAGGGCTATCCCGAGATCGGCCTGTACTGGGAGAAGGCTGCCCACGAGGAGGCCGAGCACGCCGCCAAGTTCGCTGAGCTCCTGGGCGAGGTCGTGACCGACTCCACCAAGAAGAACCTCGAGATGCGCGTTGAGGCCGAGAACGGCGCCACCGCCGGCAAGACCGATCTTGCCAAGCGCGCCAAGGCCGCCGGCCTCGATGCCATCCACGACACCGTGCACGAGATGGCTCGCGACGAGGCCCGCCACGGCAAGGCTTTCGCCGGCCTGCTCAAGCGCTACTTTGGCTAAGCCAGCTGCCTGAGACATAACCTCTAGCTCGATGAGGCCCGGACCGTATTGGTTCGGGCCTTTTTGTGTCTCGAGGACTCGTTAACGCCCTGAAATAGAGCTATCTTCGGCATCGGTTTCTCGTCAAAAACTAAGTGAGTAGACTTTTCGAAACTTGACGAGCTGACCATCCGTATTGCTTTATAAAGTCGCAGGTAAATGACTTGTTTCAAAACGGCCTGGTCGCCAAAGTGTCAAAAGTCTACTCACTTAGAACCGCAGCCGTCCACGATCGAGCTGTTTTGTGTCTAACGGGCATCTTTCCGTCGATTACTCCCAATTTTGTCCAGTCAACGAATAGCTCAGACCGGAGTAATGTCTCAGCCGTCTGCTCATCTGAGCTTTTATCACGATATTCAGCATCGAGCATCCTGCATACGGCCTTAACGATCGCGCGGAATCTATCCTCATCGGATATCTGTCTGTGTGTCAGGAGAAGTACATCGTAGCCCATGGCTTGAAGGGCTGTCATGCGGTCAGCGTCACGCAAGCCATCCCCTGCGCGTCCGTGCGAGGCCTTTCCCTGACATTCAATGGCCACCTGTCGCCTGCCGTCCGGCGAAGACAGAAGTAGATCGATATACACACGGGACTTTCCCACAATCGCTCGAGCACTTGTGCTTAACGTCACTTCGACATTGAGCTCTATGCCGCAAAACCCTTCGCCTCCCAGGGATCGCGGCAGTGCAAGTAGCAAATACGCCTCGACCTCAAAAGGCGACGCGGCACCCAATGGAACGAGTTGCGATACCGCCATAAATCTATTGCCGTAACGCATCCCGCAAACATCTGAACAAAAACGGTCAAGGTCTCCGCCCAAAACCAAAGCGTCTCGACGCCATAAATTTGAGGCGGTGCCGTCCTCGGACGGGCAGCGCACCCAACCGAACGTTGTCGAGATCGCGCCCGAATCAATTGCACGCGAAAGCTCCGCCTCAAGTGCCGCAGGCAGAGCGCACACCGCAAACAAGCCACACATCTCCGCCAATACCAAAAGAAGCTGAAGATCCGTCAGATGCCGCGACATGATGAATACCGTCAGTAGAGGAGACATAATCAAAAACCCATGCTCCGTTTCCAGCACGGATTCCCTGGGGAGCTCACCAAGAAACAGCCGCTGCCTAATGCTGGCAGGACAAGTCCGTTTGTTTCTCGTCCGAACCAATGTATACAACGGAAAGCCGAGCGCAACCGCAGCAGTCGGGTTACGGGCGAGATCATATCGCTGCCGGTCTTCTTCCGGCCGTGGAAGCGGCGGACACAAAGCGCGGACCTGAGGGGGTAAACGCCAGTACCTAAAAGCCGATATGTCACAAAATAGATCCTTCATAGGCACAGGAAAACACGAATTTCAACCCAGCCCGTCTCGCATTGGCGCGAACGCACCAAAAATGGCACCGAACGGACTGTTAAGTTTTCAACAGCCCTCCCCAACTGGCCAAAAGCTTGCCAAGAACTGGACGAAGCACTGTTGAAAACCCCATTTTTTTCTCTCGTGCTGAAGCTTTGCGCGGCAAGTGAGTAGACTTTTTTGAACATCCCGAGCAGCCCGGTCATCCTGCTTTTCAAAAACGCAGGTAGATAGCTTGTTACAAAACTGCCTGGTCGCCAAAGTTCCAAAAGCCTACTCACTTAGGTTGCAGAGTGCTCCCATTAGCTGCGATTCCAAGGTATTTAGCGCTTTTGGACTCAAATCGTCATACTGAACAAGAATTTGACTTGAGTTTTCAGGGACAGATGCGCCATCGGCACACCAACAACAGTCACTGATATCGACAAAAGGGATACTCGAGCGCGTGAGGGCCCGCACAAAAGAGCTTCCGCCCGCTCCGCGTTCCGCAACCACGGTGCAGTAAAGGCCCGCGTCCGCATGTTCGATCGAGACCTTCCCTGCCGGAAACGCTTTCCGTACAAGCGCCGCTAGGCCATCACGCGCCTCGCGAGCACGAACGCGCACGCGGTTCACATGTCGTTCGTAATCACCCGATTCCAGCAAACGCGCTAACGCCACCTGGTCTACGGAGCTGACCGACGAGGCGTAAAAACCCAGCTCGCACCTAAACCGCTCCATCAGCTCATCGGGCAACACCATGTACGCTAAACGCAACGCCGATGACAGGCTCTTCGAAAACGTGTTGGTGTAGATAACCGACTGGGCGGCATCGATCGATGCGAGCGCAGGAATCGGCTTGCCGGCAAGGCGAAACTCACAATCAAAGTCATCTTCGATGAGATACCGACCTGGTCGCTCGGCGGCCCAGCTCAGCAGCGCATAGCGACGCGCAATGCTCGTCACAAGGCCGGTCGGATACTGATGGGACGGCATAAGGTGAAGGACATCGGTCCCAGTTTTCTGCAGAGCGCTCAGGTCCACGCCGTCGTCATCCAACGGGATATGTCGTACTTGGCAGCCCATAGCCTGATAGATGCGCGTCAGGCGCAAATAGCCCGGATCCTCAACCGCATACACCTTGTCCACGCCAAGCAACTGAACCAACATGGTATCGAGCAGCTGGGCGCCCGCACCGATAACGATGTTGTTGGGGTCGACATTCATACCCCTTGTCCCGCGCAGATGGTGAGCAATTGCGCGTCGCAGCCGAGCGGTGCCCTGCGCCGGTGCGGGCGAAAAGATTTCGCGCTCGTCTTCGGATGCCAGCGTCGCCCGTAGCGCACTTTGCCAAAGCCGCGCCGCCTCCAAAGCGGAAGGAGAAAGTGCATCGAACAGCTCAATCTGCCCGTTGACATCATGCGCGCTGGGACCCGCAGAGGCGGCATCTCGGTCGATGCCCTCCGCAGCCGAAGCCAAAACCGGTGCATCCGGAAGCTCGCAAGCGTAGTAGCCACGACGCGGCATTGAGCAAATATAGCCCTCGGCAAGTAACTGGCTATATGCATTCTCGATGGTAATGACACTGATTCCCAGATGACTGGCAAAGGCGCGCTTAGACGGAAGATGCTCCCCCGCCGCAATACGTCCAGCAACAATATCATCTCGAATTTGCTGGTAAACATACTCATAGAGCGATGCTTCGCCGCGTTTTTCCAAATTGTAGTCAAGCATGAGTTTGCCACCTGACCTTATCGAGCTGTTCAATCTGGTATTAAGCTGACCTTATTATTATCTCGAAAACTGAGTATTTTGCCATACCCAGCTCCCCGATAGGATGTTCCGTCAAGCAATGCACATGCCAACCAAGGGAGCAACCATGGCAGAACAGACCAGCAAGGCCGATCGCGTCAAACTCAATCGCGAGCTCGCGCAGATGCTCAAGGGCGGCGTCATCATGGACGTCACCACACCCGAGCAGGCGCGCATCGCCGAGGAGGCGGGCGCCTGCGCCGTCATGGCACTCGAGCGCATTCCGGCCGACATCCGCGCCGCAGGCGGCGTCTCGCGCATGAGCGACCCCAAGATGATCAAGGGCATCCAGGAGGCCGTCTCCATCCCCGTCATGGCCAAGTGCCGCATCGGTCACATTGTCGAGGCGCAGGTCCTACAGGCCATCGAGATCGATTACATTGACGAGTCCGAGGTTCTCTCCCCTGCCGATGACGTCTATCACATCGACAAGACTCAGTTTGACGTGCCGTTTGTCTGCGGCGCCCGCGATCTGGGCGAGGCGCTGCGCCGTGTTGCCGAGGGCGCCACGATGATTCGCACCAAGGGCGAGCCGGGTACGGGCGACGTCGTTCAGGCCGTGCGCCACATGCGCAAGATCCAAAAGCAGATCCGCGACGTTGTTGCCCTTCGCGATGACGAGCTCTTTGAGGCAGCCAAGCAACTGCAGGTTCCGGTCGAGCTGGTGCGCGAGGTCCATGCCACGGGAAAGCTTCCCGTCGTGAACTTTGCCGCTGGCGGCGTGGCAACCCCTGCCGATGCTGCGCTGATGATGCAGCTGGGTGCCGAGGGCGTCTTTGTCGGCTCGGGCATCTTTAAGAGCGGCGACCCCGCCAAGCGCGCCGCTGCCATCGTCAAGGCCGTGGCAAACTTCACCGATGCCAGGCTCATCGCCGAGCTTTCGGAGGACCTGGGCGAGGCCATGGTGGGCATTAACGCCGACGAAATCGAGATTATCATGGAAGAGCGCGGGCGCTAGTCCAGCAGAAAGGATCGCACATGAGCGATTATGCAGACCAAACGGTCGCCGTGCTGGCGGTCCAAGGCGCTTTTGCCGAGCACGAGGCAAGGCTATCCGAGCTGGGCGCACGTTGTATTGAGCTGAGACAGGCGGCCGATTTGCAGCAGAACTTTGATCGCCTGGTCCTCCCTGGCGGCGAGTCCACCGTTCAAGGGAAACTGCTTGATGAGTTGGGCATGCTCGAGGAGCTTCGCGCCCGTATCGTTGAAGGCATGCCCGTCCTGGGCACCTGCGCCGGCCTGATTCTGCTGGCTCACGACCTTGCCGCCCACGACGATAAGGGCACGCCGCGTTTGGCAACCATGGATGTACTTGTCGAGCGCAATGCCTACGGCAGGCAGCTCGGTAGCTTTCGAACCAAGGGGCAGGTAGGCGGTATCGACGGTGAAGTGCCGCTGACGTTTATCCGCGCGCCCCGCATCGTCGAAGTGCACGGCGACGCCAAGGCCTTAGCGAAAGTCGACGGCCGTATCGTCGCCGCCCGCCAAAGCAACCAGCTCGGCGTAACCTTCCACCCCGAGCTCGACGACGATACCCGCCTCCACGAACTCTTCCTTCAGATGTAGGAAGAGCAGAAACGAGCGTGGATTTTCGGACACATAACAAATGAGAGTGGATAATCTCCCACTCTGAGCTTGAATGCAGGCTCAAACCGGGAGATTATCCACTCTCATGCTATGTAGTCATTTAAGAACGTCCCCAATGACTACTTGCAACGAATCATTTTTGGCAACAGAAATTACGCCGATGTTTTGGCAACGCCAGCGAGCGACGCCCAGGGCGAACAAGTTGGCATGAAAAAGGCAAGGCATAGACCTTCTGGTCATGCCTTGCCTTTTGAATGACAAATTGTCGCCCTGGGCGTCGCGCAGCGTCAACTAGTTACGCGGTTTGGTAAAACCGCGTAACCCAATTAGAAGCGGTTGCCGCGGAAGCCGCCGCCGTTGCGGCCGCCACGATCGCCGCCGCGACCGCCGCGGTCGTTACCGCGGTTGCCGCCGAAGCCGCCACGGTTGCCACCGCGATCGCCATAGCCACCACGGTTGCCGCCAAAGCCACCGCGACCGCCACGGTCACCGCCACGGTCACCAAAGCCGCCACGGCCGCCACGATCGCCACCGCGACCGCCGCGGTCACCGCCACGACCACCGCGATCGCCAAAGCCGCCGCGACCGCCACGGTCGCCGCCACGGCCACCGCGATCGTCACGGCCGCCGCGAGGACCGCGGTCCTCGTCCAGGCCCATGGCGACGAGCGGAGCGATAACCTTATTGAGAGCGGCCATCAGCTCGGTGGCCTCCTCGTAAGAAAGCTCGGGCAGGAGCTTCTCCTTCTTGTTGGCAAGCTCGACCAGGCCCTCAGCGGCATCCTCGGCAGCGAAGACGACGATCTTGCGCATATCGCCCTCGGCGTCGTCGATGCGGCCGACCAGATCGGCGGCCTCGGCCTCGGCCATCAGGCCATCGAGCTCACGGAGGCGCATGCCCAGCAGGTCAGACATTTCCTTCTGCTCCATCTTGGGCTTGAGGTCAAGGAGCTTGATGGCGCGCTCGATGTTCGCCATGCGCTCGGCCTTGGCCTCCTCCTCCTTGGAAATAGCAAAGCGACGGCTACGCAGCAGGCGGGCGGCCTTCTGCATCTTGTCCATCAGCTCTTCGTCATCGTAATCAACGGCGGCCTCGACAACCTCGGCCTCCTCCTCGGCGGAAACCTCGTCAGCAACCTCAACCTCGGCAGCTTCGGTCTCCACGGTCTCGACTGCCTCAACCTCGGCAGCCATGGTCTCGTTCTCGGTCTCGTTCATGATCTCTTCGTTCTCGGACATGAGACTCCTTCTTGGCCCTCTCGGGCATCATCGCCCCATTCGCGGGGCCCGTCGCGCACTCTTTGCGCTTTAAACATTCATGCCTCTCGGCAAAACGTCCATTAGTTTATGGTGTCGCCATCCAATCTAGCTGCAGAATCTATGTGCACACATTAATGCGACATGTGCGACTCGCGACGAGCGTACACCAGCGACACCACGAACCCGACCACGGCAATTACAGCCGCCACACGCACGGCAGCTGAAAATCCAATCGCCTGGGCAACGTCTGTCGCAACGCCAGCGGCACCGGCAGTCGCCGCAGAACTCGAGAGCAGACCGATAAACAGCGACGGGCCAAACGATGCGGCAATCATGTTCCACGTGTTAAGCAATGCCGTTCCGTGAGGATGTTCAGCGGCAGGCAGCGTCTCCAAACCAGCCGTTTGCGAGGGGCTCAGAACCAAACCGACTCCGGCATACACCACAACGGTCAGCGCCACGACGACGCCGATGTTCATGCTTGCCGCCGTCATCGAGATGGCAGTCTGCCCCACGGCAATCAGGGCAAAGCCAACCGGCAACAGCGGCCATGCGCCACGGGCGTCCATCACGCGTCCGCCCACAATCGAGGTCACGGCGTTGCAGGCAATTGCCGGCAAAATGAGCAGCCCCGCAACAAGTGCGGTCATGCCGTAGGCACCTTCAAAATAGAGCGGCAACAAAACACTCATCGAGAACGTCGTCATCATCGACACCACCACAAGCAGGCACGCAGGCCAAAAGCGAACGCTCACCATGGGACGCACGTTAAGCACCGGATGCTCAAGTTTGAGCTGGCGGGCCGCAAACAGGCCGAGCAGCACAAGGGCGGCGAAGAGCGTCACGATGCCGGCAATCAGATTGGTCGAGAACTCGCCTACGGAATACACAAATGCCGTAATGCCGGCAGCGAGCAAAACAACCGACAGAATATCAAGCGTGGCGTTCGAGCGCTCTCCGACATTCTGAACAAGCTTTACGCCCGCCGCAGCGACCACAATGCCGCCCACCAGCGGCACTACGAACACCGCCCTCCAGCCAAACAACGTGCACATAAGACCGCTGATCACGGGTCCAAACGCCGGCCCCAGCGTAATGCAGGCACCGCCCAGGCTCAGATACAGACCGAGCTTCTCGCGCGGGGCGCAAGACAACACCACGTTCATCATGAGCGGGAACAAGATGCCCGATCCCGCAGCCTGCAAAATACGGCTTGGCAGCAAAACGCTAAACGACGGAGCGACCAAGCACAGGATTTCGCCGGCGACCATGCATCCGCATGCGAAAAACAGCAGTTTACGCGTCGAGAAACGGCCGGACAGGAAGGCCATGATGGCCGTAAAGATCGACGTCACGATCATGTAGCCCGAGACGAGCCACTGTGCCGTGGTGGCACTCACCGAAAAGGCTGCCATAATGTCGTGCAACGCCACGTTAATGATGTTCTCGTTAAACGCGGCAACAAAGGCTGCAATATACATTACGACGAGAATCGCCGCAGTGGCCGATGGCGCTACTTGAACTTGTTGCTGAGATTTGCTCCCCATGCATTTCCTTCCTCTTGGAACGACAGTCGCATCGCCCCAGAGGAACAGTCCAGGGCGAAAAATGAGCCCTAGACTTACGCCAGACGCCGTACTCGACGAGTCTGACAACATGGTCCAACGTCGAAAGATTGTAACGCGGACGCACAGCTTTCCTTCCGCGCTATTATTAAAAGTCCACGAAAGCATAAGACATGAGGAGCCCGCCATGATTAAGCCCATCATGAAATCCGAGTTCTTTTTGCGTCTGCCTTCCGAAGACGCGGGACCCGACGATGCCGCGACCGGGCAGGATCTCCTGGATACGCTCCACGAGCATGAGCGCGAGTGCGTGGGCCTCGCCGCCAACATGATCGGCGTGCGCAAACGCATCATCTGCGTAAAGGACGGCAACAGGACACTCCTGATGTACAACCCTCAAATTCTTGAGCAGGTCAATGCCTATCAGACGAGCGAAGGATGTCTCTCGCTGATCGGCGAGCGTCCCTGTACCCGCTATCGCCGCATTAAGGTTGAGTATTTGGACGAGAACTTCGTCCACCGCATCAAAAACTTCTCGGGCTACACCGCCGAGATCATCCAGCACGAAATCGACCACTGCAATGGCGTCGTGGTTTAGGCCACCTACCAAAATGAGGGTACCGGAGGCCTCCCTATGGATATCAGCCGCTTTGGCGAATTCACCATCTTAGCGCAGTCACGCACGTTTCTTGATGCGGCGGAACTGCTTTTCATGTCGCAATCAACCCTCTCCAAGCACATCATGGCAATGGAGCACGAACTCGGCTGCAAGCTCATCGATCGAAGCCAGCGCCACGTAACACTCACCGCGCAAGGTGAAGCGCTCCTCCCCTATGCGCAAAAAATTGCGACGCTTCAGCACCGCTATCTTGCCGCCATTCAAATAGGCGCAGGTGAGCCGCTCGAGCACCTCACCGTCGGTTCTATCCCCATTATGGCCCCTTATGGGATCACGGACGCCGTCATCGATTTTCAGCAGGCGAACCCCTCATATTCTGTCGAGCTCATCGAGGGCGAGGGCGACACACTCAAGCGCATGCTCCTGCACGAGGACATTGACCTGGCCTTCATCCGTGACGGCGGCGCCATCGAGCCGGAGTTCAAAAAGATTCCCTTTACGACCGACCGGCTCGTGGCCGTCCTTCCGCTCGACCATCCGCTCGCCGAACGTGACGCCGTTGAGATAGACGACCTTATCGACGAGAATTTCCTCATGCTTCCCCAAGGCTCGTTCGTAAGCGAGCTCGTCCTTTCCCTTTGTCGCGAAGCTGAATTTGGCCCACGTGTTACGTTCACCGGCAAACGAGCCGAGAACATCATCTCCCTTGTCGCGCGCGGCGCCGGCGTCTCATTCCTCATGCGCAAGCCGGCGGAATCGCTTGCCAGCGGAAAGGTAGCCCTGGTGCCGCTTGAGCCCGTGACGACCTCCGAGGTCAGGCTCTACCTCAAGCGGAACGCCGCGCACTCGCAGGCGGTCGTCTCGTTCATCGGCTTCCTCCCCTACCGTCAGCTCCTGCAGGGCGACCGTACATCTTCCACCGCGGCACGACCGTCATAATCCCCGCTACTCCACAACCGCAGACCTGTGTCCGCAAACACGCTGACAACGGCACATAATACAAATATGCCTCGGGCGGCACGTCGCCGTCCGAGGCATATTTAGTTAAAGTGCGCAGAAAGACTAGTCCACCGAGATGTTGAGTGCCTTACCGCCCTCGTCCTTCTTGGTACCGATCACCATAGCGGCGACAAGAGCCAGAACGAAAGCGACCACACCGGAGATGACAAGGCCGATAAAGCCCGTGTCGATGCCGGCAGGGTTAATAAAGCTCGGGAAACCGAGCGGGCCGGAGGCGCCGAAGGCATAGAGCTTGGCACCCATGAGGCCGGCAATGGCGCCGCCTACACCAGCGGAAATAAAGGTTGCCCACATAAGGCGCTTACGCGGCAGCAAGATGGCGTAAAGCGCAGGCTCGTTGACACCGAAAATCGAAGAGACAAGGGCGGGAATGTTGACGGCAGCATTTTCCTCGGAGTCCTTGGTTCGGATGATCATGCCAAGCACAGCGCCGGCGATGGCACAACCGCCTGCATACACGAGCGGGTTAATGAGGTCATAGCCGTAGGTTGCGACATCGAGGAACCACAGCGGGATGATACCCCAGTGCAGGCCGAACATGACGAGCAGGCTCCAGAACGTGCCGATGACGAAGCCGGCGATGGCGGGTTGGAAGTTGATGAGCATCAGAATGATCTGGGCAACGATGTTGGAGAGGACCGTCATGACCGGACCGACCACAAGCAGGCCAAGGATGCCGCAAATGAGGAGCGTCAGGATGTTGGAGAAGAACGAGCTCACAAGCGCGGGCAGCGCGTTAGAAAGGGCCTTGTGTACCTTGGAGGCAATCCAGACGATAAAGATCGCAGGCAGAATCGTCGATGAGTAATTCTGCATGATCAGCGGGATGCCAAAAATATCACCGTAGACATTGGACTCGAAGACCGTGCCGGCGCCGAGCGTGTAGAGCGGATCTCCGCCCATAAGGCCAACGAGCGTCGGGTAGACGAGGATACCACCGAGCGCCATTCCCATAACGGGCTTAAGTCCGAACTTCTTGGCCGACGTCCAGCCAATGATTAGCGGAAAGTAATAGAAGACCGAATCTCCGATTGCCGAGAGCGTCACATAGGTATTGCTGTCCTTGGCAAGCCAACCGGCAACCGTGCAGAGCGCGAGCATCGACTTGATAAAGCCACCGGCCATAAGCACGCCAAGAACCGGCTGCAGAATCTCGGAAATGATGGCGAGCAGGCGCGAGAACGGATCGCCCTTCTTGACATTGTCGCCCTCATCGATATCGAGCGCGGGCTTGGTGTCGAACCCGCCAATCTGAACAAGGTCGTTGTAGACAGCCTCGACAGTGGCACCAATCACGACCTGATACTGTCCGCCAGCCTGGATGACGTCAACGACGCCCTTCGTCGCCTTAAGTTCATTGGTCTGGGCAAGTGATTCATCCTTGAGGTGGAAGCGGAGACGCGTAATGCAGTGGCTCACGTCTAACACATTGTCTCGACCACCGACCTTTGTGATGATTTCATCGCAAAGCTTCTGGTATTTCATGGAATTCTCCTTTTTCTGAGCGGGGTATAGCATCGATTTCAGGCCTCCGTAGTCGACGTGGGAGGGCAAGGAACCCGCTTCCCCCTTTGTAATCCGCGGACGCACGTACGCCCGGGATAGGAAACGGCAGAGAAGATGGAAGATGCCGATCACATGGCAGGGAGCCTCATTGGCCCATGTCACGCAATCAGGTCTACAGACGCGAATCTGCTGCGCCGAGAAGTCTCGTCGTCTGGCAGAACTTGTCACACAGACGTTCCGGTTCGCCCTGGGGAATCTGAGTACGCTCGGTCTCAAAGGAGAGGCCGTACTCGCGTGCCGGAAGGAAATACTCGAAATAGCCGTTGGTGTAACCGCAAACTATTCCCTCGACCGGGCATTCGCGCTTCATGCGAATACCCAGGTCGCTGCCGAGCTCACTCGGGAACACAAAGAGATGCAGGCCGCCCAAACTGATGACGGCACACTTAAGCGTGAGCGAAAAGTCGTCATGGGCAACGGTGTGATAGAACGTCTGAGGCTCGATGCGGTCGAGAACGACCTCGCGATCGAGCTTGATCTGGGAAATCGCCTCGGCAAGACCGGTCGAAACGCGCTCGACCTCGGGAATGCCGCGTCCCTGGCGAAAATTGCGGTCGCTACAGTCGCCAGCAGCACCGACGACCATGGCCGGATAGTAACCAAGACTCTGAGCGAGCTTTTTGCCGGTAAGACCGGCGAGTTCGCTCGTGAGCTCCGTGCAGTCGGGTCCGACGCAAGCGGAATGCACCGCCCAGTTCACAAAGCCCGCAAATGGCTTGCCTTCGGTATCGAAGAACGATACGACAATGACCTCATTGTCGGCGAGTTCACCTGGGATGATGCGGTTGTCGTAGAAACCGGTGATGACCTGCTTGCCCAAGCGACAAATCGCGGGCTGTGCGTTGGCGCGGCACTCCTCAAAGCATTGGCAAATGGTATCGAGGAACCAGCGGTAGTAGTTCTCGTCGAATTTTCCCGTCCACCAGCTGCGGTGGTAAGCGACGATTGAAGTATGGTCGTGCGTCGCCGAGAGCAGAACGCAATCACGGTCAATGCCGTAGCGCTCGGCGAGCATTGTCTTGACTTCCTCGGCCATGCTTTCCTCGAACTCGAGGACATCGGCATTAAAGAGAAACACTTCACGTTCGCCTTGCTGGAAGAGGATGGCGTTGGCGAAGACGTCATCATGGACGCCCGTCGCAGGTTCAAGACGGTTGGGAAGATTGCGGTAGCCAATCAGGTAGATGTCGCCCTGTGGGGTAATTTTGCGGCGCGCGTGTCCAATGTTCATGCACGTTCTCCTTCTGTGTCACGCCGCATTCAAGGCGGCAATGATGATTTCGACGAGGCGCTCATGGGATCCGGCGGCAAAACCGGAGTTCATAGCCTCATAGGTGATTTTTTCGTATGCGTCGGGAGCCGGTAGGTACTTCTGTCCGCCGTTGACGAGCGTGGCAAAGAACACAGAGCCGGACCGGGCGGCGCGCACAGTGGCGCCGAATGCACTCGAGACCTCGGGTTGTACGCCGACAAGCTCGACGTTTCCCAGCCGGAGCAGATAGACCCTCGTGCGCTGCTCGCCAGCGGCATGAAACTCATACGTTCGGTGCGGAGCCAAAGAGTGAAAATCGGCGCGTGTCTGAGCGGGCAGGAGAACGTCGACCGTGCGGGCATCGATGCCGGTAGCGTCATCCTCACGCGCCATGCGAGCGGCCTCGATCAAAGCATCGCCCAAGGCCTGCCCCTGCTGGTGCAGCATGCGGTATCCGTCCTCATGGGCATCGACCGTCTGCTTAACGCCGGCCGCATCGAACATGACGTTCATGGCGCGCTCCGCCGGACCTTGGTCGCCCGCGGCGCCTGGCAGCAACAGGGCAACGCCGCCCAGCTCGCGCTCGAGTGACATGGCGGCAAAACCAAAGAGGTCTCCGCTCGCCATGCGCCTCCCCTCGGAGTCGCGCGACCCGTCGAGCACGGAGGACTGAACGTCCGCCGTCGCGAGCACGGCAACATACTCGCCCCCGGCACCCCTTATGGCGAGTACGGGCATCGTGTGGTCGGCAAACCCCCTGGGATTCGAGCCCAACCACCAGCCGGCAGGCGTCTCAATGTCGCGATTAACGTTCACGGGGCATTCGCCCTCCACGGTGGCGAGCGTGGCAGAGCGAATGCCCGCAACAGCGCGCTCGGCAGCCGTGCGGGCGGCAGCGACGAGCGCTGCGCGATAGCGCTCGTTGCGATTGCGGGTAGCATCGTCGGCAAGATGCCCGGGAGTGCGGACGTGAGGCATGGAAAACGTGTGGGTAGGAACCACCCAAGAATAAGCACCGCTGCAATTGGCGGCATCCTCAACAACCTCACGCAGATCGGCGAGTAGAGCCGGAGCGATCGAGGTGACCTCAAGCGAAAGGACGCAGGCGCGTCGCCCCGTCCCCTCGATGATAAGGGCACGGGCGAAGACCTCATGACGGAGTTCGTCGAAACCGTCGAACGGCAACACGTCCCCAAGATCGATGGCCACACGAGCGGCCCCAGCCCTCATCTCTCCTTCGTCCATGGCAGATACTCCCCTCTGATTGCCGCTCACTCGACACCGTACAGTTGCTGCGCCGTACCGCCAAGCACAAGGTCGCTGTCTGTATCGCTCAGATTTGCAGCGCGAACGCAGGCGACGCCCTCGGTGAGCCACTCGCGTTTAACGGGATAGCTCGTGCCAAAAACAATATGGTCTGCACCCAGCACGTCAACCGCGCAGGCGAGGAGTGTCTTGCCCCAAGGCTGAGCATGGGACATGTCGAAATAGATGTTGTTCTCGAGGCGCCTGGAAACGGTCTCGGTATCGACCTGAAAACGGCCAGAGGCATCAGGGCGCTTGGGACCATGAGGCAGCAGCATCTCCTTGAACGCAAAGTATGCGCCGCCGAGCATGGAGTGGACCATCTTGATATTGGGGTAGCGCTCAAAGAAATCACCAAAGATCTCTCGGCCGATCGCCGTAGTTTGGTCGACGCAGCGGCCATAAGAGCGGCGAAGGTTGTCGTACGCGAGAAGCGACTCGTTCTCGACCGGCACGGGAACATGGTGCACGTAAACGGTGACATGGCGTTCGTTCAGGTGCTCGAAAAAGCTCGAGAAGACCTGGTCGTCGAGATAGCGCTTGCCGTAGTGAGCGCAGAGCTGCACACCCGCAAAACCATCGTCGAGCCTGCGGTCGAGCTCCTCCAAATTCGCTTTGGTGCCAAAGGGCGGCACGGCGACAAGCGGAATCAGACGGCCACTTGACGCCTTCGCGTCAGCAGCCATACCGTCGTTGAAACGCCGGCACATCTCGAGCGACATCCACTCGTGACAGCCGGGGAGCTTGAGGATCGCCTTGTCGACCCCCGCCTCATCCATATCGGCCAAGCGCTTCTCGAGGGTGTAGTCGCCCTCAATGTAGTTAAGACCCGGAGAACCGGCGGGCATCTCGATCACGATCTGTCGTTTGCCGGCGGAATTCATGGTCAGATAGCCTTCGGTGTCGTAGGCGCGGGGTACCTCGGCCAAAAACTGTTCACAGAGCGTCTCGTCATGAAAGATGCGCTCGTCGAACCAGTAGGAATTTGCATCGATAATCATTGGTTGGAACCGCCTTTCATCTTGTTGAAAACATTCTAGAAAAGCAGGTACCCGGACATCAATTCCAGCTTAAGCCCACTGTATTCCATTTTGGAATAGAACTTACCGCTCACGCGCGAACCTCGCCCGCTCAACGAAACAAGCGCTAACAGCACGGGCTTAGACAGAAAACGGTCGGCCCGCATCCGTTACGGGCCGACCGTTTCATTACAGGCTACCTTTGCCGTTACGCCTGGCGGTAATGGTCAAAGAAGTCGGCGAGGTCTTCGAGGGACTCTTTGAGCACTTCCATGCGCGGCAGGTACACGATGCGGAAGTGGTCGGGCTCAGCCCAGTTGAAGCCGCCGCCGCGCGTGATCAGGATCTTCTTCTCGTGCAGCAGGTCAAGGGCGAACTGCTCGTCATCGGTGATGTTGAACTTCTTCACATCCATCTTGGGGAAGATGTAGAACGCTGCGCGCGGCTTAACCACCGAGATGCCGTCAATCTTGTTGAGCGCCTCATACACAAAGTTGCGCTGCTCGTAGACACGGCCGCCGGGACGGATGTAGTCGTTAACGGACTGATGACCACCAAGTGCCGTCTGAACGATCGACTGAGCCGGCACGTTGGAGCACAGGCGCATGTTGGAGAGCATGTTGATGCCCATGATAAAGTCGCTCATGCAGCGCTGGTTGCCCGAAAGCACCATCCAGCCAATGCGATAGCCCGCGATCATGTGCGACTTGGAAAGGCCACTAAAGGTGACGCAGGGCAGATCGGGAGCGAGCGAGGCAATCGAGACGTGCTCGTAGCCGTCCATGCACAGGCGGTCGTAGATCTCATCGGCAAAGATCATCAGCTGATGCCTGCGTGCAACCTCGACGATGCCCTCGAGCACCTCGCGCGGATAAACGGAACCCGTGGGGTTGTTGGGGTTGATGATGACGAGGGCTTTGGTCGCACTCGTGATCTTGGACTCCATATCCTCCAGGTCGGGATACCAATCCGCCTGCTCATCACACAGATAATGTACGGGATGACCGCCGGCAAGGGTTGCGCACGCCGTCCAGAGCGGATAGTCGGGGCTGGGGATCAGAATCTCGTCGCCATTGTCGAGCAACGCGTTCATCGAAAGCTGAATGAGCTCGGACACGCCGTTGCCCGTGTAGATGTGCTCCATCTGAACATTGGGCAGGCCCTTGATCTGCGAGTACTGCATAATCGCCTTGCGCGCGGAGAACAGGCCGCGCGAGTTGGAATAGCCTTCGCAGTCGGGCAGCTGCTGGCGCATGTCCTTGATGACCTCATCGGGCGTGCGGAAACCGAAGGGCGCCGGGTTGCCGATATTGAGCTTGAGGATGCGCTCGCCCTCGTCCTCCATACGGGCGGCCTCGTCGACGACGGGACCGCGCACGTCATACAGGACGTTATCGAGCTTGGTGGACTTAGAAAAAGTACGCATGGTGGTGCTCCTTGCAATTTGAGCTGAGGGACGGGGTTCGGGCTTGAAATCGTTGCGGGGTGATGATACCTCGCCTTGATCGGCGTCGCCGGCAAGCAGCCAGGTAACATCGACCTCCAAAATACGGGCGAGCAGCTCAGCCACATCGCGCCGCGGGATCGTCTTGCCGCTCACATATTGGCTCATCTGACTCTTGCCGAGTTTTTTGCCGAGCATCTCCGATGCGCGGATCACGTCCGACTGGCGAACGTCGCGATCGGACATAGTCTGTCGCAGGCGATCGCTAAACGTCTCTTGGGCCACTAGAACCTCCTTGCTGGCAAAGTTCAATTTATAGAACACGAATTGAACCATGGTTCAATTTAGCAAGCAGTATAACGCGGCGCCTCATTCGATAGTTCAATTTCATAAGAAAATGTACCGGACTCCGAGATTTGCCCAAAGCGGACAATAGCGTGTATGCGTTTAGAGGTATTCGAGGAAACGGGCGGCAGCAAGCGAAACATCGGCCGTTCGATATATGGCGTTGATCTGCCGATGGGGATGTCCCTCGAGCGAACGCACGGCAACATCGAACTGACAGCGGCGCAAGATGAGCGCGGGAAGAATGCTCACACCCAGGCCGTCCTCGACCATAGCCATAATCGCATAATCATCCCAGGTCGACAGCTTGGAACACACCGTCAGCCCCGCCCGACGGAACAGCGGCGTAATCTCGTCATCGGTGCCGCGTTCTAGCAGAATAAACTGCTCGTTGGCCAAATCGGCAAGAGAGACAACCTCCGCCGTGGCAAGCAAAGAGTCTGCCGGCACTACCGCCATCAACTCGTCGCGCACCAAAGACCGCGATGCCATGCCGTTTTCTCGGGGCTCACGCGGGATAAAGCCCAGGTCACAACGACCCTCAGCCACCCATTGTTCAATCTCTGAGTAATCACCCATCAGCAACTCATAATCGAGATCCGGATGATCGGCACGAAAGCGCGCAATCACCGGCGGCAGCACGTGGGTCGCCACACTCGAAAACGTACCGATGCAGATTTTGCCGCGCATGAGTCCACACATCTCATCCACCCGTCGCTGCAAGCGAGTGAATTCCTCGCAGAGCGCCTCGACAGCCGGCATGATCTGCCGCCCGTCGGCAGAAAGAGCCACGCCCTCGCGACTGCGGTCGAGCACCTTAAAACCCCAGTCGGCCTCAAGATCGGCCACCATACGGCTCACGCCCGACTGCGAATAGCTCAGGCGCTCGGCAGCACGCGTAAAGCTTCCGGCGCGCACCGTCTCCAGCAGCACCTGCATCTTTTGAATATTCGTTTCCACGACACGCCTCCACCTTTACATGAATTTTTGTCATGTTAGCCATGAATTATATTCGCTTTTCTTCTATTGCCAGTTCACCCATAGTGAACATGCTCGAATATAGAGGGGACGGAGGCGCATGGACAACGGACTGTTTACGTACTTAGCAGCATTGCTATTGTTTGGCTCCAACGGCATCATCGCCGCTGCCATCGCTCTGCCGAGCTCCGATATCGTGCTACTACGCACGTTTTTGGGCGCGCTCTCGCTTGTCACCATCCTCGCCATCACCCAAAGCCATAAGTTGCAGGCGCCATCTCGCCCCCGCGAAGCCGCAGCCCTCCTCCTCTCGGGAGCCGCGCTGGGCGCCAGCTGGATTTTTCTGTTCCGCGCCTACCAGACGATCGGCGTCGGCGTATCCTCGCTGCTGTACTACTGTGGCCCCATCATTGTCATGGCGCTCTCCCCACTCATCTTTGGCGAAAAGCTGACCGGCGGCAAAATCGCCGGGTTTATCGCCGTCGCCTGCGGTGCTTTTCTCATTGCAGCACAAGGTCTAGGCGGCAATATGTCCATTGCGGGTATCGTCTGCGGTATCGCCTCGGCATTTTGCTATGCGCTGATGGTCATCGCCAGCAAGGGTGCGCCACACATCGAAGGCCTCGAGAACTCCACGCTCCAGGTGAGCGCCGCCTTTGTGACCGCGCTGGTCCTCACGCTCATCGCGCAGGGCGCTCCCTCATTCCTGTCCGCCGGCGTCGCCGCCAGTATTGATTGGCGCGCCGTCGTCATGCTCGGCGTCGTCAACACCGGCATCGGTTGCCTGCTCTACTTTAGTGCCGTCGCCAAGCTGCCCGTCCAGACCGTCGCGGTCGTCGGCTACCTCGAGCCGCTTTCGGCGGTCGTGTTCTCGGCCGTCCTTTTGGGCGAAGCCATAACACCGGTCCGCCTGATGGGCGCCGTGCTTATCATCGGCGGCGCGATTTTTTGCGAACTCGCCGGCAAACGCGCAAGCGCCAAAGCTGGCATCGCCCAGACAGCACGTGCTTAAAAGCCCCTAGCTTGAAATGCCACCTGCATACATGAATAATCCCCAGCTGAGGATTATTGTCTAATAATACCCGATGTGCCAAACTGCTCTTGTATGTATAAAGACGGCATAAAAGTTATCTGCTCAGAACAGATAACCGGATGTCCAAGGGAGTCCTCGTGGCACACAACAAACTGGAGGCAAGCCCCCAAGACCAGCGTGGTCAAGGCGGGCATGGAGCCATTCCCCTCTCCGCTGGCATGCTGCTCGTTACGCTCGGCGTCGTATACGGCGACATCGGCACGAGCCCCATGTACACCATGAAATCAATCGTCGCCAACAACGGCGGCATCGGTACCGTCAGCGAGGACATGATCTTAGGAGCGCTTTCGCTCGTCATCTGGACCATGACGCTCGTGACCACGGTCAAGTACGTGGTTATCGCCATGAAGGCCGACAACCACAACGAGGGCGGCATCTTCGCCCTGTTTAGCCTCGTACGCAAGGTGGCACCGTGGCTGATTCTCCCCGCCATGATCGGCGGCGCGGCACTGCTTGCCGACGGCATCCTCACCCCCGCCGTCACGGTCACTACAGCCATTGAGGGCCTGCGCACCATCGAATGGGGCCACGCGCTATTGGGTGACGAGCAAACCAACGTCATCATTATTACCATCATCATTATCTGCGGCCTATTTGCCATGCAGCGCGCCGGCACCTCGTCAATCGGCAAGCTGTTCGGCCCGCTCATGACGCTGTGGTTCCTGTTCTTGGCTGGCGCCGGTCTGTTCAACATGCTCGGCAACCTGTCCATCCTGCGCGCGCTCAACCCCATCCGCGGCATCATGTTCTTGTTCTCGCCCATCAACCATTCGGGCATCATGGTGCTCGGCTTTGTCTTCCTGTCGACGACCGGCGCCGAGGCGCTCTATTCGGACATGGGTCACGTGGGCAAGGCTAACATTTACGCATCCTGGCCGTTCGTAAAGGCGGCCCTTATCCTTAACTATCTGGGTCAGGGCGCTTGGCTGCTCGCCAATAACTCCAACCCCCAGATGCTCGCGATGGATATCGTCAACCCGTTCTATATGATGCTCCCCGAGCCCCTGCGCCCCTTTGCCATCGTGCTTTCGGCCGTGGCGGCCATCATCGCCTCGCAGGCGCTCATCACCGGCTCGTTCTCGCTGGTATCCGAGGCCACGCGTCTCAACCTTATGCCGCATCTGCGCATCCACTACCCCAGCGACACCAAGGGCCAGCTCTATATTCCGCTCGTCAACAACATCATGTGGGTCGGCTGCATCTTCATCGTGCTGCTGTTCCAGAACTCCGAGCGCATGGAGAGCGCCTATGGCCTCGCCATTACCGTGACCATGCTCATGACCACGACGCTTTTGACGAGCTATATCGCCGGCATTCTCAAGCACAGACTGGGCGCCTGCGTCTTCGCCCTGCTTTTTGGCGCCATCGAGCTCTGCTTCTTTGCCTCGTGCCTCACTATGTTCTTTGACGGCGGCTATGTGATGATCTTCTTGGCCTCGCTGCTGTTTGGCCTTATGTACGTGTGGCGTCGCGGTACCGCCATCGAGCGCACGCAAACGATCCTGCTGCCCGTCTCCAAGTACATCGATCAGCTCAACCGCCTGCGCAACGACGAGACCTACCCCGTGCTCGCCGACAATCTGGTGTTCCTCACCAACAGCCCCGATCCGCTCACACTCGACCGCGACGTGCTCTATTCCATCTTGGACAAGCATCCCAAGCGAGCCAAGGCATACTGGTTCATCAACGTGCACGTTACCGATGAGCCCTATACGCACGAATATTCCGTCGAGACCTTTGGCACGGACTTTTTGTTCCGCGTGCGCCTGGACCTGGGCTTTAAGGTCAACCAGCGCGTTAATGCCTACCTGCGCCAGATTGTTGGCGACCTGATGGCATCGGGCGAGCTACCGCCGCAGCACCACACCTATTCCATCTACGAGACACGCGGCAACGTGGGCGACTTCCGTTTTTGCATGCTGCGCAAGATGCTTGCCCCCGAAACGGACATCAACCGCAACGACCACCGCGTGATGGCCATCAAGTACGCCGTCCGCCGCGCCTGCGGAAGCCCGGCACGCTGGTACGGTCTCGAGAACTCGGCCATCATCATCGAGTACGTGCCGCTGTTTGCCCGCATGCGCCCGGCCGTTAAGCTCGTGCGCACCCAGGTGCCGCTCGAGGTTCAGATCGAAGAGGCCGAGGAAATGGAGGTCGACATCTTCTCGGACGACTTGGTCAACGGCAACGAGGCCGGCAAGAGCATGAACGTCGATCCCACCGAGCTGCTCGAGAGCGTCGCCGATACGCCCGAACAGCAACTCGACGGACTCGAGAGCACCCAGTTCAACGACGCCAGCTTCTAGCGACGTCATAAATCAACGATAGCGGCCCTGCACCTCACGGGAGATGCAGGGCCGCTTTGCATTGCAGTAAAGCTATCGGCTACGAGCGACGCGGCTCGGGAGTCACGAGCTTATCGGGGCCCGCGCCCTCGGCATCCATCAGGCTCACGTAGCGAATCGACGGATCCCCATACATCGCGTAGTAATAATTGCCCGTGCGCGCGCTAAAGCATCCGGTGTAGATAGTCTTCTCGAACTTGCCATCGCCCATCCTGGACGCTCCCTCGATCATCACCACGCCCTCGAGCGAGCGGAACATGCGAACGACGTTTTCGGTCTCGCTCTCCTTTTGCGGGTAATTGGCATTGAGGTACGCCGCCTTTACAAAACGGCTCGGCGAATAGCAATCGCCCGGAATGCCGCGCATGCCGGCACCGGCTCCATAGGGCTTGAGCTCGGCGCCACGCCATGTCGCCGTCTGCGGAAAATCGCTTGTGGCGGTGATATAGGTGCGCAGGTTTTCCATGTGCCACGGGAAGGTCGGCTGGTTGGCAAGGGTGTCGACCGGATCGTCGTATACATGCAGGCCGTCAGCCATCATCTCGACCACGATGCTGCGCTGGCTGTCGCCGATAATCCAATGGAGCAGCGACACGCCCAGCCCCTCTCCGGCAGATTTGGCGACAATCACCGTGTCGCGCAGCGCGGCCTCGACCTCATCGACCGTCGAGAACGTCGCTGCCACCCACAGGGGGAACTCATAGGCCGCGATATTGGTCTTGCCGTCGACAGGGCCCTCGGCATACTCGGCATAGCCGGGAAAGTTGAGCCCCGCCACAGCCAGACCCGCATCGTTACCGCAATCGAAAAACATGGGATAGTTCTTGTAATCGATGCACATACCGATCACCGCGTGCACCGCTGTCGCGTCGTCGATAAACGAATACGGAATGTGAAACCCGCGCGGCATCACGCGAACCTGTTGGCCGTAGTCAAAGCTCCAGTCGAGATTGCGGCCCAGATACATGTGGCCAGAATTATCGGTAAATCGAATACTCGTACACATAGCGCCTCCTAGCTTTACGTTCTTGCTAATTTCATTGTCTCCAAACAAAAAGGCGCTAAACATAAAAGCCCGGACATGACAACAATGTCATGCCCGGGCCAAAAGAGACGACGTGCGGTGCTTTGGTCCCCTTAGACCAACTTTCCAAGACAGTGATCGATCATATGCTGGATCATCTGTGCCTCAAAGCCCGCGTAGTCGCGGCGGCACTCCTTCATCTTGCCGTCGACGATCTGGTCAAAGGCAACCTTGCACTTGATGTAGCGCGTGGACTTGGTGACCTCCTCGTGCGTCAGGCAGCTCTCCTCCATCTTGCTGGCACCCAGGCCAAACACCAGACGGGGGTTGTAGAGCACGTGGGGCTCGCCGGCGTCGTCCAGATAGACGCAAACCTTCTTGGTGACGCCAATCTGGTTGGCGGCAAGGCAGCCGGCATCGTCGAGCGACTTGATGGTATCGATCAGGTCCTGTGCGACCGACTCGTCCTCGACGGTCGCAACCTCGCAACGCTGGGACAGGATAGCCTCGTCGTGGCAAAGCTCTTTAATCATACGTTCCTCCATAGGGGTCGTTGTAACCGCTTAAGTATACGGTACCCACACATTTTCATGCGAAAAATACCGTCCGTCTGCTACAAAGCGCCGAACATCAACATGCGAGGAACAACAGCGTCGTAAAGGGGCTATAGTGGGTGAGTTCGTGTCAATCGGCCTAAACTCGGGGCCGAACAAGGAAAGGGTATGCATGGACGAACTATTTCACGTCAGTGAGCGCAAGTCCACAATCGGGACCGAACTTCGCGCTGGACTGACAACATTCCTGGCGATGGCCTACATCATCGCCGTCAACCCCGCGGTGCTCTCGGGCGCTGGCATCGATGCGGGAGCGCTCGCCTGCGCCACCTGCCTGGGCGCCGGCATCATGACCATCTGCATGGGCATCTTCGCCAACCGCCCGCTCGCCTGCGCGTCGGGCTTAGGCGTCAACGCGATGATCGCCGGAATCACCACCACCGTCTGCGGCGGTGACTGGCACGTGGCCATGAGCGTCATCTTCCTTGAGGGCGTCGTCATCTTGCTGCTCGTGCTTTGTGGCCTGCGCGAGGCCATCATGGACGCCATCCCGGTTGTCCTGCGTCACGCCATCTCGGTGGGTCTGGGCCTGTTCATCGCCATGATTGGCCTGTGCGATGCCGGCATTATCACCGCTGGCGCCGGTACACTCGTCGGTCTGGGCGACATCACCTCCCCCACCTTCATCGTCGGCATCATCTCCATCCTGGTGACGGTCGCCCTCGCCTGCCGCAACGTCCCCGGCTCGCTGCTCATCGGCATCGTCGTCGCCGTCATCGCCGGTATCCCCCTAGGTGTGACCCAGGCTCCGACCGGTATCATCGCCCCGCTCGACTTCTCGAGCATCGGTGGCCCCATCGCCGACGCCGGCGGCGTGCCCGCCATCGTCAAGGTCCTTACCGACCCCGCGCTCCTCGTCATCTCGTTCTCGCTGCTCATGAGTGACTTCTTCGACACCATGGGCACCGCGATGGCCGTGGCCAAGCAGGGCGAGTTCCTCACCGACGACGGCAACGTCGAGAATATCAAGGAGATCCTGATCGTCGACTCCGCCGCCGCTGCTGTGGGCGGTTTCATGGGCGTCTCCTCCATCACCACCTTCGTCGAGTCCACCTCTGGCGCTGCCGACGGTGGCCGCACGGGCCTCACCTCCGTCACCACCGGCGTGCTGTTCATTCTCGCCGCGTTCTTCTCCCCCATCGTCACCATCGTTTCCAGCGCCGCCACCTGCGGTGCTCTGGTCTACGTCGGCTACCTCATGATGAGCGAGGCTTCCGAGATCGACTGGTCCGACGTGTCGCAGGGTTTCCCGGCGTTCATGATTGTCGCCGGCGTGCCCTTCACCTACTCCATCTCTGCCGGCATTGGCCTGGGCTTTATCGCCTACGTGGTCGTCGCGCTCTTTAAGGGCGAAGCTTCCAAGATCAAGCCGCTCATGTGGATCGCAGCCCTCGCCTTCCTCGTCTACTTCTTCGTAGCGTAGCGGCAAAGCTGCCAAAGCAGAACACCAAAGCGCGGAGTCGCATCGAGCGGCTCCGCGCTTTTCTTTTAAAGCCAGGCAACGCACGGACGCGCGATGTTTTGCTTCCCAAGTTTTGGACATTTTGCCCTCAAAACGGCACGACCGCCGGCTACATCCTGCAGATATGCTGGGCTTAATCGCATAGGCCCTATGAGGATGGGAGTAACCATGGCCGCCTTGTTCACGACCCCCAAGCGCAATGACAAAACCTCTGGAGCCCATTTTGTCGAGCCCGACGTGCGCCGTCGCACGCTGCTCGCACACGGAAGCTGGCGCCGCGTGACACGCCGCATCGTTGTAGGCGACGTATGCGCGCTTACGGTGAGCTCGCTGCTCATGCCGAGCGTCTCGCTCGCGGCCGAGTGGATGGACGTCGGCGGCGTCCGCCACGAAGCGGCCGCGGGGCCCGCGGGAGACGCCGCCGGCACCTGGAGCTGGGACGGTGCCGACGATATGAAGCTCAACGGCTATGACGGCGGCGCAATCAATGCTGCAGGCAAGCTCAACATTACGTACGAGGGCAAGAACACCGTGAAAACCGAGCCCGATTACACCGGAGCCGCCATCAAAGCGCAGGATGGCACTAACCAGAAAGCGGAGTTGAACATAACGAGCTCGAATAGCACGGATGAGCTCAATGTGACAGCCGAGGCCGATGCAATTAAATCCACAGGCGACCTCTCCATTTCTGGCCCAGGCACTGTGAACACCACAAGCACTACTTCCGACGGAATTGAGGCAAAGGGCAATCTTTCTATCACGGGCTCGGGCACCGTGAATGCAACGGGCGGTACCGAAGGCATCCAATCCAAGGGCAAGACCACCATCGATTCCTCTGGCACAGTGATCGCTAAAGGAAGCGAAGGTTACGGCGTCGCCGCGGGCAGTGACCTCATCATCAAAGGCGGTGGCAAGGTAGAAGCAAGCTCGATAGAAGAAGCGGCGATTTGGGCTAAAGACGGCATCAACATCTCGGGCGGCAGCCAGGTCAAGGCGAACTCCGAGGGAGATCTTGCCGTCGACACTGAGGGCAGTCTCGCGGTCACGAACGCCTCCCTTGACGCAAGCGATGTTGAATATGGTGTCTATGCCTACAAGGGCGTTACGCTCGATCACGCGACCGTGACGGTCCGCACAAGCGCGAGCGGCGGCCAGGCCATCGCCCTCATCACTGACGGGGACGACATCGTCATCAAGAATGGTTCCATCGTGGACGCGTTCGCGGAAGGCAAATTCTCGGTTGCAATCTCTACCAGAAACCACCAGCCAAACGTCGCTGGCGGTCACATCTACATCAGCGACTCCGTTGTTAAGGCTATAGCCCGCTATGTCGAGACCGGTGGCGATGGCCCCGACTGCTACAGTACAGACCAGGATGGCGAGATCACCCCTGAGCGCAGGGGCGTGAACATCGGCGTCTTTGCTCAGACCAGCGAGGGCATTATGCCCGCGACCATCTCCATCGTCCGCAGTAAGGTCACGGCCGAGGGAGACACGGCAGCGATCTTCGCCCTTGCCATGAGCGCGGACGGCAAGGCAATCGGCACCATCGAAATCGAAGGCTCCACCATCCTGACGCCTGAAGGCGGCAAGGTCATTGGCTATCGCAACAAAGAAGAGCTCAGTGAAGGCATCATGTACGAGGCAGGCCAAACCATCGGCACGGGCAATGCCGTAGTCGACTCCCCCTATAACGAAGCTGTTGCCAAGAGCACGGTCATCGCACCGTCCGAGGAGACCAAGCCCGAGGAGAAGCCCGGCGAGACCAAGCCCAAGGGTTCCAAGTCCGAGGGCACAAAGACGATCAAGACCGTTGCAGTTGCAGCCACGGGAGCCAAGACCACCGGCAAGCTTGTGGCAACCGGCGACGCCTCGAGCGCAGCCATCGTGGCAGCCGCCCTTGCGGGAACAGCCGCCATCGCCGCAGGCGCCGTGGTGAGCCGCAAGCGCTCATAGACACTTTTTCGCACGGGACGGGTGGATCGCGGCCCTTGCCTTCCTCGTCTACTTCTTCGTAGCGTAAGGGCAAGGCTGCAAAAGCTGAATCAGAACCACCCTTAAAAAGGGTGGTTTGCTCTTAGGGTATAACCCACGGGCCCCGGGCTCGCGTCTAAAGGCGC
>UQIV01000005.1 GCA_900541205.1 uncultured Collinsella sp. | reverse complement strand
GCGCCTTTAGACGCGAGCCCGGGGCCCGTGGGTTATACCCTAAGAGCAAACCACCCTTTTTAAGGGTGGTTCTGATTTGAATGACGGTTTGGACTGCGGGGTAATACTGCCGAGTAGGTGGTTGCGGCGCCCTATTCGCTCAAGGGACGCAGCGATGCCTCCTCAAAATGGAAGGATCGAAAGCCGTCTTCCGTTTCGATGCACGCGCGACCAAAGCCATCGACCGTTTTAAAGATGCCACGCGCCAGCTCGTCACCGACAGGGGAACGGGCGATAACGGTTTCCCCTATCCAATTGAGGTGAGCTACATAATCATCGTGGACGGGCGCGAGCGGTCCGGCGTCTTCTTCCATGGCGTTGAGGCGCTCTGCCCAGGTATCTACAGCGTCTATAACTGCGTGATAGACCTCATCGAGGAGCATGTCGACGGCGGGAACGCTCTCGTTGAGATCCGAGAGACCGATTGCCGGCAGGCCACCATCGGGAACCTCCGAGGGCACATAGTTCACATTGACGCCAATACCGCAGACGGCAAAAGGTTTGCCTTCGTTATCGCGTGCGGCCTCAACCAGAATGCCGCCGAGCTTGCGTTCTCGCGCGACCAGGTCATTGGGCCACTTGAGGGCTATTTCGCTTGCAAGGCCTTGCTTTTCGAGTGCTTCGAGCACCGCTAGGCCGCTGACGGCGGCAAGACCAGAGTACTTTGCGGAATTAACGCATGGACGCAGGACAATCGAAAGCAATAGGTTGCCGGCGGTTGAATCCCACTTGTGGCCGCGCCGGCCGCGTCCTGCCGTTTGCGCGCGGGCGGCAAGTCCTGTGCCGTGCGACGCACCCTGTTTTCCTGCCTCGAGCAGGTCATCGTTGGTCGATCCGGTTACGTCGACAATCGTTAATTGGGCATCCATAGCGGCTGCTACCTCCTTATTGAATAAGTGAATGACGCAATGGTGTCGAGAGATAGACACAATGTGAAGCCTTTGTCGCATTTGGACAATTTAATGTTAACACGTCAACAAAGACTGAAATGCGTTATCCTCTCTTGGTCGATGTAAACACGTCAACATTCCAAAGGAGGTTAGTGATGGGTTTCACGATTCTTGGAACAGGTTCGGCACTTCCTGAGCGCAGTGTTTCCAATGACGAGCTGTCTGAGTTCCTCGATACCTCGGATGAGTGGATTTTTACTCGCACAGGTATCAAGAGCCGTCATGTCTGCACCACCGAGTCACTTGACGACCTTGCCGTAGCGGCGAGCGAGCGGGCACTCCAGGTGTCCGGAATCGACGCGAGCCAGCTGGATCTGATCGTCTGCTCGACGACGACGGGTGACCACCTTGTTCCCGCTGAGGCGTGTGCCGTTGCTGAGCGACTAGGCGCGACGTGCCCTGCCTTCGATGTCTCGGCGGCTTGTGCCGGCTTCGTATTTGCGCTCGATGTCGCCGAGGGCTATATCGCCCGCAGCCGTGCCGAGCGCGTGCTTGTTGTTGCTGCCGAGCAGATGACGCGCGCGCTCGACTGGACCGACCGTGCCACCTGCGTGCTTTTTGGCGATGGGGCAGGCGCCGCAGTGATTGAAGCTGGGGGAGACAACCCCCTTGCCGTTGAGCTTTCGACGGCGCCCGACGTCGAGACGTTGCGCGTTCCCGGTCTGGTCGGTACCTCGCCGTTTAAGGCTTCCGCAGATAGCGCGAGCGTGCTGTCCATGAACGGCCGCCGCGTGTTCAAGTTCGGCGTCAACGCCATCTGCGACACGGTCCATAAGCTTGCGATCGATGCGGGCATTTTGGTCGAAGACATCGATCATTTTGTATTCCATCAGGCTAACGAACGAATCCTGAGCCAGGCGGTCAAGCGCCTGGGCGTGCCGGACGAGCGCGTGGTTCGCACGTTGCGCGAGACCGGCAACATTTCGAGCGCATGCATTCCGCTTGCCCTCGACCGGCTGGCAAACGCCAGTGCACTTCACACAGGCGACACCATCGCCTTGGTTGGATTTGGCGCCGGTCTGGATATAGGTGGCTATCTGCTTCGTTGGAAGTAGTCGCACATAGGAAATAAAAACGCCCTAGGGCACAACCAAAGGAGAACTACCATGGCAGATCAGAAGACCTTCGAGCGCGTTTGCGACGTTATCCGCGAGACCGCCGGTCTTGACGATGTCGAGATGAAGCCCGAGTCCACGCTCGAGGAGATTGGTCTCGACAGCCTGGGCACCGTCGAGATCCTCGTTGCCGTCGAGGACGAGTTTGGCATCCAGCTCGATACCGAGGAGAACCCCAAGACAGTCGGCGAGTTCGCCGATACGGTCGAGGCGGCATTGGAGAAGTAGAGATGCTCAAGACTCCTCTCTGCGATCTGCTCGGCATCGAAAAGCCCGTGTTCCAGGGCGGTATGGCCTGGATTGCCGATGCCTCGCTGGCGTCCGCAGTGTCCGAGGCGGGTGGCTTAGGCATCATCGCGGCCATGAACGCCGACGCCAACTGGCTTCGCGACCAGATTCATGAGCTGCGCGCCAAGACGGATAAGCCCTTTGGCGTCAACGTCATGCTCATGAGCCCGTTTGCCGACGAGGTTGCACAGGTCGTGATTGACGAGCGAGTGCCGGTCGTCGTGACGGGCGCCGGCAATCCCGCCAAGTACATGAAGGCGTGGAACGAGGCGGGCATCAAGGTCATCCCGGTCGTTGCCTCGGTGGCGCTGGCGCGCCTCGTGGCACGTCGTGGAGCCACGGCGGTTGTTGCCGAGGGTACCGAATCGGGCGGCCATATTGGCGAGACCTCGACGATGGCACTGGTGCCGCAGGTCGTCGATGCGGTTGACATTCCCGTCGTGGCCGCCGGCGGTATTGCCGACGGCCGCGGCGTGGCGGCCGCCTTTATGCTGGGCGCCGAAGGCGTGCAAGTGGGTACGCGCTTTCTGGTCGCAGACGAGTGCACCGTCTCGGAGCAGTACAAAGAGATGGTCCTGAAGGCCAACGACACTTCAACGCGTGCGACCGGTCGCTCGACGGGACATCCAGTGCGCGCCCTCAAGAGCCCCTTCACCAACGCCTATGCCAAGAGCGAGGGTTCCGGCGCGAGTGCCGAGGAGCTCGGTGCTATGGGAACCGGTGCGCTGCGTAAGGCCGCCAAGGACGGCAACTACGAAGAGGGTTCGTTTTTGTGTGGACAGATTGCCGGCATGGTCAACGAGCGCCAGAGCGCACGCGAAATCGTTGACGACCTGGTCGATGGCGCCGAGCACGTCCTGAAGGGCGCGTGCGCATGGGTGGCGTAGCGTTTTTGTTTGCCGGCCAGGGTGCCCAGCACCCCGCGATGGGCGTCGACTTGATCGAGACATCGCCGGCGGCCGCCGAGGTGTTCGCCATTGCCAACGAGGTGCGCCCGGGGACCAGCGAGCAATGCCGGAGTGCCTCCAAGGAGGAGCTCTCGCAGACCGAGAACACGCAGCCGTGCGTGTTCGTTCACGACCTGGCAGCGGCTGCCGCCCTGCGTGAGCGCGGCGTGGTACCTGTCGCCTGTGCGGGATTCTCGCTGGGCGAGGTCGCCGCGCTCACCTTTGCGGGGGCGTTCGATACGCGAGCGGGCTTTGAGCTCGTGTGCGAGCGCGCGGCGCTGATGGCCGCGGCTGCCGAGCGCCATCCGGGCGGCATGCGCGCCGTCATCAAGCTCGATGCGGCGCAAGTCGAGGGCCTGGCAAAACAGGCCGGCGAGGACTGCTGGCCAGTCAACTACAACAGCCCACAGCAGACGGTTGTGGCCGGAGCGCCCGAGGCGCTGCAGGAGCTCGACGTCCTAGTAAAAGAGGCTGGCGGCCGCGCCATGAAGGTCGCGGTGTCGGGTGCATTTCATAGCCCCTATATGGCCGAGGCGACCTGTGGCCTTGCCGCATATATTGAGGCCGGTCACGCGCCGTCCCCGTTGCTCATTCCTGTTTTGGCAAATATGACAGCGGCGCCCTATCCGGCGGACCCCCAGACGGCATCGGATGTCTTGGCCAATCAGGTGAGCCATGCCGTACGCTGGGTCGATACGCTGCATGCTCTGCAGGATCAGGGCATCGACACGTTTATTGAGGTCGGCCCTGGCAAAACCCTGTCGGGCCTGGTCAAGCGTACGCTGAGCGATGTTCGCGTGTATTCGTGCGAAACGGCCGAGCAGGTCGCAGCTATTGCCGACGAGCTTGCATAGTCCACAGGGCTGTAACCCGAAAGGAATGACATGGGCAACTTGAACAATGGCGCGCTCGAGCGCAACGACTCACGTCGCGTGGCACTGGTCACGGGCGGCTCGCGGGGTATCGGCCGCGCCTGCGCTATCGGTCTGGCGGAGGATGGCTACGATATCGCCGTCGTCTATGCCGGCAGCCTCGATGCGGCGCGCGAGACGTGCGACACCTGCGAGGCGGCTGGCGCCACGGCGCGCTCATATCAATGTGACGTGGCCGACCCCGCTGCCGTCAACGCGTGCGTGGAAGCGGTCCTCAACGACTTTGGCTCCATTTGGGCGCTCGTCAACAACGCTGGCATCACCCGCGATGGCCTGCTCATGCGCATGGGCGATGACGCCTTCGACCGCGTGCTCGACGTCAATCTCAAGGGAACATTCAACATGATGCGCGCGCTCACCAAGACCTTTATGCGCCAGCGCGGCGGTTGCGTCGTCAACATGAGCTCGGTCGTGGGCCTGATGGGCAATGCCGGGCAAGCCAACTACGCTGCCTCCAAGGCGGGCGTGATCGGCCTGACCAAGGCGGTGGCGCGCGAGCTTGCGCCCCGCGGCGTACGAGTGAACGCGGTTGCCCCCGGGTTTGTCGAGACGGATATGACGGCAAAGCTCTCGGAGAAGGTGCGTACGGTAACCGAGGAGCAGATTCCCCTTAAGCGTATGGCGCAGCCCGAAGAGGTGGCCGGTGTGGTGCGATTTTTAGTGAGCGATGCGGCTGCCTACATTACGGGCGAAGTCGTACGCGTCGACGGCGGAATGGCGATGTAGAAACCAGGGCCGAAGAACGGCTTGGATGAGGAGACCATGATGGAACAGAGAGTTGCAATCACCGGTATCGGTGCCGTGTCGCCGCTCGGCAACACCGCGCTTGCCACCTGGGCGGCCATGTGCGCCGGCACGTGCGGCATCGGCCCGATCACGCACTTCGATACCGATGCGTTTGCCGTCAAGGTGGCAGCCGAGGTCAAGGGCTTTGACGGCAACGAGTACTTTGGCAAGCGTGACGCCAAGCATCTCGACCCCTGCGTTCAGTTTGCGATGGCGGCTTCGGACGAAGCCATGCACGATGCAGGCTTTGATGTCGAAGGCGCCATCGATCGCGAGCGCCTGGGCGTCTACGTGGGCTCGGGCGTGGGCGGCATGACGACGCTCGTCGACAACGTCCATACGATTGCCGAACGTGGGCCCCGCCGCGCATCGCCCTATATGATCGCGATGATGATCCCCAACATGGCATCGGGCAATATCGCAATCCGCCACAAGGCAAAGGGCCCGACCCTGCCCGTGGTGACCGCGTGCGCAACCTCGGCCCATGCGGTGGGCGAGGCGTTCCGCGCCATCAAGCACGGCTATGCCGACGCGATCCTCGCGGGCGGCGCCGAGGCGGCCATTATCCCCGATGCCGTTGCGGGCTTTACGTCCTGCCGCGCATTGACCACCAACCCCGATCCCGCGACGGCCTGCCGTCCGTTCGATGCAGACCGCGACGGCTTTGTGATGGGCGAGGGCGCCTGCGTGCTCGTGCTCGAGAGCATGGAACATGCGCAGGCGCGCGGTGCGCACATTTATGCCGAGGTCGTGGGCTACGGCAACACCGATGATGCCTATCACATCACGAGTCCTGATCCCGAGGCTGCCGGCATTGCCCGCGCGATATCGCTGGCGGTGACCGAGGGCGACGTCAAGCCTTCCGAGGGTCTCTACATCAATGCCCACGGCACATCGACCAAGCTCAACGATTCGTCCGAGACGGCGGGCATTAAGCGTGCGCTCGGCGAGGACGCGGCGCGCGCCGCGCACGTCTCGTCGACTAAGTCGATGACCGGCCACATGATCGGTGCCACGGGCGCCATCGAGGTCATGGCCTGCGCCATGGCGCTCGAGCAGGGCGTGGTGCCGCCGACCATTAACTACCGCACGCCCGATCCCGCCTGCGATCTTGACTACACGCCCAATCGCGCAGTTCGCGCCGACCTTACCTGGGCGCTTTCGACCAACCTAGGCTTTGGCGGGCACAACGCCGCCATCGCGCTGCGTAGATATACGAGGAGCTAGAGCATGGATTCCAAAAGACTTGCCGAGATAGCCGATGTGATGGAGGACCGCGGCCTCACGCGCGTACGCGTTGAGGAGCCCGATGGCACCGCGGTCGAACTCGAGCGCGCGAGCGCCGCACAGCCGGTTGCCGTGCCCATGCCTATGCCGGGTGCCGTGACTGCTCCGGCGGTGGCTCCTGTCGCCATGCCTGCCGCCGCACCGGAGCCCGCCGCGCAGACACCTGCCGCCGCACCAGAGCCCAAGGGCACCGAGGTGACCGCTCCCATGGTCGGCGTTTTCTATGCTGCCCCGGCGCCGGGCGACGAGCCGTTTGTGCACGTGGGCTCTAAGGTCAAGGCCGGCGAGACGCTCTGCATCATCGAGGCCATGAAGGTTCTCAACGAGGTAACGGCCGAGGCAGACGGCGAGGTGCTCGAGATCTGCGTGGCCGACGGCGACCTCGTGGAGTTTGGCAGCTGCCTCATGAGGATCGGATAGGTGATATCCATGAACAAAGAAGAGCTTAAGGAACTGTTGCCGCATCGCGAACCGATGCTTTTGCTCGACGAGGCCGAGCTGGTGGGCGACGAGGCCCACGGCAAGATCACGATCACGGGCGACGAGTACTTTTTGCAGGGGCATTTTCCGGGAAACCCGGTGGTCCCCGGCGTGATTCAGTGCGAGATGCTCGCCCAAAACTGTTGCGTGCTGCTGATGGGCGATGAGGAGGCGCGCGGCGCGACGCCGTTCTACACGAGTCTGGACAAGGTGCGCTTTAAGCGTCCGGTGCGCCCGGGCGACACGGTTGATCTGGTGTGCTCCATCACGCGTGCGCGCGGGCCGTTCCGCTTTGCGACGGGTACTGCGAGCGTCAACGGTGAGGTTTGCTGCCGCGCCGATATGTCTTTTGCACTCATGCACGAAAGTTAAGGAAGGCTTCATGTTCGACAAAGTGCTCATCGCCAACCGCGGCGAAGTCGCGGTCCGTGTTATCCGCGCGTGCCGCGATATGGGCATCAAGACCGTCGCCGTTTATTCCACGGCCGATGCGGACGCGCTGCACGTGCAGCTTGCCGACGAGGCGTATTGCATCGGCGGTCCGCGTCTTGCCGAGAGCTACCTCAACGACGATGCTGTGCTCACCTGTGCCGTAAAGTCGGGAGCTAAGGCAATTCATCCCGGCTATGGCTTTTTCTCCGAGAAGGCGAGCTTCGTGCGCGACTGCGACAAGTATGGCCTGGCGTTTGTTGGTCCTTCGGCCAAGGTGATCGACAGCATGGGCGACAAGGACGCCGCACGTCGAACGGCTGCCGCGGCGGGCGTGCCCATCGTGCCGGGCTGCGATTTGCTCAAAAGTCCCGAGGAGGCAACGGCCGAGGCTGAGCGCATTGGCTGCCCCGTGCTTATTAAGGCGCGTGCGGGCGGCGGCGGTCGCGGTATTCGTAAGGTCGAGCGCGTGGAAGATGCGGCAAAGGCCTTTATTGAAGCACGCGCCGAGGGCGAGGCCGTTTTTGGCGACGGCGAGTGCTACATGGAGAAGTTCGTCGCGCCGGCGCATCACGTCGAGGTACAGATTATGGCCGATAAGCAGGGCCATGTGTTTTCGCTCGGCGAGCGCGAGTGCTCGGTGCAGCGGCGCAACCAAAAGCTAATCGAGGAGAGCCCCGCGTCGTGCCTCGACGGACACGACGACATTCGTGCTCGCATGCACAAGGCAGCGCGTGACCTGGCTCGTGCCGTCGGCTACGAAGGAGCCGGTACCATCGAGTTCCTGTATTCGGACGACGGCAATTTCTACTTTATGGAAATGAACACGCGCTTGCAGGTGGAGCATCCGGTTACGGAGTTTGTGACCGATACCGACTTGGTCAAGTGGCAGCTGCGCGTGGCAGCCGGCCAGCCTCTGCCCTTTGAGCAGGAGGACATGCCGGTCCGCAACCACGCCATGGAGTGCCGCATCAATGCCGAAACGCCGGACTTTCTGCCGTCATGCGGAACGGTCACCGCGTTGCGTGTGCCGGGTGGTCCGCGCGTGCGCTGGGATTCCGCCATGTTTACCGGTGCTAAAGTTCCGCCGTACTACGACTCCATGCTTGGCAAGCTCATCGTGTGTGCGCCCACGCGTGACGGCGCCATTCGCAAGATGCGCTCGGCCCTGGGCGAGCTCGTGATTGAGGGCGTGAGCGAAAACAGCGAGCTTCAGCTCGACGTGCTGGCAAACGACGAGTTCTTGTCGGGCATGTATCACACCGATCTGATGGGGCATCTCTATGCTGATGAATAGAAAAGCGAAGACGGTCAACGTCCTCGAGGGACCGATGACCGAGTCGTGCGCCGAGTTTCCCGCGCGCCACGTGTTTATCAAGTGCCCGGAGTGCCGCCGCGTGATCGATGAGGCACGCCTACACGACAACCTCGAGGTCTGCCCTCGTTGCGGCAAACACTTTCGCGTGAGCGGTCGCGCGCGCATGCGCATGACGGTCGACGAGGGCACGTTTGAGGAATGGGATGCCAATCTGGCGTCGGAGGACTTCCTCTCGTTTCCCGGCTATGCCGACAAGCTCAAGAGCGTGAGCGAGCGTTCGGGCGAGCGCGATGCCGTTGTGTGCGGCAGGGGCAAAATCTGCGGTTGCGATACCGCGCTCTTCTTTATGGACGCCAACTTTATGATGGGCTCGATGGGCTCCGTGGTGGGCGAGAAGATCTGTCGCACATTTGAGCGTGCGACCGAGCTGGGATTGCCGGTTGTCGGCTTTACCGTTTCGGGCGGTGCGCGCATGCAGGAGGGCGTGACCTCGCTTATGCAGATGGCCAAGATTTCTGCGGCGGTTAGGCGCCACAGTGAGGCGGGCGGCCTGTATGTCACGGTGCTCACCGACCCCACGACCGGAGGCGTAACCGCGAGCTTTGCTATGGAGGGCGACATTATCCTGGCCGAGCCCGATGCCCTGACGGCATTTGCAGGCCCGCGCGTGATCGAGCAGAACATGCACAAGCGCCTGCCCAAGGGATTCCAGCGCTCCGAGTTTTTGCTGGAGCACGGCTTTTGCGATGCCGTTGTACCGCGTGGCGAGGTTGCGCTCACGGTAGGCGAGCTGCTGGCGCTGCACGATGGGCACGCGCCCGGCCTGGGGGCACCGCACGAGATTGTGCATACGGGCCGCCGCGGCAAAAAGCTGGGACATTTGTTCAAGCGCTCGGCCGCACCAAAAACCGCGCTCGAGATTGTCAAGCAGACCCGCTCGGCAGATCGCGCCACGGCAGGCGAGATGATCTCGCTGGGCCTGGATGGATTTGTGGAGCTGCACGGCGACCGCTACTTTGGCGACGACGCTGCTGTGGTGGCTGGTATTGGCTGGAAAGACGGGCGCCCCGTAACGGTCATCGCCATCGAGCGCGGCACCACGACCAAAGAGCGTATGCGCCGCAACTTTGGCATGGCGCATCCCGAGGGCTACCGCAAAGCGCGTCGCCTTATGCGCCAAGCCGAAAAGTTTGGTCGACCGGTTCTGTGCCTGGTCGATACTTCGGGCGCGTTTTGCGGCATCGGTGCCGAGGAGCGCGGTCAGGGCGAGGCGATTGCCCAGAATCTCATGGAGATGAGCGGCCTTAAGACGCCGATTGTCTCGGTGGTGACAGGCGAGGGCGGCTCTGGTGGCGCGCTGGCGCTGTCCGTGGCCGACCGCATCCTGATGCTCTCGAGCTCGGCCTATTCGGTCGTGAGCCCCGAGGCCTGTGCGTCGATCCTGTGGAAGGATACCGAGCGCGCGAATGAGGCCGCCGAGGCGCTTAAGCTCACGGCCCCCGATCTGTTGGCGCTCGGCATTATCGACGGCATTGTCGACGATAGGGGCCTGTTGCATGAGGAGATCGCCGGCGCCGTCATGTCCTCGGCATTTGATGCCTTCGATGCGCTCGGGCGGCTCGACGACGCGACCCTCACAAACCTCCGCTACGAAAAGTACCGCGCAATCGGTCGGTACCGCACGATGTGACAAAGGGACAGTCCGCATGTCACATTGGGAAAGGGTTCCTGTGTCACAAGTTTTTAACACCTCGTTTACAACGACGGTCTCATCAAACGCCATGGCCGTGGTGGACTATCTGTCCAAAAGCATGATGTCGGCGCTGCCGTTTATTGTCTGCGCGGCTTTGTTCCGTACCGTCGCCGTCATTATGGGCGAAGGCATGCTGGGCCTATGGTCTGCCGATTCCGAAATCTATCGCCTGTTCTACAGTTGGCTCTATAACGCCGGCTACTACTTTTTGCCCATTTATCTTGGTTGGGCGGCCGCCCGCCAGCTCGGTTGCTCGGAGCAGCTGGGTATGATGCTGAGCGGCGTATTGATTGCGCCCGATCTGCTTAAGCTCGTCGATGCCGCATCGACGACGGGGGCATCGATGACTTCCGTGTATGGTCTGCTTCCCGCGCCGGTCAACGATTACACGACGACTGTTATTCCGGTTCTCATCTCGGTGCCCGTGCTATGGCGAGTGGAGTGTTTCTTTAAGCGCGTTATCCCTAAGGCCGTGGCGTTTTCGTTCGTTCCGTTTGCGACCATGCTCGTCATGGTTCCGGTTTCGCTGTGCATTACGGCGCCGGCGGGCAGCTATCTGGGCATGCTGTTGGGACAGCTTATGTTTATGCTTGGCAATTCCGGTGGCATCGTGTCGCTGCTTACGCTCATGGGGCTTGCCGCGGGTTGGGAGTTCCTTAAGATTGCGGGCATCAGCAACGTTGTCCTATCGCTCGCCTATGCGCAGTTTATGAGTGTGGGAACGGATTCGTGCATTCTGATCGCCGCGACGATGGCAACGTTTGCCGTTTGGGGCATGCCCTTTGGTGCGTCGCTTCGCGTTGCGGATAAGGACGAGAAGGCCCTCATGCTGGGCTATTCAATCTCGGGCGTGCTTGGCGGCGTAAGCGAGCCGGCGCTGTACGGTTGCGGCTTTAAATATGGCAGGTGCCTGACGTGCATGGCCATTGGCGGTGCCGTCGGAGGCCTTGTTGCAGCCGCGGGCCACGTTACGGCCTATACCATCGGCATGACGAATGTCCTCATGGTCATTGGCTTTGCCACGGGCGGTATCTCGAACCTGCTATGGTGCTGTGCTGCCGGCGGTGTGGCATTTGCGGTGTCTGCGGCGCTGAGCTACTGCTTTGGCGTGGTGCCGGCGAAGGGACAGACGATGGGGGACGGAGCCGATTCACCCGAAACCTCGAAGAGCGTGGCCGAAGTAAGCGCGTAAACCTGTGCGACACAAGGACGATTCCTTTGCCACATTCCAAGGCCGTGGCCCGTGTGGGTTGCGGCCTTTTTTGTATCTGGGGGATAAAGTGGCTACACTACAATCCGTTTGAGCAATAGATATATAGGTAGTACCGTGGGGGCAGATGTAGATGGTCGAGTGGATTGTTAAGCGTGCGCAGGGCGACCGTGCGCGCGTGGGCACGTTGACGGGCGTGGTGTGTATTCTCGCCAATGTGGCACTATGCGCTGCGAAGGGCGTAATTGGCGTGCTGTCGGGATCGGTTTCGATCGTGGCGGATGCCATGAACAACCTGTCCGATGCCAGCTCGAATATCGTGAGCGTGCTGGGCTTTAAGCTGGCGAGCAAGCCGGCCGACCCCGAGCATCCTTACGGCCACGGTCGCTACGAGTATCTCTCGGGTCTGGTCGTGGCTGCACTCGTGCTGCTGATCGGCCTTGAGCTTATCAAATCCTCGTTTGAGCGCATCATCCACCCCGAACCTGTCGAGTTCTCGCTTGCCCTGGTGGCGGTCCTGGCGCTTTCGATGGTCGTAAAGCTCTGGATGGCGGCCCTCAACCAAAAGCTCGGTGACCGCATTGAGTCCGAGACGCTGCATGCGACCGCGCAGGATTCCAAGAACGATGTCCTTGCCACAGGCGCCGTGCTGGCGTGCGCGATTGTTTCCCAGGTGACGCATATCAATCTTGATGCATGGGTCGGCCTTGCCGTTGGCGCCTATATTGGCTGGAGCGGTTTTGAACTCATCCAGGATACGGTGAGCCCGCTTTTGGGCCAGACGCCCGATCCTAAGCTGGTCAAGCACATTCGAGACAAGATCATGAGCTACCCCGGCGTTTTGGGCGTTCACGACCTTATGGTTCACGATTATGGTCCGGGCAGGAAGTTCGCAAGCGCTCACGCTGAGATGGCAGCCGAGGCAAGCCCGCTGGAAAGTCACGACACGCTCGATAACATCGAGCAGTCGTTTAGGAACGAAGACGGCATGATTGTCACACTTCACTACGACCCCATCGTGACCGACGATCCAAAGGTGGCGAGCATGCGCTTGCGCATCAACGCTATGGCTCAAGAGATCGATAGCCGCCTCTCGATTCATGACTTGCGCTGTGTGCCGGGTCCTACGCACACCAACGTGATCTTTGACTGCGTGCGTCCCTCGGATCTGCAGATGAGCGCCGAGGACGTAAAGCACGCGCTGGCACAACGGGTCGAATCGGAATATCCCAAGTCGATTGCCAAGATTACGATCGACGAAGACTACGTAGGGCATACCCACGAGTAAGGCTGTGCCGGCAAAGCAGGTTATGCAGAAGGGGAGAGCATGAAGAAGCTGTATCTACTCCGCCACGGTCAGACGGAGTTCAACGTCAAAAAGCTGGTCCAGGGCCGCTGCGATTCGCCGCTGACCGATCTGGGCCGCCAGCAAGCCGGGATGGCAGCCGCGTGGCTCAAAGCCCACAACGTCGTTCCCGACAAAGTGGTCTCCTCCCCTTTGGGCCGAGCCATGGCCACGGCAAGCCTCGTCGCAACCGAGCTTCTCGGCGCAGACGCTGACGTTGAGCCCTGCGAAGGCATTATCGAGCGCTGCTACGGCACCTTCGAAGAGGGCCTGCACGACGCGCTACCCACCGACGTCTGGGATCCAGGCGAGGACTTAATCCCATTCGGAGGAGAAGGAAGCCAGGCACTGCAAGAGCGCATGGTAGACACCCTCACCAATCTCATAGGCTCCGAGGGTATCGAAACCCTCCTAGCAGTAAGCCACGGCAGTGCCAGCCGCCAATTCATCAAGGCTGCAGCCCCAGAGGGCTTCGAGCTCCCAGCAAAACTCCCCAACTGCGCCATCATGATCTTCGATTTCGATGAGGCAAAGCTACAAGCAGAAGGCGAGCCTTATCAATGTAAGTTCACCCTCCAGCAAATAGTGGACCCCCAACAAAGTCATTAGCCTGGGCGAGCAAGGTTTAGCAGACATCAACGTGGCGTTCCCAGTGTGCGGCGGAGGGGGCGGGCCTGAGACATATTAAGGTTGTCGCGAGTTCCGCACGAACAGGAGAGCACTTAATGTGCTCTCCGTCGTGAGCAGGACTGTAGAGCAGCAACCTTAATATGTCTCAGGCCCGCCCCCTCCGCCGCACACTGGGAACGTGCCACGCACTTTACCTGCGTAAACAATGTGAGTGAAATATGAATCTCGATGGATACGCCCGCAGCCGTGTATACTAAACAGCTGTGTGAAACCAGGGGAGTATTCTGGCTGGACAAAATGCCTGCTTAATAGGGTTGTCAGGTAGTCCGGGCGAAATACAAGGCTGGGGAGCACGTCGTGTAAGTAGTGGTCCTCTAGGGGCGTACGCTCGGTGGTGTACGCATTGTCCCAAGACCACGCGAGAGTTGGGATCATATCTTGATCAGCATGATTCTCGGCCGCAAGATTGGCATGACCCAGGTTTGGGACGAGGACGACAACGTCGTTCCCGTCACGGTCATCCAGGCTGGCCCCTGCGCTGTCTCGCAGGTTAAAACTCAGGCAACCGACGGCTATGACGCCGTCCAGATCGGTTTCGGCGACATCAAGGCCAAGAACGTGAACAAGCCCATGGCTGGTCACTTCGCCAAGGCTGGCGTCGAGCCTGTCCGTTTCCTTCGTGAGGTCCGCGTCGAGAACGGCGAGGAGCACAAGGTCGGCGAGGTCGTCACCGTCGCTGATTTCGCTGATGTCGAGAAGGTCGACGTCATCGGTACCTCCAAGGGTAAGGGCTTCCAGGGTCGCATCAAGCGCTGGGGTCAGCGCCGCGGTCCTATGACGCATGGTTCTCACTTCCAGCGTCACCCCGGTTCTATCGGTCAGTGCGCCTATCCTGCGCGCGTCCTCAAGGGCGTCAAGATGGCCGGTCACATGGGTAACGAGCGCGTTACCGTCAAGAACCTTTCCGTTGTCCGCATCGATGCCGAGCAGAACCTCATCTTGGTCAAGGGCGCTGTCCCGGGTGCCAAGAATGGTCTCGTCGCCATCCGTATGGCCTAAGGGCCCAGCCCATTTAGCCCAGCGTCATACCAAGGAGAACACTTAAATGGCAAAGTTTGAAGTAAAGAACAGCGAGGGCAAGAAGGTCGCCGAGGCCGAGCTCGCCGCTGAGGTGTACGGCATCGAGCCGAACATCCACGTTATGCACCACATCGTCAAGTGCCAGATGGCCTCTTGGCGTCAGGGCACCCAGTCCGCTAAGGGCCGCTCTGAGGTTTCCGGTGGCGGCAAGAAGCCTTGGCGTCAGAAGGGCACCGGCCGTGCCCGCCAGGGTTCCATCCGTGCTGCCCAGTGGCGTCACGGTGGCGTCGTCTTCGCCCCCAAGCCCCGTTCCTACGCTAAGCGTATGAACAACAAGGAGGTCAAGCTGGCTATGCGCTCCGCGCTGTCCGCCAAGCTGGCCGATGGCGAGCTCGTGCTCGTCGACGACTACGGCTTCGAGAAGCCTTCCACCAAGGCTGCCGTCGCCATGCTCAAGGCTCTCGGCCTTGAGGGCAAGCGTCTGACCATCATCGTTCGCGATGAGGACGTCAACGCCTACCTGTCGTTCCGCAACATTCCCAAGACGTTCATCATCACTGCCGACGAGGCCAACACCTACGATCTCGTCAACAACAACGCCGTGCTGATGCCCGCCGACATCGCCGCTCACTTCGGGGAGGTGCTTGCATAAATGACCGCCCACGAGATCATCATCCGTCCGATCGTGTCCGAGCGTTCCTTCTCCGGCATGGAGCTGAACAAGTACACGTTCGAGGTCGCCAAGGATGCTAACAAGTATCAGATTAAGGACGCTGTCGAGGAGATCTTCGGCGTCAAGGTCGTTCGCGTGAACACCCTGACGGTCAAGCCCAAGACCAAGCGCGTGCGCTATGTCGCCGGCAAGACCCGTTCTTGGAAGAAGGCCATCGTCACGCTGGCCGAGGGCGACACCATCGAGGTCTTTGGCAACCAGGCCTAAGACTCGCTGCTGTTGAGTGAGCTCATGCCTCCCAAATAGGGGAGGCGAGAGCTCAAGGTTTTGGGCGTATAAAATGGACACGCCCGGAACCGTGTATACGTCCGGTGTCATCGCACCCGAGGCAGAACCTCGAATCCCTGTCTGCGATGGCTAACGGATTCCTATTGAAAGGGATTGTAATGGCTGTAAAGCACCTTAAGCCGACCTCCGCTGGTAGGCGTTGGCAGACGATCTCCGATTTCTCTGAAATCACCTGCACCAAGCCCGAGAAGTCTCTTCTCGAGCCCCTGCCCAAGAAGGCCGGTCGTAACAACAACGGCCGCATCACCACCCGCCACCAGGGCGGCGGCGTGAAGCGTCGTTACCGCGTGATCGACTTCAAGCGCAACAAGGACGGCGTGCCCGCCAAGGTTGCCACGATCGAGTACGATCCGAACCGTTCCGCTCGCATCGCTCTGCTGCACTACGCTGACGGTGAGAAGCGCTACATCCTGGCCCCCAAGGGCCTCGAGGTCGGTCAGACCATCATGTCCGGTTCTGACGCCGACATCAAGCCGGGCAACGCTCTGCCCCTCGCCGACATCCCCGTCGGTACGCTCATCCACGCCGTCGAGTTCCAGCCGGGCAAGGGCGCTGCTATCGCCCGTTCCGCCGGTAACTCCTGCCAGCTGATGGGCAAGGAGGGCAAGTACGCCATCGTCCGTATGCCTTCCTCCGAGATGCGCCGCATCCTCGTTACCTGCCGCGCCACCGTCGGTGAGGTCGGCAACGCCGATCACTCCAACATCGTCATCGGCAAGGCCGGCCGTAAGCGTCACATGAACGTGCGCCCGACCGTCCGCGGTACCGTCATGAACCCTGTCGACCACCCGCACGGCGGTGGCGAGGGCAAGAACCACACCTCTGGTCGTCCCTCCGTTACCCCCTGGGGTAAGCCGACGAAGGGCCTTCGTACGCGCAAGAAGAAGAAGGTCTCGAACCAGCACATCATTCGTCGCCGTAAGAAGTAATTTCGGATACCGAGTTTTAGGAGAAAGCACTTATGAGCAGAAGTCTCAAAAAGGGCCCGTTCGTGGAGACTCGCCTTCTCTCGCGTATCACCGCGATGAACGAGGCTGGCAAGAAGGACGTCGTGAAGACCTGGTCCCGCGCGTCCACCATCTTCCCCGAGATGGTTGGTCACACCATCGCCGTCCACGACGGCCGCAAGCATGTGCCCGTGTATGTTACCGAGTCCATGGTTGGTCACAAGCTCGGCGAGTTCGCGCCGACTCGTACGTTCCGTGGCCACAAGGCCAAATAGGGGGTTAACCGTAAATGGCAACTAAGTCTATTGAAACTGAGGCCACCGAGGTTCGCGCCGTCGCTAAGTACGTGCGTGTTTCCCCCAGCAAGGCCCGCCTGGTGGTCGATCTGATCCGCCGCAAGCCTGTCGCTCAGGCCTTCGACATCCTCCACTTCTGCGACCGCGCCGTCGCCGTGGATGTCGAGAAGGTTCTCCGTTCCGCCGTTGCGAACGCCGAGAACAACAACGGTCTGCGTGCCGACAACCTGGTTGTCGCCGCTGCCTATGTTGACGAGGGTCCGACGCTTAAGCGCATCCGTCCCCGCGCCAAGGGTTCCGCTTCTCGCATTCTGAAGCGTACTTCCCACATCACCGTCGTCGTTGCTCCTCGAAAGGAGGCGTAAAGCTGTATGGGTCAGAAAGTCTACCCCACCGGCTTCCGTCTTGGCATCACCGAGAACTGGCGCTCCCGCTGGTTCGCAGAGAAGGATTACGCTAAGACCCTCGGTAACGATCTCGAGATTCGCAAGTACCTCGAGAAGCGTCTTTCCCGCGCAGCTGTCTCCCGCGTCGAGATCGAGCGCGCTGGCGACAAGGTGAAGGTCATCATCCTCACCGCTCGCCCCGGCGTTGTCATCGGTAAGAAGGGTGCCGAGATCGATACCCTCCGCACCGAGCTCGAGAAGGTCGCTGGCGTCTCCAAGGGCCAGCTCTCCGTCGACGTTGTCGAGATCAAGCGCCCCGAGCTTGACGCCAACCTCGTTGCTCAGTCTATCGCCGAGCAGCTCGAGGGCCGCGTTGCCTTCCGTCGCGCTATGCGCAAGGCTGTCCAGTCCGCCCGCAAGGCCGGCGCTAAGGGCATCCGTATCCAGTGCTCCGGTCGTCTCGGCGGTGCCGAGATGGGCCGTCGTGAGTGGTACCGCGAGGGTCGCGTGCCTCTGCACACCCTCCGTGCCAAGATCGACTACGGCACGGCTGTCGCCAGCACCACCATGGGCGCTTGCGGCGTGAAGGTCTGGATCTACCTGGGCGAGAAGCTCCCGGGCCAGCCTGTTCCCAACCCTGCACTCGAGGGCTCTTCCCGTCCTCGTCGTCGTAACTCCGAGAGGAGGGGTCAGTAGTGCTTGCCCCTAAGCGTATTCTTCACCGCAAGGTGCAGCGTGGCTCCATGAAGGGCCAGGCCAAGGGTAATACCGAGCTGCATTTCGGCGAGTTTGGTATCCAGGCTCTCGAGGCCCATTGGATCACCAACCGTCAGATCGAGGCCGCTCGTATTGCCATGACCCGCTACATGAAGCGTGGCGGTCGTGTCTACATCACGATCTTCCCCGATAAGCCCATCACCAAGAAGCCTGCTGAGACTCGCATGGGTTCTGGTAAGGGTAACCCCGAGGAGTGGGTGGCCGTCGTCAAGCCCGGCCGCATCATGTTCGAGGTCAAGGGCGTGCCCGAGGAGGTCGCTCGTGAGGCTCTGCGTCTTGCACAGCACAAGCTTCCCATCAAGACCAAGATTGTTGCTGCTAAGAACGCTGAGCAGCGCATCGAGAAGGAGATGGCTGAGGAGGCCGCTCTCGAGGCCAAGTGGGCTGCTGAGGACGCCGCCGCCGCCAAGGAGGAGAACTAATGAAGCCCGCAGAGATTCGTGAGCTCTCGGACGCTCAGCTCGTTGAGAAGCTGAAGGAAATGCGCGCCGAGCTCTTTAACCTTCGTTTCCAGATGGCCACCAGCCAGCTGGACAACACCGCTCGCGTCAACACCGTGAAGAAGGACATCGCTCGCGTCCTCACGGAGCAGCGCGCCCGCGAGATCGCAGCGGAGAAGTCCGCTGTCGCCGAGTAGGACCTAAGGAGAGAACATGACTGATTCGCGTAACTCGCGTAAGGTCCGTACGGGTGTCGTTACCTCCGTCTCCGGTGCCAAGACCATTGTTGTCACCATCACCGAGCGCAAGCGTCACCCCAAGTACGGCAAGATGATGACCAGCTCCAAGAAGCTGCACGCTCACGACGAGGAGTGCACGGCTGGCGTGGGCGATACCGTCCGCGTTATGGAGACCCGTCCTATGTCCAAGATGAAGCGTTGGCGCCTCATCGAGGTCGTCGAGCGCGCTAAATAAGCAGTCGCTCTTACGACTTGTACGTTTCCGAAGATGTGCGTATGCCTGGCTTGCATACCACGGGCCGTATAAAGGCTGCGCACCTCTCTTCGGTTCTTAGTTCGGAGGAACATCTACCATGATTCAGATGCAAACCATGCTGAACGTCGCCGACAACTCCGGCGCTCGCAAGATTCGCTGCATCAAGGTGCTTGGCGGTTCCAAGCGTCGTTATGCAGGCATCGGCGATGTGTTCATCGGTGCTGTCCAGGAGGCTACCCCTGGCGCCAACGTCAAGAAGAAGGACGTTGTCCGTTGCGTCGTCGTTCGCACCGTTAAGGAGATCCGCCGCAAGGATGGCTCCTACATTCGCTTTGATGAGAACGCCTGCGTTGTCATCAACAACGATGGTTCGCCCGTCGGCACCCGTATCTTCGGGCCCGTCGCTCGCGAGCTTCGTGACAAGAAGTACATGAAGATCGTCTCGCTCGCTCCCGAGACCCTGTAGTTAGGGGAGATATATGTATATCAAGAAGGGCGATAAGGTCCAGGTTCTCTCTGGTAAGGATCGCGGCAAGCAGGGCGTTATCCTGCGTGCTCTCCCCGCCGAGAACAAGGTCGTTGTCGAGGGCGTTTCGGTCGTCAAGAAGGCCGTCAAGCCCAACGCTGCCAACCAGCAGGGCGGCATCGTTTCGCAGGAGGCTCCCATCGACGCCTCCAACGTCAATCTCGTCTGCCCCGAGTGCGGTAAGGTTACCCGCGTCGGTCACGAGAAGGACGGCAAGAACAAGCTGCGCGTCTGCAAGAAGTGTGGCCACAAGTTCTAAGCTGCCCGCAACATCAAGTTGCTAGCAAAGGCCCGGATGCCCCACGGCACCCGGGCCTTTTTGATCCCTTGGGGACGGAGGAAAACGGATCATTGCCGTCCGCAAGGGGCCTGGTGATCCGTTTTCCTCCGTCCCCAAGGGATCATTTTGCATGATTTGGAATGGGGCTCGTTTCAAACGGGTATTACCTGTTGTGGGCTTGCATGTTTGGCACTTTCGCATATTGGCTACTGCCCGCCGTTAAACCGTTCTGCGAAAGGAGCCAAGATGTCCCGTCAGCCACGTCAAAAGTCATCTACCGGACTATATCATGTAACCGCTAGAGGCAATGCTCATCAGCTCATTTTTGAGGATGACGACGATTGCATGGCATTGCTCCATCGTTTGAAAAACTGTTTTTGCCATTCGGAGATCTCGGTTTTGTCATGGTGCTTTATGTCCAATCACTTCCATCTTGTATTGGAAGATCCAAAGGATGCCATGTCTCCCTCAATGAAGCGGGCTCTCTCCTCCTATGTGCTTTATTTCAACACAAGGCACCAGCGTGTCGGCCATCTGTTTCAGGACCGCTTTTACAGCACTCCTGTCTTAGATGACAGTCATTTTCTTACTGCAATCGATTATGTACATTTAAACCCCGTTAGGGCGTATGACGGCTCCCTTCTTGGATATCGATGGTCGAGCCTGAATGCGTTTGTATTGGGGCATGATGAATTTGCGTTCTGCGATATGTGCCGAGTTCAAGAACTGTCTTCGCTGTGTGTTGATCAGCGCGCATACCTAAGGCATCTTTACGATGTCCTGAGGCTAGACTCAATGACCTATGGAATGCGCGAAAAGCTATCAGACGAAGATGCGCTGAGGCTTGTTCGACATCTCGCGGCCCCGTTTGATGCCTGCGATATTAAGGCACTCGATAAGAATCAACGAAGTGCAATCATGATACGCGCACGAAAGGCTGGCGTGACGGTCGGTCAGCTTGTGCGTTGTTGTGGACTGGGTGAGGCAACGGTTAAAAGGGCAACTGCTGGCTGGCGCGACGCCTCAAATGATCCTTTTTCCTCCGTCCCTAACGGATCATCACAGCTTTCCGCGTAAAAGATGATCCGTTTTCCTCCGTCCCCAAGGGATCAGGTGATGCGCATTTGTGCGTAGTTACGTGCGTAGGATTGCGTGACTACACGTGTATATGCGCTGTCAACTGTTGAAGTTTGACCATTTAGCGGTAATATACGCAGAAGCACGCATATACACGCGCATTTGTGCGAATATGGAGCTGTCAGAAATGAAAGACTTTTCACAATGCAGGAGGCACATATGGCAGATTCCAAACAGGCTCCGCTCGACGCTGCGGCAGCCGCTAAGGCAGCGTTCGCTTCGGTCCAGGACAAGCCGTTCCCCAATGATATCTTTACGGCTCCCGAGCTTCGTTGGGCTGTGATCGGGTGCGGCGTTATCGCCAACCAGATGGCCCAGTCTCTCGCTCTTGCTGGCCGCAAGCTTGCGGGCGTCGCCAACCGTACGCTGTCCAAGGCTCAGGCTTTTGCTGAGCAGTATGGCATCGAGAAGGTCTATGAAACGGTCGAGGACCTCTATGCCGATCCGAACATCGACGCGATCTATATCACCACCCCGCATAACACGCATATCACCTACCTGCGCGCCGCTCTGGCAGCTGGTAAGCACGTACTCTGCGAGAAGGCCATTACCCTCAATTCCGCTGAGCTCGACGAGGCGCGTGCCATCGCCGACGAGCACAACGTGGTCCTTATGGATGCCACCACGGTGCTTCATATGCCGCTGTACCAGGAGCTGCGCCGTCGCATGAATGCGGGCGACTTTGGCCGCATGAACCTTGCCCAGCTCAACTTTGGTAGCTACAAGGAGTACGGCGACCTGACCAACCGCTTCTACAACCGCAACCTTGCTGGCGGTGCCATGCTCGACATCGGCGTCTATGCCCTGTCCGTCATGCGTCTCTTTATGGCAAGCCAGCCCGCTGAGGTTGTCTCGCTGGGCAACACCTGCGAGACCGGCGTTGACGTTGCGGGCGGCATCGTCTGCCGTAATGCCGAGCAGCAGCTGGGCGTTGTGAGCCTCACACTCCACTCCAAGCAACCCAAGCGCTCGATTATTAGCTTCGACAAGTGCTATATCGAGGTCAACGAGTATCCGCGCGCCGATCACGCGACCATCGTGTGGACTGCGGACGGCCACCGCGAGCAGGTCCACGCCGGCACCGAGGCTTACGCCCTTTGCTATGAGATGGCCGATCTTGAGAAGGCCGTTGCCGGCGACGACTCTAAGCGCGAGCTGCTGGATTATGCTTCTGATGTTATGAAGCTTATGACCAAGCTTCGCGCCGACTGGGGAGTCGTGTACCCCGAGGAGGAGTAAACGATGCTTGCGGAAGATAGGCTCAACGCGATCGTGTCGATGGTGCAGCAGGCCGGCTCGGTTACCGTGCCGGAGCTTGCCGAAGCCCTGGGCGTAACGGCGTCTACCATTCGGCGCGACCTGCAGACGCTCGACCGAGCGCATCGCATCGCCAAGGTCCACGGTGGAGCGACGAGTCTTGAGCGCGCGCACGTGACGCGCGACCTAACGCTTAATGAGCGCAGCGACCTCCATAACGACGACAAGGAGCGTATCTGCGCCCGTGCGGCGGCGCTTGTGGAGCCCGAGAGCTTTGTATACATCGACTCGGGTTCGACGACGCTCAGGCTCATCGAGCATCTTCCACACCTTGAAGATGTCACCTATGTGACCGATTCCGTGCTCCATGCTCAGCGCCTTGCTTTGCGCGGCATGCGTACCGTGGTGCTGGGCGGCGAGCTCAAACCCGAGACCGAGGCGCTCGTTGGCCCCGATGCCTTGGCAACCTTAGACCGCTACAACTTCAACTGTGGCTTTTGGGGCTCTAACGGCATTGCAGCCGAGCAGGGCTTTACGGCGCCCGATATCGAGGAGGCGCAAGTAAAGCGTATCTCGATGCGCCATACGGCCAAGCGCTTCGTAATCTCGGACGCCAGTAAATTTGGCATGGTGGCGCCCGTCAAGTTCGCGGACTTCCGTGACGCAACGATTATTACCGCAGGCGATGTCCCCGCCAAGTACCGGGCAATGGACAACGTCATCACGGTCTAACAGCAGGGGACGGGCAAACGCCAAAACCACCGCGAAGGGGTAGGAACCTTTGCGGTGGTTTTGGCGTTTGTCCAGATAAAACCTGCCAAAATAAACCTGTCCCTTTTCGGCAGGTTTTAGGGCTCCCAGGGGCAGGGGGCTTCGATATAGATATGCTCGCCGGTTACGGGATGCGTGAAGGACACGCTGTGGGCGTGGAGCATCAGGCCGCAGGGGCGCGGCGTTCCGTACAGGTCGTCGCCAACCAGGGGATGACGCTCGCTCGCCAGGTGCACGCGAATCTGATGCTTGCGGCCGGTGAGCAGCTCGACATCGATATACGAACGCGTGGGCAGGCCACGGCGGCTCTTAAGACGCTTGAGTACCTTGACGCGCGTCTGAGACGGCTTGCCGCTGGCGCCAACGCGCATCTTGCGGCTATCGTGGCGGTCGCGGGCGATCGGCTTGTCGATGAGCTTCTCGTTCCAGTCGATTTTGCCCTCGGCGAGCGCCAGATAGTGCTTTTCGAATGCGTGGTCGATGATCATCTGGTCAAAAGCGGGTTGCGTTTGCTTGTCGAGCGAGAACAACACCACGCCGGTGGTGTCGCGGTCCAGGCGGTTGAGCGGCTGCATGTCAGTCGCGGCAAAGCCGTCGCCCATCGCCAACAAAAGGTCGCTAGCGTAGTCGGTAAGTGTGCGCTCGCCGGTGCCGTCACCGTGGACGATCATGCCAGCGGGCTTGTCGATGGCCATGAGCCAGGCGTCGCAGTAGAGGACTTGAGGTTCTTCGTTCACGTGTAAGCCTTTCGGTTAGCTAATTCCCACAAACATGCAGCCCGAGGTGGCGCCGCGCAGGCGGGCGGCGGGCTTGCGGCCGGCTTGAGCCGCCTCGACGGCGCGACGGACGCGAGCGACGGCACGGCCAATCTCATCGGCCTCGAGCAAGGTTCCGTCGACCATAAGACGACGGACGCCGGCGTCGAGCAACTGCGGTACCTGCGGCGTAAGGTCGATGGGGTAGGCGTCGTACAAGCGAGAGCGGCCATGGATGTCGGTGCGCACGGACATGACCTTGCCGTCGATATTCTTGAGTGACAGCTTGCGGGCGCGCAAGTGGCAGTTGGCGCAATCGTGGATGCAGCCATTGGCCACCTGCAGGATGCAGTGCTCGCTCGTCATAACGCGCGGGCGGCCAAAGACGGTGATGCCCAGAGCCGCGGGCGCGGCGGCGCCGAGCGAGACAATCTCGTCGAGCGTGATCTCGGGCGAGAGCCAAAACGCATCGGCTCCGCGCTCGGCAAGCGCCTCCATGCAGGGCGTGTTGTGCACCGGCAGGCAAGAGCGGACCTCCGCCGTGGCGCCGGCCTGCGCGGCTACGGCGAGCTCAGAGATATTGCCGACGGCGACAGTCGCTCCAGCAAGAATCCACGGGTCGACGCGCGCGTGGTCAACGGCGCGGCAGACCTCGTCGAGTACGGGTACGATGCCCTGCTCAAATGCATCGGCGGGGGAGAGCTCGGCCGCATCGAGCGCGTCGGTGGTCATGTAGATGCGCGTTACACCCTCGGCGCGAGCGGCCTCGGCGGCCTCGAGCGAGGTGACGGTGGCGCAGATCTGCGGCTCATCGCGGTAGTGCTCGGGCGCGGGGCGGGAATCACTGGTTACAATCGACGGCAGCTCGAGCGTTTTCGCACGCTCCTCGTACGGTGCCAGAATGGCCTCTTCCAGCGCCTTACAAGCGGCGGCGCGCACCTTGTGCACGGCGGAGAAGCCCATGCCGCAGCCCTCATCGAGCGCCACATCAAAGCTCGCTGCTTCAAAGGGCGAGGAGCCCATGCGGCCCACATGCTCAACCAGGTCTGCCGCCTCGACGGCGCGGGTCTTGGCGGCCTCGACGGTGAAGCCCGTGGCGGTGGCGGTGAGCGCGGGGTTGTCACAACAGGTGAGTGTGACAGTAAATGGCTCGCCTAGGCGCGCCACGACGGACACGTCAACAGCTCGGCGGCGCAGCACATCGCGCTTGAGCGCGGCGCCGGCGGCGTCGATGGCACGCTGGCTGCGAATCACGCGGACGCGGCAGCCCTCGGGCATGCTGCGGGGCACACGGCATTCGATGACATCGCCGGCGGCAGCGTCATCGGCGGCAATGGTGGTCAGGAACTGGTCAAACTCATCGTCATGGCGAAGCTCCAGCAGGTCGCCCTTGCCCACGGGCTCAAACAGCTCAATGCGGGCGATGGCGGCGCGGCGACGGCGGTCGTCGGGCTTGAGCCCTCGCACGTCGCGGTTGGCCAGGCGGCTGCCCAGCACCGTGCCCACAATCTGGCCGCGGTTGTTGGAACGCTCGTAGCTCATCATCTCGTCGCCCGAGGTGCCGTCCTGATAGGCGTGCGTAAAGTCGCGGTTAAAGCAGCGCTTGAGTTGGCGCTGGCGGGCTGCATCCTCATCCTTGGAGGTCGAAACATCGGCCAGCATATCGTCAATCTGATGACGGTACACGTCGACGATGGAATACACGTAATCGGGTGCCTTCATGCGTCCTTCGAGCTTGAGCGATGCGGCGCCGGCGTCATACAGACGGCGAACAAGCTGCGACGTGTTGGTGTCGCGCGGGCACAGCGCGCGCTCGCGACCGGCAGGGGAGAGCGAGCGGCCGCTCTCGTCGATCAGCTCGTAAGGCAGGCGACAGGGCTGAGCGCACATGCCGCGGTTGGCCGATCGTCCCGCCATGGCAAAGCTCGAAAGCAGGCACAGGCCCGAGTAGCAAAAGCAGATGGCGCCGTGGCTAAAGACCTCGAGGTCGACATCGGGCGCGGCGTTGTGAATGACGGCGATCTCGTCGATGGAGAGCTCGCGCGAGAGAGTCACGCGGTCGGCGCCCTGCTCGCGGCACCAAAGCGTTCCGCGGTCATCATGGATGTTCGCCTGGGTCGAGATGTGCGTCTCGATGCCGGGCATGGTGCGCTTGACCTCAAAGAACAGGCCCCAGTCCTGGATGATGAAGGCATCGGCGCCCAGCGTGGAGCAGCGATGGATGAGTTGCAGCGCATCGCCCATCTCGGACTGCTTGATGACGATGTTGACCGTGACGTAGACGCGCGACCCGGCTAGATGTGCGGCGCGGCAGGCCTGCTCAAAGGCCTCGTCGGTAAAGTTAGTGGCCTTGCGGCGGGCGTTGAAGCTGCCCATGCCGCAGTAGATGGCGTCTGCCCCGGCAGCGAGCGCGGCGGCAAAGGGCTCGGGCCCTCCGGCGGGCGCCAAAAGCTCGGGTCTGCGGTTGGTGGTTCGACTGGCGGTTGCGGTCATATCCTGCCTTTCAAAATGCTCAGATATTCGAAAGTATAGTGGCGTCGCTGCGGTGGGCGACGCCCGTGCTCCAAGCGGGATAAAGTCTTCAGCAGCTTGGGCTGGCTGACCCCGTGGAGAACCGTTCAGCTGCCAACGGGCGCCGTTGGGCGATAAAATATTCTCGCAGCGTGATAATAATCTTGCATCGCGCGGAAACCTTGAGTACTATCCCAATCAAGCGCGGTGTTCAGACCGAATTGTGCCTCCCGGTGTGAACGCCGCGCTCACGCTCTCTATTTGATTGTAAGGAGAAAAACATGAGCAAGACCGTCGTGTCTTCCGATAACGCACCCGCAGCCATCGGCCCGTATTCCCCCGGTATCCAGGCCGGCAACATGGTGTTCCTGTCCGGCCAGCTGGGCATCGACCCCGCAACCGGCAAGATGCCCGAGGGCGTCGAGGCCCAGGCCAAGCAGTCCCTTGCCAACGTCGAGGCCCTGCTGACCGCTGCCGGTGCCACCTTTGCCGATGTCGTCAAGACCACGGTCTACCTGGCCGACATCGCCGACTTCGCCGCCGTGAACGAGATCTACGCCTCCAAGTTCGAGGCCCCGTTCCCCGCGCGCAGCGCTTTCCAGGTTGCCGCCCTTCCGGCTGGCGGTCTGGTCGAGATCGAGGTCGTCGCCGCCCTCTAAGGCGTTGGCAACAACTAAACATGACATGCAAAAAGACCCTGCAGCGCGTGCGAGCTGCAGGGTCTTTTGTCAAGTGACGGATCGCTTGTGGAGCCGCGCTCCATTTTGCTCGTTAGCCCTCCTTGCGAACTTTTTGCAGGTAGCGGTAGACGCTGGGCTCCGAGATGCCCAACGCGGTGGCGGCGCAGGCCACGGCGCCCTTGAGCATGAACACCCCGTTGCCGTTGAGGTGGCGAATGACGTCCACGCGGTCGCTCTGACCAAGCGACGCTACATCCAGCCCGCGCGCGCTCAGCAACTCGGCAATGCTGCGGTCGATGAGCTCCTGTGTGGACTCCGAAAGGCTTTCGACCTCGATAGGGGCGGGCTCCGTGCGCGTCGGCACCGCGTCGAAGCACGCCATGAGCTGCTGCGCCATGGCGTTGATGGAGCGCACGGTCGAGAGGTCGGTGTTGACGCAGAGCATACCGACGATCTCGTCATTCTCGCGGATAAAGTACGTCGCTGACTCCAACGTCTTGCCGCCGGCACCGCGCCCCTCGTAGCCCGTAATAAACGGCAGGTCGCGATACTTGGCGTCGTGCATGATCTTGAGTGCCAGATCGGTGGCGGGACCGCCGACCTTGCGGCCGCTCACGATGCCGTTGCGAATATCGACGATGGCGTGGTCGGGATCCGAGAAATCGTGCAGCACGATTTCGCTGTTTTTGCCGAGTATCTGCTCCAGAAAATCGACCATCGGCAAAAAGCGACGTACGGTCTCGTTCACGGGCAACTCCTTTGGGTGAAATCGGAAATGTTCATAACAATTTTTTCTCATGGTAACACGCTGCCCATCATCTCGTATATCCGCAGGTACATTGCGTAATGCAGACGAACGGTAGGAATTTAGCGGTAAACGGTTGACCAAAAGAAAAGTTAGATTTTATTTTGACCAGACACTTTCCTGACCTGCGGAAATGCGTTATTTCAGCTGAAGAATAGTCTGATAACAAAAAATTATTATTGAGAATGAGAATCATCTTTAATACGATATGCAATGAAGGCACAACCTCAACCCCGCACTGCGTCACAATAGAGCGTTAGATGCGAAAACAACTACTTCGAGGATTGGTGGTCAAATGACCCAGGAGACGGTTACGAACGGCACTGAAGCCCTGTTCACTCGCGAAGGCATGCCTCCCGTTAAGGAAATGATCCCGTGTGCCCTTCAGCACGTACTGGCATCGTTTGCCGGCATCATTACCCCGGCGGTCATCATGGCCGGCGTCTACGGCTTTAATAGCCAGCAGAGCACCGACATCATCCAGGTCGCGCTCATTCTTTCGGCGATCGACACGGCCCTTCAGGCCTTTGCCCCCTTCCGTCGCATCGGCGGCGGCCTGCCCATCGTCATGGGCGTTTCGTTCGCGTTCCTGCCGGCTCTGCAGGCCATGGGTGCCTCGGGCTTTAGCTTTGGTGCGCTGCTGGGCGGCGAGATCGTCGGCGGCGCCGTCGCGGTCCTCTTTGGTCTGGCCTACAGCAAGATCAAGTGGCTGTTCCCGCCCGTCGTGACCGGAACGGTCATCTTCTCCATCGGCGTTTCGCTGTATCCTACGGCCGTCAAGTATATGGCCGGCGGTATGGGTACGCCGCTGTGGGGCACCCCGCAGGCCTGGTGCGTCGCTCTTATCACCTTCGCCGTGGTCTTTGCGCTCGCCAACTTTGGCAAGGGCACGCTCAAGCTTGGATCCGTGTTCTTTGGCATGATCGTCGGCATGATCGTCTCCATCCCCTTTGGCATGATCGATTTCTCCAGCGTCGCCACCGCTCAGGTCTTCGCCCTTCCCAAGCTCATGCCCTACGCGCTCGAGTTTGATCCCGAGGTCTGCATTACCCTCGCCGTCGTGTTCCCCATGGTTGCCATCCAGGTTATCGGTGACGTCTCCGCCGCCTGCCTGGGCTCCATCGACCGTATGCCCACCGAGCGCGAGCTCTCCGGCGCTATCGTGTCCCAGGGTCTCACCTCTATGGTCGGCGGCCTGCTGGGCGGTCTTCCCACCAGCGCCCTTGGCCAGAACGTGGGCATCATCTGCTCCAACAAGGTCGTCAACAAGTGGGTCTTTGTGATCATCGCGGCTGTCTTTGCCATCGCCGGCCTGTTCCCGCAGCTTTCTGCCGTCCTTTCCGCTATCCCGCAGCCCGTCATCGGCGGCGCGACCGTCGGCGTCTTTGGCACCATCACCATGAACGGCGTGCGCATGTTTACCCGCGAGGGCCTCACGCAGCGCACTACCACCATCGTCGGCACCTCCGTCGTCTTTGGCCTGGGTATCTGGATGGCCAGCGGCTGCCTTGCTGGCGAGGGTATGCCCGCTTGGGTGTCCACCGTCATCGGCTCCAATGCCGTAACTCCCACCGCCATCATGGCCATTGTCCTTAACCTGATCCTTCCGCAGACGCCGGTCGTGGCTCAGCACATCGATGCTGCCAAGGACGCTGCCGTGGATCTGGTCTTGCCCGAGAGCAAGAAGTAACCAATTCGGTGCTATTCGTCGGCGGACGCATCGCCTCGTCCGCCGACGTCATGCGGCGCCAAGCCGCACTTCAAAGGGTTTGCCCCTTTGGTGAAGCGTTGACGGGAGAGGGCCCGTTTCCGGTGTAGGCCGGCGCTTCGCACTCCGCTATGTCAGAGGTGTCAAACCCCGCCCCTGATGTTGAAGGGAGCATTTATGCTTCTGGTCGCTAACGGTTCCGTCTTTACTCGCAACGCTCAGGCCCCGTTCATTCCAAACGGTGCGGTCGCCATTGACGGAGATACGATCGTCGAAGTGGGTCCCGAGTGCGAGCTCAAGGCCAAGTACCCGGATGCCGAGTACGTCGACGCCCAGGGCAACCTCATCATGCCCGGACTCATCAACTGCCACACCCACATCTACTCGGGTCTGGCCCGCGGCCTTGCCATTAAGGGCTGCAACCCCACCAACTTCCTGGAGAATCTTGAGCAGCAGTGGTGGAAGATCGACGACAACCTGACGCTCGACGGCACCAAGGCCAGCGCCTACGCCACGATTCTTGACTCCATCCGCGATGGCGTCACCACGATCTTCGATCACCATGCGAGCTTCTGCGAGATCCCGGGAAGCCTCTTCACCATTAAGGACGCAGCTCAGGAGCTGGGCATGCGTTCGTGCCTGTGCTACGAGGTCTCTGATCGCCGCGGCCAGGAAAAATGCGACCAGGCCATTGCCGAGAACGCCGAGTTTGCCCAGTGGGCCGCCAAAGAGCGTCGCGATAACGACAACCACATGATCGCCGCCATGTTTGGCGGACATGCCACCTTTACGCTTTCGGACGAGACCATGGACAAGATGGCCGAGGCCAACAACGGTCTGACCGGCTTCCACATCCACGTGTGCGAGGGCATGAACGACGTGTGGGATTCCCGCCTCAACCGCGGCGGTATCAGCCCCGTCGAGCGCCTGCTGCAGCACAACCTGCTGGGTCCCGACACCATGCTCGGCCACTGCATCCACGTGACGCCTGCCGAGATGGATATCGTCAAGGAGTCCGGCACCTGGCTGGTCAACAATCCCGAATCCAATATGGGCAACGCCGTAGGCTGCGCCCCCGTGCTCGAGTTCTTCCGCCGCGGCATACCCGTGTGCATGGGCACCGACGCCTACACCCACGATATGCTCGAGAGCCTTAAGGTCTTCCTGATCATTCAGCGCCACAACGCCGCCATGCCCAACGTGGGCTGGTGCGAGGCCATGACCATGCTGTTCGAGAACAACGCCAAGATGGCGAGCAAGTACTTCGATCGCAAGCTCGGCGTGCTCGAGGCCGGCGCTGCCGCCGACGTCATCGTCATGGACTACAAGCCCTTTACGCCGCTGAGCGAGGAGAACATCGACGGCCACATGCTCTTTGGCATGATGGGTAAAAACTGCCGCACCACCATCATCAACGGCCGCGTCCTGTACAAGGATCGCGAGTTCGTTGGCATTGATGAGGACAAGATCAACGCGTGGACCATGGCTGAGTCCAAGAAGCTCTGGAGCACGCTCAACGATCGCACCTACTAATTCACAAGTAGATTCACGCGCGTCGGATGTTTCGCCGCATCCGGCGCGCGTATAGGCGACCTCCGCGGGGTCGCCGGCGCTGTGCTAGCGCTACACCGTATTTGCGCCCGCCGCGCGGTCTCGCCGGGCGTTACAGAGAGGAGCTCACTATGAGCGACATCATGAGGCCGATCCCGTTTTCGCAGCTGATGAACTGGATCATCGAGGAGCACAAGACCCAGGACGCCATCTTTGGCGTGCGCAAGATGGTCACGACCAACCAGGAGGGCGCGCTTCCCATTTTTGACGAGCGCATAGAGACTCCGTTTGGCCCGGCCGCTGGCCCCAACACGCAACTGGCCCAGAACATCGTGGCATCCTACGTGGCCGGTTCCCGCTTCTTTGAGCTCAAGACCGTTCAGGTTATGGACGGCGAGGAGCTCTCCAAGTGTGTGAACAAACCCTGCATCGTGGCACAGGACGAGTGCTACAACTGCGAGTGGTCGACCGAGCTCGAGGTTCCGCAGGCCTTTGCCGAGTACGTGAAGGCATGGTTTGCCTGCCACCTGATCGCTCGCGAGTACGGCCTGGGCAGCCCGGACGGCTTTGTCTTCAACATGTCCGTGGGTTATGACCTGGAAGGCATCAAGAGCCCCAAGGTCGACGCCTACATCGAGGGCATGAAGGACGCCAGCGGCTCTGACGTCTGGAACGAGTGCCGCACGTGGACGCTCGCCAACCTGGACAAGTTTGAGCATGTCGACGCCGCGTTTGTCGAGTCCATCCCGGCACGCGTCTCCAACTCCATCACCGAATCCACCCTGCACGGCTGCCCGCCCGCCGAGATCGAGCGCATCGCGACCTATCTGATCACCGAGAAGGGCCTCAACACCTACATCAAGTGCAACCCCACGCTGCTGGGCTATGAGTTTGCGCGTCAGCGCCTCAACGAGCTGGGCTTTGACTACATCGTTTTCGATGACACGCACTTCCGCGAGGACCTGCAGTGGGCCGATGCCGTGCCTATGTTCGAGCGCCTGATTGCCCTGTGTGCCGAGCGCGGCCTGGAGTTTGGCGTCAAGCTGACCAACACGTTCCCCGTCGACGTGACGAGGAACGAGCTGCCTTCCACCGAGATGTACATGTCGGGCCGTTCGCTGTTCTCGCTGACCATCGAGGCTGCCCGCCGCATTACCGAGCAGTTTGACGGCAAGCTTCGCATCAGCTACTCCGGCGGCGCCACGGTCTACAACATCCGCGCTCTGTACGATGCCGGCATTTGGCCCGTTACCCTGGCGACCGACGTGCTCAAGCCCGGTGGCTACGAGCGCTTTAGCCAGATGGCCGGCGAGTTTGGCGATCTGGACGGCAAGCCGTTTGAGGGCATTTCGCTCGACGCCGTGACCGCGATCCAGACCGATTCGCTTACCAACCCGCTCTACAAGAAGCCGCTGCGTCCGCTGCCCGACCGCAAGGTCGCCGGCAAGAGCCCGCTTTCCGACTGCTTTACCACGCCGTGCCGCACGAGCTGCCCCATCCAGCAGGATATTCCCGCCTACCTGGCGGCTGTTGACGAGGGCCGCTACGAGGACGCACTCAACATCATCATCGAGCGCAACGCCCTGCCGTTCATCACCGGCACCATCTGCCCGCATCCCTGCGGTCGTGCCTGTGAGCGTGCGTTCTACGAGCCCGAGGGCGCCCAGATCCGCGCCAGCAAGCTCAAGGCCGCCCGCGAGGCCATGACCGCCGTGCTGCCCAAGCTGCGCGCCCAGGCCATCGCAAACGACGGCGAGCGCAATGTTGCCGTTATCGGCGGCGGCCCGGCCGGCCTGGCGACGGCGTTCTTCCTGACGCGTGCCGGCGTGCCCGTCACCATCTTCGAGGCCCGCGATTCGCTCGGCGGCGTGGTCCGTCACGTGATCCCCGAGTTCCGTATCGCGAGCGACGATATCTCCCACGATGCCGAGCTCTGCTTGGCCTTTGGCGCCAAGGTGCAGCTCAACGCTCGCGTGGATTCCATTGACGAGCTCAAGGCCCAGGGCTTTACCGACGTGGTCGTGGCCACCGGTGCCTGGATGCCCGGCTCTGCGGGCCTGGGCGAGGGCGCCGAGCTCGACGTGCTGGAGTTCCTCGAGGCCGCCAAGAAGGGCGAGAAGCTCGAGCTGGGCGAGGACGTCGTGGTCATCGGCGCCGGCAACACCGCCATGGACGCGGCCCGCGTGGCCAAGCGCCTGGCCGGCGTGAAGAACGTGCGCCTGGTGTATCGCCGCACCAAGAAGCAGATGCCCGCCGACGAGGAAGAGCTCGATCTTGCTCTTGCCGATGGCGTTGAGTTCTGCGAGCTGTTGGCGCCCAAGGCGCTCAACGGTGCCGTGCTGACCTGCGACGTTATGGAGCTTGGCGAGCCGGATGCAAGCGGTCGTCGCAGCCCCGTCGCCACGGGCGAGACCGTCGAGCTGCCCGCCACCACGGTGATCTGCGCCGTGGGCGAGGGCATCGATGCCAGCCTGTACGATGCCGCGGGCGTCGAGCACGACCGTCGCGGCCGTCTTGCCGCCACCTCCACCGGCGTCGAGGGCGTTTGGGCTGCAGGTGACTGCCGTCGCGGTCCTGCTACCGTGGTCGAGGCTATCGCCGACGCCGCCGAGGTCGCCCGTGCCATCGCCGGTGTGGACTTTAACAAGTACGCCGACCAGAATGCTCAGGCCGGTCGCGAGGACACCTGCTACGAGCGCAAGGGGTCGCTGTGCCGCAACAAGCGCAACTGCACCAAGATCCGCTGCCTGGGCTGTGGCTCGGTGTGCGAGGTCTGCTGCGACGTGTGCCCCAACCGCGCCAACGTTGCCATTAAGGTGCCGGGCCTGGCCAAGCATCAGGTCGTCCACGTCGATGGCATGTGCAACGAGTGCGGCAACTGCGCCGTGTTCTGTCCCTACCAGGAGGGTCGTCCCTACAAGGACAAGCTCACCCTGTTCTGGAGCGAGCAGGATATGGAGAACTCCGAGAACGAGGGCTTCCTGGCTGTGGACGAGGACCACTTTAAGGTCCGCGTCGCCGGCACGGTCCGCACCGTCTCGGTCGATGCCGTCAACACCGGTCTTCCCGAGGCCGTCCGCCTGACCATCAGGGCCGTGCGCGACAACTATTCGTACCTTCTTAAGAAATAGGCGAGTCTCTTATGGCCAAATCTATTCAACATAACGTGGCCTACGTTGCCTGCGGAAGTGGTTGCGCCTCCGCAGGTGGCGACGCCCACTGCAGCGAAGGCTGCATTGGCTGTGGCGCCTGCGTCACGGCCTGCCCCCACGGCGCCATTGCGCTGGTCGATGGCATCGCCCGCGTGGATCGCTCCAAATGCACGGGCTGTGGCCTGTGCGGCATGGCGTGCCCGCAGCGCGTGATTGCCTTCGTTCCCGGCTACCAGAACATCCTGGTACGCTGCAACAACACCGATAAGGGCGCCATTGCCCGCAAGATCTGCGACACGAGCTGCATCGGTTGCGGCATGTGCGCTAAAAAGTGCCCCGCCGGCGCTATCCGCATCGAGGACAACTGCGCCCATATCGATGGCGCGGATTGCTTGTCGTGCGGCATGTGCGCCGTCGTCTGCCCGCATGGCGCCATCCACGACCGCACCGGCATCGCCGCTGGCGTGTAGAAGGGAATCACCATGGCACAGGAATTCACTTTTACCGTTAACGGCGTCGAGCGCACGACGACGGAGAATAAACCGCTGCTGCGCTACCTGCGCGACGACCTGCACATCCATTCCGCCAAGGACGGCTGCTCCGAAGGTGCTTGCGGTACCTGCACCATCCATGTGGACGGTGCGGCCGTCAAGGCGTGCGTGCTGACCACCGCTCTTGCCGCCGGTCGCAACATCGTGACCGTCGAGGGCCTGCCCGAGGACGTGCGCGAGGCCTTTGTGTACGCCTTTGGCGCCGTGGGCGCCGTGCAGTGCGGTTTTTGCATTCCCGGCATGGTCATGGCGGGTGCAGCGCTCATCGCCGAGGACCCTGAGCCCACCGAGGAGCAGATCAAGTACGCCATTCGCGGTAACGTCTGCCGCTGCACCGGCTACAAAAAGATTATCGAGGGCATCTCGCTGGCCGCTGCGGTGCTCCGCGGCGAAAAGCGGATTGACGAGGACCTGGAGCGCGGCGACGACTACGGCGTGGGCAAGCGCGCCTTTCGTATCGACGTGCGCAAGAAGGTGCTCGGCGAGGGCAAGTATCCCGACGATATCGACGAGCTCGATCAGCCGGGTCTGACCTACGCCAGCGCCGTGCGCTCCAAGTATCCGCGTGCTCGCGTGCTCTCCATCGACACCTCCAAGGCCGAGGCCCTGCCCGGCGTGGTGGGCATCTTGCGCGCCGAGGACGTGCCGGTCAACCAGGTCGGCCACCTTATCCAGGACTGGGACGTTATGATCGCCCAGGGCGATATCACCCGCTGCGTGGGCGATGCCATCGTGCTGGTGGTCGCCGAGGACGAGGCGACGCTCGAGAAGGCCAAGAAGCTCGTAAAGATCGATTACGAGCCGCTGGAGCCCGTGCGTAACATTGTCGAGGCCAGGGCTGCCGACGCCCCGCGCCTGCACGACAGCTTCTTTGCCTTTGGCAACACGGTGGAGCTCAAGGACAACGTGTGCCAGAGCCGTCACGTGACGCGCGGCGACGCCGCCAAGGCGCTGGCGGAGAGCGCGTTCACCGTGACGCAGCGCTTTACCACGCCCTTTACCGAGCATGCCTTCTTGGAGCCCGAGTGCGCCGTTGCCTTCCCGTACAAGAATGGCGTCAAGGTGCAGTCGACCGACCAGGGTGCTTACGACACGCGCAAAGAGTGCGCCCACATGTTTGGCTGGGACAACGAGCCCGAGCGTGTGGTCGTCGAGACCATGCTTGTGGGCGGCGGCTTTGGCGGTAAGGAGGACGTGTCCATCCAGCACCTGGCCGCGCTCGCCGCATATAAGTTTCAGCGTCCTGTGAAGTGCAAGCTCACGCGTGCCGAGTCGCTCGCGTTCCATCCCAAGCGTCACGCCATGGACGGCACCTTTACGCTGGGCTGCGACGCCGAGGGCAACTTTACCGGTCTGGACTGCGAGATCAACTTTGACACCGGCGCCTACGCGTCGCTGTGCGGCCCGGTGCTCGAGCGCGCCTGCACGCATGCCGTCGGCCCCTACAAGTACCAGAACACTGACATTCGCGGTTTTGGTTACTACACCAACAACCCGCCCGCCGGCGCGTACCGAGGCTTTGGCGTTTGCCAGTCCGAGTTTGCGCTCGAGAGCCTGATTGACCTGCTGGCCGAGAAGGTCGGCCTGGATCCGTGGGAGATTCGTTACCGTAATGCCATCGAGCCGGGCGAGGTTTTGCCCAACGGCCAGATTGCCGACTGCTCCACGGCGCTTAAAGAGACGCTGCTCGAGGTCAAGGATGCCTACTATGCGCATCCCGGACACGCCGGTATCGCCTGCGCCATGAAGAACGCTGGCGTGGGCGTTGGCCTGCCCGATGCCGGCCGCTGCAAGATTCGCGTCGAGAACGGCGTGGCCGTGGTCTATGCCGCCACGTCCGACATCGGCCAGGGCTGCAACACCGTCTTTTTGCAGGACGTTGCCGAGGCCTGCGGTCTGCCGCTGAGCTGCATTGCCAACGGCGAGTGCTCCACCGAGAACGCTCCCGACTCCGGCACCACGTCTGGCTCGCGTCAGACGGTCGTGACCGGCGAGGCCGTGCGCGGCGCCGCCTTCCTGCTGCGCGATGCCATGGTTGGCATCGAGGCCGGAAAGCCTGCACCCGATACCCCCGTGAGCGCGCATGGTGACGGCGTCAAGATCGAGTACGACGACGGTCACGCCTATCAGCTGCACACGCAGGAGCTCGTCGCCGGCCAGGGTATGCATCCTCAGGATCCCGCGGCCGCCATCAAGGCGCTCGAGGGATGCGAGTTTGGCTACGTGTACCTGGAGCCGACCGACAAGCTGGGCGCCGACGTTCCCAACCCCAAGAGCCACATCTGCTACGGCTTTGCCACGCATGTGGTTATTCTGGATGACGACGGCCGCGTGAGCGAGGTCTATGCCGCGCACGATTCCGGCAAGGTAGTCAACCCCATCTCCATCCAGGGTCAGATCGAAGGCGGTGTGCTCATGGGCATGGGCTACGCACTTACCGAGGACTGGCCGCTCAAGGACTGCGTGCCCCAGGCAAGGTACGGTACGCTCGGGCTGTTCCGTGCGCCCGAGATTCCGGATATCCATGCCATCTACGTGGAGAAGGATGAGCTGCTGCCCGTGGCATACGGCGGCAAGGGCATCGGCGAGATCGCAACGATCCCCACGGCGCCCGCCGTACAGAATGCCTACCGCGCGTTTGACGGCAAGCTGCGTCCAAATCTGCCCATGGCGGATACGCCCTACAGCCGCGCCCGCAATCGCGGGTAGGGTAGAGCGCGGACGGCCATTGCTGACGAGCTGTTCGCGCTCAACATCAACTGCATATGCTGCGCCTTTGGCCCCGACTCCATCGCGAGCCGGGGCCTTTTGTTTGGAGCGAAAACTGCGTCCCGGAATGAGCGCTCAGAACGGGACGCGCTTTCCGGTAGAGCCTCTGGCGGAAACAGCGTCCCAGAATCGATACTCAGAATGGGATTCACTTTCCGGATCGGCCCTCAACCGGAAGCTGTGTCCCGGAAGCATGCCTCAGAATGGGTTGCGTTTTCCGCTGGCCGGTCGTTTGGAAAGCGCATCCCATTCTGAGCGCTCAATCTGGGACACGGTTTCCGCGGGTGCTGCCAACCGGAAAGTGTGTCCCAGTTTGGTGGACAGGCGGGCATAAACTTAGCAGCCCCTACAGCTCAATATCGTTGAGCCATGTCGGTAGAGCGCTCTGCCGGACGCCTGCCGTCTGCAGCTTTTTGGCGAGCATTCCTGCCGAGCGGACCTCGTTCATGGTAAAGCGCAGCAGAGGGTGACCGTAGAGCGATAGGTGCGCCTCGCGCTGTCGTTCGGCAACGAGCGCCTCGGCGGTGGTGCGTCCGGCCAGCATGGTCTGGTCGGTATATTTGATGAGCCCATCGAGCTCGCCCAGCGTGAGTTCCCGCGCCTGGCGCTCCCAGGCAAAGTCCGTTCGTATGGGCTTGGCCGAATCGAAGGGGTCCGTCAGCTCGTATTGAAGCCAGTCGGGCGCAAAGCCCGTCTCGATCATGACGGCTCGGGCGACCGATTCCCCGCCGCTCTCGGCGCGGGCGTCGGCATATCGAAGCGTTGTGAGGGCGGTGCGAATCGCGCGACCATTGCGGGCAGTCGCTCGTTGCTCAAAGGCCTCCATCAGCTGTTCCGGCGCAAGGCCGAGCTTTAAGATTGCCGAATCGGCAATGGGCATGCCGTCGGCAAAACCAGTTTGCAGCAAGCAATCTGTGACCGTTTGGATGGGCGGCGTTACCGATATGCCGGCTCTGCGTATTGCTCCGGCCGGCTCAATCTGGTGCCGCTGAATATGTGCGCCCGGACGAGCCGACGGCTTTGTCGAGCTACAGACATGCGCGACATTCAGGTGTCGCCACGAGACTTCGAGCCCCAGCAGGCAAGCTGCCGAAAACGAGCAGAACGTCCAATCGGGGTGGATGATCGCAAGGGCGCGAATAATCTCGCAATGACGCTGCGCCCGGTTGAGCTCATCCCAGCGCATTTTGCGCGCGAACAGTCCCGGCATGGGGGAGACGACCGCGCTGCCGGTGCGCCGAAGGAGCGCTTTTCGGATCGCCGTGCTCGGGGGAATCAGACAGCGCCCCTCTTGTTCGGCTTGAGTGAGCAGTTGGTCGATGAGTTGGTCATTGCAATGCGCCATGAGCTACCGCCTCCTTTTTGGGGTGGCAAAAACGTATCAGCCGGAACTTGCCGCTCAACTGACCAAAAGCTGACCAAAATCTAACCATGCAGGTAGATGGCCTGTTTTCGGCGACATTTTTACATCCGAATCGGTGGGCGGTAATCGGCACCCGTGAATGGTAGCTAGTTATGAAGCCTTGGTAAGTTTCGGGACGTGTACTTTTTTGAAAAAGAGCATTCTATCTGCTGTTTTATGTTTCTGGATCGCACGTTTGAAGGTATGTGATAAGGGCGGCGGATCGTCGTCTTGTATCTGCGGAAACTGTGTTCCGGATTCGACGCTCGGAATGGGATTCTTTTCCGGAACGCCCCTCAACCGGAAATTGCGTTCCAGATTTCGGCCTCAGAGTGGGATGCCGTTTCCAGATCGGGCCTCAAGCGGAAATTGCATCCCAGAATTCAGGCTCAGAGCGGGACGCACTTTCTGGATGGCATGCTTGGCGGAAACTACGGCCCAGTTTTTGGCTTCAGAACGGGATGCATTTTCCGGAACGGTCCACGTGCGGTGGTGTACCGCCCCTTTTCGTGCTTCGCTTGTCGAATTACGTTATAGCTAGCCATATTATAGGAAGGTATAATATAGCTAGCTATAACGTAAAGGAAGGATGGCCCTATGTTTATCGGAAGAACAGTGGAAATGTCCGAGCTCAATCGACTGTATGGCACGGGCTCCTTTGAAATGCCTGTGATTTACGGCCGCCGTCGCGTGGGTAAAACGCGCCTTATCACAGAGTTCATCCAAGGCAAGAAGGCTATTTACTTTCAAGCTCGTCGTACCAATGCAGAGGCAAACCTGCACGGCTTTAGCCAGGCGATACTTGCGGGTTCGGTTGGTGCTGCAGGCGTGTCGTTTCGTAGTTTTGACGAGGCGTTCGATGCATTGGTCACCATGGCTCGAACGGAGCGTTTGATTGTCGTGATTGACGAGTATCCCTATCTCGCCCAATCGAATCCCGAGATCAGCTCGTTGCTGCAAGACAAGATCGATCACCTGTACAAAGAGACCAGGCTCATGCTGATTCTATGCGGCTCGTCTCTTTCGTTTATGGAGGAACAGGTGTTGGGCTACGAGAGTCCACTATACGGTAGGCGTACGGCCCAGTTTAAGATCATGCCGCTCGATTTTACGACGACCCTCGGCCTGTGGCATAGCATGGGTCGCGAAGACGCTGCGGTTTGCTATGGCATGACGGGCGGCATTCCTGCATATATCGAGAAAGTCGATCCTGCCGCACCGCTCAAGGACAACATCAAACGTCTTTTTCTTACTCCTACGGGCTATCTCTTTGAGGAGCCGAGTAACCTGCTGTTGCAAGAGTGCCGCAATCCCGAGCAATATGATGCGATCGTGCAAGCAATTGCTCAGGGGCGCTCGAGGATCTCGGAGATTGCGAGCTCTACGGGAATCCCTGCGAGCAACGTAAAGAGCTATGTGGATAAGCTGGCGTCGCTTGGGATTGTCGAGCGCGAGCTGCCCCTAAACGAGACGAGCAATAAGCGAGCCGTGTATCTGCTGAGCGACCAGATGTTTAGATTCTGGTACAAGTTTGTGCCGCAGAACATTGGGCTGATTCAAAACGATATGGCCGAGATGGCGTATAAGCGCATTGAGCCGCACGTATCGGATTACATGGGTACGGTCTTTGAGCTTATATGCAGGCAATACGTGTACGAACTCGCGCGCGCGGGCCAGCTCGATGTGGTTCCGGCGAGCGTCGGGCGCTGGTGGGGGACGGACAATCGCACACATACGCAGGAAGAAATCGACTTGATTGTTGACGATGGCGAGGGCACTGCGCTGTTTGCGGAGTGCAAATGGCGCAATGAACCGGCGGGCGAAGACGTGCTGCAAAAGCTCGTATACCGAAGCGAGCTCTTTAGGCGGCAGCACAAAAGCTATGCGATCTTCTCGAAGCGAGGCTTTACGCAAGGATGTCAGGAAGCTGCGGCGAGCAGGGGAGATGCCAAGCTGATTTCGTTTGCCGAGATGTGCGAGCGGAGATAACCAAGCACGCTCTGATGTGATGCTCGGAATGGGTCGCGCTAAGGATGCCAAGCGTAAAACCTTCAATGAAAATGGCGTAAAAACTACATCTGTCATGGCGTAAAAACTACATTGAAAGTAGCGTAAAATCAGCATTGAGAATGGCGTAATTTCGCATATCGCGTGATAGAGAGGGACGGCCGTCTGTGGATGCACCAAAGAGATTGACCCAAAAGGGATATAGGCCCCGGCTCATAGAGGAGCGCCTCGACACCCTTATGCGGGCGTTTGGCTGTGTGGAGATCAACGGCCCCAAATGGTGCGGCAAGACCTGGACGGCGCTCTCTCGCTCGGCGAGCGTCTCCAGGCTCGATGAGCCTGCGCAGCGTGCGGCGGCAGAGGTCGACCCAAGCCTGGCGCTCATCGGCGATGCGCCACACCTGGTCGATGAATGGCAGGAGGTGCCCGAGGTTTGGGATGCCGCCCGGCGTTTCGTGGACGCGAGCGGCAACGAACGGGGGACACTTTTGCTCACGGGCTCGACCGCGCTCAAAAGCGAGGAGCGCAGCCATGTTCGTCATTCCGGCACGGGTAGGATCGCCCGTCTGTCAATGCGCCCCATGGCCCTGTGTGAGTCGGGCGACGGCGAGCCGCTCGTGTCACTGGCAAGCCTCTTTAAGGGCGAGGATTTTGCCCCTCAGCGTCGCGAGAGCACGGTGGATGACGTCGCCCGCTGGTGCTGCAGGGGCGGTTGGCCTGCAAATCTTGGGCTTTCGGAAGATCTTGCGCGAGAGACGGCAAGCCAGTACGTGCACTCGGTGCTCGACGTCAACGTGCTGGACGAGGGCATGTCGCCCGAGCTTGCACACGGCCTTTTGCGAGCTCTTGCCATGAACGAGAGCCAGGCTGTCACGTACAAGACGCTCGTAAAGGACGCCTCGTACGGTGAGGCGGGCCCCGACGAGAGGACCATCGCTGCGTACTTGGACCTCTTCAACAGGCTCAAGCTGACCGAGGACCTGTGCGGATGGGAGCCGCCCATGCGCTCGAAGGCCCGCGTTCGCGTGCGCCCCAAGCGCTACTTCTGTGACCCGTCACTTGCGGCGGCGTTGCTGGGGGCTACCCCTGAGCGGCTGCTTGGCGATATGCAAACGCTGGGGATGCTCTTTGAGAATCTCGTCCTGCGCGACGTGCGCGTGTTCCTTTCCACCTACGGCGGTGTCGACAACAGTGTCCATTATTTCCGAGATGAGAAGGGCCTTGAGGTCGATCTGATCGTTGAGCACGACGGGCGCTGGGGAGCCATCGAGGTCAAGCTGAGTGATGCGAAAGCAGACGATGGAGCGAGAAATCTCAAGGCGCTGGAGAGGAAAGTGCTCTCCAATCCTGCCGCCCAGAATGCCGCGCCGGCGTTTTTGGCGGTCGTGGTTGGAAAGGGGAGCATTGCCTACACACGCGACGACGGCGTGGCGGTGATTCCCATGGCGGCACTTGGGGCGTAGTGGTTTTGCGGGCGTGCCGTGCTTCCTTTACCGAAAATCCATTTGGTAAACCAGATGCTCGCGGATAGAATAAAGTTGACGGCAGCCCAAGGGTGATAGCTGGGCAGCGCCGTTGCTTGGTCAAGAGGTCAGTGCCTTAATGGCAGCGACTTGTTATGCTTCGAATGCTGCTTGAGTGCCTCGGAAAGTTCGATAAGCGCCGTGAAGAGCGAGACCAAAGCAACCAAGAGCTCTGTGAGCTCTGATGGGCCCGGGATGACCGCTGATTCAAGTCACCGGGCCTAAATCTTTTTCATGCATTTGAATAGAGAGGGCGACTCTCTTGGGGCCGACTGTGGGGTGCGTGCTTGGTGCATGGCATTGCGCCCTGCTTTTGTGTCCGCACGGGCGCCTATCCTTACGGCAATGTAGCCGCCTATGTAGCAAGCGGCATTTGACGGAGAAAGGCCCTAACCGTGTCAGCTGAAAAGACGCCGTGCATCTCGGCTATCGATACGACGAACTTTGCGCGCCAGATCGTGCTGGACTTTGAGTTTGCGCCGGTGCCAAAGCAGCGCCAGCGCCGTGGGCTGCACAATGAGATTATCGAGGTCGGTGCCGTCAAGCTCGATTGCCACGGCAACGTTATGGGCGAGTTCTCGCAGTTTGTGCAGACGGAATTTACCGAAGGCGTTGCGTTCCCCGTCCGCGAGCTCACGGGGATATCGGCCGTGGACACCGCGATGGCCGACCCGCTCTACATGGTGATCAAAAGGCTCAGCAATTGGATCGGCCACTACTCCGCCCAAGTGGTTTGCTGGAGCGGGGCAGATCGTCGACAGCTTTTGACCGTGTGCCAGGCAAAGCATATCGACCTTGCCGCATTTCCTACGGACTGGGCCGACCTGCAGGCGTTTTACACCTCGATTATGGACGCGGGCAGCCACGGGCGCGTCTCTTTGAGTGACGCGGCGACGTGGTTTGGCATCGAGTTCGACGAGTCGACGGGTCACGCCCACAGTGCCCTGGCCGATGCGCGCGTGACCGCCAAGCTGTTCAAGCAGGTGATGGACGGGGATTACCGCGTGAGCCCGCGCGCCCAAGAAGTCCGCCAGCGGTGGGGGATGGACGAGCGAGCCCAAACGTGCTTTTCCAGCAAGTGCCCCGAGCTGGGCGACCTGCTGCTGAAGCTGAAGGCGGAGGGGAGGTAGGCCTTTTGAGAACGCCATTCGGTTTCGCGTGGCGGGTGCGTTCGTCTACACCCTCGCAATCCCACGCGCGGCACTCAGCAGCTCGTACTCCCTCTGGCTCCACTGGTGCAGCTCGGCCGTGCGCACGGCGCCGCGGCACAGGTCCAGGAACACCTCCGCGCCCTTGCAGAAGCACTCGCGTGCAAAAGCGCCAGATCCGTCCGCAACGCACGTGCCGTCGGCAAACAGCTCCCAGCTGGACGGCTCGCGCGAGTCGTCTCCGAGCAGCTTGATCTGCAGAACATGTGGGCCGCCAGCGGCACATGGCCCTTCTTCCAACGCCTGCACCGTAAAGCGCATCTGGAGGGACAGAGTATAAAATCCGGAAAAGTGTCGAAATAGGCACCTTAAAACTTCGGAAAAGTGTGGCTGGATGACAAAACAGCACTTAGAAGCCGGTGCTGGATGCGGGATCCCGCGGCCGCCTTCAGCCCTCGCTACTCGTCGTCCTCGTCGTTGGGGTCGCCCTTGAGGGTGTTGATGTCCAGGTACTGGTTATCGTCCTCTTTTTGCTGGGTCTCCGACTCCGCTTGGGTGGGGCCGCGGAACAGCTGGAATCCCTCAAACGCAATGACGCCGAGCAGGGCGATGATAATGGCGATAAAGGCAACCTTGACTGCCTGCGGAAATTCCGAGAAACGCAGCGCCTTTTCCTCGGCGTAATAATCGGCGAAGCGCTCTTCGCCCGTGCTTTTGGTATACGCCGGTGCGGACGCGGCCTCCGGGTCATATTCCGGTGCGGGCGTGGCAGCGTACGAATCATTGAGATAATCGCTCGATGCGGTGCCATAATCCTCGGTCTCGATGCGACTGGTGCCAGCATAGTCATCGGAATAATCGGAATATGCCGCACCGCCCTCATAGTCCGCGGCGCTCGTGTTGGCGGCAAAAAGCGGGTTAACTGGAACATCGAGCGCCGGCATGCCGGTAGAGGTCTCATCCAGATCGGCTGCAGCCCAGGAATCGTGGACAACCTGATGGGCAACGGGCTCATCGAGCCTTGTGACCGGAGGCTTGCGTGCCGCAGGAACAGGCAACTGCTGGGCGCTGTACATAACGGTGCTGTCGGCCGATTTGCCCTGCGTCGCTGCAGCGAGAAATGCCGCCGTCTCGGACGGGTCGCTTGCGGGGCGGGGAGCGGGCGTGGGCGCCGAAGTGGGTGCGGGTGTAGGCGCGGGCGTCGAAACAGCCGGCTGCGCAGGAGTCGGCGCAGATGCGGTCTTAGGCGCAAGTGCGGGATTGGGGCTTGACGGGCGAGCCCCGCCGCCGCCCATGAGTTCGTCGGCGGTCCACGGGCGATCATCCATCACGTCGTCAAGGCTCAGCGAAAACAGGTCGTCTTCACCCTCATCGAACATGCGGTGCACATGTCCACCAATTGCCGGAATCAATCCGCGACCGGTGCATGATGCCTTGCTCAACGCCATTCTGTCCCATCCTTTCGAAATACTAATGACATCGATTATATGGAACTTCCCAAGCGGCTCGGTCTTGGATTCGCGCTTTCCAGAACTCGCGCCCAAAAGGGGAGGGGCAATCTAGGCGAGTGCTTACTTGTCGCCGGCCGCCGCCTTGGCCTCGTTGAGGTAGCTATAGAAGCTGTACTTTGAGATGCCAAAGAACTCGCAGGCACGCTCGCTCGACTTGGAAATGAGGAAGGCGCCGCGACGGTCGAGGTAGCCAATGGCACGAATGCGCTCGTCTTTGGTCATGAGCGCCGCGGGCTTGCCCACAAACTGCTCGCACTCGTGCAGCAGGTCCTCGAGCAGGTCGCCGATGTTTTTGGTAATGGGCTCGGGCTCGGTATAGCCCGTGCCGCCGGTGCCGGTAAAGGCATCGAGCGAGCGCTCAAAAGCCTTCATGAGCGTAATGTCAAAGTTAATGCCCAAAATGCCGACGGGCTTGCCCTCGTCGTTGCGGATAAAGATGGTCGAGGACTTGAGCAGCTTGCCATCGGTGGTTTTGGTGAGGTATGGCTCGCGGTCGTGTACGTCGGTGGCGCCCTCGTGCATGGACTCAAACACGATATGGCTGGGGCCGTCACCCAGTTTGCGCCCGCTGACGTGGCCGTTTTCGATCACTACGATGGAGTGGTCCACGTCCTCGGTCTCCAGATCGTGGACGACGACTTCGCAGTTGGGGCCAAATTGGAGCGCCAGACCGTGTGCGAGGCGCTTGTAAAACTCAATCTGTGCGGGGGTCATGGGTACCTTCCTAAAAATTAGTTTGGGCACACTTTGCCATAAACCACACTTGACCGCAAACAAATCCATCAACAAGGCAATTCATGACCGTTCGGCGGCGAAAAAGTACCGATTACGGCAACAAACAATTCGTTAGGTATGCCAATCAAAAAGTGTGATAGAACATTACTAACAAACTTTTTGTTTGGCATCCACATAAAAGTTCAGCCGTGTGAATGGGATCGGGCTGAAACGCGTATGCGGGGGCCGGCAAGAGAGGACTTAAGGAGTTCACCGTATGGCCGATAAGATCCAGTGGGCGGGCAACACGATGCCCAAGAGCGATGACAAGCACTTGGGAATCATGAGCCTCGACCACGTGAAGAAGGCCCGTGCCTTCCACCAGTCGTTCCCTCAATATACCGTCACTCCGCTTGCCCGCCTGGACGGCCAGGCCGCGCGTCTGGGCCTGTCCAACCTATGCGTTAAGGACGAGAGCTATCGCTTTGGCCTCAACGCCTTTAAGGTCCTGGGCGGCTCGTTTGCCATGGCCAATTACATTGCCGACGAGACCGGCAAGGACGTTGCCGACTGCACCTTCGATTACCTGACCTCCGATCAGCTTGCCAAGGACTTTGGCCAGGCCACCTTCTTTACCGCCACCGACGGCAACCATGGCCGCGGCGTGGCATGGGCTGCCAACAAGCTGGGCCAGAAGGCCGTCGTGCACATGCCCAAGGGTTCTACCAAGCCCCGCTTCGATAACATCGCCGCCGAGGGCGCCACGGTGACCATCGAAGAGGTCAACTACGACGAGTGCGTGCGCATGGCCGCCGCCGAGGCTGACGCCTGCGAGCGCGGCGTCATTGTTCAGGACACCGCCTGGGAGGGCTACGAGAAGATCCCGTCCTGGATCATGGAGGGTTACGGCACCATGGCTTCCGAGGCTGCCGAGCAGCTGCGCGAGATGGCCATCAACCGACCGACGCACGTCTTTGTCCAGGCTGGCGTGGGCTCGCTGGCCGGCGCCGTGGTGGGCTACTTTACCAACCTGTATCTCGATAACCCGCCCACCTTCGTCGTGGTCGAGTGCGCGCCTGCCGCCTGCCTGTACAAGGGAGCTGCCGCCGGCGACGGCGACCCGCGCATCGTGGACGGCGACATGCCCTCCATCATGGCCGGCCTGTGCTGCGGCGAGCCCAACATTCTGGGCTGGGATATCCTGCGCAACCACGCCACCGCTTTCGTGTCCTGCCCCGACTGGGTCACCGCTCGCGGCATGCGTACCCTGGGCGCTCCCGAGAAGGGCGACCCGCGCGTCATCTCCGGCGAGTCCGGCGCGGTGACCACCGGCCTGGTCGAGACCCTCATGCTCGATCCCGAGTACGCCGAGCTCAAGGAGCTCATCGGCCTGGACAAGACGAGCTCCGTGCTCTGCTTCTCCACCGAGGGCGACACGGATCCCGACCAGTATCGCCGTATTGTTTGGGAAGGCGAATATCCCACTTGCTAATCGTTAGGGCGGAGTAAATAGGTATCGCTCCGCCACCTCACAGGTAGATTCCTTCGTTTGAAAGGTTATGAACAATGGCTAAAGAACTCGATTTCGACGCTATCAAGGCTGCTGCTGAGTCTCATCGTGCTGATATGACTCGCTTCCTGCGCGCTATGATCTCCCATCCCTCTGAGTCCTGCGAGGAGGGTGAGGTTGTTGCCTGCATTAAGGCCGAGATGGAGAGCCTTGGCTATGACGAGGTCAAGGTCGACGGCCTGGGCAACGTCATGGGCTTTATGGGCGAGGGCGACAAGATCATCGCCATCGACTCCCACATCGACACCGTCGGCATCGGCAACATCGAGAACTGGGACGCCGATCCCTACGAGGGCTACGAGACCGACGAGATCATTTACGGCCGCGGCGGCTCCGACCAGGAGGGCGGCATGGCTTCTGCTACCTACGCTGCCAAGATGATGAAAGACATGGGCCTCATCCCCGAGGGCTACAAGATCATGGTCGTTGGCACCGTCCAGGAAGAGGACTGCGACGGCATGTGCTGGCAGTACATCTACAACAAGGACGGCATTAAGCCCGAGTTCGTCATTTCCACCGAGCCCACCGACGGCGGCATCTATCGCGGCCACCGCGGCCGCATGGAGATCCGCGTCGACGTTCACGGCACTTCCTGCCACGGCTCTGCTCCCGACCGCGGCGACAATGCCATCTACAAGATGGCCGACATCATCGCCGACGTCCGCGCCCTCAACAACAACGGCTGCGACGAGTCGACCGACATCAAGGGTCTCGTTAAGATGCTCGACCCCAAGTACAACCCCGAGCACTACGAGGATGCCCGCTTCTTGGGCCGTGGCACCTGCACCGTCAGCCAGATCTTCTACACCAGCCCCAGCCGCTGCGCCGTGGCCGATTCCTGCGCCATCTCCATCGACCGTCGCATGACCGCCGGTGAGACCTGGGAGTCCTGCCTGGACGAGATCCGCAACCTGCCGTCCGCCAAGAAGTACGGCGACGACGTGAAGGTCTCCATGTACATGTACGACCGTCCGTCCTGGACCGGCGAGGTCTACGAGACCGAGGCTTACTTCCCCACGTGGATCAATAAGGAGACTGCTCCGCACGTCAAGGCCCTCGTCGACGCCCACAAGGCCATGTTTGGTGACGAGCGCATCGGCTGCGAGCCCAGCATGGACAAGCGCACCGGTCGCCCGCTGTGCGACAAGTGGACCTTCTCCACGAACTGCGTTTCCATCCAGGGCCGCTACGGCATCCCCTGCGTGGGCTTTGGCCCGGGTGCCGAGTCTCAGGCTCACGCTCCCAACGAGGTCACCTACAAGGACGACCTGGTCACCGCTGCCGCCATGTATGTGGCTGCCCTGAACCTCTACGATCCGAGCCAGGCCGATGGCGACGCCACCGTGTTCCGCGCCGGTCTGACCAACAACAAGATCGATTAGTCCCATTCCTCGATTTTGTTGAGCCGGGGGCCGCTCGTGTCTCCGGCGCCTCCTGTTGACTTGGGGCCCGCGGTCGTTATCTCCCATGCTTCCTCAACGGTAGCGGGTCCTCGTCATAGTGCTCTGCATGTTCTAGCCACACGCGCATGCCGGAGCACATCTACTCATTGCGATCGTTTCACCTTTAGAAAGGATATTTACATGGACGCCAAGTTTACCGAGCTCGTCGAGCAGCTGAACGGCCTCGATTTTAAGGGTATGTACGGCAGCGACTTCCTGCACACCTGGGATAAGACCACCGATGAGCTCAAGGCTCTCTACATCGTCGCCGACGCCCTGCGCGAGCTGCGCGAGAACAACGTTTCGTCCAAGATCTTCGACTCGGGCCTGGCCGTCTCCCTGTTCCGCGACAACTCCACCCGTACGCGCTTCTCCTTCTCTAAGGCCGCCAACCTGCTCGGCCTTGAGCTGCAGGACCTGGACGAGAAGAAGTCCCAGATCGCTCACGGCGAGACCGTCCGCGAGACCGCTACCATGATTTCCTTCATGGCCGACGTCATCGGCATCCGCGATGACATGTACATCGGCAAGGGAGACGCCTACATGGCCGAGGTCTCCGAGTCTGTCCAGCAGGCTTACGAGGACGGCGTTCTGGATCACCGTCCCACGCTCATCTCCCTGCAGTCCGACTCCGACCACCCCACGCAGTCCTCTGCCGACATGCTCTACCTCATCAACGAGTTTGGCGGCCTTGAGAACCTCAAGGGCAAGAAGGTTGCCGTCACCTGGGCCTATTCGCCCTCTTACGGCAAGCCGCTGTCCTGCCCGCAGTCGCTGATCAGCCTGCTGCCCCGCTTTGGCATGGACGTCACCCTTGCTCACCCCGAGGGCTACGACCTCATGCCCGAGGTCGTCGAGCGCGCTAAGGGCTATGCCGCCGAGTCCGGCACCACCTTTAAGCAGGTCAACACCATGGCCGAGGCCTTCGAGGGCGCCGACATCGTGATCCCCAAGAGCTGGGCTCCGTTTGCCGCCATGGAGAAGCGTACCAATCTGTACGCCGAGGGCGACGACGCCGGCATCGCTGCGCTCGAGAAGGAGCTGCTCGCCCAGAACGCCACCCATCAGGATTGGTGCTCCACGACCGAGCTCATGGAGAAGACCGCCAACGGCCAGGACACCATCTTTATGCACCCGCTGCCTGCCGACATCTCCGGTGTCTCCTGCGAGCACGGCGAGGTTAACGCCGACGTCTTCGACATGCACCGCGTGGGTATGTACAAGGAGGCCAGCTACAAGCCGTATGCCATCGCAGCCATGATGTTCCTGCAGAAGGTTGCCGATCCCGCTGCTACCCTCAAGGCCCTCGACGAGCGCAACACCGCCCGTTGGCTCCAGGCCTAAAGCCGGGTTGAGGTAAGCCATGTAAAGGGGGCGCTCTGCCAACCGGCGGGGTGCCCCTTTTTTGCATCGCGGGCGTGTGGGATAAGCGCTTTCGATGTGGATGCCCGCGGCGCGAGTTATGGGTACGATGGTTTCAGGGGAGGTATCACCATGAAACTTGGATGCGTCATTATGGCTTCGGGCGAGGGCAAGCGGTTTGGCTCTAACAAGATGCTTGCCGATATCTATGGCGAGCCGCTGATTGCCCGGGCCATCGATTCGGTTCCCCGGGGCTTTGACGTCGTGGTTTCGACGCGTTGGCCCGAGGTCGCTCAGATTTGCGAGGACAAGCATTGCCCGTGCGTGCTGCACGATGGCGAGCTGCGCAGCGAAAGCGTCCGTGCGGGCCTTTCGTGGGGAGTCGAACGCAACTGGAAAGGTTGCCTCTTTTTGCCGGGCGACCAGCCGCTTGTGAGCGCGGACTCTTTTGAGGCCATGGTTCGCGCGTTTGACGAGCGTGGCCGCAAACATCCGGTGCGCTTGGCGTGCAACGGTGAGCCTTCGAGCCCGGTGCTCTTTCCGGTGGAACTGTTCGATGCACTTATGTGTCTTGAGGGCAAGGACGGCGGGGGCTCGATTCTCAAAGGCCGTACCGACGTGGTGCTGGTCGAGGCGCGTGCCTACGAGCTGTGGGACGTCGATACCGTCAAGGGACAGCAACGCATAACGGAGCATATCGCGGCCTGCTCGTATTTTGATCGCGTGGCCAACAGTATTAATCAATAAGGAGCAACATGATCATCATCAAAAACGGCGCGCTCGTGACGCCACAGGGACTTCGCCGCGCCGATCTTGCCATGGAGGGCGATAAGATCGTGCAGATCGCCGCGGCGATTGAGCCGGCCGAGGGCGATACCGTCGAGGATGCCGCGGGCTGCTGGGTGTTTCCCGGCTTTATCGACGGCCACACGCACATGCAGTGCTGGACTGGCATGGATTGGACGGCAGATAGCTTTGAGACCGGTACGCGTGCGGCTGCCTGCGGCGGCACGACGACCATTGTGGACTACGCGACGGCCGATCGCGGCGTGACCATGCCCGATGCCTTGGCCGAGTGGCATCGCCGCGCCGACGGAACCTGCACGGCTAACTACGCCTTTCATATGGCACTCGCCGAGTGGAACGAGCGCAACCGCGCCGATCTTTCGGCCATGCGCGAGGCGGGCGTATCGTCGTTCAAGACCTACTTTGCTTACGATCATCTGCGCCTGGACGATGCCGAGACGCTCGAGGTGCTCGAGGAGCTCAAGCGTATTGGCGGTATCCTGTGCGTGCATTGCGAGAACGGTACGCTGGTGAATGAGCTGCAGAAGCGTGTGTTTGAGCAGGGTATCCACGGGCCCGAGGGCCACGCGCTCAGCCGTCCGGACGTGTGCGAGGCCGAGGCCGTGAGCCGTCTGCTATATCTGGCGCACTTGGCCGGGGACGCTCCAGTCAATGTGGTGCACCTTTCGACCAAGCTGGGGCTCGAGGCCATTCGCGTTGCCAAAGCGCGCGGACAGAAGAACATCTATGTCGAGACCTGCCCTCAGTATCTGATGCTCGACGATACTTGCTACTTGGAGCAGGGCGAGGACGGCTTTGCGGGCGCCAAGTATGTGATGAGCCCGCCGCTGCGCCATGCGGGTGACCGTGCGGCATTGCGCGAGGCGCTTGTGGCCGGCGAGATCGATACGATTGCGACCGATCATTGCAGCTTTAACCTGCACGGGCAAAAGGACCGCGGGCGCGACGACTTCCGCGCGATTCCCAACGGCGGGCCCGGTGTGGAACATCGTCCCGTCGCGATTGCCACGAGCTTTGAGGGACAGCTGGGACCCGAGGATTTGTGCCGCTTGATGAGTGAGAACCCGGCGCGCGTCTTTGGCATGTATCCGCGCAAGGGCCGTCTTGCCGAGGGCGCCGATGCCGACGTGTGCGTGTGGGATCCCAAGGCGCGCTGGACGATCAGCGCCGCGACGCAGCATCAGGCCGTGGACTACACCCCGCTCGAGGGCTTTGAGGCACATGGCCGCGCCAAGGCCGTGTTTGTGAACGGCGTGCTGGCGGCACGCGACGGCGTACCCACCGGAGCCCAGCCCGGCCGCTACGTGCCCCGCTAGCAGCAAAGATGCCGTGTCCCCTCCTCAGTTGCGGTGAAATACGGACTGTTTGCGGCCGTCGGGCGGCCAAACAGTCCGTATTTCACCGCAACTGAGGAGATGGGGCCGGCTACTTGAGGCTGCTGGCGACGACGGAGCGGTCGAGGACTGCCTCGAAGCGATCTGCCATCGTTGGGTCGGCAAGCGTGTCGACTTGGTTGAGCATGATGCGGGCATTGCTGAGGTTCAGCATCCGCAGCTCGGCATTGAGCACCTGGGCGACGCGCTCGGGCGTGGCGATGTCGGTGAGCTCGCAGCCGCAACGCTCGCAAAAGAGCTCGGGGCGGTGGACGGCTTCGTTGATGGGCTTGCCGAGCCCCGAGGCGCCGACGAGCCAGATGACGTTGACCGTCCCGGCGGGAACGACCGGCTCCCACGGGGCGTGCGCCTTGAGCGGGAGCCGCTTGCTGCCGTCCGCCTCGGCCAGGACGTAGTCAAAGCGCTGCGCCAGCTGGTCGAGCGGCTCGGCAGGGGAGGAGAGCTTGCCCATCTCCGGGTCCAAAACACCCGCCTGGCAGATACTTCCGCGGCTCATGCCCGCGCATGCCTCGCAGGTGCAACCGGGGACATGCGAGGCGCCCGGCTTCCAAGGCGCGGCGTCCAGACGACGGCTCGACCCGTCCCACGGCACGCCGGCGACGGGAAACATGTGCGTGGTGGTACAGAGAAGCACCCTGCCGCCAGCGCGCATGAGCTCGAGACCCAGCGCCTTCAGCAAGGTCGACTTGCCTCCACTGCCGATAATTGCGGTAATGCCCGGCTCGATCTTGAGCGCGGAGGCAAGGTTTCCGCTCGTCGTTTCCATCTGTTCACCGCCGTATAATACTGTGATAATAAATAATCATCAGAGTAGCGGTCGAACCGCATTTGCTCTGCTCAAACCGTAGCACAGGGAGGTGTCCCGGGAATGCTCGTTTATGTTCGCGGCGCCGGCGATATCGCCACGGGCGTCGCCGCTCGCTTGGTGCGCGCCGGCGTGTCGGTCGTTATGGCCGATATAGCGGTTCCCACGTGCATTCGCCGCACAATCAGTTTTTGCGAGGCCATTCGCCTGGGCGAGGTCGAGGTCGAAGGCATTCGCGCTCGCTTGGCGCAGACGCCGGCTGAGGCGCTTGCGATTACCGAGGCTGGAGACGTCGCTGTTGTGGTGGACCCCCAGGCCAAGATGCTCGATGAGCTTAAACCCGCGGCTGTGGTCGACGCGATTTTGGCCAAGCGCAATCTGGGCACCACGCGCGACATGGCTCCTGCCGTCATCGCCGTGGGGCCGGGCTTTACCGCGCCGGTTGACTGCGACGCCGTGGTCGAAACCATGCGCGGGCATTTCCTGGGCCGTGTCATTACCCAGGGTTCGCCCCAACCCAACACGGGCGTGCCGGGCATTATCGCTGGCTATGGCAGAGAGCGCGTTATCCACAGCCCCGCCGCCGGCGTGTTTCGGTCCGACCGCGCGATCGGCGACATCGTGAGCGCCGGAGACGTGATTGGCTACGCGGGCGATTCGCCCATGTGCACGCAGATCGATGGCTGTCTGCGCGGGCTTTTGGCGAACGGCGTGCAGGTGACTGAGGGCTTTAAATGCGCCGATGTCGATCCGCGCGGCGATGCCAGCTATATCAACTACATTTCGGACAAGGCGACGTCGGTCGGCGGCGGTGTGCTCGAGGCACTCGCCATGCTCACTGGTGTATTCCAGGGATAGGAAATTGCAATGGAAAAGCTCGATGTGGTGAATGCTGCGCTTGCCGCCCTGCGTGCTGGCGAGACGTGCGAGCTCGTGGTCGTGGCCGGCACGGCGGGGTCGTCGCCGCGCGGCGTGGGCGCCTGGATGGCCGTCTTTGCCGACGGTGGCCAGGCGGGCACTATCGGCGGCGGCAAGATTGAGCTCTTTGCGCTGGATGAGGCGCGCGAACTCCTGAGCGCGGGACAGTCGCGTCTGGTCCGCTACACCATGGGCGGCGAGAACTCCGATACCGGCATGATCTGCGGCGGAGCCATCTGCCTGTGCTATCTGCACCTGGACGCGACCAAGGTACCGTTGCTCCAGTCGGTTGCCGACGTCTTGGCCTATCGGCGCATCGGCGACTTCGTCATCGACTTTGAACCGTTTATCGCGAGCGCGCTCGAGGGCGATGTGGCCGAGTACCATGGCGAGGAATCGCGCCGCACCATTGCGGGCTGCCCCGGGCTTTCGCTGGTGGAGGAGGGGAGTAAGGTCACCTACACCAACGCGGCCTCTGAGATTCCCGCGGCGCATATCGAGACGCTCTGCCCCGAGGGCCTGACCTATATCTTTGGCTGCGGCCACGTGGGCGCCGCGACGGCGCGGGTGCTTACGGCGGCGGGCTTTGCCGTCGTGGCGTGCGACGACCGCCCCGGCACGCTGACCCCCGATTGGGTGTCCGGTGTCTACGACCGTCGTCTGGTCGACTACAAGAGCCTGAGCAAGCAGTGCCCCATCGGCCCGCGCGACCTGGTGGTCGTCGCCACGGCGGGTCACAAGTCCGATATCGACGTGGTGATTCAGGCCATGCGTGCCAAACCCGCCTATCTGGGCTGCTTGGGCTCGCGTCGCAAGACGGCCTTTGTGCGTGCCCGCCTGGAGCAGGAGGGCTTTACGCAGGACCAGATCGACGAGCTGCACCTGCCGATCGGCGTTGCCATCGAGGCCGAGGATCCCGAGGAGATCGCTATCTCCATTGCCGCCGAGATGATCCACCTGCGCCGCACCAAGCTCGTCCCCCGCAAGCGCTAATCGCATCCCCACCAATAAGTTGCGGTGAAATACGGATTGTTTAAGCCTGTTAGGCCGCCCAACAGTCCCTATTTCACCGCAACTGCTTGTTGGGACCCATTTGTGCGGGGGAGTTGTGGAGTTGTGCAGGCAGACGAGGTTTTTCTGGAAATACGCTCCCGATGCGCGTATAGTACCGATTGTTTTGTCGGCTCCTGCTGCGTCGAGTCCAAACCGCAAAATGCCATGAGCGGCGCGGATGCAGCCAGGAGGCACGAGGACAACCCATCGTGGCCACGCCCCGTGCTTAAAACCCCAAGAAGGAGTGAACAATGGCAGAAGAGAAGTATGTGCCGCGTCTGAAGACCAAGTACAACAACGAGGTCAAGCAGCAGCTTCAGGACAAGTTCCAGTACGAGAACGTCATGATGATCCCCAAGTTTGAGAAGATCGTCGTGAACATGGGTGTCGGCGAGGCCGCTACCGATTCCAAGGCCATCGACGGTGCCGTGCGCGACCTGCGCGCCATCACCGGCCAGCAGCCGATGATCACCCGTGCCCGCAAGTCCATCGCTACCTTCCGCCTGCGCGCCGGTATGCCGATCGGCTGCAAGGTTACCCTGCGTGGCGACCGTATGTGGGAGTTCTTCGATCGTCTGACCTCCGTCGCGATCCCCCGTATCCGCGACTTCCGCGGCATCTCCGCCAAGAGCTTCGACGGCCGTGGTAACTTCTCCATGGGCGTCACCGAGCAGCTCATCTTCCCCGAGATCGACTTCGACTCCGTCGATCATCAGCGTGGTATGGACATCACTTTCGTGACCACCGCCAACACCGATGAGGAGGCCAAGGCCCTTCTGGACGCCTTCGGTTTCCCGTTCAAGAAATAGGTTCACCTGCCCTATAAGCGCCGTTCCCACAAGGGGGCGGCGCTTGGGGCGAACAATACTCTATGTGAGGAGGATATAAGTGGCTAAGACATCGATGATCGTCAAGTGCAATCGCAAGCAGAAGTTCTCTACTCGTGAGTACACGCGCTGCCAGCGCTGCGGCCGTCCGCACTCTGTGTACCGCAAGTTCGGCCTGTGCCGTGTCTGCTTCCGCGAGCTTGCACTCAAGGGCGAGCTTCCCGGCGTTAAGAAGGCCAGCTGGTAAGTCACTACCAGCGTTTCAAGCATCAGTTTGGAACAGGGAAAACGCGCTAAAAAGGCTTTGCCGTTAAGGGCGGCGAAGAACCAAGAGCACGTGTTCATCAAGAACGAAGGAGAATCTGTATGAACCTTACAGACCCGATCGCAGATATGCTTACGCGCATCCGTAACGCTAACTCTGTGAACAAGGCCACGGTCTCCATGCCGAGCAGCAAGAAGCTCGTCGAGATCGCTCGTGTTCTGCACGAGGAGGGCTACATCGAGGGCTACGATGTCGAGGACACCGTTCCCCAGAAGACTCTGCACATCACGCTTAAGTATGGTCCCAAGAAGGCTAAGGTCATCAACGGCATCCGCCGCATTTCCAAGCCGGGCCTGCGTAAGTACACCGGCGTTGCCGACATGCCCCGCGTCCGCGGTGGCCTTGGTACCGCCATTATTTCCACCAGCCATGGCGTCATGACCGACCGCGATGCTCGCAAGCACAACGTCGGCGGCGAGATCATCGCTTACGTCTGGTAATTCGCTCGGTAGGTAGAAGGAAAGGAGATCACCGTGTCTCGTATCGGTAATAAGCCTGTCCAGATTCCCGCCGGAGTCGAAGTGGCAGTCAACGGCAACAACGTTGTCGTCAAGGGCCCCAAGGGCCAGCTCGAGCTCGATGTCTTTGAGAAGCTCGCTATCAACGTCGAGGACAACGTCCTCACCGTTTCCCGTCCCGACGACGAGCGTGAGACCCGTGCCCGCCACGGCCTCACCCGTGCCCTCATCCACAACATGGTTGTTGGCGTTTCCGAGGGCTTCGAGAAGAAGCTCGAGCTCGCCGGCGTCGGTTACCGCGTGCAGCAGAAGGGCAAGAACCTCGAGTTCTCCCTGGGCTTCTCGCACCCCGTGATCGTCGAGGCTCCCGAGGGCATCACCTTCGAGGTTCCCGACAACACCCACGTGAACGTCAAGGGTATCAACAAGCAGCAGGTCGGTCAGATCGCCGCTGAGATTCGCGGCCATCGTCCTCCCGAGCCTTACAAGGGCAAGGGTATCCACTACGTTGGCGAGCACATCCGCCGCAAGCTGGGTAAGGCCGCCAAGTAGTCGTAACCGACTCACTCGCATAAGACCAGCACCCCGTCAGGTGCTGGCAAGATCAACCTTTTTAGGAGTTTACGTATGAACAAGCATAAGGCGAAGCTGGAAGGCCTCAAGCGTCGTCAGCGTCGTGTTCGCGGCAAGGTCTCGGGTACCTCCGAGCGTCCGCGTCTTCGCGTGACCCGTACTAACGCCAACATCTATGCCCAGATTATCGACGACAGCAAGGGCTCCAGCCTGACGCTCGTCTCTGCCTCGACCCTCGAGGCCGAGTTCAAGGGCACCCACACCTCGAACAAGGAGGCTGCGGAGAAGGTCGGTCAGCTCGTTGGCAAGCGCGCCATCGAGGCCGGCATCACCAAGGTCGCCTTCGATCGCGGTGGCCGTATCTACCATGGCCGCGTCAAGGCCCTCGCCGACGGTGCTCGTGCCGCCGGTCTCGAGTTCTAGGAGGTATGTAGCACATGGCTCGTAATCAGAAGCAGCAGCGCGAGGCCTCCGAGTTCGAGGAGCGCGTCGTTTACATCAACCGCGTGTCGAAGACCGTCAAGGGCGGTCGTCGCATGAGCCTCGTCGCTCTCGTCGTCGTTGGCGACGGCAAGGGCAACGTCGGCGTTGGCATGGGCAAGTCCGCTGAGGTGCCCATGGCCATCTCCAAGGCGTCTCTCGATGCCAAGAAGAACATGTTCCACGTGCCGGTGACCGATCAGGGCACCATTCCGCACGAGGTTCTCGGTCACTTTGGTGCCGGCCGCATCATCATCAAGCCCGCTGTCGAGGGTACCGGCGTTATCGCCGGCGGCGCTGTGCGTCCCCTCTTTGAGCTTGCTGGCATCAAGAACGTCCTGTCCAAGTCCCTCGGTACCGACAACGGCCTCAACATCATCAAGGCTGCCGTCGAGGGCCTCAAGGAGCTCTCCAGCCCTGAGGACGTCGCGGCTCGCCGTGGCCTGACGGTCTCCGAGATGTTCGTCGGTAAGGAGAACTAAGCATGGCTGACACCATCAAGATCAAGCAGGTCCGCAGCACCAACGGTTGCAAGCAGGACCAGGTCCGTACTGTCCGTGCCCTCGGTCTCCACAGGATCCGCGAGGTTCGCGAGATTGCTGACAACGAGTCCGTCCGCGGCATGATCTTCAAGGTCAAGCACCTTGTCGAGATTGTAGAGGAGTAGCAAATGCAGCTTCACGATCTTACTCCCGCGCCCGGTTCCACCAAGAACCGCAAGCGCGTCGGCCGTGGCAATTCTTCGGGTCACGGCACCACTTCTGGCCGCGGCCAGAAGGGCCAGGGTTCCCGCTCTGGCGGCACCAAGGGTGCCGGCTTCGAGGGTGGCCAGACTCCGCTGGCTATGCGCCTGCCCAAGCTTCCGGGCTTCCGTAACCCCCGTCGTATCGAGTACACCGCTGTTAACGTTGAGCGTCTCGAGCGTAAGTTCGAGGACGGCGCTGTGATCGACGGTGCCGCTCTTAAGGCCGCTCGCATCACCAAGAGCGAGTTCGAGCCCGTCAAGGTGCTCGGCAATGGTGAGCTCACCAAGAAGTTCACGGTCAAGGTCGACAAGGTCAGCGCTTCTGCGCAGGCCAAGATCGAGGCCGCCGGCGGAAAGGTCGAGCTGCCGTGCTAAATGGTCTTAAGAATGCTTTCCGCATCAAAGAATTGCGCGAAAAGATTCTTTTTACCATAGCTATGCTCGTCGTGTACCGCATTGGTGCGCACGTTCCTGTGCCCGGCATTCCCTTCCAGGGGATGCTGGGCCTTTTCTCGACCGATAACAATTCGGTCGCCGCAGGTGCTATGGCCCTCCTGAATCTTTTCTCTGGCGGCGCGTTGAGTTACGTTTCGGTGTTTTCGCTGGGCATCATGCCTTACATCACCAGCTCAATCATCCTCCAGATGCTCCAGGCCGTCGTGCCTTCCCTGCATGAGCTTGCCCGCGAGGGCGAGGTCGGTCAGACCAAGATTACGCAGTATTCGCGTTACCTCACCCTGGCTCTGGCAATCCTCAACTCCGTGGGTTACCTCTTCCTCTTTAAGAGCTTCGGCATCAGCTTTAATGGCGCCGGCGCCCCCGAGATCATCTTCGACCTCATGATCGTCGGCACGCTCACCGCGGGCGCCATGCTGATCATGTGGATTGGTGAGCTCATCACCCAGCGCGGTATCGGCAATGGCATGTCGCTGATCATCTTCGCGAACATCATGGCCGGTCTGCCGCAGGCCATCTTCTCCAGCACCGAGGGCAATGCCGGTGGCATCATCACCATGGTGATCATCTGCGCCATCATCTTGCTGGTTATCCCGCTGATTGTTTTCCTTGAGCGCGGCCAGCGCCGCATCCCGGTCTCCTACGCCAAACGCGTCGTGGGCCGTCGCATGATGGGTGGCCAGACCACCTACCTGCCCATCAAGGTCAACACCGCGGGCGTCGTGCCGATCATCTTCGCTTCGGCTCTGCTGTACTTCCCGGCTCAGATTGCCGTGTTCTTCCCCGGCATCGGCTGGATTCAGGCAGTTGCCTCTGCGCTTTCGACCGGTTGGCTCAACTGGGTGCTTAACGTTGTCCTCATCGTGTTCTTCGCGTACTTCTACACCTCCATGGTGTTCAACCCCGATGACACGGCCGACAACCTGAAGAAGCAGGGCGGCTTTATTCCGGGCGTGCGTCCGGGTAGGGCTACCGCGGCCTACATCAAGAATGCGCTCAACAAGATCACGCTTCCCAGCGCTGTCTTTTTGGCGCTCATCGCCATCGTGCCTTCGATCATCTTCTCCTTCACGGGTAACCATCTGATCCAGGCATTTGGCGGCACGTCCATCCTCATCATGGTCGGCGTCGTGCTCGACACGGTCGATAAGCTCGAAGGCCAGATCAAGATGTATGATTACGATGGATTCTTTAAATAGGCTAGAGGAGGATTGCTCATGAACCTCGTATTGCTCGGAGCTCCGGGTGCCGGTAAGGGCACCGTCGCACAGGAGCTCGTCGCCGAGTTTGGCGTCGCTCACATTTCCACGGGCGACCTGCTGCGTGCTGCCGTCAAGGGCGGCACCGAGCTTGGTATTCAGGCTAAGAAGTACATGGACGCTGGCGAGCTCGTTCCCGACCAGCTCGTGATCGATCTTGTCAAGGAGCGCCTTGCCGCCGATGACGCCCAGCAGGGCTTCATCCTCGACGGCTTCCCGCGCAACACCGCCCAGGCTGTGACGCTCGATTCCGAGCTCTCCGCCATGGGTCGCGAGATCGACTGCGCCCTTCTTGTCGATGTGGCTCCCGAGGTCATCATCGATCGTCTGTCTTCGCGTCGCACCTGCCGCGCCTGCGGTTACACCGGCACCGCTGCCGATGCTACCTGCCCCAAGTGTGGCGGCGAGATGTATCAGCGCGACGACGACAAGCCCGAGACCATCAAGAACCGTCTCGACGTCTACGAGAAGTCCACGAGCCCGCTCGTCGACTACTATCGTGGCCAGGGTCTGCTCAAGTCGGTCAACGGTGACCAGGCTCGCGAGACCGTGTACGGGGATGTCAAAGAGGCTCTCGGTCTATGATCAAGATTAAGTCTGCAACGCAAATCGAGCAGATGAAGAAGGCAGGAGCGCTATCTAAGATGGCGCTCCGCCACGTTGGAGCCATGGTGCGTCCCGGCGTTTCGACTTTTGAGCTCGATCAGCTCGCGGAGCAGATTATCCGCATGCATGGCGGCACCCCGGCCTTTAAGGGTTACGGCGGGTTCCCGGGGACCATTTGCGCATCGATCAACGATGCCGTGGTCCACGGTATTCCCAACCCCGACATGATCCTGCGCGATGGCGATATCATCTCCATCGATACGGGAGCCGTTGTCGACGGTTGGGTCGGCGATAACGCTTGGACGTTTTTCGTCGGCACCCCCACGCCCGAAGCCAAGGCTTTGTGCGAGGTCACGCGCGATTGCCTTAAGGCTGCCATCGAGCAGGCTGTTCCCGGTAACCATATCGGGGACGTTGGTTATGCCGTTCAGTCCCTCGCCGAGTCTCATGGTTACGGCGTGCTTCGTGATTATGTGGGCCATGGCATTGGCCGCGTGATGCACGAGGACCCCAACGTTCCTAACTATGGAAAGAAGGGGAGGGGCGTTCGCCTCCAGGCCGGCATGGTCATTGCCATCGAGCCGATGGTTACGATGGGTTCCAACCATGTGAGCACGGGCTCCGACGGTTGGATCGTCGCGACCAACGACCACCTGCCCGCCGCGCACTACGAGAACACCGTCGCCATCACCAATGACGGTCCGGTGATTCTCACCTCGGATGCGCAAGGTGCTTGGTGTTCGCTCCAAGGCGGAGAAATGTAACAAGTTCCACTTAGTTGTGGAGCCATTACGAAGTTATTACGATGCGTGCATACGTGTTGTAGAATACTCAATCGCTGTCGTTTTCTAGAGAAAGATGATTGCTTGTGAAGAAGGAAGACGCAATTGAGCTCGAGGGTACGGTAAAAGAGCCGCTGCCCAACGCCATGTTTAAGGTTGAGCTCGAGAACGGTCATTCGGTTCTGTGCAACATTTCTGGCAAGATCCGAATGAATTACATCCGCATTCTCCCCGGTGACAGGGTTGTCGTGGAGCTTTCCCCGTACGACCTGACCCGCGGCCGCATCACCTATCGCTATAAATAGCGGCACGCATACACGCACTCCATTTCCGGCTGCAGGCTTAGCTCAACCTACGGTCGGATTGTGTGTGAAGACCAGCCATAGTTTTAAACGCCTGCGGCTGGGCGAGTAGATAGTAGGGAAGTAGTTTGAGCGCTACCGAAAGGAAGAACGATGAAGGTACGTCCTTCGGTCAAGAAGATGTGCGATAAGTGCAAAATCATTAGGCGCCATGGCAAGGTCCTCGTCATTTGCGAGAACCCCCGTCATAAGCAGCGTCAGGGTTAAGAGAGGAGACTACGTTGGCCCGTATTAATGGTGTCGACCTCCCGCGTGAGAAGCGCGTTGAGATCGGTCTGACCTACATTTACGGCATCGGCCGCACCACTGCGACGAAGATCTGCGTCGAGTGCAACGTTAACGTGGATACGCGCGTTAAGGACCTCACCGAGGATGAGGTTAACGCCATCCGCGATTATATCGATAAGAACCAGATCATGGTTGAGGGCGACCTCCGCCGTGAGCGCAACCAGAACGTCAAGCGCCTTATGGACATCGGCTGCAACCGCGGCCTTCGTCACCGCAAGGGCCTCCCGGTCCGCGGCCAGCGCACCCACACTAACGCTCGTACCCGCAAGGGCCCGAAGCGTCAGATCGGTGCTAAGAAGAAGAAATAAGGAGCGCTAGATAGATGGCTACTACTAAGAAGAACGTTCGCGCTGCCCGTCTGAAGCGCGCGGACCGTAAGAACATTTCCGTGGGCCAGGCTCACATTCGTTCTACGTTCAACAACACGATCGTTTCGATCACCGATCACCAGGGCAACGTCATTTCCTGGAAGTCGGCTGGCCAGGTGGGCTTCAAGGGCTCCCGTAAGTCCACGCCGTTCGCTGCCCAGATGGCTGCCGAGGCTGCTGCCAAGCAGGCCATGGAGCACGGTATGAAGAAGGTTTCCGTCTTCGTCAAGGGCCCCGGCTCCGGTCGTGAGACCGCCATCCGCTCCCTCCAGGCTGCTGGCCTCGAGGTCTCGAGCATCCAGGACAAGACCCCCATTCCGCACAACGGCTGCCGCCCCAAGAAGCGTCGCCGCGTGTAACTGAAAGGATCGTATCAATATGGCAATCGACAGGACTCCTGTTCTTAAGCGCTGCCGTCAGCTCGGGATCGATCCCGCTGAGCTCGGTTACAGCAGCAAGAAGGAATCTATCCGTCAGCCCAAGCGCCGTCGCAAGGAATCTGAGTACGGCATGCAGCTGCGCGAGAAGCAGAAGGTCAAGTTCATCTATGGCGTTCTGGAGAAGCAGTTCCACGGCTACTTCAACAAGGCCCGCAAGATGAACGGCGTCACCGGTGAGAACCTCATGATCATCCTTGAGTCTCGCCTCGACAACGTCGTCTTCCGTCTTGGCTTCGCCCGCACCCGCAAAGAGGCTCGTCAGTCCGTCCGTCACGGTCACTTCACCGTGAACGGCAAGCGCGTGGACATCCCGTCCTACCGCGTCAAGGCCGGCGACGTCGTCGCTGTCGGCGAGAAGTTCCGTGACCTCCTCCCCATCAAGGAGGCCCTGATTTCCTCCGAGCGCTTTGAGGTCCCTGGCTGGCTCGAGGTCGATATCGAGAAGCTGTCTGGTAACGTGCTCGCTCTGCCGACGCGTGAGCAGATCAGCGGTGATATCAACGAGCAGCTCATCGTCGAGCTCTACTCTAAGTAGTCCATCCGGGCTGCTGAGGCTGGAGGTAATACATGTCAGAATTCATTAGGCCTCAGGTTCAGGTCGAAGAGATCAACGAGACGTCTGCTCGTGTCTCCGTCGAGCCGCTCGAGCGTGGTTACGGCGATACGCTGGGTAACTCCCTTCGTCGCGTTCTTCTGTCCTCGCTCGAGGGTGCCGCCGTCGAGGCTATTCAGATCGATGGTGCGCAGCACGAGTTCATGACCATCCCTAACATGGTCGAGGATGTCACCGACATCGTCCTGAATGTCAAGGGTCTTGTCTTCAGGGCTCTCGGCACGACCGACGAGGCGACCGCCACCATCTCGGTTGACGGCCCCTGCGAGGTCACCGGTGCGGACTTCTTTATTCCGTCCGAGTTTGAGCTGGTCAACCCCGAGCAGCACATCGCTACGCTCACCGAGGGTGGCCATCTCACCATGAGCATGCGCATCGGCTATGGCCGCGGCTATGTTTCTGGCGAGGCCAACAAGCGCGACAACGATCCCATCGGTGTGATCCACGTCGACTCGCTGTACTCGCCGGTTTCCCGTTGCGCCAAGCTCGTTGAGGCTTGCCGTGTCGGTCAGCACACCGACTACGACCGCCTTGTCCTCGAGATCGAGACCAACGGCTCCATCGCCCCGCGCGACGCCGTGGTCCAGGCTGCCAATATCATCAACCAGCATATGGCCGCCTTTATGAACCTTGCCGAGACCCCCGAGGTCGAGGAGGAGGCTTCGATCTTCGCTCCCGAGGTCACCAACGACAACGCCGAGCTTGACAAGCAGATCGAGGATCTGGACCTTTCCGTCCGTTCCTACAACTGCCTTAAGCGCGCCAGCATTCACTCGGTCCGTCAGCTCGTTGAGTTCTCGGAGAACGATCTGCTCAACATCCGTAACTTCGGTGTTAAGTCGATCGAGGAAGTGAAGGACAAGCTTGAGTCCATGGGCCTGAGCCTGAAGGCTTAATGCTTCGCATATTTGAGGAGAAACTAGACCATGCGTCACAACGTTAAGAAGGGCCTGAAGCTCGGCACCGATGCGAGCCACACCAAGGCCATGAAGAAGAGCCTTGCTAAGGCCCTCTTCGAGAACGACCGCATCAAGACCACCGAGACCCGCGCTAAGGCGCTGCGTTCGGTCGTCGACCCGATCATCACTTGGGCCAAGAAGGGCGACCTGCACTCTCGTCGTCTGGCTATCGCCAAGCTCGGCGATAAGCAGCTCGTTGCCGAGATCTTCGACAAGGCCGCTCAGGGCATGTGGCAGGACCGCAACGGCGGTTACACCCGCATCATGAAGCTCGGTAACCGCAAGGGCGACAACGCTCCCATCGTTATCATGGAGCTCGTCACCGAGCCTTGCACGCCTAAGGCCAAGAAGGCTGCTCCGGCCCCCAAGAAGGCCGCTGCTCCCAAGAAGGTCGAGGCCGTCGAGGAGGCTCCTGCTGAGGAGACCGCTGAGTAGACATTCCGTCTGCATAGGCTATATTCGAGGGGTACGTTCGCGTACCCCTCTTTTTTTGTCGCGATACCGTTACTTGTTTGTTGGGAGCGCCCATGACTGCGCCGTCTGATTTCAATTCGACCCCCGAGCTTGACGCTACGCTCGTTTTCCGCGTGGCCTATGATGGCTCGTCGTATAGCGGCTTTGCCGAGCAGCCGGGACAGACGACGGTTGCGGGTGAGCTGCGTCGAGCCATCGAGACGCTGCTTCGCCGCCCGATCGATTTGACGTGCGCGGGGCGTACCGATGCCGGCGTGCATGCCGTGGCTCAGTACATCAGCGTGCCTGTAACGGACGCTGAGCTCGCGTGTACGCGCCGTAGGTGGCTGCGGGCCATGGATGCCCTGTTGCCCAAAGATATCGCCATAAACGAGGTCTACAGGGCCCGTAAAGGCTTTTCTGCACGCTTTGACGCGCGTTCCCGTACGTATACGTACCGTATTGCCGATCGAGACGCGCGCCCCGTGCTGTCCCGCGGTGCCGTTTGGTGGCATCGCTATCCCTTGGATGTTGAGGCTATGTCTGCTGCCTGCCCCGCGCTTTTGGGTGAGCAGGACTTTAAAAGCTTTTGCAAGGTTGCCTCGGCCGTTGGCAAGCCCACGCATCGTTGCGTGATGCGTGCCGAGTTTGGCCATGAGGTTGCGTTTGGTGAGGACATCCTGACGTTCACCATCGAGGGCAATGCGTTTCTGCATTCGATGGTCCGCACGATTGTGGGCACGCTTGTCGAGATTGGCATGCATCGCCGTGAACCCGAGTGGATGCGTGAGGTCATCGATGCTTGCGACCGTACCGCTGCGGGCCCCACGGCTCCTGCCTGTGGCCTTACGTTTATGGGTGTGGATTACGATCCCGCCGAGCTTGTCGTGCTCGACTAGGGGAGGGCTCGACGCGCCGTTCGTCGACACCTGTCATCTGTGGGCTGCGCGTGTGCAACATCTGTTCTTGGCGTGCAATACAACCGGTGTCTCATTGCTTTTATTGCCGGGGTGTACCATGAACCACGGTTTGATTCATTGCTGTCGAGAGGACGGATAACTTGGTTCGACGTGGCTCGCATCCGCGACTTTCGGTGATCCTTGTGGTAGAAGGTTCGCCCAGCTATGCGATGCGTGCGCTCGAGAGTATCCAGAACCAAAACCTCTATGATTTGCAGATTGTCGTTGTCTGCCGCGATGCTGCGCCCGGTGTGCGCCATTCGCTTCAAGTTGCTGCCGACAGGGACATCCATATTGATTTGATTGACGTCGAGGACGCGAAGCGCGGCGCTTGTCTTCGTGCCGGTTTTGATGCCTCGCGCGGCTCTCAAATCATCGCCATGAACGCCGATGAGTGGTTTGCTCCGCAGGCCCTTTCCAAGATGGTCGATATCGCGTGCGATACCGCAGCAGACATAGTGTTCCCCACGGTGTCGCTCGACCGCTATGATGCACATCGAGAGCGCCATTCGCGCGTCTTGGATGTTGCCCATATTTCCATTGATGGCAAATCTTCGATGGTGGCCGGGCTGCCTCAGTTGATTTTAGGCGGCCTTGTCGTTCAGACCTCTGGCGTGATGTACAGCCGCTCGCTGTTTGAGGCATGCCTTTTGTGCGACAAGGTGTTTCGCACAGTTGGGTTTATGGCATGCGCGCTTTCGCAGGCACGATGCGTGTCCGGCTGCGGCGATGCTTGTTTCCACGCGGCGGCACCTAAGCTTACAGATGCCTTTGATCCCACCATGTATGCCAAGGTATCCGATGATACCCGAGCGCTCGACGAGCTTGCGGACTCACTCTCGGAAGCAGATAGCGGTGGTCGGCTCAAGCTGGCAAGCCAGAAGTTCTACTTTGCCGGACTAGTCGCCTGCATCGAGAATTTGTGTCTGAGCCCGCATGGGGTGTCGTCAATCGAGCGTTCCGCCCGCATGCGTGATATGCTCGAGGCGCCTCGAACCCGTCAGATGGTCGCCGCGCTCAAGGATAACCATCGGGGACTCGGTCTGTTGTTTGGGCCGATCGCCAGCGCCAAGCCCGCGCGCTGCGTGATGTGTACGCATCTGGCAGCTTTTCTTAACCGGACGGGCGCAAAAACCGCCTAAACGGCTCATTTCGAAACAAATTTGCATAGAATTGTTTCGAAATGCGTTCTTATACACAAAAGCCTTCAAATAGCGTTAAACTATTCAATCACTGATTGATTGTCTCCGCCATCTTTTGGAGAGAGGGTTTGTATGGCTAAAAAACGCAATGGGCGCCAGGATGCCATTAGAGATATTGTGCGCAATAAGGACGTCCGCACGCAGCGCGTGCTGGTCGATGAGCTCCGCGCTATGGGCTTTGATTGCACGCAGGCGACTGTCTCTCGCGATATTGCCGACATGGGGCTGCGTAAGCTCCCTGAGGGCATCTATGTTCTGGCAGAGGACCTGCACCTGCAGCGTATGGTTTCCGAGCTCGTAACGGGCGTTCTGCGCACCGATAATCTGGTTATGATCAAGGCTCAGCCTGGTACGGCTTCCGGCATCGCCGCCGCTGTTGATGCGGCAGAGCTGCCCGATGTGCTTGGCTCGCTTGCCGGCAACGATACGATTTTGGTTATTGCCCAGACGGCCGAGGACGGCGAGCGTCTTGAAGCGCTGATCAATAAGCTGAGCAATTCTCGCAAGTAGGCGTGCGGGTCGTGCGCTCGGCACAGTGCGCGCTGACATAGTGGCTTGTAAGGGGTATCGACGTTGGTCGGTACACCCTTTTTGTCTGCCGGTATAAAGATCGCCCATCAGGTCGCTTTAAACTAAAAAGGCCCCCGAGCAGTTTAATAAGCTGCTCGGGGGCCTTGTTGCTTATGGCTGGATGAATTTCTAGCCGACCGTATCGTCAGGCGTGGGCGAGGGGTCGGGAGTGGGCGTAGGCGTAGGCGTGCCGCCATCGCCGCCGGTCGAACCACCAGTGGATCCGCCCGTCGAGCCACCGGTGGTACCGGTGCCGCCGGTGGTACCGGTGCCGCCGGTGGTGTCGCCGCCCGTGGTCTCGGTGGTCGTCGTGGTAGTCGTTGTGGTAGTGGTTTCCTCTTCGTCTTCGTTCTCGTCCTTGTCGTCGTTCTCCGTCTTCTTGGTGTTGTTGGTGCCGTAGAACTTCCAGACGCTGTTGTTCTTGTAGGTGGGAGCCGTTCCGGTCGCAAACTCCTCGCGCTCGGTACCGGTCAGAACGGTGTTCATAAACCGCTTAAAGACAGGCAGGTTGGTGCTGTCGCCCAGCAGGTCCGTGCCGTATTTTTGGATGGGGATCTCGCCCGCGGAATAGCCGGTCCACAGGGCGCACGCCAGCTGCGGGGTATAGCCGCAGAACCACAGGTTGGTGGTGTTGTCGGTGGTGCCCGTCTTGCCGGCATAGGGCTGGTTGACGCTCAGGGCACCGGCAGCACCCGTACCGCCGCCCTGCATGACGCCGGACAGAACATCGGTGACCGCGGCGGCCTCGCCCTCGGTAAGCACCTGTGAGGGATTGTCGGTGTGCTGGTACAGCACCGAACCGGTACGAGAGTCAATCTCGGTGATGGCGATCGGCTGGCGATAGTAGCCGCCGTTGGCAAACGTCGCATAGGCGGCGGCCATCTCGAGCGGCGAGATCGAGCCGGTGCCGAGGGTCATGACGGGAACGTCCTCGATGTTGTCCTTGGCGGGATCGATGCCGAGCTTTTTGACGAGTGAGATGATCTTGCTGTTGCCGACGGCTTCCGCCACCTGGATGTAGCCGGTGTTGGAGGAGTATGCCGTCGCCTGCTTAAGCGTGATGTTGCCATAGCTATGGTTGGCGTAGTTTTGGACCTCGGTCGTGGTGCCCTTGGCCTTGAGCGGCGAGTTGCAGTTGAGGGTGACGTTGGGGTTCATGCCGTTTTGGATGGCAGTTGCCAGCGTAAAGGCCTTAAAGGTGGAGCCGACGGGACGCTTGGCCGTGGCATGGTTTACGTGGTTCTCGTCGGCGTTGTAGTCATAGCCGCCCACCATGCACTTGATGTAGCCGGTCTTGGGGTCGACGACGACCATGCCCATGTCCAGGCCGTCGAGTGAGAGCGTGTCGAGCTGCTCGCGGACGGCATTCTCTGCCACCTGCTGCATCGTGGGGTCGATGGTGGCCTTGACGGTCAGGCCGCCCTTAAAGAGCACGTCGGTCGAGAACTCCTGCTCCAGCAGCTGCTTAACATAGGCGACAAAGTAGGGCTGCGAGTATACGTCGACGCCGCTGCCCGAAATCTCGGTCACGTTGAGGGTGATGGGCTCGGCCTGTGCGGCATCGTGCTCCTCCTGGGTGATGTGGCCCAGGCGCAGCATGTTGTCGAGGACCTTGTTGCGGCGAGACAGTGCTAGGTCGGGGTTGACCGTGGGGTCGTACTGCGAAGGCGAGTTGGGAAGGCCGATGAGCAGCGCGGCCTCGCTCAGGGTGAGGTCGGCGGCGCTCTTGGACAGATAGGTCTCGGCTGCGGCCTCGATGCCGTAGGCGCCGTGACCGTAATAGATGGTGTTGAGGTACATCATGAGGATCTCGTCTTTGGAGTACATGTCCTCCATCTTGATGGCGATGTAGGCCTCGCGTACCTTACGCTCGATGGTCGAGTCGAACTGCTCCTCCTGCAGAATGGTGTTGCGCACCAGCTGCTGGGTGATAGTCGAGGCGCCTTCGTGCCCGCCGCCGAGGGTTGCCACCGCAGCACGCGCGATACCCCACAGGTCGATACCGCCGTGCTCGTAGAAGCGCTCGTCCTCGACGTCAACGGTGCCCTGCAGCACGTAGGGGGAGACCTCGTCCTTGGTGATGGACTTGCGGTTTTGCGTGTAGAAGCTCGCGATCTTGTTGCCGTTGCAGTCGACGATCTCGGTGGGCTCGCTCACCAGATACGCGTTGGCGTCGGTGTAGTCGGGCAGATCGGACAGCCAGCGGTTGACGTTGCCGACCATGCCGATGCCAAATGCCACGCCCGCGATAAGCAAAAAGCCCAAAAACGAGAGCAGGATTATGGGCAGGGCATGCGTCTTTGAACGGCTGCGTCCCTGTCGTTGGCGAGGACCCATATATTGACCTCCAGGTATGTCGTGCCGGACGGCGGATGTGCCGTCGGGGCAGGATGGACATAAGTTATTACACGATAAACCAAACGGGGCGCGCGAGGCCTCGTGTATGCTGGAAGACGGCATTTTTCAGAGTGAATGCATACCTTGGTAAGGAGTTTGCCGATGGCGATTCGGACGATGGGGCCGAGCGGACAATACGAGACTAGATTGGATGCTGCCGGTGCGGCGCTGCCCGAGCTGCTGGCGCCGGCGGGCGGGCTCGACCAGATGCTTGCGGCCATCGCCGCGGGTGCCGATGCCATCTATGCGGGGTTGGGCGGCTTTAACGCCCGTGTGAGCGCTCATGGCTTTACGGATGGCGAGTTTGCGCGCGGTTGTGCCGTGGCGCATGCCCATGGCGTGCGCGTGTACGTGACGCTCAACGTGTTCGTGTTTGACGATGAGCTGTCCGACGCGGTGGCGCTGGGAGCTCATGCACTGGAGCTGGGCGCCGATGCTCTGATTGTGGCCGATGCCGGGTTGGCCTGCGCGCTGCGCGCGGCGATTCCCGGGGTCGAGATTCACCTGTCCACGCAGGCGGGCGCTCATAGCGAGGGTGCCGTGCGGCTTGCCGCCGACGAGCTGGGGGTCGAGCGCGTGACGACGGCGCGCGAGCTGACGGTCGACGAGATTGCGGCGCTATGTGCCACGGGCGTGCCCATCGAGGTATTCTGCCACGGTGCGATTTGCATCGGCTATTCGGGGGCGTGCGAGTTCTCGGCCCTGCGGCGTGGGCGCTCGGCGATGCGCGGCGACTGCACACAGCCGTGCCGTCTGGCGTACGACCTAGTGGACGAGGCGGGGCAGAGCGTTGTCGCCGTCGAGGGAGATCGCCTGCTGTGCCCGCACGACTATCTGGGTATTGCGCATCTGCCCGAGCTTGTAGATGCCGGCGTGGCATCGCTCAAGATCGAGGGTCGCATGAAGAATCCCGACTACGTCTTTAACGTGGTGAGGGTGTGGCGTCGGGCGCTTGATATGCTGCGCGACGGCACATGGGATGCCGATGCGGTGCCGACGCTTGAGCGCGAGCTGGGAAGGTCGTTCAACCGCGGCTTTACCGATGCGTATCTGCGGGGTCGTTCGGGTGCCGAGCTCATGAGCTTTGAGCGCGCGATCAACCAGGGCGTGCGTGTGGGCCACTTGGTGGCGGTGGGTCACGAAGAGGTGACCGTTGAGCTCGACGCCGCCGTGGCGGCGGGTGACACGCTCGAGATTCGGTTTTATCCGGGTGTCGACGCGCGCCCCGATGTGCCCAAGCGCTGGCCGCAGGTGCCCTGCCCGGTGGATGCCGCAGCGGGGAAGCGCGTCGTCGTGCATTGCAAGCGTAAGGTGGACACGGGCTGCGAGGTGTACCTGATTCGCAGCGCCGGCGTGTTGGATCAGACGGCGGCGGTGTTGGAGCGCATGCGGGCCGAGGCGGATGCGATTGCGCCCGTTGCACGTGTCGTTGAGGTGCTGCCCTTTGAGGACGTTGCGGTGGATGGCGGTGCGTCGACGGAGTTGGTGGAGTGCGCGGTTTCCGCTCGCATGGTTTTTGCTTGGCAGCTGATGGATGCCGACCCGCGCGGAGAACTCGATTTGTCCGACGCCATTGTGGTGCTTGACGAGGTGTGCCGCACGGGTGACGCTGACAGGACCCGCTCACTGATGCAGCGTGCCGGGCGCGTCGTCTGCCGCAACCTGGGGCAGGTGGCGATGGCTCGCGAGCTGGGCGTGACGTTTGACGTGGCGGCGCCGGTGTTCTGCGCGAATCGGGCAACGTTTGCTTGGCTGCGCGGGCTCGGTGCAGGGCGGGTGTACTTGCCGGCCGAGTTGCTCAACAATGATAGGGGGCGTATTGCCGAGCTGGCTGCTGAACCCGGCGTCCTTGGCCCCATCGACGCCGACCGTCCCGAGCTTATGGTGTGCGAGCACTGCCTGCTGACCGCCGAGGGCGTCTGCGCGACGGATGCGGCGGGCCAGGTCCATTGTCGCGACTGCTCGCGTCGTCGGCAAACGCGCTATTTGGTTGAACGTGACGGTACGCGCCTGCCGGTCGCCGTTGACGCGTGCGGCAGGACGAGGATTTTCCTGTCGTAGGTGCCGCGTCGCGTCAGTTTGTTATCATGTGAGAGTTTATGGACTTCCAGCACCGCCGTTTTCGGCGAGGGTGCTATAGCAAAAGGAGGATACCCAATGCTGTCTGTTGACGAGCAAATGCGTATCATTACCTCGGGTGCAGCGCAGATCGTCCCTGAGGCCGATCTTCGCAAGAAGCTTGAGAAGGGCGAGCCCCTCAACATCAAGCTCGGCGTCGATCCCACCAGCCCCGACCTGCACCTGGGCCACGCCGTGCCCCTGCGCAAGATGCGTCAGTTCCAGGACCTGGGCCATAACGTCACCCTCATCATCGGCAACGGTACCGCGCTGATCGGCGACCCCTCGGGCAAGAACTCCACCCGCCCGCAGCTTTCGCAGGAGCAAATCGAGGCCAACGCCGAGACCTACGTGAGCCAGGCCATGAAGATCCTGGACCCCGAGAAGACCACCATCGTGCACAACGGCGATTGGATCCTTTCGATGGATCTGGCCGGCCTGCTGCAGGTGTGCTCCAAGTTCACCGTTGCCCGCATTCTTGAGCGCGACGACTTTACCAAGCGCTACCAGTCTCAGACGCCGATCGCCCTGCATGAGTTCCTGTATCCCGTGATGCAGGCTTTCGACTCTGTGCAGATTAAGGCCGACGTGGAGATGGGCGGCACCGATCAGCTCTTCAACCTGCTCGCCGGCCGCGAGCTCATGGAGAAGATGGGTATGGAGCCGCAGATCGCGCTCACCATGCCGCTGCTCGAGGGCACCGATGGCGTGCGCAAGATGTCCAAGTCCTACGGCAACTACATCGGCCTGACCGATGCTCCCAAGGATATGTTCGGCAAGACCATGTCCATCCCCGACGAGATGATCGGTAAGTACTATCGTCTGGCGAGCTCGCTCACCCCGGCCGAGGTCGACAAGATCGACGCTGCTCTGGCCGACGGCTCTGCCGATCCCTATGAGCTCAAGCGCGCTCTGGGCCGCGACCTGTGCGACACCTACCACGGCGCCGGTGCCGGCGACGAGGCCCAGGCCGAGTTCGACCGCGTGTTCAAGGAGGGCCAGCTCGCCGACTTCCCCGAGAAGCATGTTGAGTTGACCGTCAACGACGAGGGCCAGATCTACCTCGCAGGCCTGCTTAAGGACCTGGGCCTTTCGGCGAGCGCCGGACAGGCCCGTCGCGATATCGACGGCGGCGGCGTCAAGATCAACGGCAAGGCCGTGGCTCCCAAGAGCTACAACATCGACCCCAGCGCCCTCAAACTGGGCGACACCCTCTCCGTAGGCAAGCGCAAGGGCTTTAAATTGGTCTAGCAAGTAGGTCAACCTAACATGTGCAATAGGGCCGCAGCCGGGGTTCCCGACTGCGGCCTTTTGAGTTGCGGTGAAATAGTTCCTAAAAATGCCATACGGGCGCCCAGGTAGGAACTATTCCACCGCAACTTTTTTTCCTCCGTCCCCAAGGGATCATTTGGCGGTGCCGTTAAGCGGAGGGGCGTATCGTTGACCCATCGTTTGGGCATACAATTGCTATTGGCTTGCTGCGGTGAAGGCTCGTCCGCTCCGCAGCTATTTCTACAGTTAAAGGAGTATGTATGTCCGTTGAGGTCATGAGGTCTGTGATCGATGCAGCCGAGGGTCGTGTGCCCGTCGACACGCTGTTCACCAATGCGCAGATTGTCGACGTATATGGCCAGCGCGTGGCGCCTGGTAGCGTTGCCGTCAAGGATGGCGTAATCGTCGGCGTGCTCTACGACGGCCGCGACGATGCCTCCGGCACCTACGAGGCGACCGAGGTCATTGACTGCCAGGGTCGCTATCTCGCCCCCGGCTTTATCGACGGACATCTGCACATTGAGTCCTCGAACATCCGTCCCGCCGAGTATGCGCGCATGGCGGCGACGCGCGGCACCACCACTGCCATTGCCGACAGCCACGAGATCGCCAACGTTTCCGGCCTGGACGGCCTGCGCTTTATGATCGAGGACGGCCGTCGCGCGCCCATTTCCATCAAGTACATGATGCCCTCGTGCGTGCCCGCACTGCCCGATGAACAGGCGGGCGCTGTGATTACCGCCGCTGACATGCAGGCGTTTTTTGCCGAGCATCCGGGCGATGTCTTTGGTCTGGGCGAAATGATGAACCTGCCGGGTGTCTTTATGGCCGACCCCGAGACCTGTGCTCGCATCGATGCTGCCAACCAGACGCCGTCCAAGCAGGTCGACGGCCATGCGCCGCTCGTTGCCGGCAAGGACCTCAATGCCTATGCCGCGGCGGGCATTATCGCCGACCACGAGTCGACGATTCCCGAGGAGGCGCTCGACAAGCTATCTCGCGGCATGTATGTGATGCTGCGCGAAGGCACGTGCAGCCATGACCTGGCTAACCTGTCGCCGATGCTGCTGGAAAACCCCGCCCGTGCCCGCCGCTGCTGTTTTGCGACCGATGACCGCGCTCCCTCCGACGCGCTTTCGACCGGTATGATCGACAATGCCTGCCGCGTGGCTATCGAGGCCGGTATTGACCCCGTGGTTGCCATCTCTATGGCGTCCCTGTCCACGGCCGAGGCATTTGGCCTGGACCACGGTTGCCGCGACCCGCACGAGCTGCGTGGTGCGATTGCCCCGGGCAAGCGTGCCGACCTGCTGGTGCTCAATGACCTGACGTTTGCCACGGCTCCGCATCGCGTATATGCCGCCGGTGCTCTGGTGGCGCAGGACGGCACCTTTGTGGGCGAGATCGCACCCGAGATGGCTGAGGTTGCGGCCCTTGCCGATGAGCTGCGTGCTTCCGTTAAGCTGCCGAAGCTATCGCTCGACGTGTTCGACTATGCCTTTAAGCCGGGCGAGGCCGTGATTGACGTGGTGCCGGGCAAGGCCATCACGGGTATGGCTCGCCCCGAGAGCGCCGAGGGCCTGCGCCGCATTATGCTGATCGAGCGTCACGGCCGCGGCGTGTCACTGCAGGCTGAGGGCGCCGATGGCGACGGTCCCGCCGGCATGGGGCTCGTCGGCAAGCATATCGGCCGCGGCTGGGTGCGCGGCTTTACCATCACGGGCGGCGCTATCGCCTCGACGATTGGCCACGACTCGCACAACGTGTGCGTGGTGGGCGACAACGCCGCAGATATGATGGCTGCCGTCGAGGCCGTGGGCCAGGGCGGTCACGTGCTGGTGCGCAACGGCGAGGTCGTGGCGCGCATTCCGCTGGCGCTCGGCGGCCTGATGAGCGAAGGCACGGCCGAGGATGTCGCCGCGCAGCACGACGACTTTATGGTTAAGGCACGCGCCATGGGTATTGAGCCGCCGCTCGACCCCATCATGGGCATCATCTTCCTGCCCCTGCCGGTCATCCCGACGCTCCGCATCCGCCCCGAGGGCATGTTCGACGTCACGACCTTCACCTACGCCGACTAGTCATTGGGGACGTTCTTAAACGACTAGTCGTTGGGGACACTCTTTGGCGTGTCGCCTGACGCTGCGACCGTGGGACCTCTGGCGCGCGTGAGCTATGTGCTAGGTCCATGTAACGTTTATGACTGCGGGGTCTTATTTGAGCTCCCTTTGGGTACGTTGGAATCGGATACACGTTCGATTCCAACAAGCCCGAAGGGAGCTTTTCTATGTTTAAACTGATTGCATCCGATATGGACGGCACGCTGCTTGACGAAAACGGCCAGGTGCCTCCCGAGACCTACGAACTGATTCTGGCGCTACACGAGCATGGCGTGCATTTCGCCGCATCGTCAGGTCGCCGCTACGATCGCCTGTGCGAGTTCTTTGCGCCCGTTCGCGACAAGATGGACTTTGTCGCCGCTAACGGCGCCCAGGTCTACGCCGACGGTAAGATGGTAGACCGTGAGGTGTATTCCCACCTGGCGATTCGAAGGCTCGCCCAAGCCGTCAGGACGTTTCCCAATCTGCATCTTGCGCTCTTTGACCGAACCAAGTCCTTCCTGCTCGATGACGAGTGCAAGTTCGTGCGTGAGGTCGATAAGGACCTTCCCAATGCCGAGCGCATTTGGGAGCTGCCCGATCCCAGCGTAAATATCATCAAAGCGAGCATCTTTTGCGACGACGGTGCCGTTATGGACAGTGCGTACGTGCTGCAGCGCGAACTCGGTCAGCTCTTTACTTTTGCGCCTTCGGGCAACGCGTGGATCGACGCCATGCAGCCCGGTGTGTCGAAAGCCTCGGGTATTGCACAGCTCGCGGAGCATTATGGCATTGGGCGCGATGAGATCATGGCGTTTGGCGACTCTATGAACGACTACGAGATTATTCGCTTCGTCGGTACGGTTTGCGCGATGGAAAATGCACGCCCCGCGCTCAAGGCCGTTGCCGATCGCGTGGTGGGGCGCAACCGCGACCACGCCGTCCAGCAGGAACTTCGCCGTGTTCTGGAGAGCCTCGCCTAATCCGGCAGTTAGGGACGTTCCTTTTCTGCCGGCAGCCGGGGACAGTCCTTGCGGTTTTCCGGGGGTAGCTAATTTGGGACGGGGCTATTTTAGCTACCCAATAAGCGGGTAGCTAAAATAGCCCCGTCCCAAATTAGCTACCCTGCCGGGTTGCTGCTGCTAGGCGAGGGCGGCCATGATGGCGCGGGCGACGCCGTCGTGGTCGTTGTCGTATTCGGTGATGGCGTCGGCGGCCTCGCGATCTTCGGGCTCGGCGTTGATCATGGCCATGCCATGGCCCGCTGCCTGCAGCATGGGGATGTCGTTGATGTTGTCGCCGAACGCCCAAGCATCGGCAAGGGGTTCGTCCAGATGCTCGCATAGCCACGCGAGGGCCGTTCCCTTGGTGGCGCCCTCGCCCATGACCTCGATATTCATGGCGTACGAACGCGTGACCTCAATGCCTCCGAGCGTGTCGAGCTCCGCCGCGATGGCGTCGCGATCGGCTGGGTCGTGCCAGTACATGGCGATGCGTTCGAGTGTCTCGACCTCGTCGATCTTGTTGTCGATATCCATGTCGATCGGTGTTCGTGTGCGCTTGAGCGAAGCCGCGATGTGGGGGTCGCCGCCGCAGAATTCGTCCAGGCGCGTGTAGAGCGAGCGGGGGAGGAAGCACTGCCCGTCCGCGAAGATATCGAAGGTGACGTCATGGCCGGCGGCAATGCTATGGACGCGGTGGGCGATGGCGCGGTCGAGCGGTCGGCTCAAAATGCACGTAGCACGTGAAGTATCGGTGGGCGTACCGTCGTCGAGCTGCCAGACGCTGGCACCGTTGGCGCAGACCGCGTAGTGTACGGCGGGGTGAGCGAGGATGGGCTCAAAGATGCCCGACAGCGGGCGCCCCGTGCAGGGCACAAACTCAATACCGCGGCGCGCAAGCTCGTCGAGCATCGCCCAGGTGGCGTCGCTCATCTGCTTATCGCTCGTCAGCAGCGTTCCATCCATATCGGAAAACACAATCATTCGTTGCGATCCTTTCTACTGGCATAAAAAGCGTGGCCGAGGGCGGTGATGCCCTGGCCACGCTCGGGTTCTATGACGGTCCGCGTCCTAGCGGTCGGCGAGCGGCTTATACTCCAGCGGCTCGATCACCGGACGATAGGCCGGGCGGATGATGCGATGCGCGCAGAAGAGCTCTTCCATGCGGTGCGCCGACCAGCCGGCCATGCGGGCGACGGCGAACAGCGGCGTAAAGAGCGTCTCGGGCACGCCGAGCATCTTGTAGATAAAGCCCGTGTACAGGTCGATGTTGGCGCAGATGGGCTTGGTCATGCCGTGATCGCGCATCACCTGCGGGGCCAGGCGCTCGATGCGCTCGATGAGTGCGAACTCCTCGCCCAAGTCCTTCTTGGCGGCAAGCGTGCGCGCGTAACGGCGGCACACCTCGGCGCGCGGGTCGCTCAGCGTGTAGACGGCGTGGCCCATACCGTAGATGAGGCCCGTGCCGTCGAAGGCCTGCTTGTCGAGGATCTTGCCCAGGTAGGCTGCGACCTCGTCCTCGTCCTCCCAATTGGAGACATGCGCACGGATATCCTCGTGCATGGACACGACCTTGGCGTTGGCGCCGCCGTGGCGCGGACCCTTGAGCGAGCCGATAGCCGCGGCGTAGGCGGAATACGGGTCGGTGGCCGAGGAGGACAGCACGCGGCAGGCAAACGTGGAATTGTTGCCGCCGCCGTGCTCAGCGTGCAGCATGAGCATCACGTCGAGCAGCATGGCCTCATCGCGGGTGAACGCCATACCGCCGCGGAGCACCTGTAGGATGGTCTCGGCGGTGGAGAGGCCGGGTGTGGGGTGCGGTACATGAACCTCGGAGCCGCGAAGCTTGGCGACCGAGGCCATGTGTGCGAAGGCGGCGATGCGGGGGAGACGGGCGAGCATGGAGATGGCGACGTCGATCTCATGCTCGGGCGTAATTACGTCGGGCTCGGCGTCGAAGGCATAGAGCAGCAGCACGGCGCGCTGGAGCACATTCATGATGCTCGACGAAACCGTGGTCATGGGGAACTCTTTGACGTATTCGTCGCTCAGATGCCTAAAGGCGCCCAAGCGCTCGCAAAAACCGTCGAGCTCCTCTTTGTTGGGCAGCGAGCCCGTGATAAGCAGATAGGCGACTTCTTCGTAGCCATAGCGATTCTCGGCCTGGGCATTGTTGACCAGATCCTCGATGCTATAGCCGCGCAGCGTGAGCTTGCCCTGGTCAGGCACGACTTTGCCGTCGACCTTGTTGTAGCCGTGCACGTCCGAGATGCGGGTAAGGCCCGCGACCACGCCCGAGCCGTCGGCATTACGCAGGCCGCGCTTGACGTTATGCTCGACGAACAGACCCTCGTCATACGGATTAGTCGGCATGCCGTGGTAGAGGTTTTCGCTTTCGGGCGAAATCTGGCGGCTCGCCTCATAATCCAAGACCAGGCGGCTCAGATGGTCATCGAAGCGGTAGTAGATTTTCTTGGCGTCGTAAGCCATGCGCGCTCCTCTCCGGGCCGCATCGGGGTGACTTGCATGGGCATGCGCGCGTCAGGCTATCCCCAGCGGCTTGCTCGCTACAGGCGGTACATAAAGTTGAAGACGTCCTCGCGCTGGATGGACACGTTGACGCCCGAAAGCTCGCCGGCCTCGGCCAGCGCCTTCTGCAGCTCGGCAAAGTCGAGCTTGGACTCGGCGGTATCGGCCAGCATGGTCATGGTGAAGATGTCCTCGATAATGGACTGCGTGATGTCGCGGATGTCGACGTTGGCCTCGCCTAGGACACGGGTGACGCCGGCGACGATGCCGGGGCGGTTCTTGCCAAGGACGGTGATGACGATACGGGAGGACGAGATCTCGGCCATGGGAAACCCTTTCGCGTGATTGCGGCGCGCGCGGGGCGCTCCGCTACGGTACAGTGTTCATCATTGTACCTGTCTGGCGCAAAAAAGGCGCGCTCGCTGCGGCGTTACATGCCTGCAACATGAGCGTAAGGGGGAAGGCCGCACGGGGAAGAGCCGTCTGGCGCGTGTCCGGCTCGTGTTGGGTTGATTTCCGATCTCAGCCGAACACATTGAGCGGACAGGCCGTTCCCGCAGTCAGCCGAACGCCTCCGACGGCTGATTCCGAACTGGAAGCGGAGGGCATCCCCGCCCTTCGGTAGGGGATACCCTCCGCGGCGCATGCCGCGGGCGGCGCCCCTATCGGACCACCGTGACCTCAGTTGGGATGGGCCCAGCACTGCCGCGTACTCGGTGAGCTAGAGCCAACTGTTCGTCTTCACGTCGCGTATGGCGATATTTCGGTCGTCCGGCTCGGTGATGCCGTAGCCGAACGCCCGGAGCGTCTCGATGGACTCCTGGATCCTCTGTTGGAACATGGGACCCGGATCGACCCTCGGCCCGAGGTGCCCGCGCCAAAGGCACGGCGTGGCGCGCAGCATGTTATGGATTTTGGAGATGGGCTCGATGTCGGCGTAGACGTTGAGCGTCGCCATGGCGTCCTTGTGGCCGAGGATCGATTGGAGCGCCTTGATATCGCCGCCTTGGCGGATCCACTGCGTTGCGAACGTGTGGCGAAGGCCGTGGAACGTGATCAGCTCGTCGTTGGTGCCCATGAGGCCGTTGGTCTCCGAGAACGTCTTGAACGCCCTGCGGATATAGCTTGTCGTCGCGAAGGTCGCGCCCGGCTCCGACAGGATGTAGCAGTCCCCGATCTCGACCGCCCCGGTAAGGCCGCGCAAGCGCAGCTTTCCGCAGTCGATCTCGTGGGTCTCCTTCAGGAAGGGGAGTAGGCCGACCGGGTCGATGGGGATACCCCTGGCGTCATGGGTCTTGGTGTCCTTGATGAACGAACCCATTCCCTTCGCGTACGCCACCGAGTGTCTGATCGAGATCAGGCCCGTCTCGAAATCCACATCGCACCACCGAAGGCCGCAGACCTCGCCGATTCGCATCCCCGTGTGCAGGGCGAGTACGACCGCCCTCTAATCCTCGGCGGACCAATCGAGTCCGAACTCCTTTCGGGCATCCTCTTCGCTCATGACTTCGAGAAGGTCTCCGGGTTGGCAACGAAGGGCGAGGCATAGCTGCTCGAGTGTGTTGAAGCGAATGCCGCGAATATGCCCTTTTTTAATACGGGACAGGTTCACGGGCGTGGTTCCAATCCTTTCGGCAAGTTCGTTCGAGGAAATCTTTCGCTTGGCCATGATCTTGTCGAGGCGAACAATTACGGGCATGGCGTTTCCTTACGCAATCTCGTCGGAGTCGAGGTACAGCTCTCGGGCGTACAAGAAGAGCTGGGAAAGCATGAACAGGACGATGCCGAGAACCAGAGAGGTCCAATCGAATGATGAAGCGATCTCTTGGGCGCCGACGGCCCCCTCGCCGCCAAACATCAAGACGGAGGTTTCGAGTGAGCCGGCGTAGAGGCTGGTGGCAGCTTGAACAACGAAGAGAATGCCGAGCACCTTCAAGCATGTCGCAGAGCCTTTCTTGAAGGGGTCTCCGCTCTTGATCGTCCACACGAGAACGGCGCTGAGGACGGTCGTGGCGATACCGATGACGGCAGGGGCCAATGTCGAGATCGCAAGGGCTGGATATGCTGGGGAGTCTACAATCACAGGGTTGTCGAGCACTTCGATTGCTGGCTTTAAGGAGAACGCCACTTGTGCGATGGCGGTGACGCAAAGGGCCGCAGAGGCTATCGCACATGCGATGCGGAAGGAATGAAGCCGGGGAGTGCGATTGTCGGAACTCATAATAACCTCCGAAGAATTTAAAAAACTCAGGTTACTTTTTAACAGTTTATGTTAAATTGACTTTGCCAGCAAGTAATCACAGCATGCTGCAATCACTAGATGCGAGGCGGGGCCGAGCATTTTGTTCAGCCCCGCTGTTCCAGGTGGATGGGGTTAAGGTTGGCGATGAATATGCTCAAGATCTCGAAGGCAATCTTTAGGTCGCTCCTCTCCTCCAGGTCACTCTGTGTTGCCGTTGTTGCGTTGATGGTTCTTTGTGCTTTGCCCGTCTTCAGGAGCGCGGCTGGCATCGACGGACGGGTTGAATATCTCGAGTCGGGAATAACCCGTGTTGAGCAGGAATTGTCAGCATCCTATGCGGATGCGCTTGTGAATGCGGGGGAGGAGGGCGTCTATACCTCTTCATCAAGCATGCCCGCGCTTCTGTACCCTCTTGCCGCGGGACGTCTTGTCTTGGCGCCGCTCTCTCCTCTGCTTCCGTTTCTGCAGGTATCGGATGGAGCGTACTCCTTTTATGACGGATCGAAGGAGTACTTGCTATGGGCCGCAACGGCCGTTGCCGTCTCGTTCCTTGCCGCGCGTCTTAACAAACGTGAAAAACTCATCATCCAGGCACCGATGGGTGAGCTGGGCAGGCTTGTTGCATCGAGCGTATGGGCGAGTGTTTTTGCGATGCTTGCCGTCTTCGCCGTCAATCTTCCAGGGATAATCGCCGCACTTGTGAAGAATGGCCCGGGCTCGCTGTTCTATCCGATAGGCTACGTTCAATATGCGACTCCGGTTATCAAACCGGCTTGGCTGGTGTTCGCACAGACGGCCATCTTGCAATTCTTGGTGGCGGCGTTCATCTCGCTCGTCGTTCACCTTGCCGTGAAGATTGCCAATAACCCTACGCTTGGAATCGTGTTCGTATGTGCCCTGATGGGGGCGACGATGGTTCCCGGGTATTACGGAAGATCCATCGCTTTACATGAGTTCGCCCTGTTGAATCCCCTTACGTATGCGAACACTGAGTTGACCGTCGGCGCCTATAGCCCGTACCCGACAACGCAGATAGTGAATCTGCCTGGACTTTGCTTCGAGCGTGGCGCGATTACCCTCGTATGCGCAATCGGGATCGAGGTGCTGGCAATTAGCCTGCTTTGCGTTGCTGGAAAGAGCGGCTGCGCGCGCCTGATGTCCCCGATTTGTCTCGAGAGAGGTTCCTTCACCGCATCGAGAACGACAGCCCGTTCGAGCGCTTGTGCCTCCGCCGTTGCATACGTAAGAACGATGGGGAAGCTGCTCCTGCATTCTCCTGCCCTCGCCGTATGCGCGATTGCAATGTCGACGGCGATGCTGGCCCCGGCTCTGGTCGAGGTGTTTCCTGACGCTGGTGACGTTTCCGCTGTTCGGTATAGGGATGGGGAGCTCCGTTCAATAGATCGGTATCTAGAGCAGGACGCTGCGAATATGGACGTCGAGGGCAAAGCGGCCCTGGAAGGCATGCGAGATGCTCTTTCGGGTTTCGTGTACGCGCCCACGCCTGCGGAGGGGTTTCGAAGCCTTGCGACGTACGAGCGCGCTCGAGGCGAGCTGGGCGCGGCAGATGCGACCCTCCTGCAATCGATCGGAATCGAGCCGGAGACTCCTTCTCGTGCGGAGGCGCGCGCCCTTCTGCTCGAGTCGATCGCGAGCTTGCCGGACCCCAAGGTTTACGAGTTAAGTACGAAGATGCCCCCATTAATCCTCCTTTCCTATCTCCAGGCAGCGCTTCCTTCCTTGTTTTGGCTGTTGCCCGTGGTTGTCACATCGCTTGCGTGCACCTACCTGCGGTGCCGTTCCCTTCTGGTTTTCCAAGTCCCCGCAACAGCGCATGTGCGTTTTCTGACGGCTGTTGCGCTGTCTCTCCTGCTTGGCTTGGCGCTGCTTTTGGTGTCGATGGTTCCCGCTGCGGTTGTGTCCTTGATTAAGAACGGTGCGGGTGGATCGGAGTATCCCGTCGCTCTCATTCGGGCGGGAGCTTCGACAACGTCCATGGTGGGGGAGGCGGTGTTGTGCAGTATTCCGTTGCTGGTCATGGCATACGGCGTGATTTCCGTCGTCGCTGCGTTGACAGCAGCGATTAGCCGCAACCCCGTTGTCACCGGAGTGGTTTGCGCGGTTCTCTTGGTGTTGGGTTCGTTGAGCGCTCATGTTGAAAGCGCGGGCATGGGCGCCGCGCTGCTGGCTCCATTCGCCTCGTTTGATCCCGCTTCCCAGGTGGGGACGATTGGGTTCCTTGGGCGAGGGACGAACGCGATGCCTTTTGGAGAGGTCGTCGGCGCATCGGGCGCTCTACTGGTGGTCTTGGGCGCCGTATCTCCGTTGATGGTGCGCCTGGTTGTTCCGAAGATCGAAAGGGGATGATCTCGATGATTCGCCTTCAAACGCTGACGATTTCTTATGGAAAGAAGGTGCTCGTAGATTCGGCGGACGCCGAGTTTGCCCCGGGTACGGTCTACGGTCTCGTCGCTCCAAACGGGCATGGAAAGACGACGTTGCTGCGGGCGATGGCAGGTTTGCCGGGTCCTCGCGTGGACGGGGACATCGTTCTGGATGAGGTGCAGGGTGCGGGTGCGAAAGAGGTCCGTTCCATGATCTTTTATGCACCCGGTGAGGGGACGCTGCTGTATCCCGGATTGCGTGCGGAAGATCACCTCAAGATGGTTTGCGATATGTGGCCGCATGCTCGCGATATCGAAGAGATAGTGGAGCAAACGCAGATAGGCGAGTTCGCGAAGATGAGGGTCCGCGCTCTGAGCCAGGGTATGAAGCAGCAGCTTACCTTGGCGATTGCGTATGCGACGGGTGCGCGGTACCTCCTGTTGGATGAGCCCATGAACGCGCTCGACCCCAGCAGGGTGGACTTGCATTCCGGGATTCTCAGGAAGCTGGCCGATTCTGGTACATGCATCATCATGTCATCCCACATCTTGGATTCGGTCGATAGGCTGTGCGATGAGATTCTGTTTTTGAAGGATGGGAGGCTCATTAGAAGCATTCCGCAAGATGATGCTGCGCCGAAGTCTCCCGGATCCCATTTCGCAAGGCCTGCCGGACGCGCCGAGAGTGCGCTAAGCGCGTATCGGCGGCTCTACGGAGAGGGCGGGTAGAAATGCAAGTTAAAAATCTATGTGGTCAATATGGTACCGTTGAACCCGCGTATCGCTACCGCTCAGCCATTCGCCTCGCCCCCCGTCACACGTATCTTCATTCGGTCTGTCATTATTAATCTAACGATGCTTTGAGAAATGTAGGTGCTTCTAAATGTACTGTCGACTTCTTCTCAAACTAATCCTAAGAGACAGGGCCGTATGGATCTCTACGCTCGTTCTTGCCGCAGCCTTCTCCATCCCCATTGCGTTCAATTCACCCATCTACGGGCCCTTCTTTATGAAGCAGGGCATGCAGGGCTTTGTCGACGCATTCAATACGCGCGCGCCCCAGGCCAACGGCACAGACCTATCGCCAGAGCAGCAAGTCGACGCGGAGCTTGCAAGATACGCGAACGCCGCCCTTGCCGCCCAAACCGACGCCGCCTTTCTCGATTCTGCCGAGAGCTACTACGCGCCCATGGGCGAAGGCTTCCAATCCGGATCCATCGTGGGAGACCGAGAGACCAATGACGCGGAGCTCGCATATTGCCGTGCCCTGAGCAGTTCCGGCATCACGCACATTCCAGCCTCCGCAAGCGATCTGCCATTCCTTTCCTTCCTGCCTTACGCCATTGCCACGGCGCCGTCTTTCCTTCCCTTCATCCCCTTCCTTCTCTCGTCGATACTCCTGCTCGGGGCCACAAGGCCTGCGACCCTGGCGGCGAAGGCGCCCGCGCCCAAATTCCGGCGCCTTATCCAGATCGTGTTTTCGATAATCGCCGCGGGGACCGCGATGCTCCTCGCCGGCCTCGCACCCGGGGGCATTTACGCCTTGGCCCTAAACGGCTTCGGGCAAATTGGGTACCCGATCGCCTTCTTCCATGACGGCGCGCTTGCCACCACGACCGCGGGAGACGTCTTCACGGACCTGCTTCTCGCGCTGCTTGCGGGCGGAACCTTGATATCCGTTTGCTCCGCCGTCCTATCGACCGCAACGAGGCGCGTCCTCGCGGGCCCCCTTACCTCCGCGCTGCTTGTCGCGGCCCCGGTATTCCCGTTACTGTCCGATTCGGCACTGGAGCATAACGCCGCGCTCAATCTCCTGCCGCTGGCCGTATTCTCGCCTATCGAGGCAACGGGTTACGTGGGATGCTTCCCGACGGAATTCATTGGCTCCGGTTCGGGCAGCGCATCGATGCTTGCCGTGGCCCTGGCATACGTCGCGGTCTTTTTTGCGGTCGGCGCCGTTGCGACACGTTCGCCCAAACAGCCTGGACCCGCGAAAAAGCACCATGGGCTCGAGCTTCTGGACGCGAGCGTGGGATACGGAAGCACGACGATACTTTCAATCGGGTCGCTTTTCCTGAGCCCGGGGACGGCGGCGGGCCTCGTTGCCCCCAACGGCTCGGGGAAAACCACCCTTCTTGAAGCGCTGTCGGGCCAATTTCCCACCCGCATCCGCTCGGGAAGCCTGGCGGCAGACGGAATCAGCCAACGTCGATCAGCCGAATTTGCAGAACTCGTCTACCTGAGCTCTTCGGGCGGCACGGATCTCTATCCCACGCTATCGGCCATCGAGCACCTTGCTTTCGTTAGGGAGGCGTGGAAATCGGCCGCCGACATCGACTCGCTCTGCGACTCCCTCGGAATCTCCCCATATCTCGACAAGCCGACCCGTAAACTCTCGACAGGAATGAAGCAGCAGGTAAAGCTTGCCATGGCGATAGCGACCGATTGCCCGTACCTCATCCTCGATGAACCGCTGAACGGCCTCGATCCGGGAAAGCGGAAAACCTCCTGCGACGCGATGCGCAGCGAGGTGGCGCGGGGACGCAGCGTGCTCATTTCAAGCCATCTGCTCGACGACCTGGCAGACCTTACCAACTCGTTCTACTTCATCGAGGCCGGCACGCTCGTGGAAAAGATCAAGTCGTCCTCGCAGACGCTCAAGCAGGAATACCTCGATACATACGAGGGAGATGAATGTGGGGGAGTGTTCGGATGAAGTTGATATTTAAGGTCCAGCTTGTGTTGTGCCGAAAAGACCGTGAACCTTTTGTGGGACACGCGGCGCCGTGGTACCATAGCAGAGTTTGTTGTCTTGGTCGGAAACCAAGACGCCTTATGCGCTGATCGGTAACCAGTGCCTGACCAATAAGGAGTCCTACCATGAAGCAGGGTATCCATCCCCAGTATGTCGAGTGCACGGTGACGTGCTCCTGCGGCAACACCTTCAAGACGCACGCTACCGTGTCTGAGATGAAGGTCGAGCTTTGCAACGAGTGCCACCCGTTCTACACCGGCCAGCAGAAGTTCGTCGACACCGGTGGACGCGTCCAGCGCTTCGCCGACAAGTTCGGTGGCGCCGCTGCCGCCCAGCTCAAGAAGGCTGAGGAGGCCAAGGCTGCCAAGGCCGCCAAGGCTGCTGAGGCCGAGGCCGCTCGCAAGGCCGCCGCTGAGGCTAAGGCTGCCGAGAAGGCTAAGCGTGCCGCTAAGTTCGCCGAGGAGGCTGCTAAGCAGGCCGCCGAGGCTCCCGCAGAGGCTCCCGTCGAGGAGGCCGCTGCCGAGGTCGAGACCACCGAGGCTGCTGAGTAAATAGCTCGCTGAGCAAACACTCGCATTCATGGCATAAGGGCCGTGCATCCGTTTGGGTGCGCGGCCCTTTTCTTTTATTGGTGCAAACGAACCTGTCTCCATGGCGCCAGATTGGTACGAAGGGGACGGATTGGTTTGCGCCAAATGGCAGAGAGACAGCGTTTTCCCAGATAAAAGCTGCCAAATTAAACCAGTCTCTTTTTGGCAGGTTGGTCGTAGTTATTACGTGGCGGTCGAGGTCGACCGTATAGGCCGCGCCTTGTTTGGCTAAAGTACAATCATCTGTGTTTAACTCGCCCGCAGCTGCACGGCGTGGGCGATGGCCAAAAAGGAAAACCACATGGGATTCATGTCAAAGCTGCTGTCCTTTGGATCCGATAAGGACCTTAAGCGCTACTACAAGATCGTCGACCAGATCAACGGTCTTGAGCCCCAGTTTGAGAAGATGACCGAGGAGGAACTCCGCGCCCAGACCGATAAGTTCCGCGAGCGTTACGCCAACGGCGAGTCGCTCGACGACATGCTCCCCGAGGCCTTTGCCACTGTGCGCGAGGCTTCCAAGCGCATCACGGGCATGCGTCACTTTGACGTACAGCTCATTGGCGCCATGGCGCTTCATGAGGGTCATATTGCCGAGATGAAGACCGGCGAAGGTAAGACCCTGGTCTCCACCTTGGCCGGCTACCTCAATGCAATCGCCGGCAAGGGCGTGCATGTCGTTACCGTCAACGATTACCTGGCAAAGCGCGACTCCGAGTGGATGGGCCGCATCTACAAGTACCTGGGAATGACCGTCGGTCTGCTCCAGAACAACATGCCGCTCGAGCTCAAGCGTCCGGCCTACCAGGCAGACATCACCTACGGCACCAACTCCGAGTTCGGTTTCGACTACCTGCGCGACAACATGGTCACCCGCCCCGAGCAGCGCGTACAGCGCGGCCACAATTACGCCATCGTCGACGAGGTCGACTCCATCCTGATCGATGAGGCCAGAACGCCGCTCATCATCTCGGGTGCCGGCACCAAGTCCGCTAGCACCTACAAGGACTTCGCGCGTGCCGTGCGCGGCCTGGAGCGCGGTGAGGACGTGTCGCACGACATGCTCACCGCCACCGAGGATGTCGAGCCCACGGGCGACTACGTCATGGATGAGGCCAAGCACACCATCGCCGCCACCGAGCGCGGCCTTAAGAAGATCGAGCGCCGCCTGGGTATCGATGACATCTATGCCGATCTCTCCGGCCAGCTGGTCAACCACCTGCAGCAGGCGCTGAAGGCTCAGTACATGTTCCATCGCGACAAGCAGTACGTGGTCACCAACGGCGAGGTCAAGATCGTCGACGAGTTCACCGGTCGCATCATGGAAGGCCGCCGCTATTCCGAGGGCTTGCACCAGGCCATCGAGGCCAAAGAGGGCGTGCTCGTGCGCGAGGAGAACCAGACCCTTGCCACCATCACCTTACAGAACTACTTCCGTCTGTATGACAAGCTCTCCGGCATGACCGGTACGGCGCTTACCGAGGACGCCGAGTTCCGCGAGATCTACAAGCTACCCGTCGAGGTCATCCCCTCCAACAAGCCCGTGCAACGTGTTGACCACGAGGATCTGGTGTACCGCACCATCCAGGCCAAGTACAACGCCGTTGCCGACGACGTCGAGCGACGTCACGCCAAGGGCCAGCCGGTCCTGGTGGGCACCGTCTCCATCGAAAGCTCCGAGAAGCTGTCGGCCGCCCTTACCAAGCGCGGCATCGCGCACGAGGTCCTCAACGCTAAGCATCACGAGCGCGAGGCTCATATCGTTGCCCAGGCCGGACGCTACGGCGCCGTGACCATCGCTACCAACATGGCCGGTCGTGGTACCGACATCCTGCTGGGCGGCAACCCCGACGAGCTGGTGCGCGAGCGCCTTGAGTACGAGGGCCTGACCATGGAGGACGTTACGCCCGAGCAGCTCGAGCAGTTTAACGCCGAGGCCAAGGAGACCTGCAAGGCCGAGCGCGAGCGCGTGCTTGCCGCCGGCGGCCTGACCGTCATCGGCACCGAGCGCCATGAATCCCGTCGTATCGACAACCAGCTGCGCGGCCGCTCCGGTCGTCAGGGCGATCCGGGCGAGACCCAGTTCTACCTGTCGCTCGAGGACGACCTCATGCGCCTGTTCGGCGGCGACAAGATGGACCGCGTCTCCAAGATGATGGTCACGGCCGACATGGGCGACGACATGCCCATCCAGCACAAGATCATTTCCAAGGCCGTCGAGAGCGCCCAGCACAAGGTCGAGAGCATCAACTTCTCCATGCGTAAGAGCGTCCTTGAGTACGACGACGTCATGAACAAGCAGCGCCAGGTCATCTACGCCGAGCGCAATAAGATTCTGGACGGCAAGGACCTGACCGACCACATCACCGAGGTCATGCACGACACCGTGTACCGCTGCGTGCAGGAGTTCTGCACCAAGGACAGTCACGATGGCGAGCGCGACCTGGAGGGCCTGCGCAAGTGGGTTGTGGAGCTCACCGGCCACATCGATACGCCGAAGTTCCCCGACGAGGATTATGAGGCCCTGGCTGCCGATGTCCTGGCTTACGTAGAGAAGTGCTACAACATGAAGGCCGAGCGCTTGGGCGAGGACCTGATGCGCGAGCTCAACACCCAGGTCATGCTGCGCGTCATCGATACCCGCTGGATGAACTACCTGCAGGAGATGGACTACCTCAAGACCGGCATCGGCCTGCGCGGCTTTGGCCAGCGCGACCCGCTGGTCGAGTACAAGACCGAGGCCTACGGCGCGTTCCAGATACTCGTCGATACCATGTATGAGGATTACCTGCGCACGGTTCTGCGCATCGAGATCAAGGCTGCCCCGCGTGCCGTGGAGCACAAGGAGGAGCCCGCGCTCGAGGGCGCGCGCTTCTCCGGCCCTGCCGAGGTCGATGGTGACAACGGCGACTCGGTGCTGCGCAAGCAGGCGCAGGTGCAGGCCCGCACGGCTGTCCAGGGTGGTCCGGCTGCCGTCAACAACGGTGGCAAGGTGACCACCTATCGCAAGTCCGAGAGCGACGATCCGTACGTCAACGTGGGCCGCAACGACCCGTGCCCCTGCGGTAGCGGCAAGAAGTTTAAGTACTGCCACGGCAGGAATCGTTAATGGCTGAGGCTTTAGAGGTAACGCCCGCCGAGCTGGACGCGTTTGCGGACCGGCTCGGTGAGGTCGAGTCATATCTCCACCTGGACGAGAAGCGTACCCGCGTGTCCGAGCTCGAGGCCAAAAGTGTTGCCCCTGGCTTTTGGGATGACGCCGACGCCGCCCGTGCCACCATGGAGGAGATCGCGCGCACCAAGGAAGATATCGCTGCCGTGGACACCGCGCGCGGCGAGCTTTCCGATGCCCGCGCCGCGCTGGAGCTTGCCGAGGAGATGGGGGATGACCCCGACGCCGCCGCCCTTCGCGAGGAGGCTACAGCCACGGCTGAGCGCCTGGCCCGTGCCATCGATGAGCTTGAGCTTTCGAGCTGGTTTACCGGTGAGTTCGATCACGGCGATGCCATTGTGACCATCAAGCCCGGACAGGGTGGTCTGGAGGCCCAGGACTGGACCTTCATGCTCTTTAAGATGTACATGAAGTATTGCCAGCGTCGCGGCTGGAAGGTCACCATCAACGACTGTCCCGCGGCCGAGGTCATCGGCATCGACCGCGCGACCTTTACCGTCGAGGGCAAGGACGCATTTGGCATGTTGCGCGCCGAGGCCGGCGTCCACCGCTTGGTGCGCATTAGCCCCACCGACGACAAGAAGCGCCGCCAGACCACGTTTGCCGGCGTCGAGGTCATCCCCGTGCTACCCGATGATATCGACATCGAGATCAGCCCCGATGACATCCGCGTGGACGTGTACCACGCGAGCGGCCCGGGCGGTCAGGGCGTCAACACCACCGACTCCGCCGTACGCGTGACGCATTTCCCCAGCGGTATTGTGGTTACCTGCCAAAACGAGCGCAGCCAGATCCAGAACAAGGCCGCGTGCATGCAGATCCTCAAGGCTCGCCTGTACGAGATTGAGCTCGAAAAGCGCGCCGAGGCGCTCGATGAGATTCGCGGACCCAAGACCACGATTGGTTTTGGCAACCAGATTCGTAGCTACGTGCTCTACCCATACCAGATGGTCAAGGATCTGCGCTCGGGCGTGGAGACCAGCAATGTCGAGGCCGTTCTTGACGATGGCGACCTGGACCCGTTTGTAATTGGCTATCACCGTTGGGCTACCGGCAACGCTGACGCGGAGACCCCGTCTGCATAAACCGCCCGGGTTTATGTGGAAATGGATTAAAACCCTTCCGGCAGGGTGGTTTTGTATCCAGAGCAAACCCTGCGCAGGGGTGGTTTTTGTTCGGCGAATCGGTAGAATCGAATACAAGAAGAAGTTCAAAGCGCATCCGATGGGGTGCGCTTTTTTGAGGGAGGCAGCATGGCATACCGTCTGGACATCAAGCGCATTCTTTCGATGAACTTCTTTCACGACCTGCCCCAGATTATGTTGGGGTGCGCTCTGGCCGCTATTGCGACCGACCTGTTTTTGATTCCCAACGGCCTTGCTGCCGGTGGCGTTACGGGCCTTGCCACCATTATCCAGGCGGTCGGTGCATCGCGCGGCCTATCGCTTCCCGTCGGTATTCAGACGATCGTGATGAACGCCTTGCTGTTGTTGGTCGTTATGCGCGAGGGCGGCATGTTCTACGTGGTGCAGACCGCGACGGGCTTTGTGCTGCTGGGCTTCTTTACCGATCTGTTCGCCCCGTTTGTAGCACCTCTGGCGGATGCGGACCTGATGCTCCCTGCCATGTGGGGCGGCATTATTACGGGCATCGGTTACGGCATGGTGTTGCGCGCCGGCGCCAACACCGGCGGCTCGGACACGATTGGCCAAATCATCTCGCGTAACACCTCGCTGCCGGTGGGCTCGACCGTCATGGCGATCGATGTTGCCGTGTGTGCGCTGTCGGCTCCGGTCTTTTCAATCGAAAACGCACTGTATGCAGGCCTTTCGATGGTCATTAGCGGCTACGTGATCGATGCCGTGGTCGATGGTGGCAACAAACGCCGTATGGTACTCATCATCTCGGACAAGTTCCCTGATATCGCTGCCGATATCATGTATGGTCTGGGTCGTGGTTGTACCAAGTTTAAGGCGACTGGCATGTATTCGGGTGCCGAGAAGCCGGTGATTATGGTCATCGTGAGCCGTCGAGAGCTCAATACCCTCAAGACGATCGTGCGCGAACGCGATCCTCACGCCATTGTGACGGTCGCTGACGTTACGGAAGCCTTCGGCGAGGGATTCAAGGACATTAGCGCGTAGGGCGACCGCGTTCCATCCAAAAGACGTTCACATTGATAAACCGTTTCATCAGCGGTTCTGCCTGCTAAATTGTTCAAATAATGATAAAAACTCTGGTAAAGCCATCAGTTTCCAGCATAATGAATGACGTACGTGCATTGCGGCTGTGTTGGGATTACCTTCGGTGCCGTGCGCATTTTGTCTAATGAGGATGAAAGGAAGGCACAATGAGCGACGAAGAGCTCAAAAAGGTTGCCAACGAGGTAAGGAAGGGCATCGTCACCGGCGTGCACGCTGCCAAGTCCGGCCATCCGGGCGGTTCGCTCGGCGCTGCCGACATCATGACCTATCTGTACTTTGAGGAAATGAACGTCGACCCGTCCGACCCCCGCAAGGCCGACCGCGATCGCTTCGTGCTTTCCAAGGGTCACTGCGCTCCGGGCCTGTACGCCGTGCTCGCCGAGCGCGGATTCTTCCCCAAGGAGGATCTCGAGACGCTGCGCCACATCGGCAGCCACCTGCAGGGCCATCCCAACATGAACGACACTCCGGGCGTCGATATGTCCACCGGCTCGCTGGGCCAGGGCATCTCCGCCGCCGTGGGCATGGCGGTTGCCGCCAAGCACTGGGGCGATACTTACCGCACGTACGCCCTGCTGGGCGATGGCGAGAGCGAGGAGGGCCAGGTCTGGGAGGCCGCCATGTTTGCCGGCAACCAGCAGCTCGACAACCTCTGCGTGATCGTCGACCATAACGGCCTGCAGATCGATGGCCCCGTCGAGGAGGTCAACGACCCCATGCCGCTCGCCGACAAGTTCCGCGCCTTCAAGTTCCATGTGGTGGAGCTCGCCGACGGCAACGACTTCGACCAGATCCGCGCCGCCTTTGCCGAGGCCCGCGCCACCAAGGGTCAGCCGACCGCCATTATCGCCGAGACCACGAAGGGCAAGGGCGTCTCCTTTATGGAGAACCAGGTGGGTTGGCACGGTAAGGCCCCCAACGATGAACAGTTTGAGCAGGCCATGGCAGAGCTCACGGCCGCCGGAGAGGAGCTCTAGGATGGCAGACGTCAAGAAAATCGCCACGCGCGTAAGCTACGGCGAGGCCCTCGTCGAGCTCGCCAACGAGCACGATGACTTTGTGGTCCTCGACGCCGACCTGGCCGCCGCCACGCAGACCGGCAAGTTTAAGGCCGCGTGCCCCGACCGCTTCTTCGATGTGGGCATCGCCGAGAGCAACCTGATGGGTGTTGCCGCCGGTATCGCAACCACCGGCCGCGTCGCCTTCGCGAGCAGCTTTGCCATGTTTGCCGCCGGCCGCGCCTTTGAGCAGGTCCGCAACTCCATCGGCTATCCGCACCTTAACGTTAAGATCGGTGCCACGCACGCCGGTATCTCGGTGGGCGAGGATGGCGCCACGCACCAGTGCTGCGAGGATATCGCCCTCATGCGCGTCATCCCCGGCATGACCGTGATCGTTCCCGCCGACGACATCGAGGCCCGTGCCGTGACGCGCGCCGCCTACGAGTGCGACGGCCCCGTGTACATGCGCTTCGCCCGTTTGGCCTCGCCGGTTATTAACGACCCCGAGACCTACAAGTTTGAGTTGGGTAAGGGCATTGTCATGCGCGAGGGCGCCGATGTGACCATCATCGCCTGCGGCCTGATGGTCGGCGAGGCTCTCGAGGCCGCCGAGCAGCTCGCTGCCGAGGGCATCGACGCCGAGGTCATCAACATGCACACCATCAAGCCCATCGATGCCGACCTGATCGTCAAGAGCGCCACTAAGACCGGCCACGTCGTGACCGTCGAGGAGCACTCTGTGATCGGTGGCCTGGGCAGCGCCGTTGCCGACGTCCTGTGCGAGCAGTGCCCGACGCCGCTCAAGAAGATCGGCGTCAACGACACCTTCGGCGAGTCCGGCCCGGGTGCCGAGCTCTTGCACAAGTACGGCCTGGACGCGGCCAACATCGTGGCGACCACCAAGGAGTTCTTGGCATAAGGCAAGGCGGATCTCAAGGACTGCTTCGCCAGAACTATAAAACTGCTTCGCCAGTACTATGGAAACCCGGCAGGGGCGCTCTCTTGGAGAGCGCCCCTGTTTCAGTTGCGGTGAAATAAGGACTGTTTTGCCAGCTTAAAGGCTTAATTAATCCGTATTTCACCGCAACTTTCGAAGGCGTTCTCGCTTTTGCTGGCGGCGGCACGACGATTGATTGCTGCCTGGCACAGTGCGGCAACATCAGGGGCGTCGTCGCCTTTATATGTCATGGCGAGTAGGGCGGCATCATAGATTTCGTTGTTAGTCATATCGCCGGCATCGATGGGGCAGAAGGTGAGTATCGAATCCTGCTCAGCGAGCTCGGCGAGATCGATCGTTTCGCCTGCGGCAAAGACATCGTCGAGGACGAGCGTCGCGCTCGTACAGGGAATTTTATAAATCTTGCCATCGGTGGCGATGGGGGAACCTGCCGCCTCGAGTGTGTACACACCTTGAATGAGGCTGATACCGGAACCGTCGGAGGCGACGAACTCAACCTTGTCGACCGTTATCCCGTCGACAGTCTTGCCCGTGATGTGTATCGGGGCACGTGAGGCCCCGCTATCGGTATCCCAACCTGCGGCAGAGATGTTGAGCACAATAGCATGCTCCGAATGAGCCGATATAAAGTGGGAAAAAATCTGCCGCAGATAAAGACCCAAACAGCTACCGCCGATGATGCCGATTATCAGCATGCAGGCAAGGATGGCCGCAACGTGGTTCCGAGGCTTTACCCGAAGTTCAGAATCAGCAGAGACGCCATTGACGGCAACCCCGCACGCCGTGCAGCACCTAACACCATCGCGCAACTCAGTTCCACAATAAGGACAATTCATGCCAGCCCCCGTAACCATAGGCGTTCTAATCGAGGCCACTGTAAAGCGATAATCCAAGTTGCGCAACAATTAGCCTTAATTGAAGTCGCGGTGAAATAGGGACTGATTAGACCTTTTAACTGGTAAAACAGCCCCTATTTCACCGCAACTCATGAAGACGCCCCTCAAGCACGGTCCCATCAGGGAAAAGGGCATATATCGGCAAAGTGCAATTCAGACCCTTCTAACTTTGTATATGCAGCACTCCAAGATAAACGCGGCGAACCCTTAGTTACCGCAGGCCGGGCACAGGGTTACTCTCCAAATCTTTCCGCAGGACGGAGGAGCCCCCGCCGCACGTAGTGCGCAGCGGGGGCTTCTCGCATGTCCGAGGACGTTTTGGAAAATAACCCAAAACCGGCCCCAGTAACCCTGCGGGAGTTAAACCCCTTTAGAACTTGTCGTGGAAGGTACGCGAAATGACCTCGTCCTGCTGCTCCTTGGTGAGCGTGTGGAAGTTCACGGCATAGCCGGAAACGCGGATGGTGAGTTGCGGATACTTTTCAGGATGTTCCATGGCATCTTCCAGCATTTCGCGGTTCAGTACGTTTACGTTCAAATGGTGGGCACCTTTGGTGAAGTAGCCGTCCATCATGGTTACCAGGTTCTCTACACGTTCTTCCGGTGTCGGGCCCAGTGATTTGGGAACAATGGAGAACGTATTGCTGATGCCGTCCTGCGAGTCGCGGTAGCGCAATTTGGCTACGGAGCTCAAGGAAGCGATGGCACCGTTCTTGTCACGTCCGTGCATTGGGTTGGCACCCGGAGCAAAGGCAACACCTTTGGCGCGTCCGTCCGGAGTGGCACCGGTCTTCTTGCCGTACATCACGTTGGAGGTGATAGTCAGCAAGGAAAGGGTGGGACGGGCATTCTTGTAGACAGGCAGCTTTTTCAGTTCTTCGCTGAAATAGTAAACGAGGTCTACTCCCAGGTGGTCCACACGGTCGTCATTATTGCCGAAGCAGGGGAATGAACCTTCAGTGTCGAAACCTTCGGTCAGGCCGATTTCGTTGCGGCGTGCAGTGACTTTGGCGTATTTGATGGCAGACAGTGAGTCTATGGCGATGGAAAGGCCGGCAACACCGTATGCCAGATTGATGCGTGGGTCGGTATCGATGAATGCCATCTGGGCTTTCTCATAATAATACTTATCGTGCATATAGTGGATAACGTTCAGTGTATTTACATACAGACCAGCCAGCCACTCCATCATATCGTCATACTTAGCCATTACATCATCATAATCGAGGTAATCGCCTGTAACAGGACGATACTTAGGACCTACCTGTATCTTAAGTCTTTCGTCAACACCGCCGTTGATAGCATAAAGCAAGCACTTAGCAAGGTTAGCTCTTGCACCGAAGAACTGCATTTCCTTACCAATCCTCATTGAAGATACACAGCAAGCGATAGCGTAGTCGTCACCGTGTGTAACTCTCATAAGGTCGTCGTTCTCGTACTGGATAGCAGAAGTCTTGATAGAAGTCTTAGCACAGAACTTCTTGAAGTTTAAAGGAAGCTTTGTGCTCCACAGAACTGTCATGTTTGGCTCTGGTGCAGGACCAAGGTTCTCAAGTGTGTGGAGATATCTGAATGAAGTCTTTGTTACCATTGGAACGCCGTCGATAGAAACGCCGCCGAT
>UQIV01000004.1 GCA_900541205.1 uncultured Collinsella sp. | reverse complement strand
CGTCTCCGCAGAGATGCTTTTATGAGGAAGATGCAGTAAAGCATGGGATGGCTTTGGATTCCGCGCCGGCGGAAAAATTTAGGGAAGACGTCATTTAGCCGGGAAAATAAAATGCGGGAAGGGACCTCTGCCGGGGGAATAAAGGGTTTGTGGACCGGAGGGGATTCGTATAACATCTTTTCCGGTTTTCCTTATGACTGATTCTTCCTCTCCTGATTCCTCCCCGGCTTCCCGGAATACGTTTGCCCATCATTTGGGAATGAAAGGGTTTCTGCTCATGGAAGGGCTGTTGAAGCTCGTGGGCATGAAAACGCTGTACCGGCTGGGGCGCGCGGCAGGGGCCGTGGCGTGGCATCTGCTTCCCCAGCGCCGGAACATTGTGGAAAGGAATCTGCGCATCGTTTTGGATCCGGCCCTGCGCGGAAAGGAACTGCAGAAATTAAGCCGGGAAAATTTCAAAAGGACCATTGCCAATTTTTTGTGTTCCGCGAAGACGGCCACCCTGACGGATGAGCAGTTGAAGCATTGCGTGACGGTCGGAGGGCACGAACAGTTTGCCGCGCCTGTGCTGGAAGGGCGCGGGCAGGTTTGCGCCATAGCCCACTCCGGCAACTGGGAGGCGCTGGCGAGAATACGCGCATTTTACCCGGAGGTGGAGCGTTACGGGTCCATGTACCGCCAGTTTGACAATCCGCTGATGGAGGAATACGTGTACCAGCGGCGCACGGAACGTGGAACTCAGATGTTCTCCAAGGAGGGAGGCATCAAGGCTCCCATGAAAATGCTCAAGGAAGGGGGAGCCCTGGGCGTGCTGAGCGACCAGTTCGTATGGGAGGGGGTGTATGTCCCCTTTTTCGGCAAGGTGACCGGCACGACTCCGCTGCCCGCTCTGCTGAGAAAAAGGGCTGGCGCGGACATGGTGGCCATAGCGGTGCGCACGGATGCTCCCGGCCACTGGATAGCGGATATGGGGAATGTGGTGGATTTTTCCAGGTCGGACGGCTCTCTGGCGGGGGACACGATTGAAGTGAACAGGGGGCTGGAAACATTGATCCGGGAATCCGTGCTGGATGTGTTCTGGATGCACCATCGCTGGAAATCCGTTGACCGATTTGCCCCGCAGGATAAAAAAACGGCTGCGCTCCTGGAAAATATGGAGCTGAAGCCGTACCGCATTCTGGTAGCCGTTCCCAGGGCGCTGGATGAAGCCCTGGCGACTGTTCCCCTGATTCGAGCTTTGAAAACCGTCCGGTGCGACATGCAGGTGAACATCGTCTGCCCGTCTGCCCAGCTGGGGATATGGAAGACGGTGCCGGAAGTTACCCATGTGCTGCCGCACGACTCCCTGAAGCAGCTTCGGGAAGCTTTGGTAGCAGATGAATTTTACAATGACGGACCGCTGGATCTGGGCGTCATGCTGGATGGAGATATGGAAACCCTGAAAGCGCTGGAACCGTATGGCCCCATGATGTTTTCCGGGCTGGACACGCATCCCGGTGCCCGGAAGTACAAGTTCCGGGTAAAGGCCCCCGTCCTGCGCGCCGCCCCCCCGGCGCACCGGGTGCAGCTTTATCTGCAATTGGGGGTGCTGCATGGGCTGGACGTCGCCACCCCGTCTTTGTTCCCTGTGAAAAAAGCGGCCCCGGCGGAAGACGCCCCCATTTTAATCGCTCCGTTTTCCCGCCTGGGGAGCGCCAGTGAATGGAGCAGGGAGCAGTGGAGGGAGCTGGTTTCCCTTCTGCCGGGACGGACGGTGCTGGCGGCTCTGGAAGAAGACCGGGAGCGTGCCGCCTCCCTGGCGGAACATTTGAATGTGGAGCTGGCGGTGGGTGCGCCGGAGGCTCTCTTTCCCGTCATGGACGGCGCTGCGGCGGCAGTAGCCGTGGATGGCGACTTTCCGTCCCTCTGTTCTTTCCGGGGGCTTCCGGTGGTGACTCTGTTTTCCACCCGGCTTCCGGATGTTTACCGCCCTATGGGCACATTCAACCGTTCCCTTTACAGCCACCAGTGCTGTTCTCCCTGCTTCCGGAAGGAATGTGACCGTGATGTTCCCTGCAACCGCCACATTGCCGTGCGGGACGTACTGGAAGCCTTGCGGGAAATTTCCGGGAAAGAATAATCTGGGAAGGGACGGAATGCCGTCCCCCGGCGTTGGCGGAAAAAACGGCGGGAATGCTGCCGTTGCCGTAAAGAATGATGAAATAACGAAAGGAATTGCGGAAATGCCGTATTCCGGAGCAATTCCAGAAATGCGTCTTCCTTTTTGCATGGATTCTGCAGTGGAGGGAAGAGGGCCCCTCATCCGGAAGAGGGGGATGCCTGCGTCCGGTTTGCTGCGGTTGGTGGCGCCAAAGCGCGAAAATCCGGTTAATGCACGCAATCCGGAAAGCCTCCCCGCCGGAAAATGCCGCGGACCTGTTCCGCCAGTTCTGCGGACGCTTCCGGGACGTCCTTCAAGGTATAGTCCAGCTTCAATTCATCCCATTTGAATCTCCCCAGCTGGTGGAAAGGGAGCACGTCCACGCGTTCCACGTTGCCCAGAAGCGCCGCATGGCGGGAGAGTTCCTCAATTTCTTCCAGATTGTCCGTAACGCCAGGTACCAGCACATACCTCAGCCACACGGGCTTGCGGAGGGAGGCCAGGCGTTCCGCAAACTCCAGTGTGGGGCGCAGTTCCCCGCCTGTCAGGGCGCGATACCGTTTCGGATTCCATGCCTTGATATCCAGCAGGACCAGGTCCGTATCCGCCAGCATTTCTTCGCCCGCATTCACGCCCAGATGGCCGGAGGTGTCCAGGCAGGTGTGCAGGCCCAGTTTCCGGCAGCCTTTCAGCACGGCACCGGCAAAATCCGGCTGGAAGAGGGGATCCCCGCCGGAGAGGGTGACTCCGCCGCCCGCCGCCTGCAAAAAATCCCGGTAACGGGCTATTTCCTTGAGGACATCATCTGCGCTCCTGAGCCGGCCCCTCCGCACGTAGGAGGTATCCGGATTATGGCAGTAGCGGCAACGCAGGCTGCAGCCGGACAGGAAAAGGACGAAGCGGATGCCGGGGCCGTCCACGGTGCCGCAGGATTCCACGGAATGAACCAAACCGGTGACGGAGCTTTCTCCGTCCGGATCATGGTTTTGTGGGAAAACCTGCGGCATCCGCTTGCAGTCCGGGTTAACGGGTGTGGAAAGTGCGGTTGATGACCTCCTGCTGCTGTTCCCGGGTCAGCTTGATGAAATTCACGGCATAGCCGGAAACGCGGATGGTCAGCTGCGGGTACTTCTCGGGGTGAGCCTGAGCGTCGAGCAGCGTCTCACGGTTGAAGACGTTGATGTTCAGGTGGTGGCCACCCTTCTCGGCGTAAGCGTCGAGCATGTGGACCAGGTTATCGGCCTGAGTCTCGGAAACTTCAGAAACCTTCATAATGTGTCTCCTTCGATCGATAGGCACCGGCCGAAACCGGCGCGCTAATCAGTAATCGTTATTGTTAGTATAGCACTAACAATAGTTACTCGCCCAGCTGATCAAGGTCGATATCGCCAAAGAACACCTGGTCCTCCTTGCCGAGCGCACTCGGGATGATGGAGAAGGTGTTGGAGATGCCGTCCTGAGCATCGCGGAACGGGAGCTTGGAAACCGAAGACAGCGAAGCGATGGCGCCGTGGCTATCGCGCTTGTGCATGGGGTTAGCACCCGGGGCGAACGGCTGGCCAGCCTTGCGGCCGTCGGGCGTGGAGCCGGTCTTCTTACCGTACACGACGTTGGAGGTAATGGTCAGAACCGAGGTCGTGGGCACGGAGTTGCGGTAGGTATCGTTCATGCGGATGTACTCCATGAACTGGTGCACAACGTCGTGAGCGATCTGGTCGACGCGGTCGTCGTCGTTACCGTACTTGGGGAACTCGCCCTCGGTCTCGAAGTCGACGATGATGCCGTTCTCGTCACGGACGGGGTGGACCTTGGCGTACTTGATGGCGGACAGGGAGTCAGCCACGACGGAAAGGCCAGCGATGCCCGTAGCGAACCAGCGGTGCACGTGCTTGTCGTGCAGAGCCATCTGGATACGCTCGTAGCAATACTTGTCGTGCATGTAGTGAATGATGTTCAGCGAGTTGACGTACACGCCAGCGAGCCACTTCATCATGTCGTTGTACTTGGCCACAACGTCGTCGTAATCGAGCGTATCGCCCTCGACGGCGCGATACTTGGGGCCGACCTGCTTCTTGGAGACCTCGTCAACACCGCCGTTGAGCGCGTAGAGCAGGCACTTGGCCAGGTTGGCACGGGCGCCGAAGAACTGCATCTCCTTGCCGATGCGCATGGAGGACACGCAGCAGGCGATGCCGTAGTCGTCGCCGTGGTAAACGCGCATGAGGTCGTCGTTCTCGTACTGGATCGAGGAGCTGGCGACAGAAGTCTTGGCGCAGAACTTCTTGAAGTTCTCGGGCAGACGGGTCGACCACAGAACGGTCATGTTGGGCTCGGGGCTGGTACCCATGTTCTCGAGCGTGTGCAGGTAGCGGTAGCTCATCTTGGTAACGAGCGTACGGCCGTCAACACCCATGCCGCCGATGGACTCGGTGACCCACTGCGGGTCGCCGGTGAACAGGGCCTGGTACTCGGGGGTACGGGCGAACTTGACCATGCGGAGCTTCATGATGAAGTGATCCACGAACTCCTGGATCTGCTCCTCGGTGAAGGTGCCGTTGGCAAGGTCGCGCTCAGCGTAGATGTCGATGAACGTAGAGGTACGGCCGATGGACATGGCAGCGCCGTTCTGCTCCTTGACGGCAGCGAGGTAGGCAAAGTACATCCACTGGATGGCCTCCTGCGTGTTGGTAGCAGGGTTGGAAATGTCGAAACCATAGGTCTCGGCCATCATCTTGAGCTCGCCGAGGGCGCGGATCTGCTCCTGCAGCTCCTCACGATCGCGGATGTTGTCGGCGGTCATGACCGTCGGGGTGGAAGCCTTCTGGGCCTCCTTGTCCTTGATCAGGTAGTCGACACCGTACAGGGCAACACGACGGTAGTCGCCGATGATGCGGCCGCGGCCATAGCCATCGGGCAGACCGGTGATGATGTGGGCCGAACGGCAGGCGCGCATCTCGGGGGTGTAGACATCGAAGACGCCGGCGTTGTGGGTCTTGCGCTCGAAGGTGTAGCGCTCGACAACGTTCTCGTCGACCTTATAGCCGTGCTGGCTGGCAGCCTGGCAAGCGATGCGGATACCGCCGTTGACGTGCAGCGCGCGCTTGAGCGGCTTGTCAGTCTGGAGACCGACGATGGTCTCCTTCTCGCGGTGGGCGTTATCGATGTAGCCAGCGGGGTGGCTCACGATACCCGTGACGGTCTTGGTGTCCATATCGAGGACGCCGCCCTGCTCGCGCTCCTTGAGCAGCAGGTCGAGAACCTCGCCCCACAGCTCCTTGGTACGCTCGGTCGGGCCGGCGAGGAACGACTCGTCGCCCTCATAGGGGGTGTAGTTCTTCTGGATGAAGTCTCGGACGTCAACCTCTCCCGTCCAAATGCCTTCTTTGAAGCCTTCCCATGCCTCCTGCATTGTGTAACCACGCTCCTAGTTACGTGTAATGCGGCGCTCTCTCACACCGCTGCTTATTGAATTCTTGAATGTTCGGCTTGCACTACCGGCTTCTTCCGTTCTTCACCACACGTTGGTGCAGGGAAAACGTTTATCCACCTTGGAACTACAACCCAAAACCCAAGATTTCACCCGTTTGAGAAGGATAACATAGCGACCCTCTCCATCTGGGCTGTTATATGTTTCTTTTTTTATATCATAAGGGCGTTTTTTACAAACCCGCAGGAAATGCGAGCGCGAACAACTACCGTTCACCGATTTGTATGTTATTTTTCCTTGCCTTTGTACGACGTTCGCTCTAGCTGTTATGCCAGCTTTAGCAGCGTAAAGTGTCCCAGAGACCCTACAGAAACTGCAGGGCGGCCACGGGATCCCCCGTGGCCGCCCTGTGGCGTAGCTAGTTTTTAGCTTTGATTGCCGCTTGGCATTAGGCGGCTGCGGCGGCCTTGTCGGTCGTTGCCTTGCTATCGCCGTTGCCCTGGCCCTCAAAATGCTTGTAGCACCAGCTGGTGACCAGCGGGGTCAAAATAGCCGTCACGATTGCGCAGGCAGCAACCTGTGCCGTGGCCGTCGCGAGCACCGCACCGCCGTACAAGGCCTCGTTGACACTTGCCATGGCAGCAGGCGTGGCCACATTGGCTCCGGCGCAGCTTGAAATGGCCGCACCTGCGACACCCGTACCGCCCGTGAGCTTATCGACCGCGATAACGGGAATTGCAAAGACCACCGAGCAGATCACGCCGAGCAGAATACCGGGGAGACCGCCATTAATGAGCTGGCCAAAGGTCATGGTAGAGCCCATGGCAAAGAAGACGAGCACGATGACGGCGGAAAGTGCCGGTGCCATCATCTTCTTAAAGCTGGGGAAGAGGTTGCCCAGAATAATGCCGACGACGATCGGCAGGATGGCACCCACGAGTGACCAGCCGATCGGAGCCTGGCCGGCAGCGCCGAGCACGATCATCGTGACCGGAGGGCCGACAACGAGCGTGGTGATTGCGACAGCGCCACGCTCGGCCTCATTGCCCATGGTGCCCATCAGACCAGCGTACATAGCGTTGTTGGCGCCGGTGCATGCCGCCAGCATCACCATGGCAGAGATGCCAAACAAGTTGTCGTTGAACACATAAAGGATGAGCAGCGACACGGCAACGACCACGATTTGCTTGACGGCGATGATGATGGCACCGCGGGCAGCGGCGGCAGGAGCACTCTTAAACGAAATCGTCGTACCGACGATAAGCAAAAAAGCGCCCACGAGCGGGCCTGCACCCTGCTGGGTCATGCCAAGCGTAAAGCTGCCGAGCGTTTTGAACAGGTCAGGGAACAGCGTGTTGAGCAGGCAGCCCAACAAAAGCGGCACCAAAATATTGGCACCCGGGATGGAGGACATCTTAAAGAACGGCTCCTTTGCCGCCGGCGCCTCCACCGCAGTCGATTCACTCATATATATCTCCTTTGGATGCATGCGAACCGTAGCCGCACGCGCCTATATCAGAAAGAAGGCGACAACCCCGAGTCGCCAGGGTCGCCGCCAAACGATCACCGCGGGGTATTACCCGTCCAGGACGATGCCGCCGTCGCAGTCACCGATCTCGCCGTTCACGAAGCTGGCGAGGTCGGAAGCGAAGAACAGCACCATCTGCGCAGGCTCGCTGGCCTGGGCGGCACGGCCCAGAGGAATACCGTTGATGATGCGCTGAGAGTTCTCGTCAGAGAGGATCGAGGTCATATCGGTAAGCGTGAGCGACGGGCATACAGCGTTGCAGCGAACGCCAAACTTGCCGCCTTCCTTGGCGACTGCCTTGGTTAGACCGTTAACACCGGCCTTGGAGCTCGCGTAAGCCGCGGTGCCGAGCAGGCCGCCACCGATCTTGCCAGCAACAGAGCTCACGTTGACGATAGTGCCGGCATGGGCCGCCTTAAAGTGCGGGTACACGGCGTTCATCATGGTAAAGGTACCGTTGAGGTTGATGTCGATGGTGCGACGCCACTCGGTGTCATCGATCTCATCGAACTTCTTGGTGCTGATGACGCCAGCGCAGTTAATCAGGATGTTGGTTTGCGGCAGGTCCGTAAAAATCTGCTCGACAGTCTCGCGCGCCTTGGGTGCATCGGCGACATCGAGCTGGTAGAACTTGTTGCCCTCGCCAAGCTCGGCCACTGCGGCCTCGCCCTTAGCAGCGTTCCTTGCGATGAGCGCGACGTGTCCGCCGCCCGCGACGATGCCCTTGGCAATCTCGAGGCCAATGCCCTGAGTGCCGCCCGTGACAATCGCGGTCTTGCCCGTGAAGTCAAATGCCATGACTCCATCCCCCTTTATGCAAGGTGTCTCCTTGCGGGAAGTTGGAGCATCGCACGTGGCGATTATATGAGTCCCAGTCGTCATGGTGGTGACAACCCCTCGCCTAACCGCGTGCATGATAGTTCTTTGAAACGCTTCAGCAATTGAATGATTTTAAGTCTTTATGCGCTCTTTATATTGCCTAGCGGCCAAGTAGTTTTTTGGGACATGCCTAGAAATCTACCGAATGGGATGGTTGGGCGGGGGTATCATCTTTTACCGGAAATAGTTTCTAGTGTTAGGGGTTTTCGGTGGAAGATACCGATTTCCATGAGCTTGGGCGTCAGCTCTTAACTGAGTTTGGCAGCATGCATCAGCGAATTTCGCGCTTTGCGGACAAAGCTCTCGGCGGCGAAATGGCCGTCATGCGCGCCCTCATGCGCGCCGGCGGCTCGCTCACGCCGAGCGAACTCGCCGATCGTGCCTGGGTCTCGAGCGCCCGCATCGCCAATATCCTGCGCGCCCTCGAGGCCAAGGGCTGGGTCGAGCGCGAGCACTCAAAGACCGACCGTCGTCGCGTACACGTCACGGTGACCGACAAAGGATTCCAGGTTATCGAAATCAAACGTCGGGAATTCGAGGACCGCACCGCGGCCTTCCTCGAGCAGCTTGGCGAAACAGATACCCAAGAGATGGTGCGCCTTCTTAGACGTGCCAACGAAATTATCGACCGCAATCAAGAAAGGAGAGATGCCGAGTGAGGATTCTCAAGCTCTTTAAAAAACATATCCTGGCACTGCTCGCAGCTATCGTACTTATCGTAATCAGCTGCAACGCCGATCTGGCGCTGCCTACCTATATGAGCGACATCGTCGACGTGGGCGTGCAGCAAGGCGGCATCGCCTCGCCCGTGCCCGACACCATTCGCGCCGAATCGCTCGACGACCTCGAACTCTTCATGAGCTCCAAGGACGCCAAAGCTGTGGAGGCCGTGTTTAGCAAGGCGGACAATAACGGCATTCGAACGTACAAGGGCACCGAGGAGGAGCGCGCCGACGGCGGCAAGATTGCCGACATCATGAGCCTGCCCGAGACTGTCGTCCTTTCGTTCAACCAGGGCATCGATGCCAGCTCCATGGGCGACATGACCGGCGCATCTACCGAGGCAAGCGATGGCGGCGCCGCTCAGGCCATGCCCACCCCCGAGCAGATGGCGGCGATGACGCCCGAGCAGCTCGCCGAGATGCAGCAGAAGGCCGCAGCGGCGCAGAACATGCAAAAGCAGATTGATGCCGACGGCGGTAAGATCACCATGAAGGGTCTGCGTCTAGGCGTTGAAGGCGGCCTAATCAACCAGGGCAAGCTCGTGGAGGGCGCCAACGATATGGCGGACAAAATGGGCTCCATGTCGGGTTCCATCGTGACCCAACGCGCCGTGAGCTATGTGCAAGACGAGTACAAGGCGCAGGGCATCGACCCCGCCGACGTGCAGAACGCCTACCTGGGCCGCATGGCGACCACGATGTTTGGTCTGTGCCTGATCTCGCTCGTCGCCACCATCCTGACCGGTGCCGTGGCTTCGCGCACCGCCTGCTCCATCGCCCGCGACCTGCGCCGCGAGACCTTCAACAAGGTTATGCACTTCTCGCCGGCCGAGGTGGGCAAGTTTAGCCAGGCCTCGCTCATCACCCGCTGCACCAACGACATTCAGCAGATCCAGATGGCCGCAACCCTGTTTATCCGCATGTGTCTGATGGCCCCCGTCATGGGCATCGTCGCCGTCATGCGCGTCCTGGCCAACCACACCGGCCTGGAGTGGACCATCGCCGTGGCCATCATCGCCGTCTCGGCCGTCGTCGGCGTGCTTATGGGCCTCACCATGCCCAAGTTCAAAAAGATGCAAAGCTTTGTGGACCGCGTAAACCTCACCGCCCGCGAGCTGCTCGACGGCCTCATGCCCATCCGCTCGTTCAACCGCGAGGAGCATGAGCTCGAGCGTTTTGACAAGGCTTCGCTCGACCTGATGACCACGCAGCTCTACACCAACCGCGCCATGAGCTTTATGATGCCGCTCATGATGCTCGTCATGAACTGCATCACCGTGCTTATCGTCTGGTTTGGCGCGCAGGGCGTGTCCGACGGCGTGATGCAGGTCGGCAACATGATGGCGTTCATCTCCTATACCATGCAGATCGTCATGGCGTTTATGATCCTCACCATGGTTTCGGTCATCCTGCCGCGCGCCGAGGTCGCAGCCGAGCGCGTGGAAGAGGTCATCACCTGCCCCACGAGCATCAACGACCCTGTCTCACCCAAATTGCCTGCTGCCAGCGCGCCGCGCGGTGAGCTCACCTTCCGTGACGTGAGCTTCCAGTATCCCGATGCCCGCGCCGACGTCATTAGCGGCGTAAACTTCACCACGCACGCCGGCCAGATGCTCGGCATCATTGGTTCCACGGGCTCGGGCAAGTCCACGCTTGTACAGTTGATTCCGCGCCTGTACGACGTCACCGGCGGCAGCATTTCGCTCGATGGCATCGATGTGCGCGACATGACCCTTTCCGAGCTGCGCCGCCGCATTGGTTACGCCCCGCAGCAGGGGCGCCTGTTCTCGGGCACTGTCGAGAGCAACCTCAAGTTTGCCGGCGACATGGTAAGCGACGAGGACATGCAACGGGCGGCACGCATCGCCCAGGCCGAGGACTTTATCGCCGAGCGCGAGAGCGGCTACGACTCCCCCATCAGCCAGGGCGGTTCCAATGTCTCGGGCGGCCAGCGCCAGCGCCTGGCCATCGCCCGCGCGTTGGCCAAAAAGCCCGAGGTCGTGGTGTTCGATGACTCGTTTAGTGCCCTCGACTACAAGACCGACGCGCGCCTACGCGAGGAGCTGGCCAAAAACGTTACCGACGCCGCGCTCGTGGTCGTGGCCCAGCGCATCGCGACCATCATGCACGCCGACCAGATCATCGTGCTCGACGACGGCCACGTAGTGGGCACCGGCACGCACGAGGAGCTGCTGCGCAGCTGCCCGGCGTACCTGGAGATCGCACAGTCGCAGCTTTCCGCCGAGGAGCTGGGGCTTACCCAAGAAGAAATTGCAGCCGTCATGGAAGGAGGCGAGCGCTAATGGCAGACGAGACCAAGACTCAGATTCCCAAGCCCACCCGCCAGCGTGGTCCCATGGGCCGCATGCGTCGCGGCGAAAAGGCCAAGGACTTTAAGGGCACCATGAGGCAGCTGCTCGGCTATATCGGCCAGCACAAGATTGCCGTGTTTGCCGCCGTCGCCTTTGCCGTGTGCTCGGTCATCTTTAACATTGTGGGACCCAAGGTGCTCGGCCAGGTTACGACCAAGCTGTTCGAAGGCCTGGTCGCCAAGGTCAACGGCACCGGCGACGTTGACTTTGACTGGATCGCCAAGACGCTCGGCTTTTTGCTCTGCCTGTATCTGGCGAGCTCTGTCTGCAGCCTGGTCCAGGGCTGGCTCATGACCGGCGTCACGCAAAAGATCTGCTACCGCATGCGCAAGGAAATCGCCGCCAAGATTGCCGTCGTGCCGATGAGTTACTTCAACGGCCACAGCAAGGGAGACGTACTCAGCCGCATCACCAACGACGTCGATACGCTGGGTCAGTCGCTCAACCAGAGCGTGACGCAGCTCATCACGTCGGTGACGCAGATTATCGGCGTGCTCGTCATGATGCTTTCGATCAGCCTGCCGCTTACCGGCGTCACCGTGCTCACGCTGCCGGCCGCCGCGATTATCTTGACCGTAATGATTCACTTCTCGCAGCCGTACTTCCGCGAGCAACAGCAAGTTCTGGGCGCCGTCAACGGCATTATCGAGGAGGACTTTGCCGGCCAGAACGTCATTCAGGTGTTCGACCGCGCCGAGGCCTCAATCGAGGAGTTCGACCGTCAAAACGACCGCCTCTTTATTAGTGGCTGGCGCTCGCAGTTCCTGTCGGGCCTGATGATGCCGCTTATGAGCTTGGTGGGTAACATGGGCTACGTGGGCGTCGTCGTGGTGGGTGCGCAGCTCGCGCTGACCGGCAATGCCACGCCCGGCGACATCCAGAGCTTTATCCAGTACGTGCGCAACTTTACGCAACCCGTGCAGCAGCTGGGCAACGTGAGCAACACGATGCAGTCGATGGCTGCCGCCACCGAGCGCATCTTTGAGTTCCTGGCCGCGCCCGAGGAGGAGCAGAAGGCCGACGCGCAGATTCCCGAAAAGCGCCCCGGTCATGTGGAGTTTGACCACGTCAAGTTTGGTTACACGCCCGACAAGACCATCATCCACGACTTTAGCTGCGAGGCTAAGCCCGGCCAGACCATTGCCATCGTCGGCCCCACCGGCGCCGGCAAGACCACGCTCATTAAGCTGCTGCAGCGCTTTTACGACGTGGACGGCGGTTCGCTGCGCGTCGAGGGCGTCGACGTGCGCGACTGGGACCGCGCGGCGCTGCGCGGCGAGTTTGCCATGGTGCTGCAGGACACCTGGCTGTTTAACGACACCATCCGCGAGAACATCCGCTACGGACGCCCCGATGCGACCGATGCCGAGGTCGAGGCCGCCGCACGCGCCGCACGCTGCGACCACTTTATCCATACGCTCGCCGGTGGCTACGACTTTATGATCAACGAGGAGGGCACTAACCTGTCGCAGGGTCAGCGCCAGCTCGTGACCATCGCCCGCGCCATTTTGGCCGACCGTCCGGCGCTGATTCTGGACGAGGCGACCTCCAACGTCGATACCCGCACCGAGGAGCTCATCCAGCGCGCCATGGATGCGCTGATGCAGGGCCGCACGAGCTTTGTCATCGCGCACCGCCTGTCCACGATCCGCAACGCCGACGTGATCTTGGTGATCCGCGACGGCGACATCGTCGAGAAGGGCACGCACGACGAGTTGCTCGCCCAGGGCGGCTTCTACGCCGACCTGTACAACTCGCAGTTCGACGAGGCGGCGTAGACTCCGCCGCAGAGAACGGATAATGCCCGAGAACGGGGGCGCAGGACAACCTGCGCCCCCGCTTTTTTGCTCTGCGGCCCTCGAAGTGCCTACCCTGGAACCTGATTGACAGCTCCCTTCAAGCCCTGTGGACAAAAAATGGCAAATATGAGTACTGTTACCTTTTTAGTAACAGCAAAACAGCTCTAAACGACCTCTTTGCGGCCTATATATGCCTTCAAATTGATCTAAATGCTCATTAGCATGCTTCTATGTGCCAACTTTAATGAACATATTTACTGTTGTGTATATTATCTTGTAATGTCGATATGATACTAAGCTAGCAACAGTACTCATATTTGGCATTTTTTGGCCACTGGGTACTCCCCGGGGGATCGGCGGCAGGCTTAGGGTCCCTCACGGCGTCATCCCATCCTGGTGAGCGCCAACGTTTACCCAGATAAAACCTGCCAAAATAAACCTGTCTCTTTTTGGTAGGTTTCGGGGTGACAAGGGCTTGCACTTTAGCGTGCGACAGCGGATAATGCCGAGCATTCGACAATACGCTTATTGCTCTTTCTATAGATTGAGGAGGCCCCTATGGCCATGGAATTCAAACGCAGGCTGCCGATCCCCATGGAGATCCGCGAGGAAATGCCGCTTTCTGCCGAGCTTACCGCCAAAAAGCAGGCATTTGACGCCGAGGTCGCCAAAGTCTTTACCGGCGAGGACGCACGTAAGGTGCTCATCATCGGCCCGTGCTCTGCCGACCGCGAGGATTCGGTGCTCGAGTATATGAACCGACTGGCCAAGACCGCCGAAGAGGTCAAGGACAAGCTCATCATCATTCCGCGCGTCTACACCAATAAGCCGCGCACCAAGGGCACCGGCTACAAGGGTCTTCTGCACAACCCCAACCCCGAGGCTCCCGACGACCTGCTCGAGGGCGTCAAGGCCATCCGCCATATGCACCTGCGCGTTATTGAGGAAACGGGCTTCTTCACCGCCGACGAGATGCTCTATCCGTCCAACTACCAATACCTCGTTGACCTGCTGAGCTATGTTGCCGTGGGCGCACGCTCGGTCGAAAACCAGGAGCATCGCCTGGTGTCGAGCGGCATTTCGGTACCCGTAGGCATGAAGAATCCCACTGCCGGCTCTACCACCGTTATGCTCAACTCCATTTACGCCGCCCAGGCGCACCAGAGCTTCATCTTCCGCAACTGGGAGGTCGAGTGCGACGGCAACCCGCTCGCACACGCCGTTATGCGTGGCTACATCGGTCTCGATGGGCGCACCTACCCCAACTACCACTACGAACACCTGGAACGTCTGGCCGAGCGCTATACCGAGCACGCCGGCTATGCCAATCCGGCGGCGGTCATCGACTGCAACCACGACAACTCGGGCAAGCGTCCGCTGGAGCAGTATCGCATTTGCAAGGAGGTGCTCGACAGCTGCCGCCGCAACGAGTCCATCTCCAAGCTGGTCAAGGGCTTTATGATCGAGTCTTACCTGGAGGACGGCAACCAACCGGTCGACGGCGGCGTCTTTGGCAAGTCGATCACCGATCCGTGCCTGGGCTGGGAAAAGACCGACTACCTCATCCACGAGATCGCGGAACGTATTTAGTTACGCGGTTTTACCAAACCGCGTAACGGCTCGACGCTGCAAACCCGCCAGGGCGGCAATCTGCCTTTCAGCTTCGACGGCATGACCAAAAGGTCAATGCCGCCTCGCTTCAAGGCACCTTGCTCGCTCTGGCGGGCTTTCGCTGACGTTTTTTCGACCTGCATTGTTGCCAGGGTTGGCACCAATGACTAATGCGGTAACTAGCTACGTCGGTCCGCTTGACCGGCTGGGTTTCTGAGGTGCGGCAGATTCCCGTGAAAGAGGAGCGCCGCGTACTTCGGTACGCAAGCGACGAATGAACGGGGAGGTGCCGTGCCTCAGGAAGCCAGACGATTAAGCGGACGGCTCCTGCTGCGTGATGCAGTGGATGTTGCCGCCGCCGTAGACGACCTGATCGGACTGGACGCCCACGCACTTGTAGACGCCCTCGCCCCAGACCTCGTCGTAGATCTTCTGGAGCGTGTCGACGGCCAGCCGGTCGTTCTCGTCGCCGTACTGCGGGACGATGACGCCGTGGTTGGTCACGAGGTAGTTCATGTAGGAGGCGATCAGCGGCTCGTTGGCAACGCGCGGCTCGGCGTTCTCGTCGGCGTCGATGGTGTCGCAGGAAGCCTGGTCCATGAACAGCGGGTTCACAGGCATACAGAGCTTGTAGACCTTCATCTTGCGGTCCTTGGCGTCAACGGCGTTGGAGAGGGTCTCGTAGATGGCGTGGCACTGCTCGTAGAACGGATACTCGGGGTCGTCAGTCCAGATGCAGGCCATGACGCCCGGGGCGATGAACGTGGCGACGTCATCGATGTGGCCATTGGTCTCCTCGGGGTCGATGCCCTCCTTGACCCAGATGACCTTCTCGACACCCAGGTAATCCTTGAGGTGCTCATCCATATAGGCGCGAAGTTCCTCGCTCCAGGGCTCAAACTTCCTCTTGAACTTGGGCCAGATGGACTCGGGATCCTCTTCCTCCTCCAGAACAGCAGAGCAGGTGCGGCCCGGGGAAAGCAGGCACTGGTCGGTCACGACCACGGTACCTTCGCCGTCGACGGTGATGGAACCGCCCTCGAGGATCATGTCATCGGGACGATAGCGACGGCAGCCGGAAAGCTCAGCCATCTTAAGGGCAATCTGCTCGTCCTTGTCCCACGGGAAATAGAGGCCGTCGACGAGGCCGCCGTAGGCGTTGAAGTGCCAGTGGTTAGCGCGCTTATCGCCCTTGCCATTGATAACAAAAGTGGCAGCGGTGTCGCGGAACCAAGCGTCGTCGGTGGTCATCTCGATAACGGTGACGTTCTCGTCTTCCTCAAAGGCGGCCTTGCAGTTGGCGTAGTCGGCCTGGTTGGCGCACATGGTGACCGGGGTGAACTCGGCGATGGCGCGAGCGATGGCGGCATACTGCTTCTGAGCCGGCTTGGCACCATGGGCCCAGGTATCGGTGCGATGGGGCCAGCCCATCCACACGCGATCCTGTGGGGCGAACTCAGCAGGCATAAAGAAGCCATCGGCCTTAGGGGTGGACTCGGACTCGGTAATCGTGCGCATAAGGCTTCCTCCAAATCGAACGATCGCCGTCTCGATCTGTAACATCTAGGGGCCGAATCCCCGTCTTGTTGTTACAGATCGAGACAAACCGTATAGCTCGGGACAAACAATCTCAATCTATAACAGATAGAGGCGATTTTGCCAGCCATATGTTACAGATTGAGATAGACGTAAAAGTGCCTGTCCCCTTTGTGGTGGTTCTGGACTAGAAGGTTACTCGCTGTAGCGGGTAGCGATGGCGGCTCGCACCATGCCGGTGCTCATGAGGTAGGTCACCAGGAAGTAGCCACCGTATGCTGCCAGGAAGATTGCACAGGTAAGGCCCACGGTGCCGCCGATGCTCATATTTCCGAAAATGCTCACCAGCTCGATGATCACCTTAAGTGCCACAAAGGAGTGCGCCAGGCCCACTGCCAGCGGGAACAGGAAGAATACCGCCTGCTGTGCCATCACCGAATGGCGAATCTGGCGGTCGTCGCAGCCGATCTGCGCCAGCACACGATAGCTGCGGCTGCCGTCGGCCACGTTGGAGAGTTGCTGAATCGACAGAATCGCCGCGCATGCAACGACCAATACAAAGCCGATGTAGATGGCTAGGTAGCTAATAAGACCGTTCATTTGCGCTGCTTGCGTGTACATCTCGGAGCGTGTGATGAAGGTTCCCCACGACCCCGGCTCCTTGCCGTCAACGAGCAGATTGTCGAGCACAGTGTATTTAATACTCTCGTCTGCCTCGGTCGTATCCATCCCCTGTTTGTAGTTAACGAGCAGGCTACTGGAATACGGCTGCAGATTAAGTTGGGACAACAGCTCGTCGGCAACGACGACGGTACCCCCATTACTACCCATCGCCGAGTTGGCGATGGCCGCCGTATCTTCGTCCGACTTATCGGTTGCGGGCTTGAGCGTATACCCGCCCAAGGTAAGGGTATGGCCGCCAGCCATATACTTGGTGTACATGTCGACCAGCTCGCCGCCCATATCACACGTGAGCAGATACTGGTCGTGACCGATGTGCACCGGCTTCTTGCCCATCATCTGGCGCAATTTGTTGTACTGACTTGCCGGCGTCACAGACAGGCCTGTCATGTCGGCATTGCTACCCCCGAACGCCTTGGGAAGCTTTTCGTCCATGGTCTTGCACATCTCACTTGGGGTCACCGAAGGATCCGAGCCGCCAAGCGGGTAACTCAGATACGAATCGATCTGCACATGCTCGCCGGCAACATCGGCGATATTGACCTTCTTGCCGGTCTCGTCGTTGTTGTCTGCCGACTTGCCTTTAATACCGTCTGCAACGTTATCGGGGTCGATACGATCGCCGTGCCATGCGGAGTACAAATCTACCGTTGTATCAGCCAGCACCATGCGATCGGCCTCAGACGGATTGACATACTCTTTGTAGTAGTCGAGCGTATCGGGCGCGTAATAGATATACGTCTGCGACATGTCGGCCGGATTATAGCGCTCCAGGTTTTCGCTCATCACGTTGGCAATCGACATACCGCACGTCACCGAGGTAATGGCCAAAAACAGGAGCATCGCAATGACGCCCATCGAAAAGCACACCGTGTTGACCTTGGCCGCAAGCTGGCGCACGGTAAACATGTTGAGGCCGCGCCAATACACGCCGCGCAGGCTCTGCAGCAGCTTGATGAGCATGCCCGAGAGTCCCCAGAACAGGGCAAAGGTGCCCACGGTAACCATAGCGGTCGTAATACCAAACTGGCTCATGGCCTCTTGCAGCTTGCTGTCCGTCGCGGTTAGCGGGAACCCATCACGTAGCAGACGGTAATAGGCCACGCCCACAAGCACCACGCCCACGGCAAAGATGGCAATCGCGATCCAGGGGTTGCGTGTCTTGATGCTCTCGTTGCGACGCTCGGCACCCATAAGCTCGATGAGTTTGGTACGACGCACGGCGCGAAGGTTCAGCAGTAGCGTGAGCACAAACATTACGAGCATGCAGGCAAGGGTCAGATTGAACGCATGCACCGAGAAAAAGAAGTGGAAATTGGCGATCTGTGTCTTAAAAAGCGAGGCCGTAAAGAACGTCATGAGCTGGGAGAGTCCCACACCCAGCACAATGCCGGCGACAAAGGCCACGACCGATACTATCACGGTCTCGAGCGCCATGATCGTGGCGACGCGCCCGCGCCCCATGCCGAGCACCTGGTACAGGCCAAACTCCTTCTTGCGGCGTTTCATGATGAAGTTATTGGCGTACACCATCAAAAAGGCCATGACACCGGCCAAAAAGTACGTCAGGTTGCCGAGCATACTGCCCATAACCTGCGCCAAGCCCTTTTCATCGATGCCGGCGATGTCGACCTGCATCGAGATGGTGTTAAAGGCATAGAAGACCGTGACGCCCAGGGTGAGCGTCAAAAGGTAGACGAGGTAATCGCGGCCGGCGCGGCGGACGTTGCCCCAAGCGAGTTTACAGAGCATCGGAGCCCTCACCGCCCATCATGGCAACGACCTCCATAATGCGGTCGAAGAACTCTCGGCGGTCGATGTCGCCGCGGCGCAGCTCGGTGAAGATCTTGCCGTCGCGAATAAACAGCACACGGCTCGTGTAGCTGGCAGCAAAGCTGTCGTGCGTGACCATGAGCACGGTGGCGCGCAGGCGGCGGTTGAGGGCCTCTAGGCTCTCGAGCAACAGGCGGGCGCTTTTGGAGTCGAGGGCGCCGGTAGGCTCGTCGGCCATGATCATGGTGGGGTCGGTGACGAGCGCGCGAGCCGCGGCAACGCGCTGCTGCTGGCCGCCGGACATCTGGTAGGGATACTTGTCGAGCACCTGACTGATGGACAGGCGCGCTGCCACATCCTGCACGCGGGTCGAGATCTCTGCCGAGTTTGTGCGGGCGATGGTGAGCGGCAGGGCGATGTTCTCGCGTGCCGTGAGCGTATCGAGCAGGTTGGAGTCCTGGAAGATAAAGCCCAGCTCCTCGCGGCGGAACTGCGAAAGCTTAGCCTGCTTCATGCGCGTCACGTCCTGCCCGTTGATGCGGATGGTGCCGCTCGTGGCGCTATCGATGGTCGAAACGCAGTTGAGCAACGTCGACTTGCCCGAGCCCGAAGCGCCCATGATGCCAACAAATTCGCCGCGGTTGACGGTAAAGCTGACGTCGTTGAGCGCGCGGGTCACGTTGCCCAGCGCTCCATATACCTTTTCGAGATGCGCGACCTCCAGTACCGGGGTCGCCATGTGCGTGGTTTGCATACCGAGTCCTTTCTTGCGATTAGTCTACGGCATCTATAGTCGCAAGAAGACGAGTCAGCTACCATCGATATGGCTTACGCTTGCCTTACCGTTGTGTAAGGTACGCGTAGCTACCCTGCCACGTGTTGATGTTGAGAGAGGACTCCCGTTGAAGACTGTTCATGTTGCCGCTGGGATCATTCGCAAGGAAGGATCTGACGAGCTGCTTGCCGTGCAGCGCGGCTACGGCGACATGCAGGGACTTTGGGAGTTCCCGGGCGGCAAGCTCATGCGCGGCGAGACACCCGAAGACGCCGTGCGCCGCGAGCTTATGGAAGAGTTGCAGGTAAAAGTCACCAACCTGCGCGATTTCTACACCGTTGAGTATGACTACCCCGATTTTCATCTCTCCATGGAGTGCTATTACTGCTCGCTGACCAAAGGGTCTGGCGAGCCCCAGAAGCACGACCGCCAGCTCGATATCCGCTGGATTCCGCGCACCTCGCTTGCCACGGTGGAATGGATGCCCGCCGACAAGGGACTCATTGATGCCCTGATTGAGTTGAAGGAAGACCGGCTTGAGGCCAACGGCGCTGCCAACGACGCCGAGGCCACCGCGACCGACGAGCCCGCCACCAAGCCCAAGCGCGCACCTAAGCGCCGTAGCAAAAAGCACCCCAAACCAGGTCTGCTCGACGGCATCGATACCTCGGACCTTTCCGCCGACGAGCGCGAACTGGTGCGCCGTCGCGCCGCCATAAAAAAGTCCATGAAGGGCAACAAACGCGCGAACACCAAGCCCGAGCTGCTCGTACGACAGCACCTGCGCGCCGCGGGCCTTACGGGCTATCGCTTGGAATGGAAGGTTCCCGGCAAACCCGACATCGCCTTCCCCGGACGCAAGATCGCCATCTTCGTCAACGGTTGCTTTTGGCACCGCTGTCCCAAATGCAACCCTAGCCAGCCCAAACGCAACGTTGAGTTTTGGGAGGCAAAGTTCCGTCGCAACGTCGAGCGCGATCGCGCTGCCGTGGCAGCACTCACTCAAATGGGCTGGACACCCATAACCATCTGGGAATGCGAGCTCAAAAAAGACCGCATCGACGCCACGATGGAAAAGGTCATCGAACAAGTACGCGCCGCCGCACCGCAGTGCTAGGAACGAGCCGTCCACACGCCCCACACAGGCGAGCCACATCCGCGCCACAAACCTTAGAAAGCCCTTAAGCTCAAAACCTTTCAAGAGTGTTACTCAATAGCCTTGACCTGCGGTTTCATTGTTACATCAAACCTGATTAAGCCTTTCTTTAGCGCTTCTTTGCAACAGCCGCGGCATAATACTGCCAACGCACGGAACCTAGCAGCATACCCCGTGCGCAACCTTTTGGTGGACATCGAGGAGGCCGCATAAGCATGCATTCTTCCAATGACGCAGCACAGCAGCCATCCCTAAATCATGCAAACCTTTTCTCCTTCCCCCCGACACAGAGAAACGGTCTCCTCGACTCCCCCACCACAAAAACCAAGCGCTCAGCCGATCAGAGCCTCAACTTACGAGCATCCTTCGAAAAGCTCCAAGCATCCCTAGACAAGGCGTTCCCCGAACAGGCAAGAGCAATCTAAGCCCATCGCGCTTTATACTGATGCCATGCGAAACATGGATCACATAGAATTGCACCGCGGAGGACGCGAGGAAGCGTTTCCCGAGACCGCCGAAGACTGGCCCTATATTGCCGAACGCGCAGAATTCGCTCGCTATCCGGGCAATTCCGTCCCCTGGCACTGGCATTCCGAAGTTGAGCTTTTCTACATGGAGCAGGGAGCGATTGACTATCGAACGCGCGCGGCTCATGAGCACGTACGCTTTGAGGAAGGGTCCGCCGGCTTTATCAACGGCGGCGTTTTGCACAGCACGCTGCAATCACCCAATTCGGCACCAGCCATTCAAATGTTGCATATCTTTCAGCCGTCGATGCTCGGCGATCCCGCTGGACGCCTTCAAAAGCGCTATATCAATCCTTTGCTGCAATGTCGAGGCGTCGATGTGCTCAAATGGTCGCCCACCAACCCCGACGATATGCCCTTTATCGATTTGCTAAAGAGTTCCTTTAACCACGACCTTCAACGGCCGCAGAACGAGATGGCGTTTCGAAATAGTTTGTCAGAGCTCTGGATTCAGATTTACGCCAAGGCCGAACCGCTCTTTTCCTCCGACAACGCCTCTTGGATGACCAACCGCGACGTACAGTTCAAGGCAATCCTGGACTATATCCGCGCAAACTATGCAGCCGCTATAGATGTGCCCCAGATGGCATCTGCAGCCGGCGTAAGCGAAAGAGAGTGTTACCGCATTATCGAAGCTTGCGCAGGAACGACCCCGGCGGCATATCTGCGCGCATACCGCGTAAACCGTGCTTGCGAACTTTTGGCACACACCACGCGAACGGTCCAGACAGTCGCGCGCCAATGCGGCTTTGCGACAGCAAGCCATCTTGGCCAGGTATTTAAAGAACAAATGGGATGCACTCCTTCGAGCTATCGAGCAGCGAGGCAGAATCTCGATAGTACCAGGCAGAAATCCCGCTAGCCCTTTTTCTGTCACTGCATCAAACTTGCAGGCAAACAACGGATAGGAGCTACTATATGAAGTACTTTGACTATATCGTGTTTGACGTTGATGGGACATTGGCAGATACAGAAGAAAGCGTGCTGTCATCGCTTGGCCAGATTGTCCAAGAAGAAACCGGCAAAACGCTCCCCCGACACGAGCTTGAATTTGCCCTCGGCATACCCGGCAAGGATGCCCTTGAGAAACTTGGAATCTACTCGCAGGCAACGTTGGATCGCTGGTGCCAAGTTGCCGCCAGCTTTAAAAGCACCATCAGCGTGTTTCCAGGTTTGCTTGAAGTCATCACAACACTCGCCGATAGCGGCTGCAAACTTGGCATCGTCTCCTCACGTGCGCGCGACGAATACGCAGAAGAAATTGCACCCCTTGGCTTCGATAAGTATTTTGAGCACATCATCCTTGTCGAAGACACAACCGAACATAAACCCGCACCCGCACCCATGCTCGAATATCTCCGGCGTACGGGCGCGAATCCTGGCAACGTCGTCTACGTTGGCGACACCGTCTACGACGAACAATGCGCAACTTCGGCAGGGGTCAGTTTTGCCAGAGCGGCATGGGGATCACACCAAGACATCCCAAACGCCACCTACAACCTCAAAACCCCCAACGACCTACTAACCCTAACAGCCAAGTAACCCCCGCGCCCCACCCTTTCAGCCCCAACGCCACAAGGGCGACGACCTCGAGTAGGTCAACCTGGGAGGGACGAGGGCTTAGTTCCCCAATCTTTCCGCAGGGGGCAAAAAGCAACGTCTTATTTTTCCGACACTAACGCCACAAGGGCGATTGAGCAGGACGGTTTGGGCGGGTCCCGTACTTAGTTTCCAAAATCATTCCGCAGCGCGAAGGCCCCCGTTGTCAACGCTTCGAAGAAGCGAGACAACGGGGGCCTTCATGCGCGAGGACGTTTTGGAAACTAAGTACGGGACCCGCCCAAACCGTCCGGTGGGATCAGAGTACCCTTGCTGTTACTCTGCTTTGCCCACAGAGTTGAGGTTGGTCATGCGGATCTTAACCAGCTCGGTGATCTCACGCATGCCCTCCTTGGCCGGCTTCTTGGGATCGAAGCAGGCGGGGTTCTCGGCCATGTAGGCCATGAAGCCCTTGGTGTAGGCCTGACGCAGCTCGGTGGCGTAGTTAACCTTGCAGATGCCGTTCTTCACAGCCTCGGCAACCTGCTCATCGGGCACACCAGAGGTGCCGTGCAGAACCAGCGGCACGTCGACGGCGTCGCGGATGGCCTTGACCACGGACTGCTCGATGTGCGGATCGCTCGTGTACACGCCGTGGCTGGTGCCAACGCCAATAGCGAGGGAGGTGCAGCCGGTGCGCTCGACGAACTCCTTGGCCTCGGCAGGGTCGGTGTAGGGGCTCTCGCCCTCAACCGCGGGACCGTCGTCCTCCTTGCCGCCAACCTTACCGAGCTCAGCCTCGACGGGCACGCCCATGGCGCGGCCAGCGTCGGCGACGGACTTGGTCAGAGCGATGTTGTCCTCGAAGGACTCGTGCGAGCCGTCGATCATGACAGAGGTATAGCCAGTGCGGAAAGCCTGCATGCAGCGGTCATAGCCATCGCCGTGATCGAGGTGCAGAGCGACGGGCACGGAAGCGCGCTCGGCGGCAGCCTTGACCATGCCGTAGAAGTAGTCCAGACCAGCGGTCTTGATGGTGCCCGGGGTGGTCTGCATGATGACGGGGGACTTGGTTTCCTCGGCAGCGGCCAGAACGGCCATAACAAACTCGAGGTTCTCGACGTTGAACGCGCCGACGGCGTAGTGGCCGGCCTGAGCGTCCTTGAGCATCTTTTCGGTGGTAACAAGTGCCATGAGCGTTTGCTCCTCTCCCTCGCCCGCATCTGGACATCGGGCGTAGTTGTTCACAAGGCGTTTTACCTTGCGTTTTGCTGCGCCCATTGTATGAAAATCGACGGCGTCGCACGTATGAGATATCACCGGCACACAGGTCAAGACACTCGTTTTTGAAAAGCAAACGGAAGGGATTCGCGCCGGATCCCTCTATACGACATTGCAGTTTTCAAGCGAATCATCTTTCTTTTATAGAAAAGATAAGTAATCGAAAGGTGTTTTCTTACTCAAAAAGAAAATGAACGAAAATAGAGTCAACACAATTCCTGCAAATTTAGCCGAGAATGGAGCAAGCATGGCCCAAGCCACCAACCGTGCCTTTGCCGACGAACGCCGTACCGCCATTTTGGAAATGCTCGATCATAATGCCTCGGTGCAGGTAGCAGAAATCGCCCAGACCTTTAGCGTGTCCTCCGTCACCGCCCGCGCCGACCTTGACGCGCTCGCCGAAGCAGGCAAGCTGCGCCGCACACATGGTGGTGCCGTATCGCTCCACAAACGCCTAACCGTTTCCACGCAGGATCGCCGCATCAATGTCAACGTCGCCGCCAAGCAGGCCATCGCGCAAAGCGCCATCGAGCTCGTCAATGACGGCGACACGCTGCTCGTCGACTCGGGCACCACGGCGCTCGAGTTCGTCCGGCTCCTCGATCAGCGCGACGGTATCACCGTCATCACGGCCGACATTACCATTGCCGATTACATCGACGAGAGCATGCCCTCGGTTGATGTCGTCATGCTGGGCGGGGCGCTGCGCAAAGGCCATCGTTATCTGTACGGACCGCTCACTATGCAGGCGCTCCAAACGGTTCACGCCGACCTTGCCATCGTGTGCCCCGGCGCTTTTGTCCCCCGTTGCGGTTTTACGACCGACTTTCCCCAGATGGCCGAGACCAAAACGGCTATGATCGCCGCAGCCCATCAAAGCGTCGCCCTCATGGACGCCAGTAAGGTCAACGGACGCGGCATGTACCGTTTTGCCGAGCTGACCGACGTCGACACCATCGTGATGGACCGTGATCCCGATGGCGCCGTCGCCACCTCACTCGCCGAGACCGTCGACGACGCCCGCCCAAATCTCGTCATCGCCGGCGCTTAAACAAAAACCACCACAAAGGTGCCTGTCCCCTTTGTGGTGGTTTTGCTCGTTAAAAGCGAAATATCGCTACTTGGAAAGCTCGTCGGCGAGGGCCTCGATCTGAGCGCGCGAGGCGTCGTTGAGCGAACCCAACACGGTCACCTTGTTCTGCGCCAGAGTGATGTCATTCATGCCCTCGAGTTCCTTGGTCATAACCTTGGCAGCGGTGGGCGCCCAAGAGCCGGCCTCGACGAGTGCCACCGTACGGTTCTGATAGGCGTGCTCGGCAAGCGTATGGATAAAGGTGCTCATGAACGGGAAGATCTCGCCCTGATAGGTGATGGAGGCGAGCACCAGACGGTCATAGCGGAACGCGTCCTCAACGGCCTCGGCCATATCGTCGCGAGCCAAGTCAAAGACGGAGACCTTCTGGCCGCGGGCCTCGAGCGCAGATGCGAGCTCCTCGACGGCAGCCTTCAGATGGCCATACACACTCGCATAGGCGATCGTGATACCCTCGTCCTCGGGCTGGTAGCTCGACCAGGTGTTGTAAGTGTCGAGGTAGTAGCCCAGATTCTCGGTCAGCACGGGGCCGTGGAGCGGGCAGATGATCTGGATATCCAGATCGGCGGCCTTCTTAAGCACGGCCTGCACGAACTTGCCGAACTTACCGACGATGCCAAAGTAGTAGCGGCGTGCTTCGCAAGCCCAGCCCTCGGGATCCTCGATGTCGTTAGCACCGAACTTGCCAAAACCGTCGGCACTAAAGAGCACCTTGTCAGTGGCCTCGTAAGAGAACAGCACCTCGGGCCAGTGCACGTTGGGGGCGCCGACAAACGTTAGGCTGTGGCCACCCAGGTCGAGCACGTCGCCCTCTTTGACGACCATCTTACGCTCGGGGTAGTCGGTGCCAAAGTAGTTGACCATCATGCGGAAGGCGCCCATGCTTGCCACGATCTGCGCCTGGGGATAGCGCTCCATAAAGGCAGCGATACCGGCGGAGTGATCGGGCTCCATGTGATGGACGACCAGGTAGTCGGGCGTACGGCCATCGAGCACGGCCTCGAGGTTGCCGAGCCACTCGTCGACAAAACCACCGTCGACCGAATCGGCGACGGCGATTTTATCGCCCAAGATAACGTAGCTGTTGTATGCCATACCATTCTCGGACACATCGTACTGGCCCTCGAACAGGTCAATGTCGTGATCGTTGACGCCAATGTAGCGGATATCCTTGGTGATCTCCATCAGGCAAAGCCTCCTAGATAGACAAAAGAGCCCGTCTATCATAGCACTCGGCAGCATTCCAACTGTTATCTGCCGGCATCCTTACCGATTGTTATTGAAATACGATAAATCGCCGTTTACCTGCGCAAACTATGAGCGTGGTATCGCCGTGCTATGTCGAATAATGAGCTGGCCGGGAATACGAATGGCAACGGTTTTGCCCGCCGTACCCGCCTCGGGAACCGCATGCTCAAACACCTCGCGCCCACGTTGATGCAAGTCGAATCGAACGGTCGTAAGCTCGTTATGCGCGACAAAATCATCGAGCGAATCGTCGACACCCACCACGCTCACGTCCTCGGGCACGCGCAGACCGCTATCGCGCAGCGCGGCAATCGCGCCATTTGCCATCTGGTCGTTTGCCGCGTAAATCGCCGTCATGGTGCGGTCGTGCTCGGCCAGATATCTGCCGGCCTCGTAACCGCTGTTGGCAGACCAGTCGCCCTCGAGCGGCGCCTGCGGCTGAATGTGCTTACGCTCGAGCGCATCCTGCCAGCCAGCGCGACGAAATTGCTCGTCGACCGAGAACGACGGGCCGCCAATATAGCGAATCTGCTCGTGCCCCAGCTCAAACAAGTGATCCATAAGCAAGAGCGAGCAGCCGTAATGGTCGGAGTCGACCGTGGTCACGCGCGGGTGCGCGTACATGGTAACGATGACCGTGCCAATGCCCGGCAGTGGATCAAACGTCTCAAAATCGGGCGCCATGCGGCTCATGCCGATGATGATACCGTCCACGGGCAGCGCGGCCATACGACGTGTGGCCTCGGCAAGCGAGAATTCCTCGGTCTTGGACATCTCGACCAGCGTGATGGCGCAATTATGCTCGCGAGCAGCGCTGGCGATGCCGTCGATCATTGAGAGGTTGCCAAACTTTGTGACATCGTTGATGCATAGGCCGACCGAATGGTAACGGCCGTCGCGCAGCGAGCGACCGGCATAACTCGGACGAAAGCCGAGCTCTTGCATAGCGGCCTGCACGCGCTGGCGCGTCTGCTCGTTAACGTTGGGCAAGCCGTTGGCGACGCGCGAAACCGTCTGCTGCGAAACGCCGGCAGCGCGGGCGACGTCAGCCATGGAGACCGGACGCGAACTGGTATCGTTGGACGGGCGCCTTGCCACAGGATCACCTTCACCCTTGCGAGATCTGAATAGCGTGAATGCCGGCCCGGGCAGAAATACATCCCGCGCCGAGGCCCGCTATCGTCGGACGCATGTTAACGTACTCTACTTTTTCTATCTGCATCTCTTCTGCTTTATAAGTCCATACGGCAGTACCGTTCACGGCTGAATTTCTACCGATTACCAGATTCTCAAAAAGTGACAAGCGATGTGTTATGAGTACGTTAACATAGCCCGTAACGTGCGGTATCGCAAACACTTGGTTCATGCCGCTTCAAGTTGTTAACGTACTCATAACGACGCAAAACCCACCCGTGCGCGCCAAGGAAAGGACTCCCATGACCACCCCCGACGAAAAGACATTCGCCACGCTCACCAAGCTGTTTGAGGAGGAGTTTGGCCCCATCGGCGACCGCCAGGTGCTCTACGTGCACGCGCCCGGCCGTTCCGAGATCAGCGGCAACCACACCGACCACGAGGGCGGCCACGTTATCGCCGGCTCGCTCGATGTCGCCGTCGACGGCATCGCCGTGGCAACCGACTCCAACAAGATTCGCGTCGCCGACGAGGGCTATCCTACGTTTGAGATCGCGCTCGACACGCTAAACGTTCAGGAGTCCGAGAAGGGCACGTCCGCGAGCCTCGTCCGCGGTATGGCCCACGAGATCGCAGCACTTGGTGTTGAGCCCAAGGGCTTCGACTTCGCCTTTACCTGCTCCGTCCCTTCGGGCGGCGGCCTATCCAGCTCCGCTGCCGTCGAGGCCGCGTACGGTCGTGCCATGGAAACCCTCTGGGGCGCACCCGCCATCGAGCCTGTCGCGCTCGCCCAGATGAGCCAGCGCACCGAGAACAACTATTACGGCAAGCCCTGCGGTCTTATGGATCAGGCAGCCGTGTGCCTGGGCGGCCTTGCCTACATGGACTTTGAGGACCAGGCTCAGCCTATAACCCAGAAGCTCGAGCTCAACTTTGAGGATCACGGCTACGCGCTCGTGCTCGTTAAGGTCGGTGCCGACCACGTGGCCGCCACCGACGACTACGCCGCCGTTCCGCGCGAGATGCAGGACGTCGCTGCCGAGTTTGGCAAGGCACGCCTGTGCGAGGTCGACGTTGCCGACTTTGACGCCAAGCTCCCCGAGCTGCGCGCCAAGCTGGGTGACCGTGCCTGCCTGCGCGCCGTTCACTACTGGTACGAAAACGGCTTGGTCGACAAGCGCTGGGCAGCCCTGAACGCCGGCGACATCGACCAGTTCCTGGTCCTGACGCGCGAGTCCGGCGCCAGCTCTGCCATGTACCTGCAGAATGTTGTTGCCAAACTGGGTGCCGAGCAGCCTTCCATGTATGCCCTGGCGCTGGCCGAGCACGTGCTCGACGGCCGCGGCGCCGTCCGTATCCACGGTGGCGGCTTTGGTGGCACCATCCAGGCCTTCGTGCCGCTCGACCTGGTCGACACCTTTATCACCAAGATGAACAGCTGGCTGGGCGAAGGCTCTGCCCGCCACTACGCAATTACTGACAAGGGGGCTTACGCGGCATGGCTGTAATGACCGACGTGCGCGAGGCTGCGCAGGGCTTGATTGAGTATGCCATCCATCGATCGATGATCCGACAGGACGATCGCATCTGGGCATACAACACCATTCTGGAGTGCATCGGTGCTACGGGCCCGGCGCTCGACATGGCCTGGGCGCTCCAGGTTGAGAAACTATCGCTCTTGCACCCCGATACGCTCCCCGATTTTGACCTGGAGGGCACGCTTGCCGCGCTTTCCGAGGCCGCCGTTGCCAACGGTGCTGCCGAGGATACGGCATCGGGCCGCGATCGCATCGCCATGCGCATCATGGGTGTGCTGATGCCGAGGCCTTCGGTTGTAAACGAGGAATTCAACGGCCGTATGGGCGTCAACGAGCCCCGCGCCGCGACCGACTGGTTCTACGGTCTGTGCTGCGACGCCGGCTACGTGCGTCGTGCCGCCATCGCGCGCAATATCAAATGGAGCACCCCCACCAACTGGGGCGACCTGGAGATCACCATCAACCTGTCAAAGCCCGAAAAGGATCCGCGCGACATTGCCGCGGCCGGCGCCGCAAAGAACACGGGCGAGAAGTATCCCGCCTGTCAGCTGTGCATCGAGAACGAGGGCTACCCTGGACGCTCCGCCGCAGCCGACGGTGGCGCTCACCCCGCCCGCCAGAATCTGCGCGTTATCCCCATCCAGCTCGACGGCGAGCGCTGGGGTTTCCAGTACAGCCCGTATGCGTATTTTAACGAGCACTGCATCACGATGAGCTCCGAGCATCGCCCGATGCACGTGGACCGCAAGGGTCTGACCTGCCTGCTCGACTTTGTCGACCTGTTCCCGCACTACTTTATTGGCTCCAACGCCGACCTGCCTATCGTGGGCGGCTCGATCTTGTCGCACGACCACTTCCAGGGCGGCTCGCACGAGTTCCCCATGATGCATGCCGCCGAGGTCTCGCAGTTTAGCGTGCCCGGTTTTGACCAGGTCAGCGGTACCGTGCTGCAGTGGCCGCTCTCGGTGCTGCGCCTGCGCTCGCATGACCGCGCCCAGCTGCTCGACGCTGCCGAGAAGATTATCCTCGCCTGGCGCGAGTGGACCGATGAGTCTGTGGGCGTCATCGCGTACACAGCCGATGGCGTGGCGCACAACACCGTGACGCCCGTCATCCGCCGCGTCGACTCTCGCGGAAATGCCGGCGGCGAAATCTACGAGGCCTACCTGGCGCTTCGCTGCAATATCACGACCGACGAGCACCCGCTAGGCGTTTTCCACCCGCATGCCGAGTACCACCACATTAAGAAGGAGAACATCGGCCTGATCGAGGTCATGGGCCTGGCCATTCTGCCGCCGCGCCTGGTTCCCGAGCTTGGCGCTGTCCGTGAGCATCTGCTGGCAGCCAAGGTCGATGCCAGCTACGATCTTGCCGGTGCGCTCGAGGGCGATAATCTTTGTCGCAGCCATGCCGCGTGGGCCGAGGACGTCTTTGCTCGCCGCGCCGACGAGCTTACGGCCGACAACGCCATCGATATCCTGCACGAGGAGGTCGGCGTGGTGTTTGGCCACGTGCTCGACAACGCCGGCGTCTTTAAGTGGAACGAGGCAGGACGCGCCGCCCAACAGCGCTTTATCGACTCGCTGTAGAGCACAGACCCGGACGCTCAACGGCAGCCCCCACGACATAGCCACCTACACGACAACGGCGCCCGCCGGCAACATCGCCGGCGGGCGCCGTTTTCTGATGCAAGGGTAGCTAATTTGCACCAAAACAAGGAGTGTTCCAAACTGCCAGCAGAGAAGGAACGTCCCCAGGTGCCGACCTAAACTCCCACATTATTCGATGGAAAAGCGTGGTTGCCTCACACATTATTCGATGGAAAAACGTGGTTTACTCCCACATTTTTCGATGGGAAGACCAAGACGGTCTTATACTAACCATGATCGTTAGGGGGCAGTATGCAGCGACAGCTAATGGACGAACTCATCGCTTGGAAATCTAGGTCAAACCGCAAGCCCCTCCTGCTTAAGGGGGCCCGCCAGACGGGAAAAACCTGGCTTCTCAACGAATTCGCAGGCCAGCAGTATCAAAACGTCATCCGTTTTGACTTTATGCTCGAACCGGGCGCACGTTCGCTGTTCGACGGAAGCCTTGACCCCAAACGCATCATCTCCCAGATAGAGCTCCTGCGCGGCCAGACCATAACGCCGACAGACACGCTCATCATCTTCGACGAAATCCAAGAGGCACCGCGTGGCATCACCTCGCTCAAATACTTCAACGAGCTGGCGCCGGAATACCATATCATGGCAGCCGGCTCCTATATGGGGCTCGCGCTCCGACGCGAAAACGAGTCGTTCCCCGTCGGCAAGATCGACCAGCTTACCATGCGCCCCATGGGGTTTGTCGAGTTCGTTCGTGCCGTCGATGGCGATCCGCTCGCAGATGCCATCCTTGCCGCAGACATGGACCTGCTGGCGAACGTTTCCGAAAAGCTCGAGCGCCTGCTCAAGGAATACCTCGTTGTCGGTGGCATGCCAGAAGTTGTCTCCGCTTTCGCCGCCTCCCACGATTTCATCGAGGCCCACAGGCTTCAGCAGCAAATCATCGAAGCTTATGAATCCGATTTTGGCAAGCATGCGCCAGCCCGCATCGTCGAGCGCATGAGGCTGGTTTGGAAATCCCTTCCCGGCCAGCTCGCAAAGGAAAACAAGAAGTTCGTCTACGGCGCGCTTCGTCCCGGGGCGCGCGCACGCGATTTTGAGGAAAGCCTCCAGTGGCTCATGGACTATGGAATCGTTCATAAGGTACCACGTGTTTCCGCCCTAAGAGCACCGCTCACAAGCTACGAGGATCTCTCGGGCTTCAAGCTGTTCTGCATCGACACCGGCATCCTCGGAGCACTCTCCGGCCTCACGCCAGCCATTGTTCTGAACGGGCCCGCTGTTTTTACGGAGTTCAAAGGCTCGCTGACCGAGCAATACGTCGCACAGGAGCTTTTGCTCCAAGGCAATACCCCCGCGTATTGGTCATCCTCCTCCGGCAATGCAGAGACTGACTTTGCCGTCGACCATGCGGGGACCGTGCTTCCGCTCGAGGTCAAGGCGGCAGAGAATCTCAAAGCAAAGAGCCTGAGGATTGCCTGCGAGAAGTTCAAGCTCGAGCGCTGCGTGAGAACATCGTTAGCGGCATATAGAGACGAAGGCACGCTCGTCAATATTCCGCTCTGGGAGATTGGGCAAATCGACAAGCTGGCATAGGCGCTGTGGAGGGGGTGCCCCGTAAGGAGTGTCCCAAACTGCCGGCAAAAAAGGAACGTCTCTATCTGCCGCATTCCCGAAGCAAGGCGACGCCGATGTTTTGACAACGACAGCGAGCGGGTCGCATTTGAGACAAGGTGACGTGAAACGAAAGGGCGCTGACCTTCTGGTCGCGCCCTTGAAGTTGAACGTCAGATTGTCCAAATGCGGCCCGCGCAGCGTCGAGCCGTTACGCGGTTTGGTAAAACCGCGTAACCCTACAGCTCCGTTACTTCAACGTTGTTGTAGATCTCGTCCCAGCGGTCCATGACCAGGTGGCCGGTCTTGGGATCCATGGCGTTGAGCTTGCCGCAGGTATTGGCGGTCTTGAGCACCGTGACGTCGTCGGCACCAGCAGCAATGGCATGCGCAAAACCGGCGATGGTCGAGTCGCCGGAACCCGTCGCGTTCACAGCCGCAATCGCGGGCGTCTTGGCGCGGAACGCGCGACCCTCATGGAAGCCAACCGAACCGGCAGCGCCCATCGAAACGACAACCCAGGGGATACCAGCAAAACGGTCATCGGCGGCAAGCGCCTCGCGCAGGGCATCGACATCATCGGTCGTAAAGGACGTACCCAGCAGGCCGTTAATCTCGGTCAGGTTGGGCTTAACAAGCTCAGGCTTAGCGTCGGACTCCAGCGCGGCCTCCAGCGATGCACCCGAGGTGTCGAGCAGCACCTTGGCACCCGCCTCCTCGGCGATCTTGACGAGCTCGGCATAGTAGCCGGCATCGACGCCACGCGGCAGCGAGCCCGAAAGCGTCACAACGTCCGCCTTCGCTGCAAGCTCGGCGAACTTGGCCGTAAAGGCCTCGAGCTCGGCCGGGGCGATCTGCGGGCCGCTCTCCAGCAGCTCGGTCTGATTACCCTCGTGCAGAATATTCAGGCAAATGCGCGTCTCGCCGGCGATGGGCACAAAGTCGTTCTTGACGCCGTCGGCATCCATAAGCTCGGCCATATAGGCACCCATGTGGCCGCCGAGCAGACCGGTCGCGAGCACATCGTCGCCCAACTGCAGCAGCACACGGCTCACGTTGAGGCCCTTGCCGCCAGCGGTCTTTTCGGGCGTCACACGGTTAACATCGTCGATGATCAGCTTGTCGAGCTGATAGCGCGTATCAATCGACGGGTTCATGGTAACGGTCAGAATCATGTTGAACTCCTGTTCCGGGGCGGCATAACCCGCCCCAAACATACGATAACTCGTTAAAGGATCTCGATCTCAAAGCCGCGGGTGACGGTCTCTCCCGGCTTGGCCACCAGGCAGCCACGCTTGTGCTCCAGAATATCGTCCTCGTCGGAGCAGGTGGACAGACCACCCCACGGTTCAACAGCCACAAAGTCGCCCTCGGGCTTGCTCCATACAATCAGGTACGGCATATCGGGGAACGTCAGGCGCACGCCCTTGTCCTCGGTTTTCTTGGTCAACGTAACCACGCGGCTCTCGAGCACGTCAAAGATGGTCTCCGCGAAGTCGAAGAGTTCGTGGGTAAGCGGCAGGTCATGGCCAACCATCGGGTTCTTGCTGCGATGCTCAACATCAATCAGGCCCGTCGAGGGAACGGCAGTACAGAGCTCGGTGGCCTCACGCTGCTCAAAACGGAGCTCATAATCGTCATAGGACTCGCCCTCGTCGAGCGGGCACTTAAAGCCGGGGTGGCCGCCCACAAAAAACGGCATGTCCTCGGTGCCCTCATTGGTCACCTCGTACGACACGGCCACCTTTTCCGAATCGACCGTGTAACGAGCAACGATCTTAAACGGATACGGGTACTGCTCGAGCAACTCGGCATGGTCGGCAGAGCTTAAGCTCAGCGCAACCATGTTGTCGCTCTGTTCCTCGAGTTTCCACTCCTGTTTGCGCGCAAAGCCGTGGCGGGCGAGCTTTACCTCGCGGCCGCCCATGGTCAATGCGCGACCGTCACGAAGGCCGCCGCAGATCGGGAAACAAATGGGCGCCTGGCCCGACCAGACCGCCGGATCACCCTGCCACAGGTACTCACGGCCGTTGGCCGCAATAGAAGTGAACGACCCGCCCGCCGTGCTCAGTGCTACGCGGATAGAACCGTTATCAAGAACAAACTCCATAGGAGCCTTCCCTTTCTTACGACAGCCCGCCAAGTCAATAGGGCTGATAGAAAACCGGCCCGCGCCCCTCACAGAAACGCGAGCCGTCAATTGAAAAGCTGCAAATCGCCAAGTACAGCCAAGAGCGAAGCACTCAAGCCAAGCAAGCAAACGTGTTATCGGAGCAGCTCGCCGTATCGGAAATCTTCGCAACAACAGCGGTAACCCCACAGGTCACCTCAACGTCAGCGAGAAGCCAGCTGGTGAGGCAAGGTGCCGTGAAGCGAGGCGGCATTGACCTTCTGGTCATGCCGCCGAAGCTGAACGGCAGATTGCCCACCAGATGGCTTCGCAGCGTCGACCCGTTACGCGGTTTGGTAAAACCGCGTAACCTCCTTAGTCGTGGTACTCGCCGCGGTCCCACTTCTCGAGGAACTCGTCAAAGAAGTGCGGGTCAGCCTGAGCCTCGGCGTCGGCCTTATTGCAGGCATCGATCTTGGCGATCAGGGCATCGTGCTCGGGGGTCTTCTCGTAGGGCTCCTCCAGGAAGGCAAGCATGATATCGGCCATCAGGAACTCGCCGGTAATCTTGCCGCCAAAGCCCACGATGTTGGCGTTGAGCTCGCGACGGGCATACAGGGCAGAGGTCATGTCGCGGACCAGGGCGCAGCGGGCGCCGGGAACCTTGTTGACGGCGTTGGTGATGCCGATGCCGGTGCCGCACAGGGCCACGCCAAAGTCGGCCTTGCCGCTGGCAACAGCCTCGCCCACGGCCTTACCGTAGATGGGATAGTGCGTACGGGTGTGGCTGTAGGTGCCGCAGTCGAGCACCTTGTAACCAGCCTGCTCCAGGCGGTCGGCCAGATAGATCTTCTCGTCCGTAACGATATGGTCGCAACCGATTGCGATGGTCTTCTTCATCAGAACGTCCTTTCGTCTGAATTCACAAGTTGAGGTAGAAGTTCGAGTTCTCGGTGGCTCTCGTTAGGCCATCTTGTTGAGCATGTCGACACGGATCTGGTGACGGCCGCCGGCGTACTGTGCACGCAGGAACTCGCGGGCGATCTTCTTGGCGACCTCGGTGCCCACAACGCCCGGGCCCATGGTGACCATGCGCGAGCCGTTGTGCTCGCGGGTCATGTAAGCGGAACGCTCGTCGGAAATGTTGGCGACGACCATGCCCTTGATCTTGACAGCGGCCATATAGGAGCCGACGCCGTACTTATCGAATGCGAAGCCCTGGGAATCCTTGTGCTCCAGCAGGTCCTTGGCAACGGCGGTCGCGGAATCGACAAAGTCCGCGGCAGGGGTCTCGGAATAGTCGACGACCTCGTGACCGTCGGCGATGAGCATCTCCTTGATGGACTCCTTCATCGACATACCGTCGGCATCGGAAGCGATTACAACCCTCATGACATCCTCCTTGAGAGATACGCAGGTGCGTAGTTTCTGTTTGGAAGTGTTGAATCGCGTTCAGGTCCGGGCATCTGAATGTGCGATTCTTCACTGTTCATGTTTATTTGAACACATTCGAACAGTAACTGCAACAACTATTTGTTTAACTTTGTTCTTTTTTGAACAAATATCGTTCACGGATGATTGCTGACCGTTTGAGCCGGGCGCGGACGTAGCGACCATGTGTTCAACAAACAAAAGGGCGGCCAAGAACGTGTCTCGGCCGCCCTTCGGCGGTATTCCCCGGTATATACAGCTGTTTTAGCTACTCGGACTGCCCACCCTATTTGGCGTGCTTGGACGGAGCACTCAGAAAGCGGCCCGTCAAATAGTTCGCCGGGCTGGAAATATCGATCCCCAGCAGTACGTGTCCCAGCCACAGGAACGCCACGAGCACCAGCAGCGGGATAACGCACGAAGTCACGATCATCACGATGACGCCTTCGATGAGGTCGGTCACCTGCTGCACGATCTCGTCGGTCATCTGCTTGGCACCGCTGGTCACCGACGTAACAAGGCTCGAGGCCCCATCAGTCAACTGCTCGAGCACGTTTTTGGACTCCGTGGCCTCGGATTTTTTCTTGTTCGATTTTGAGCTGGTCTCGGCTGACTTGTCCGTGGTGTCGGCCGCGTCCGCAGCGTCCGCAGCCTTTTGCTCAGCTTGCTCAATACTTACGCGATACGTTTCATCGACCTTCTGCGACACCCAAACGCTTGCAGGCACCAACGCCATGCCGATCACGGCAACTACCAGCACGCGTGTCGCCACACGGCGCAGGACAGCGCTCGTGCTCCAGCGCCCGTGAATGCCGAGCGACACCGCAAAGAGCACCAACGCAAACGGGATTAAGATGCCCAAGCCAACCGACCACAAAATGGTTAGCAGGTATTTCTCGAGGTAGAGCACGGCAAGCACGATACCAAGGTTGCCTGAAAGCTGCGCGAGCTGCTCGGCAACCGGCGTTCCCGTATCACCCGGCAGCGCGGTAATGCCCGCAGACAGCGCCACGCACGAGGTCGTGAGCGCCAGTACGTTACCCTTCTTTTGGTCGATGACCTCGATGGTGGAGTCCCAAGTTTTGGTATCGGCGAAATGCGGACGAGCTACAAAGCCCGACAGCAGCGCCAGGACCACGAGCGCAACGATAAAGCCAATCTGCAGCTTTTTGTTTGCGCACACGACATCGGACAGACTGGGCTGCAGCTCGGTTACCGCCGTGTGCTCGGTTATCTGGACAGGACGCCCATGAGCCATCTCGTGCGCATCTTTCTTTTGAATCAATCCGTTGTCCGGCATTTGGATACCTCCTCATTCCGGCCTGTATTGCGGATGGAAGTATACCCACCGAGCAAAAATCGAACGGGAGGACGAACGGAGCGCACCAAGACTGTCCCCAATGACCAGTCGTTTAAGAACGTCCCCAATGACTATCTCGGGATGAGTTGCGGTGGAATAGGGATTGTTTTGCGCCCGCCGGCCCCTATTCAGTCCCTATTTCACCGCAACTTGGAGGAGGACAGAAAAAGCCCTGTCGCGGGTGCGGCAGGGCTTTTGGAAGGGAACTTGGTTGTGAGGGCTCGTTAGGCGAGCTTGGCCTCGAGCTCAGCGATGCGCTTGTAGGCATCGATGGTAAAGCGGGCCTGCTTCTCCAGGATCATAGTGGTCATGAGAGTGTCCTGAGCGTGAGCCATGATGAAGGTCATCTCCATCTCGCCACCGCCGGCCTCCTGCGAAAGCAGCTTGGTCTGCGTGTCGTGGGCGCCGATAAGTGCATCGCTGGCATCCTTGTGCAGCTGTTCGGCCTTCTCAAAGTCACCCTCGCGAGCAGCATCGAGCGCTGCAAGCAGATCGGTCTGGGCGTCACCTGCGTATGCGACAATCTCGAATCCAACCATCGAGATTTCTTCTTTGGTTGCCATATTGCGTTCCTTTCACATATGAACCAATGGAGAGCATCGCGTCCGGGCATACGCGCTGCGTTGTGTATGACAGAAACAATAACATTCAAACAAAAAAGAACAGCGCAAAACGTAATTTTGAGCTATGAACGGTCACTATTCGCCCGTGAACGGTTTTTAAACCAATCTGAACAATATCGAACACAATTAGCGGCAACCCAAACAGACCCGCGCCCTAGCGTACATCGCGCACCGTATCGCCCTCGACGAGCACGCCCGGAAACAGCATGTGCTCCACACCGGGTGCAGTGCCCTCGGCGCCGGCAATCTTGTCGACCGCCCACATGCCGACGCGTTTGTTGTCAAAGCGCACCGTGGTCAGGCGACGATCGGGCACGATATCGCCCAAACTATCGTCAACACCCACCACGCTTACGTCCTGGGGCACGCGCTTCCCGCGCGACTCGAGCCCACGGATGCAGCCATATGCCATGGCATCGTTGGAAGCATAAATGGCCGTACAGGTCGGATCGTCCGCCAGAGCCTGACCGGCAGCATATCCACTCTGCGCTGTCCAGTCGCCGCGCACGAGCTGCGGTGGCTCGATGCCATGCGCACGCAATGTCTCGCGCCAGCCTTCCTCGCGCCGCATGCCCGAAAGCGAGCGCTCGGGACACGAGATAAAGTGCACGGTCTTGTGCCCCTGCCCCAGCAAGTACTCGACCACTTGGCGCGAGCAATCGAACTGGTCGTTATCGACCGTTGAACAGAGCGGGTGCTCCAGCATGGTAACGAGCACCGTCTGCATACCGGGCAGCGGCTCAAAGGTGCCAAAGTCCGCCGGCATGCGGTTCATAATCACAACCATGCCGTCCACCGGCAGTGCGCTCATGCGCGACGATGCGCCCTCGAGGGTATACGGATGCCCGTCTACTTTAGTGAGAGTGATGGCATAGCCGTGCTTATCGGCGGCGGCGGCAAAGCCCTCCATACGGTCGAGGTTGCCGGTGCCGGTAATATTGAACATGGCGACGCCGACGGTCTTAAACTTACCGCGACGCAGCGATCGACCGGCAAAATTGGGGCGATACCCCAGCTCGCGCATGGCGGCACGCACGCGCTCCTTGGTCTCGGGGCGCACGCTGGGCGAATCGTGAACGGTGCGCGAGACCGTCTGTTCCGAGACGCCCGCGAGACGCGCCACATCCTTAACGGATACCGATTTTTTAACAGCGGCCATAGGTCGATCTTTCTATGTCAACGATGCCATTGGTGACACCCTACGCAGTCATTTTTAACGCCTTCAAGTATATCCAACGCCTCCCCCACCATACGCTCACCACCCAAAACCTACCGTTCACCGACATTTTTGCTTCCCCGAACAGCTTTTGTCGACCAAATGTTAACGTTGCCATTGTGCAAACACAGAGCCACCGGGCGGCTCAAACGTTTACGCGCAAGGAATCGACGGTCCACAGGCACAGGGGCCATCGGTTCGCGTCTTATTTTGTGTCGCAAAATGGCAACGTCAACATTTTGGCAACCAAACGTCAAAAGCTACCATCGTTGCCAACCCACCGACTCTTAGGAGCTTTGCATGGAGCAACTCATCGCCATCATCGAAAAGGGGCAGCCCTTTTTCAACGCGATCGCCCGCAACAAGTACCTCAAGGCGATCCGCGACGGTTTTATCTCCGTCATCCCCATCATCATCTTCTCGTCCATCTTCTGCCTGGTAGCCTCGGTTCCCAATATCTGGGGTTTCTACTGGCCCGATGACATCAACAACGCCCTATGGAAGTGCTACAACTACTCCATGGGCATCCTGGCCATCGCCTGTGCCGCCACCACGGCCAAGCACTTCGCCGACGCTCAGAACCGCGATCTGCCCAAGAACAACCAGATCAACTTCATCTCGTGCATGTGCGCGGCCATCATCGGCTTCTTGCTCCTTTCGAGCGACACGATCGCCACGGACGCTGCCAGCGGCTTCAACACCACCTACCTTGGTTCCAAAGGCCTGCTGACCGCCTTTATCGCTGCGTTTGTGACCGGCATCATCTACAAGTTCTTCATTAAGCGCAACATCACCGTCAAGATGCCCGAGCAGGTTCCGCCCAACATCTCGCAGACCTTTAAGGACATCATCCCCTTCTCCGTCTGCATCACCGTCTTTTGGGTCTTTGACATCGCCTTCCGCGCTGCTTTTGGCTTCTGCTTTGCCCAGGGCGTCATCCAGGTGTTCCAGCCCCTGTTCACCGCTGCCGACGGCTACATCGGCCTCGCTGTGATCTACGGCGCTATGAGTCTCTTCTGGTTCGTGGGCGTCCACGGCCCCTCGATCGTCGAGCCCGCCATCGCCGCCGCCCTCGTTGCCAACATGACCGACAACCTGGCTGCGTTCCAGGCCGGCCAGCACGCTTCCGCTGTCCTGACCCAGGGTGCCCAGTACTTCGTCGTCTGCATGGGCGGCACCGGCGCCACGCTCGTCCTGGTCTTTATGTTCTGCTTCCTGGCCAAGTCTCAGGAGATGCGCGCCGTCGGTAAGGCCGCCATCGTCCCCGTCTGCTTTGCCGTCAACGAGCCGCTGCTGTTCGCCGCGCCCATCGTGCTCAACCCCGTCTTCTTTGTCCCGTTTGTCTTTGCCCCGATCGCCAACATCTGGATTCTCAAGATCTTTATCGACTTCTTGGGCATGAACGGCTTTATGTACACCCTGCCTTGGACCGTCCCCGGCCCCATCGGCACCATCATGGGCCTGGGCTTCCAGCCGCTCGCTTTTGTGATGCTCGCCCTTATCCTGGTCGTCGACTTCGTTCTGTACTACCCGTTCTTCCGTGCCTATGACGCCCAGAAGTGCGCCGAGGAGGCCGAGATCTCCCAGGAGGAGCTCGCCGCCAAGAACGCCGAGAAGGCCGCCAAGCTCAACGATGCCTTCCAGGGCAAGGCTGACGCCAAGAGCGTTGCCGCCGGCGCTGCTGCCGAGGCCGTGAAGGCCGACTCCCCCGCCGCTTCCGCAGCACCCGCTGCCGAGACAACGACCGCCAGCGACCTCAACGGCAAGCGCGTGCTCGTGCTCTGCCAGGGCGGCGGAACCTCGGGCCTGCTCGCCAACGCGCTGGCCAAGGCCGCCAAGGAGCGCGGCATTAACCTCGAGACCGCTGCCGAGGCCTATGGCAACCACGTGGACATGCTCCCCGACTTTGACCTGGTCGTCCTGGCCCCGCAGGCCGCAAGCTACCTGGCCGACCTGCAGAAGGACTGTGAGCGCGTGGGCAACAAGTGCGTCGCCTGCCGTGGCAAGCAGTACATCGAGCTCTCCCAGAACGGCGACAAGTCTCTCGCCTTCGTGAGTGAGCAACTTTCGAAGTAAGTAACGCCCAGGGCCAGCCGACCATCCAAGACCGGCTGGCCCTTCGATTTAGACGATTGGATCATCATGTCCGTTAATCCTGCTAGCGTCACCAACCCGCCCGCGCAGTTTCCCGAGGACTTTGTCTTTGGCGGCGCCACCGCTGCCTACCAGGTAGAGGGCGAGACCCGCACTCACGGTAAGGGCAAGGTTGCCTGGGACGACTTTCTGGAGGCCCAGGGGCGCTTCTCCCCCGATCCCGCTTCGGACTTCTACAACCAGTACCCTGTCGACCTGGAGCTGTGCGAGGAGTTCGGCATCAACGGCATTCGCCTCTCCATCGCCTGGAGCCGCATCTTCCCCAACGGCACCGGCGAAATCAACCCCGAGGGCGTCCAGTTCTACCACGATCTCTTCGCCGAGTGCCACAAGCACCACGTTGAGCCGTTCGTCACGCTGCATCACTTTGACACGCCGCTTCCCCTCTTTGAGAAGGGCGACTTCCTCAACCGCGAGACCATCGACGCCTTTGTGGACTTTGCCACCTTCTGCTTTAAGGAGTACGCCGACCAGGTGACCTACTGGTTCACCTTTAACGAGATCTGGGCCGACGCCTCCAACACCTACATCGAGGGCACCTTCCCCGGTGGCGTCAAGGCGCATCTGGCCGAGGCCTTCCAGTGCGAGCACAACATGATGCTCGCCCACGCCAAGGCCGTGCTGGCCTTCCACAACGGCGGCTTTAAGGGCAAAATCGGCGTCATCCAGTCGCTGGAGTTTAAGTACCCGCTCAACGAGAACGACCCCGCCGACATCAAAGCCGCCAACAACGAGCACGTGCTGCAAAACCAGTTTTTGCTCGACGCGACGTTCCGCGGCGAGTATGCCCCCGACACCCTCGAGTGCGCCAACCGCCTGGCTGCCGTCTCGGGCGGCACCATCGAGATCTTGGACGAGGACCTCGAGATTATGCGCGAGGCAGCGCTCTACAACGACTACCTGGGCGTTAACAACTATCAGTGCCGTTTTTTGAAGGCTTACGATGGCGAGAACGACCTGCACCACAACGGTACGGGCGAGAAGGGCACCGGTCGCTGGCGCGTCAAGGGCATTGGCGAGCATGTGAACAAGCCCGGCATCCCCACCACCGACTGGGACTGGATCATCTATCCCGAGGGTCTGTTCGATCTGCTCGTCTACATTAAGCAGCGCTACCCCAACTACAAGCAGATCTTCATCACCGAGAACGGCATGGGCTACAAGGACCCCTACAAGAACGGTTTTGTGGACGACCAGCCGCGCATCGACTACATCGAGCAGCACCTGCGTTGGCTGCTCAAGGCCATGGAGGTGGGCGTCAACGTGGGCGGCTACTTCCTGTGGAGCCTGCAGGATCAATTCTCCTGGACCAATGGCTACAACAAGCGTTACGGCTTCTTTTACGTTGACTTTGAAACCCAGAAGCGCACGCCCAAGGCAAGCGCCTACTGGTACAAGCACGTGGCGCAGACCCGTCGTCTGGACTAGTGGCTGGCGGGGTTGCCCGCTCACACAACCTGTCCCCATTTCTCAGCCGGGGGCGGCACGTCACACGGCGCGCCGCCCCCGGTCTTTTTGTTTTTGGGCTGGTCGGGAGCCGTTTGTCTCGATCTGTAACATCTAGCCGAGTTTTTTGGTCCTAGCTGTTACAGATTGAGACGAACAGGATTGCTCTTTCCGAAGAATCTAAATCTGTAACACGTAGCCCGCTTTTGACCGTCTACCTGTTACAAATCGAGACAAACGGAGTAGGACCTAACCCCGTATGTCCCTAACAGTCGAGCGTTCGACCAGCGTACTCGGCACATGAATCGCCTCGATAGACGAGCTCTCTCCAATCGCCGCCTCAAACGCAAGCTTACCGACACCGCGCAAATCAAATCGCAGCGTCGTCAGCCGATTGTGAGGAACAAGTCCCTCGAGTGCGTCGTCGATACCAACCACGCTCACGTCGTCGGGCACGGACAGGCCCGCGTTCTCGAGCGCGGCGATAACGCCCAGCGCCATCTGGTCATTTGCCGCAAGCACGGCAGTCGGCGCCTGCGACCCGCCGGCAAGCACCTCGGCCGCAATCCGCTCGCCCATGGCGTACCCACTGTCCGCACTCCAATCGCCACGCAGCATCGGAGCGGCATCGACATGAGCACGACCCAGCGTATCGCGCCAACCGGCCTCACGAAAACGCGAGGAAATCGAGTTTTCCGGACCCGCCACAAACCGCATATTCGAGTGACCATGTTCCAGCAGATAATTGGTCAACAGCTCGCACGAACCATACTGGTCGGAGTCGATCGTCGTGCAGCGCGGATGCGCATACATGGACAGGATGACCGTTCGCACTCCCGGCTGGGGAACAAACTCCTCAAAATCGGGAGCCATGCGGTTCATGTTGAGAATCATGCCGTCGACGGGTCGCTCGACCATGCGGCGCGAGGCATCGGCAAGTGTATAGGGCTTGTCGCCGCCCATCTCGATCATAGTGACGGCAAAATCGTGCTCGCGCGCCGCTTGCATGATACCCTCGAGCGTCGCCAGGTTACCGACACGTGTGATGTTGTACATGCACAGGCCAATAGAACGATACGACCCGCCGCGCAACGCCGCTCCAGCAAAATTGGGACGAAAGCCCAGCTCTTCCATGGCGGCCAGCACACGCTTGCGCGTCTTTTCCGTCACGTTGGGCATACCGTTGACCACGCGAGACACAGTCTGGCGGCTCACGCCAGCGAGCGTCGCAACCTCTGCCGCGCTCGCCGAATGACCATTCCTTGTCTGCTGAGCCATGCCTTCCACGCTAACCTGCTTCCCAACTATTCCCCGCGCCCATGGCGCATCGTACATACATTGATAACGTGCTCATGATACCCGAGCCATATACCACAACATGAAAACTTCTGTCAATCAAAACCGCTTACCGAACAAATACAACCGTTCGCGGCTGTTTGAAGTTGTTTTGTTTCTATACATCCCAGCCGGATGTTAACGTGCTCATTGTCAAATGTTCACGTGCTCATTTTGGTTCTAATCATTTTAAGATAGTGTTTATCGGGCTTTTTCACCGCTGAACGCTAACCAGGGAGCCTCCTGAGCGCAAACGCACAATATCGAACAGCGAGACGAGAGGGTGTATGCATATGTCTTTGCTAAACCGCGTACAGCAGCTGCCGAAGGGCTTTGTTTGGGGCGCCGCAACCGCCGCGTACCAAACGGAAGGTTCCACGAAGGTGGCAGGCAAGGGTAAGACCATGTGGGACGATTACCTTGTCGCCCAGGGTCGCTTTTTGCCCGACCCGGCCAGTGATTTCTACAACCGCTACGAGGAGGATATCCGCCTTTCTGCTGAGCATGGACTCAACGCCATTCGTGTGTCCATCGCCTGGACCCGCATCTTCCCCAACGGCGACGATGCCGAACCCCTCGCCGAGGGCGTTAAGCACTACCACGAGCTGTTCGCCTGCTGCAAAAAGTATGGCGTCGAGCCCTATGTGTCCCTGCATCACTTTGACTCCCCCGCCGCCCTGTTCAACCAGGGCGACTGGCTCAACCGCAAGACCGTCGACGCCTATGTGCGCTATGCCGAGTTCTGCTTCCGCGAGTTCCGCGAGGTCAAGAATTGGTTCACCATCAACGAGCTCATCAGCCTCTCGCACTCCCAATACATCCAAGGCAACTTCCCGCCCAACCATCACTTTGATGTGACGAGCGGCATCCAGAGCCAGCACAACGAGCTCGTTGCCCACGCCCGCGCCGTCAACCTGTATAAGGATCTTGACGAGACCGAGCACCTGGGCGGCCGCATTGGCATGGTCAACGTCCTGACGCCGGCATATCCTGCCACCGACTCGCCCGCCGACCAGCACGCCGCCGACCTGTACAACGCCTTCTACACCGACTTCATCATGGACGGCGCCTTCCTGGGCCACTACTCCGCGCGCACCCTCTCACTCATCAACGAGATTCTGCGTGCCAACAACGCCACACTTACGGTTGAGGACAGCGACATGGAGGAGCTCGCCAAGGCGGCGCCCCGCAACGATATGTTCGGCCTCAACTACTATCAGTCGGCGTTTATCGCCGCCTACGATGGCGAGTCAACCAACAGCTTTAACGGCACCGGAGACAAGGGCACCTCGTGCTTTAAGTTTAAGGGCGTCGGGCAGCAGGTCGATATGCCGGGTATCCCCACCACCGACTGGGATTGGCTCATCTACCCGCAAGGCCTCTACGACACGCTCAAGCACATCAGCGCCACCTATCCCAACCTCCCCGTCATCTATATCACCGAAAACGGCCTGGGCCACAAGGACCCCGAGCCCGACGCAAACGGCATCGTCGCCGATCCCGAGCGCATCGACTTTGTCGACCAGCACATGGAGAAGGTGCTCCGGGCGCGCGCCGAGGGCGTCGACGTCCAGGGCTACTTTATCTGGAGCCTGCAGGACCAGTTCTCGTGGGCCAACGGCTATAACAAGCGCTACGGCCTGTTCTACATCGACTTCGACACGCAAAAACGCTACATCAAGCAGTCGGCACTCTGGTACAAGGAGCTCGCCGACACTATGGCGGACGCGCAGTAGCGCATCGCCTCGCTTTCCCCCGAGAGGGGAGCGGCCCTATGCGATACAAACCCAGCCGCTCCCCTCTCTCCCCCTGGGACCGACCCCGCCTGCACCCGGGCTTTTAGCAAGCGGGAGACCATATAGGTTTTCAACGTCCATGCCATTAAGATTTCATGCAAAGAGGAGCGTGAACTATGGAATCGATCGTTAAGTTCTTGGAGAAAGGTCAGCCGTACTTCGACAAGGTCTCTAAGAACATCTACCTTCAGGCCATTAAAGACGGCTTTTTGGCAGCAATGCCCATCATCCTGTCTTCTTCTGTCTTCCTGCTTATTTCGACCCTGCCGGGCGTTGTCGCCACGGTCGGCGGCTTTACGCTGCCCGACTGGTGGAACGTCGACGTCGTGAACTTCTGCAACAAGGTTTACAACTTCACGATGGGCGTCGTGGGCATCATGGTCGCCGGCACCACCGCAAGCGCGCTGACCGGCTCCAAGAACCGCCGCATGCCTGCCGGCAAGGCCATCAACGCCACGAGCACCATGGTCGCCGCCATGTGCGCTATGCTCATCTTGGCCGTTACCCAGACGAGTGCCAAGATCGACGGCGCCGATGTCTCGGTGTTCTTTACCGACAACATGGGCACCAAGGGCCTACTGAGCTCCTTTGTCGCCGCATTTGCCACGGTCAACATCTATGCCTTCTGCATTAAGCGAGACATCACCATCAAGCTGCCCAAAGAAGTCCCCGGCGCCATCGCCCAGAACTTCCGCGACATCTTCGCCTTCAGCTTCTCCATCCTGTTTGTCGCCGTCATCGACGTTATCTGCCGCACCTGCTTGGCCGTCCCGTTTGCCAACGTCATCTCCACGCTGGTGAGCCCGCTGTTCGCCGCTGCCGATTCCTACGCCGGCCTCGCCCTCATCTGGTTCATGATCCCGCTGTTCTGGTTCATGGGCATCCACGGCCCCTCGGTCGTTAAGCCTGCCCTCAACGCCGCGCTGTTTGGCAACATCACCACCAACCTCGCCACGCTGCAGGCCGGCGGTCACCCCGCCCTCGCCCTGACCGAGAACTTCGGTAACTACATCGGCGAACTCGGCGGCACCGGCGCCACGTTCATTGTCCCGATCATCTTCCTGCTCTTTATGCGCTCCAAGCAGCTCAAGGCCGTCGGCAAAGCCTCTGTCGTACCCGTGATGTTCGCCGTCAACGAACCGCTGCTGTTCGCCGCGCCCATCATCCTCAACCCGTACTTCCTGATCCCGTTCCTGTTTGCCCCCGTGGCCAACGTCCTCATTGGTAAGTTCTTCATCGACTTTTTGGGCATGAACGGCTTTATCTATGCCATGCCGTGGGCACTCCCCGGACCGATCGGCACCTTCATCGACACCAACTTCCAGCCGATCTCTCTGGTCCTGGTTGTCGTCCTGCTGGTCGTTGACTTCTTGATCTACTACCCGTTCTGCAAGGCCTACGACAACGTCCTGTGCAAGCAGGAGGCCGAGACCCTGGCCGAAGAAGAGGCCGAGGAGACCAAGGCCGTCAAGACCGCTACCGCCCCCGCCGTTGAGGCTCCTGTTGTCGAGACCGCTTCTGCCACTGAGGCCTCCGCAGCTCCGTCCGCCCTTAAGGGCAAGGATCTGAGGGTTCTGGTTCTGTGCGCTGGCGCCGGCACCTCTGCACTGCTCGCCAACGCGCTTAAGGAAGGCGCCGACGAGCTGGGCATCGACATTACCGCCAACGCCGGTGCCTACGGCAGCCACTACGCCATCATGGACCAGTACAACGTCATCGTCCTGGCTCCGCAGGTTCGCACCTATTACAACGAGATGAAGGCCGACACCGACCGCCTGGGCATCACGCTGCTGTCGCCCAAGGGCAAACAGTACATCGACCTCACTAAGGATCCCAAGGGTGCCGTCGCCTGGATCGAGGAAAACCTCGAGGCATAAGACGCTGACGCCACCTGCCGCTCGCAGAAAAAAAATGGCCCGTGCATCGATGCGTGATGCGCGGGCCATTTTGTTTAGACCGCACCCGTCCTCCTGTTCATCTTAATCTGTAACATCTAGCCGAGTTTTTCGGTCCTAGCTGTTACAGATCGAGATGAACGCACAGGCCAAGCCGAAAATCTCAATCTGTAACATGTAGACCACTTTTGACCGTCTAGTTGTTACAGATCGAGACAAACGGAATAGGCCGAGCACGTCTACGCCCGCAAGTCCTTTACGCTGGAACGCTCGACCAACACGCCCGAGACGAGCGTACGGCTTCTGGAGCTCGGAGCTTCCAGACCCGCGACGACCTCGTTGAGCGCACGGACGCCCAGCTCGCGGTGGCGAAACTTCACCGACGTCAGAATCGAGTTGGGAATCGTCTTATAGAGCTCATCGTCGAAGCCGATCACGGACACATCATTGGGCACACTGAGCCCTTTGTCACGTAGAGCCATCATCACGCCGTTTGCCATGCAGTCGTTAGCAGCGAGGACCGCCGTGCAATCGGGCTTATCGGCAAGCACAAGGCCCGCGGCATAGCCACTATCCGCATTCCAATCGCCTTGCAGAGGCTCGGGCGGCTCAATGCCACGCGCCTCGAGTGCCGCACGCCAACCTTTCATACGGCACTGGCTCGACAACGACTCTTTCTTACCAGAGACGAAGTACACGTTTTTATGCCCGTGGTTCAAGAAGTACTCGCACGCCATGCGCGCGCCGCCCTCTTGGTCGTCACTGACGGTGGAGCAGGTAGGATGTTCCATCGGTGTGATAATCACCGTCTTGAGGTCTTTCGGTGCCTCAAAAGTATCAAAGTCATCGACCATCTGACGCAGGTTGAAGATCATGCCATCAACAGGCAGCTGCGACATCCTACGCGCCGCTTCGGCAAGGGTCATCTTCTCCCCCGCCCGCTTTTTGATCATCGTGAGCGCAAAGCCGCGTTCTTCGGCGGCATCTGCGATACCGTCAATCATGTCCACGGCACCGCCCGACAAGTGGAACAGCACCACGCCAATGCACCCGTAACGGCCCAACTTGAGCGAACGCGCGGCAAAGTTGGTTCGAAACCCGAGCGCCTCCATTGCGGAATGAACCTTATCGCGTGTCGACTCTCGCACGCTATCGGGCTCGTTGATCACACGCGAAACCGTCTTGAGAGAAACACCCGCAGCAATCGCCACATCGTTCATTGAGACATTTTTCTTGTCCATCGTTGCCACTACTTCTCCAGTCGGTTTTGCATCGCTTGCTTTTTGCGTTCTAGCATACACTACCTGCCCGACTGACAAATCAACCGTTTACCGGACAATATCGACCGCTCACCCGTATATCCTTGTTGCTCTTCCAAAAATGTCTTACGTTGTCATTAACGAAATGACAACGTTGTCATTTCGCAATGCCTTCCTTAAGCAGGAAGGTTTCCGGGCAGTCCTGACCATCCATCGACGACCAGTTCCATCCACATGCATCGCGCATCAAGTAGCAAAGGAGCTCTATGGACGCCATCGTAAAGATGCTCGAAAAGCATCAACCGTTCTTCGAGAAGATCTCGAGAAACATCTACCTCCAGGCCATCAAAGACGGATTCCTTGGGTGCATGCCCATCGTCCTTACCTCTTCGATCTTTCTGCTGATCGCCACCCTTCCCGGCGTAGTTGGAATCACGTTGCCCCAGCCGCTCATCGACTGGTGCAACAAGCTGTACAACTTCACCATGGGCGTCATGGGCATCATGGTTGCCGGCACCACCGCCAAGAACTTTACGGCTTCCATGAACCGTCGCATGCCCGCCGGCAAGGTGCTCAACGACGGCTCCACCATGGTTGCCGCCCAGTGCAGCATGCTGCTGCTCGCTGTTACGCAGTTCACCACCAAGTTCAACGGCTCCGAGCTTTCTGTCTTCGATTGCACCAGCATGGGTACGCGCGGTCTGTTCTCGGCCTATATCGCCGCGTTCATTACCGTGTGGGTCTATAAGTTCTGCGTCTCGCGCGATCTGACCATTAAGCTGCCCAAGGAGGTTCCGGGCGCCATCGCACAGAACTTCCGCGACATCATCCCCTTCGGTGGCGCTGTCATCATTTGCGGCATCATCGATGTGGTTGTGCGCAACCTCATGGGCGTTCCGTTCTCCGAGCTGCTTATCAAACTGCTCTCCCCGCTCTTCACTGCGGCAGAGACCTACCCCGGACTCATCCTTATTCAGGCAGCCACCGCGTTCTTCTGGTTCATCGGTGTCCACGGCCCTTCGATTGTCCAGCCGGGCATCGACCCCATCCGTCTTGCCAACCAGGCCGAGAACCTGCAGGTTCTGCTGGCCGGTGGCCACCCCGCCCACTCCCTCACCTTTAACATGTCGCTCGTGGGTGAGTTCGGCGGCACCGGCGCCACGTTCATCGTTCCGCTTCTGCTGATTCTCTTTATGAAGTCCAAGCAGCTCAAAGCCGTCGGTAAGGCCTCGATTGTTCCTGTTGCCTTCGCCGTCAACGAACCGCTGCTCTTTGGCGCGCCCATGATCCTCAACCCCTACATGCTCATCCCCTTTGTTGCCGCCGGCTGCGTCAACGTAAGTGTTGCCAAGTTCTTTATCGACAACGTGGGCATGAACGGCTTCTCCTTCGTGGTGCCTTGGGCTACCCCTGCCCCCATCGGCATCTTCATCACCACGAACTTCCAGCTTATCGCCCTGGTATTTGTCGCGATCATCATCTTGCTGGACGCCATCATCTACCTGCCGTTCTTGAAGGCATACGATAAGCTGCTCTGCGACCAGGAAGCCGAGCGCGCCGCCGAGCTGGGTCTCGAGTCCGATGGTGCTGCCACCATCGCCGCCAGCACCTCTGCGCCCGCTGTCGAGCAGGCCACCGCTGCCGTCGAGCCGACCGCCGCTGCCGCTGACAGCAAGCCTGTCGCCGATCAGCCCGAGCCCGCTGCCGATGCATCCGCTAAGAAGGATGTCGACGGTCTGAAGGTCCTCGTCCTGTGCGCCGGCGCCGGCACCTCTGCCATGCTTGCCAACGCCATCAAGGAAGGTGCCGCGCAGACCGGAGAGAACATCGCTTCCTCCGCAGGCGCCTATGGCCAGCACACTGCCATCATGGATCAGTACGACGTTATCGTGCTTGCCCCGCAGGTCCGTAGCTACTACAACGACATGAAGGCCGACACCGATCGCCTGGGCATTAAGCTGCTCGCCCCGCGCGGTAAGGAATATATCGACCTTACTCGCGACCCCGCTGGCGCCATCAAGTGGCTCCGCGAGAACCTCGACTAGGTTCCTCCCTCTGTTGGTGCCCGGATCCCCAGTTCGGGCACCTCTCCCTATTCGAATCCCACAGAAAGGATGACTCATGACCAACCCCATGCAGTTCCCCGACGGCTTTGTGTTTGGCGGCGCCACCGCCGCTTACCAGGTTGAGGGCGAGACCCGCACGCACGGCAAGGGCAAAGTGCCCTGGGACGATTTCCTGGCAGCTCAGGGTCGCTTCTCCCCCGATCCCGCAAGCGATTTCTACAACAAGTACCCGGTCGATATCGACCTGTGCCAGCGCTTCGGCATCAACGGTATCCGCGTCTCCATCGCTTGGAGCCGCATCTTCCCCAACGGCACTGGCGAGATCAACCACGAGGGTGTCGCCTTCTATCATGAGCTTTTCGCCACCTGCAACAAAGCCGGCGTTATCCCCTATGTCACGCTCGATCACTTTGATACGCCCGAGGCCTTTTACCAGGACGGCGGCGAGGGCTTCCTGACGCGCACGACGATCGACGCCTTTGTCGAGTACGCCAAGTTCTGCTTTGCCGAGTTCACCGAGGTCAAGCACTGGTTCACGTTTAACGAGATTCCCGCAACCGCCGAGGGCAGCTTTATCGTCGGCAACTGGCCGCACGGCGAGAAGTATCGCCTGGACAAGGCCTTCCAGCTCATGCACAACATGATGGTGGCCCACGCCAAGGCCGTCGTCGCCTTCCATGAGGGCGGCTTTGAGGGTGAGATCGGCATTGTCCAGAACCTGGAGCCCAAGTATCCCCTCGATCCCAACAACGCCGCCGACTGCGAGGCAGCTCGCATGGCCGACGTCATCAACAACCGCTGGGTACTCGACGCCACCTTCCGCGGCCACTATGCAGCCGACACCATGGAGGCTGCGACCAAGCTGGCCCATATCGCCGGCGGCGAGCTCGACGTCCGCGACGAGGACATCGCCGCGCTGACCGCCGCGCTCCCCTACAACGATTGCCTGGGCGTCAACACCTACAAGTGCCAGTTCCTGCGTGCCGCCGAGGGCGAAAACGACATCAACCACAATGGCACCGGCGACAAGGGCTCCTCGCGCTGGTTCCTCAAGGGCGTGGGCGAGTCATGCGTGCGCAAAGGCGTACCCACCACCGATTGGGACTGGATTATCTATCCCGAGGGTCTCTACGACCTGCTGCTCCGCATTAAGAACGATTACCCCAACTACAAGAAGATCTACATCACCGAGAACGGCATGGGCTATAAGGACGACTTTGAGGACGGCTTTATCGACGACGCCCCTCGCATCGACTACATGCGTCAGCATCTCGCATGGATTCTCAAGGCAATCGACGGCGGCGTGAACGTCGACGGTTACTTCGTGTGGTCGCTGCAGGACCAGTTCTCCTGGACCAACGGCTATAACAAGCGCTATGGCCTGTTCTACATCGACTTTGAGACCCAGAAGCGCTATCCCAAGGCGAGCGCGTACTGGTACAAGAACGTCTCGGAGACCGGCCTGCTTATGGCCTAACTTTTGCCGCATACCCCCTGTCGGCCGCATGCGAATCCCTCCACGGGTTCGCATGCGGCCTATTTTTTTGCTCGGCCCGTGCAGGCCGTTTGTCTCGATTTGTAACATCTAGCAGGGATTTTCAATCCTAACTGTTATAGATTTAGACGAACGGGCGACCAGGGCTGAAAGATCTCAATCTGTAACACGTAGCCCACTTTCGACCGTCTAACTGTTACAGATCGAGACAAACGCCACAGGTCAATCCCTTTAATCTCAATCTGTAACATCTAGCCGAGTTTTTCGATCCCAACTGTTACAGATTGAGACGATTCGACGGTACCGGTCGCTTGGACACACCGTGGTACAATTATGCCACGACGCAAAGGAGGTACCCATGTCCGCTTGTGTGCCCGTCCGAGACATGAAGGACACTGCCACATTCACCGCACTTGTTGAGTCTGAGCGCGACGTCACCGTAACCAAGAACGGCTACGAGACCATGCACTGCATCAGCAGCGACCAGTATCGCCTCATGCAAGAAGAAATCGCCAAGGCAAAACTGCTGTCTCGTATGATGATGGCAGAAGACGAAATATCGCAAGGCGACTACAGCGATTACGAATCCTTCGCGGCTTCGATACGAGACAAATATGACCTATAACGTCGTAATCCTCAAAAGCGCGCGATATGAGTACGAGAGTATTGTCGGATACCTTGCCCAAATCCTCAAGAATCCGCGCACAGCAGGCAATTTTGTCGCTGAGTTTGAATATCAGCTTGATCCGCTTCGCGAGCAGCCGCTCCTACGTCCCCTCTCGCACATGCAAGAGCTGGCTGCACGTAATTACCGATCGTTTCCCGTCAACAACTACGTGTGTCTTTACAAGTTTGAGCACGAAACAATCTATATCGCCCACATCTTTCATCAGTCACAGGACTACGCCCGCCTGGTCTAGCCCACAAGCTGAATACTTGGCCCGAGCACATTTGCGTGTCATATTGAAGCGATAATCCCCGCCCCGGCAGAGAGCAGAAGTATCGTCTGCAGCGTTAGCTAGCAGATGACCTGCGTGTGTTCCTCGATGGCGACACGATCCTCGGCGGCGATACCCGGCTCGCACACCACGGCGTCCAAATTGTCCAAGCGGCAGAAGGTGTAGAAGTCGCGCTTGCCGATCTTGCTGGAGTCGGCGATCAGATAGCGCGAGTCGGCCTTGCTAAAGGCGAGCTGCTGAATACGACCCTCATCCATATTAGACGTAGACACGTCGCCATCCAGAATGCCGTTGGCGCCGATAAACGCCGCATCGATACCCAACGCACGCAGAGTATCCTCGGCCGTTGGCCCCACAAAAGCGGCGGTGCGGCGACGGTACATACCGCCCACGAGGCACAGGTCGCAGTCTTCGCGCGCCTCGAGCAGGTTAAACACCGAAAGCGAATTGGTCACAATGCGCAGGCGAAACGCCGGCAGCATCGAGGCCATCTGCTCCACCGTAGTGCCCGTGCCCAAAAAGATGGTCGAGCCTTCCTCGATAAGCTCCACAGCACGGCGCGCAATCTGCAGCTTTTCCTCGGCATGCTTGGTGCGCTTTTCGCTGTGCGAATACTCATGGCGCAGCATAGCGTGGGGACGGCCCTGTGCACTGCGGGCTCCGCCGTGCACGCGCTCGATCTCGCCTAGGCTCGCAAGTTCTTCGAGGTCGCGGCGGATCGTCATATCCGAGACACCTAACGCATCCGAAATCTCCTTGACCGAGACCGTGCCCTGCTCTTCGAGCAGCTGACGAACCTTATCCTGTCGCTCTGCCTTAATCACGATGAATCCTCGCCGTTCTATGCGTGCATATCATTCAAACAATAACGAACAAATTGTATCAGACTCGCGCGCGTCAAAAATGAACGCCCGCACAGCTCCAATCATCACTTTTTTGAGAAAAATACCCCCTGCTTTAGTGGGGTGTAGTGATAATCTCGCCTGTTCGCGCTACAGTTTGTCGGAAATACCTCGATGTTAGGAACCAAATGATCACTTCCGAGCTTTTCGGCACCGCGCCGTGCGGTACCCCCGTTCATCGTTACACCCTCAACGGGCCCGAGATCTGCGTTCGCATTATGGACTATGGCGCCACCGTGCTGGGTATCGATGTGCCCGACATTCCCGGCAACGTGCGCGATGTGGTGCTGGGCTTCGATAAGCTCGAGGATTACTTTGACAACCCCGCCTGCTTTGGCGCAACCATCGGGCCTGTGGCCAACCGCACTGCAGGTGCCACGATCACCATCGCCGGCACGGACTGGCATATGCCGGCCAACGAAGGCGCCAACAACCTACACAGCGATCTTGAGCACGGCCTGCACAAGCGCGTATGGGACGTTGAGCTCGACGAGACTCACAACGCCGTGCGCATGACCACCTCGCTTAAGGATGGCGAGCTGGGCCTGCCCGGCAACCGAATCTTTACGGCTGTGTTTACCGTTACGCGCACCGGCGTCTTCCGCATCGAGTATGGTTGCGAGAGCGACCGCGCCACCTACGTGTCCATGACCAACCACACGTACTTTAACCTTGCCGGCCATAACGCCGGCATGGACTGCGAGCACTTCTTTGTTGCCAACGCTGCCCACTACCTGCCCATCAACGAGCAGAATATCCCCACCGGCGAGATCGCTCCGGTCGAGGGCACGCCGTTTGACTTCCGTGAGCTGCGCCCCGTCGCGCCTGGCATGGAGGCCGACGATCCCCAGATTAAGCAGGCACGCGGCTACGACCACTGCCTGTGCATCGATGGCTATCAGTACGGCCGTAATCTGCGCCGCGCCCTGCACGTCGAGGAGATGTGGACCGGTCGTGAGTTGGATTACTACACCACCGCCCCGGGCGTGCAGCTCTACACCGGCAACTGGCTGGGCGACGAGCACGCCAAGGACGATGCCAACTATGGCTGGGGCGCTGGCTTTGCCCTCGAGGCAGAGATGTACCCCGACACACCGCACCAGCCGCTGTTCCCGCAGGGCATTGTGGGCCCGGGTCACCCCTACAGCAATGTGATCGAATACCACTTTATGAGGCACTAAGCCCACAACGCAACATATCGCACAGCAGCGCCCGCCGGCACCACTGCCGACGGGCGTTTTTCTACCTAGTCATTGGGGACGTTCTTAAATGACTAGTCATTGGGGACAGTCTTTAACGTTTGGCGAGAAGGACTGTCCCAATCTGCCGACACTTGGGGACGTTCCTAAAAGGCCGGCACATAAGGAACGTCCCCAAGTGCCAAGGGTGTCCCGTTTGACTAGTCATTTAAGAACGTCCCCAATGACTAGTTGGATGGGGTCGGGATTGGAGCTGGGGAGGTAACGGATTTCTAGCTCTATGCCGAGTTCTTGTAGCTCTTTGAAGGCAGCGATGTCCGTATCGTCTACGGCGACTGCGGGCGTTATGGGGTGCTTGCCCTCCCCCGCCTGCATATGGCCAATGCTGATCTTGGTGATCGGCACACCACCCTTAACCAGCGCGAGTGCATCCGTGGGCGACGCCACCATGATGAGAATCCTTTGGCGCGGCGTTGCGGTATGAATGATGTCGACAGTCCTTTGCACCGAGAAAAACCGCGTCCAGACACCCTCGGGTGTCGCCACCCTCATAGGGGCCCACTTGCGCGAATCAGCCGCAATCTCATCGTTGACGATTAAAACAAGGTTGGAACCCACGACTTCGTTCCACAGCTCAACGTCTTGCCCGTAAATAAACCGGTCATCGATGCGTGTGAGAAGAATCTTGGGTTGAGCCATCGCCACCCCATTCTGTTTGAGACCCGTAAGAGCAAGACATCACGTCTCCAATATTAGTGCATTTAAAGTGAGAAAAGCCGTCAGAACACTTGCGCGGATTTGCGATGTCCCGTATCATAGACAGCCGTTGACGCCTCAGTTGCGTCATCACATGGCCGCCAGCGTAGCTCAGTTGGTAGAGCACCGCTCTCGTAAAGCGGGGGTCACCGGTTCGAGCCCGGTCGCTGGCTCCATTGCACAAGATAGCCGCCTTCGGGCGGCTTTTTTGTTGCCGATTTCGAGCGCGCATCCGCCAATCCAAGCACAACGCCGTCGGCAACTCCCCTACTCAACAACAAGCCCCGCCAACCGCAATCCCCAAGGGGACCGCGATCAGCGGGGCTCAAACGCGTTCCCCAAGGGAAATCACGCTAGCTCACGAGCAGTGCGCTACTCCTCCCAGTAAGCGTCTGCAAGCAGCTTAAAGCAGATCTTCTTGACCGGCTGCGCGCCATCGCCCGGGAACTCGAGCGTGGGCATGTGAGGCTCGCCGGCAACGAACAGCGCAAACTTATCGTCAGCAAGATCGCCGGCAATCGAGGCGTCGGAATCGACCAGATCGTAGTCGTCCTTCTCGTCAAACTCCTGGACCAGCGTCAGGCTGCCCGTGGCAACCTTAAAGGCCTCGCGACCCTCAATGTCGATCTGCAGGTCGTGATAGCGCTGATGCGTCTCATAGTGAGCCTCGGCCTCGGGACGCGTCGTAGGAGCCATGACGTTCGCAAAGACCTTGTCGCCCAGAATCGGATGGCTGCCGACCTCGAGCTCCGCCGGATCGTTCTCCTCGAGCCAATCAATCAGCACGTCGAGGCCCTTGAGCATTCCGCGGTACTCCTCGATATCGCCCAGTGCACCGTAAATCATCTAAATCCCCTCTCGGATCGTTCCTTTGGCGGCTACTCGATAAACGCGTTACCGACGCTGTTGCCACCCACATACGTCTCGACCAGGGTAAGGTCGGGATTGAACACGACAAAGTCGGCGTCGCGCCCCGGCATAATGCTACCGCACTTGTCGTCAACATGAGCTAGCAAGCGATGCCGGAGCCGTCGCCCAAACTCTTACAGCTCAGTCACGACAACGCCGTTGTAGACCTCGTCCCAACGGTCCATGACCAGATGGCCGGTCATGGGATCCATGGCGTTGAGCTTGCCGCAGGTGTTGGCGGTACGCAGCACCGTCTCGTCGTCTGCGCCAGCAGCGATGGCATGTGCGAAGCCTGCGATAGTGGAGTCACCAGAGCCCGTGGCGTTAACGGCAGGGATATCGGGCGTCTTTGCGCGGAACGCACGGCCATTGTGGAAGCCAACGGAGCCGGCAGCGCCCATGGACACGACGACCCAGGGGATATCGGAGAAACGGGCGTCAGAGGCGAGCGCGGCACGGAGCTCGTCCACATCGTCGGTGGTAAAGCTCGTGCCCAGAAGGCCATTGATCTCGGTCAGGTTAGGCTTGACCAGCTCGGGCTTAATTTCGGACTTAAGGGCGGCCTCGAGCGAAGCGCCCGAGGTATCGAGCAGCACCTTGGCGCCGGCGTTCTCGGCAATGCCCGTGATCTTGGCATAGTAGTCTGCCTCGACACCGCGGGGCAGAGAACCCGAAATGGTGACAACGTCGGCCTTGCCCGCAAGCTCAGTAAATTTGGCGGTAAAGGCATCGAGCTCCTCGGGGGCAATTGTCGGGCCGCTCTCGAGCAGCTCGGTCTGGTTGCCGGCGTGGAGAATGTTGAGGCAAATTCGAGTCTCGCCCTTGATGGGCACAAAGTCGTTGTTAATACCGTTGGCGTCCATGAGCTCAGCCATGTAGGCGCCCATGTGGCCGCCGAGTAGACCGGTTGCCACAACGTCGTCGCCCAGCTGACCCAGCACACGGGCCACGTTGAGGCCCTTGCCGCCGGCGGTCTTTTCGGGCGTCACGCGGTTGACGTCGTCGATAATGAGCTCATCGAGCTGATAGCGCGTATCGACAGACGGGTTCATCGTAACGGTGAGGATCATTTTTAGCTCCTTATCTCGCAGGCTCCTTGTGCCTCGCGATACGAGTCGACAAAACGGAATTACAGAATCTCAATCGTGAACGAGCGTACGATGGTCTCCTTGGGCTTGGCGACAAGGCAGCCGCGCTTATGCTCAAGTACGTCGTCCTCATCGGAGCAGGTCGAGAGGCCGCCCCAGGGTTCAACTGCAACAAAATCGCCCTCGGGCTTACTCCACACAATGAGATACGGGAAGCCCTCAAAGCTCAGGCGGACGCCCTTGTCCTCCCCCTTCTTAGAAAGCGTAACCTGACGGCTCTCGAGCACGTCAAAGATGGTCTCCGCAAAATCGAAGAGCTCGTGCGACAGGGGCAGCGTCTTTCCCACCATGGGGTTCTTGGAGCGGTTTGCCACGTCAATCAAGCCAGTCGAGGGAACGGCGGTGCAGAGCTCCGCAGCCTCGTCTTTCTCAAAGCGCAACTCGTAGTCCGTATAGGCCTCGCCCTCATCGAGCGGACACCTAAAGCCGGGATGACCGCCGATAAAGAACGGCATGTCCTCGGTCCCCTCGTTGGTCACCTCATAGGAGACGCGCACGGCGGTATCCTCGAGCGTATAACGAGCGACAAGCTTAAACGGGTACGGATAATCGCTCAGCAGCGCGGCGTTATCCTCCGAAGCCAGGCACATCGCCAGCTCGTTCTCGCCTTGGCTCAGCAGCTTCCACTCCTGTTTGCGCGCAAACCCGTGGCGAGCGAGCTTTACATGATGCCCGGCAAACGTCATGGCGCTGTTGTCGCGCAAGCCTCCGCAAATCGGGAAGCAAATCGGTGCCTGGCCAGACCACACGGCGGGATCGCCCTGCCACAGATACTCGCGACCTCCGGCCTCAATCGAGGTAAACGAACCGCCAGCCGTGGACACCTTAATAGAAATCGAATCGTTGGAGAGAGCGTATTCCATTGCCCATCCTTTCGAACAACTGCTTTTTTGCTCGCAAGAACCCGTCTCGGCCCTGACCAAAGGACAAACCCGCACGTTCATCGACGCGTCCGGTATCCCAGCCATGTAACGGGGTACCATACAGACATTGATGCAATTACAGCTGAAAGGCCTTCTTATGCGAACCATCATCCTCTACGCCTCGCGCCATCACGGCAATACGAAAAAGCTCGTGGACGCCATCGTCGAGGCACACCCCGAGATCGATACCCTCGACGTCAAGGCGCTTGGCAAAAACGAGTATCCCAACCTGCACGAATATCATCTGATCGGTGTCGCCACGGGAATCTATTACTCCGAGATCGACAAGGACATGGCACGCGTGCTCACGAACGTGCTGCAGCCGCAGGACAAGGTGTTTGGCCTTATGACCTACGGTGGCAAAAACAAGTGGTACGGCAAGGATATCGATGGCATCTGCCGCATGAGGCAGGCCATCTTTATGGGTGTCTACGGCTGCCCCGGCTTTGATACGTGGGGGCCGTTCAAGCTCGCCGGCGGTGTCCAAAAGGGACACCCGACCGCCGAGGAAATTAAGGGCGCCGTCGACTTCTTCGACAAGATCGAAGACGAGTATGGCGACATCATCGTCGAAGAGTACGCCAAGCGTGAGAAGCGTCTAGCCTACGAAAAGGAGCATCCTGCGGGAGGTCTTGTGGCCGGCGTCAAGCGCACGGCAAAGAAGATCGCTAACAAGCTGTAACTGTGAAGGTGCTTTTGAGCGTTTAACCCATACGGCGGGTCCGAGCAGATTCGGGCCCGCCGTCTTTTTCTATCGTTACTCGGTAAAGGCGTTGCCGACGCTCTGGCCGCCAACATACGTCTCGACGAGGGTGAGCTCATGGTCGAACACGACAAAGTCGGCGTCGCGACCCGGCATGATGCTGCCGCACTTATCCTCGATGTGCGCGGAGCGTGCCGGCACCTCGGTTGCCATGCGAATGGCGATATCGGCGCTGGCGATGCCCCAGTCGACGATGTTCTTGACGCCCTGGGCAAGCGTGAGCACCGAGCCGGCAATGCTCTTGCCGTCAGCGAGCCAGCACAGGTTGTCCTTCATGATGACGTCCATGCCACCACTGGTGTAGCTGCCCTCGGGCATGCCGCCGCAACCCAGGCAGTCGGTGATGAGCACCGTGTGCTGCCAGCCCTTTGCCTGCAGCAGTGCCTTGATGGCGGCAGGGTTTACGTGCTTGCCGTCACAGATGATCTCGGCGTAGGTCTCGGGCGTGGACATGGCAGCGCCCACGACACCGGGCTCACGGTGATGCAGCCCGCGCTGACCGTTATAGGTATGCGTAAAGCAGCTGGCACCGGCGTTGATGGCGGCGATGCACTCATCGTAGGTGGCGTCGGAGTGACCGATGCTGGTCACCACACCCTTGGCGTTCAGAGCAGCCGCATAAGCAGCGGCACCGTCGCGCTCGGCCGCCATGGCGCTCTTAACGATGCGACCACCCGCAGCCTCCTGCCACTGATCGAAGACCTCCTCGGAGGGATCGATAAGATAAGCGGGGTTCTGCGCACCCACGTGCTTCATGGTAAAGAAGGGGCCCTCCAGGTAGATGCCCTGAATGCGAGCACCGCAGAAGTCGGGGCCGCGACCCTCGTCCGCCTGAGCGATGGCGGCGCAGGCGTCCTTGATCTGCTCGACGCCATCGGTGAACGTCGTGGGCAGCCAGCTGGTGGTGCCGCGACGGGCGAGCTCGGTCGAGCTGATATCGATGCCCTCGGGATCGTTATCGGTAGTTGAGTGGTTGTAGAAGCCATGGATGTGAGTATCGACCATACCCGGTGCGATCCACGATCCCGTGTAGTCCTTAATCTCGCAAGAGGGCTCGTCGGCCTGCCAGGCGCCAAAGACGCCATCCTCGACCATAAGATAGCCGCCCAGTTGCGGGCCTGCCGGCAAGAAGAACTTGTCAGCCTTAATTGCGTACGTGCTCATATGCACTCCTTGCTTCTAAAGCAGTTGACTGTAGTGATGCTTATACCCAGCTCACGGAAAACAAAAAGCGCCCGCCCGCCGTTATGAGCGGACGGGCGCCCTTACAGGGGGACGCGATTAAGCGGTGAAGGGGTGAATCGTCACGCCCTTAACCACGCGGTTGACCGTGCCGGTGGGGCTCGGCGTATCGGGCGTGTTGCCCACGCGCACGGAGTTGAGCAGGCTGATAGCCTGGGCAAACATCACGAACGGCAGAGCAAGGTAGCCCTCGGGAAGTGCCTCGTAGCCCTTAAAGGTGAAGGACTCACCCTCATAGACGGTGGCACCTTCCTGCTGAACGGCGATGGTGTGCTGAGCGATTTCGTCGCCACCGATCTCGTTGAGGATGTCGATGTCGTACTGACGGGTGTAGGCGTCGTTGTTGACGAACACGAAGACGAGCGTCTTATCGTCGACGAAGGACTTAGGTCCGTGACGATAGCCCATGGAGGTGTCGTAGGAAGTAGCGACCAGACCGTGAGCGAGCTCGAGGATCTTGAGCTGGCTCTCCTGGGCAAGGCCACCGAAGGAGCCAGAACCCAAGTAGGTCACGCGGTTGAAGTCGCCAGCCAGGTAATCGGCGATCTCGGGCTCACGGGAGATGACCTCCTCGCCCATCTTGGCAATCGTCTCGACCCACTCGGCCTTCTGCTCGTCAGAGGCAGTGTCGAAAATAAGGGTAGAGAGCAGGGTCATGCAGGAATAAGAACCGGTCATGGCGAAGCCCTTGTCGTTGGCGCGCGGAATGAGCAGCGTCAGCGCGTTGGGATCATCGGCAGATTCGACGGCGAGCTTGCCCTCGGGAGCGCAGGTGATGTTGAGGAACTTGACGTTGTGGACGAGCTCCTTGGCAACGGCAACGGCGGCAAGGCTCTCGGGGCTGTTGCCAGAGCGGGCGAAGGAAACCACGAGCGTGGGATCCTCGGCGCGCAGGAAGTCGCGCGGGGCGCTCACGATGTCGGTCGTGGCGATGGGCTTAAAGTCGTAGAGATCAGTGTTGCCAGCGTGACGCAGGTACGGGGCGCAGGTATCGCCAACGTAGTCGGACGTACCGGCACCGGTGAAGACAACGGACAGACGACCCTCGCCCATAGCGCGAGCCTCGGCCAGGAAGGCCTCGATGGCCTCCTTGTTCTCGCGATAGATGTTGAGCGTATCACGCCAAAGCTCGGGCTGCTGAGCAATCTCGGCCGTGGTGATCTGGGCGCCGAGCTCGGTGAGCTCCTCGACACTCTTCTCGAACATTTTTAATACCTCTCTCTAGAAGTAATCCTCTGACGTGCAATTATACACTTCGGTTGGTTATCTGGTAGTAACCAGTTAAATGCAAAGAATCATCATATGGAAACGATGCGGACACTAATCGCTACGCTGGTGGTAAACCTTGTATTTAAACTGATCGGCACGAGCAACCGAGAGTGTGTACTCCACAACCTCGTTTGACTCGTTATACGTAGTCCTGACCAAATCGAGCACAGGCGAGCCCTCGACAATTCCCAAAAGGTGGGCGTCGGTGGGGCGGGCTATGCTCGCATAGAACTCCTCTTCGGCCACGCGTATCTTTTGCTGAAAGTCTTGCTCAATCACATCGTAAAGCGGCTTACGCTCCAGCAGCGGTCGCTTTAGGGACAGAAATTGACGAACTGGTAGATAGCTGCGTTCGACCATCATGGGCATGTTGTCGGCAGAACGAAGGCGCTTAAGCTTAAAAATGCGATCACCGATACGCAATCCCATATGCTCGGCCAGATTTTTATCGGCCTCCATCTCGCAAAACTCGAGAATCGTGGTCTCGGGGTCGCGACCCATCGCGCGCATCTGCTCGGTAAAGCTGTAGGACTGCATAAGATTGGTTGCTTTTGCCGAACGGTCGGTCACAAAGGTACCGCGACCGTGCTGCCGAACCACCAGTCCTAAACGCTCCAGTTCCTGCAAAGCCAGGCGCACCGTGGTGCGCGAGAGACCATAGCGCTCCGAAAGTTCGCGCTCGGAAGGAATCATGTCACCGGCGCGATATTCATGGTCGATCTTTTCGGTCAGAATATCGACCAGCTGATCGTACAGCGGTTGCTTACGCGCTCCGATCGCCATCCTATCCTCCCTTTTGCTCGAATTCGGCTAACTACCTAGGGTGTTTAGCATTATCTGTCTGCCACACCCGAATCATCAAGAAAACAAAAGCCGCGCGCTCTTTCGAGCACGCGGCTTTTAACATACACATGGCTTAAGGGGTCGGGGTGTGAGCCGCGTAGGGACACACCCCTCAAGCTAGAGCCTTACCAGATGCTCGGCCAGAGACCAAGCGGGCCGGCGCCCAGGATGCCAAGGACGAAGAGCAGGAGAATGCCCTTGGTCGGGGTCCAGCTGTGCTTAGCGAACATGTAGTAAAGCAGCAGCGTAAGCATAAGCGGGACGAGCTTCGGGACGATGGTGTTGAGGGTGTCGGCAACAGAGAAGTTGACCGGATCCTCGGTAACGGTAGCGTAGGTCACGGACTCCATGCCGTTGCCCAGATCGGCGACGCCGCACTTGACCTCGTTGCCGTCGGCATCGGTGGCGGTGAGGGCGTTGCCGTCCTCATCGGTCATGGCGATGGTACCGGCCTCAGCGGTCTCGGTATCGATGCCCTCCATACCGGTGAAGTTCTCGGCCTCCTTCTCGGAGACGATCACGGTAGTAGGGGCAAGGCCACGGGTGGTGCCGTTGGGGATCTGGAGGTTGATCTGGGTGCCACCCATGGTGACGACCAGGCAACCGACGACGAAGACGCCCATGATGGAAGCGGCACGCGTGAAGGCCTGCATGTTGGCGGTCAGAGCGTCAATAGCGCTGGTGCCAAGCTTGTAGGACCAGTTCATGAGCCAGAAGCGCAGAGCGAACTGGACGGCGTTGAAGATCACCAGGAAGATGATCGGCGCAGCGGCGTTGCCGTTGATGGCCATGTTGGAGGTGATGCCGGCCGTGATAGGCACGAGCGTCAGCCAGAACAGGGCGTCACCGATACCACCGAGCGGGCCCATTGCGGCGACGCGGACGGCGCGGATCGTGGGGATGTCAACCTTGTTCTGCTCGAGCGAAAGCACGATGCCCATAACAAAGGTGACGAGGAACGGGTGGGTGTTGAAGAACTCCAGGTTGTGGCTCATGGAAGCCGCGAGGTCGTTCTTGTTGGTGTGGATCTTCTCCAGACCGGGGATGATGGAGTAGAGCCAGCCAGCGGCCTGCATACGCTCGTAGTTGAACGAGGCCTGCAGGAAGCAGGAGCGCCAAGCCATCTTGTTGAGGGTCTTCTGGTCGAGCTGCGGAGCAGGAGTGAGATCCTCGTAGTGCTCCGGGATCACATACTCATTAGATGCCATCTTCGAAGTCACCTCCGTCAGAAACAGCTGCACCCTTCAGCTCGGTCTGCTGCTGGAAGTCCCAGAAAGCGATGCCGAAGCCGATGAGAGCGAGGATGAGCAGAGCAGGGGTTGCCAGCGAATCGTTGGCAACGGTGATGAGCGCGAGGCCGAAGCCCATGAGGAAGAAGCCCCACATATCGCGGTTCATCATAACCTTGAGCAGGACGGCGAAGCCGACGAAGCGCATCATGCCGCCTGCAGCGGACAGACCGGTCTGCAGCCACGTCGGGATGGCAGAAGCGATGGTCTGACCGATGGTAGCGCCAGCGATGAAGAACAGGGTGACGACGACAGCGAAGATCAGGCCGAGCAGAGCCATGGCGAAGTAGTTCAGGCGCTCGATGCCCTTGGTGTCCGCGTTGTGAGCCATGTTATCGGCCGTGGACATAAGCGGGGACATAAGCGTGAAGACCAGGGTAACGCCAAGCTGGCCAAGCAGAGCGAACGGAATGGCGAGGCCGACTGCCGCGTTGGGCTCGAGGCCCGTGGCGATAGCGAGAATGGCTGCCATGATGCCGCCGATGACGGCGTTAGGCGGCTGAGCGCCTCCGATCGGCATGTTGCCGATCGTCATGAGCTGATAGGTACCACCCACGAGAAGACCGGTGTTGAGGTCGCGAAGGATAAGACCGATGACGGCGCCGGTGACGATGGGCTGATAGAGAGACTCGAGGAAGTCAAACTGGTCGATTGCCGCGATGAACGTGACAACGAAGACCAGAGCGATCTGGATGATCGAGTATTCCATCTTGCTCCTCCTTTCAAAATGTATGTACGCACTTTGGATATCACGTACAGAACGTCAGGGTTTCACTCCTGACAACGTGGATCACGAGGATTACGAGAAGAGCTTGCTCGTGTCCTCAACAGGCGTGCTCGGAACGCGCCTGATCTCCAACTCCACCCCCAATTCCTGCAGCTCTTTAAACGCAGCGACATCCTCGTCGTTAACTGCGACGGAGGTGGCGACTTGGCGCTTTCCTTCCGACATGTGCATGTTGCCGATGTTTACCTTCTTTATAGGCACACCGCCCTTGACGAGCGTAAGCACGTCTTCCGGTGTTTCGGCCACGATGAAGATCTTCTGGCGCGGGCTCGCCTTGCCAATGACGTCGATGGTCTTCTGCAGGGAGAAGAAACGCGTAGCGACGCCGGCGGGAGCGGCCATCTTCATGAGGTTCTGGCGCATGGTGTTGGACGCCACGTCGTCGTTGGCGACGAGGATGAGGTTGGAGCCCAGAGTGGAGTTCCACTGGGTGGCAACCTGACCATGAACCAGTCGGTTATCGATGCGGGTAAGAAGAATGTTGGGTTCTGCCATGTTGATCAGCTTCCTTTCGATATTTGCTGACGACAGTTACTTGATCTCCTGAATCGCGTAACGCGAAACATCTACGACGGCTCCGGATCGGACTTTGATCTGGACCTTCTCGCCTTCGAAGCCTTTGACGGTTCCGTAGATACCGCCGGCGAAAAGAACCTCCTGACCCGGCTTGAGCTCGGTGTGCAGCTCCTTGAAGTACTTCTGCTTCTTCTTCATGTTGATTTGCGACCAGATGGTGTAAATCAAGCCCATGATGACAAGCAGGCCTAAAAGGGCGACCGAGGAGCTCAGGACGTTGGCTCCGAAATCGGCCATTAAATGCCGTCCTCGTCGCCGAAGATATCCTCTTCCTCGGAGCCGGCAACGGATGCGACCGTCTGGGCGGTGACGCCCGTCTGGCCAACGGTCACGGCCTGCTCGCCAAGCTCGGCGAGCGTGGCATTGCCGCGGAGGAACAGAAGCTCAATAACCATGGGAAGGTTGGTGCCAGTCAGAACCTCGACGTTGTCGACATCCTGGGCAATCATCATCGACTGGTTGAACGGGGTGCCGCCAAGCAGGTCGGTAAAGACAAGCACGCCATCGCACTCCTCGCGCATGGCGGTAATAGCGGCGCGGAGATCCTCACCGTAGGATGCGGCCTGGTCGCCCTCAAAAGGAACGACGGTAAAAGCAGGCTGGTCGCCGGCAACCATAGCGATAGCGCTTGCAAGACCGGGTGCGAACTGTCCATGACCGGTAAGAATAAAGCCAACCATTCAAATTTCCCTTCCGAAGGTGTGTACGATCTGAGTCCGATGATTTTCGGAAGCCAGCGGGCAATCGCCCTTAAAGCTTCTTGGAAAGCGTTCTTTAAAGACCAGTGGTTTCTCAACTGGTAGTAACCACGTGACGTGTTGTTGCCACTATATCACCACAGAAGAGGTCGCTTTCGTTGATTCATACGGTAAAACGTTTTTGCACCGCTCACGGTGATAAATCGACCGTTTACCGGTCGTTAATACTTCTACCTGCGGTTTTGAAACCGTTTCGAAACGCTTTGGCAAAAAATCGGAACTCTTTTCGTGTCAATACAACGCAGGGCGGCTAAAAATAGCGTAAAGAAAAATTGCAGGTCATTGTGAAGATATGTGAATTGGTCTTTTTGACTTAATACCAGTTAGAACCAGTTTTGAGATTATCGGTGAACGGTAGTTTTCGACCGTTCACCGGTTACTTGCAATCGTTTGCAGTTGTTTTCCCAGATGAATTAGGAAAACGCGATGGAGCGCTTGCGCGATCACGGGAAGTTTTGGCATTTGTCCTCATCCCCCGCGCGCCAACTCCGGCACCCAAAATGGGCTAATAGCTCACGCTAATCGTTTTCTATCATTATTTACTCAGCATCCGTAATTATTTATCGTTTATCGTTAATTCTGATATGATACAAGTATCATCCAAAACGCCGATTGGAGGGGTTATGGTCCATCGAAACGAATCTATATCGAATGAAACCATCAGCCGCGAACAGACGATAGCCAAACTGAAGAAGCTCGCTCGCATCTGCAAATGGGCCACGATCTGCATTACCACCGCGCTCGCACTGGGACTCCTCGCAGTCATTGCGATTGACCTTATACTCATATTGCCTGGCCTCTCCCAAGGGTCGTGTCTCCAATCCGTAGAACTTCAAGCCGGCGAAGGGCCGTGCCTTGCTATCGTCGGTACCGATGCGCAGGCCCCACTTATGCTCGTTGCACACGATGGTCACACTGCCATAGGGAGCCTCTTGATGACATGTCTCGCGCTTACCATCGCGATAAGCGTGCGCAGGCTTTTCTTCAACATTGAAAAGGAAGGCAGGCCCTTTGACCTTGAATGTAACCAGACGCTTCGTCGAGTAGGACATTTATTCCTTATCGGCGGCGTTGCCGTGAGGCTTCTTGGTGCCGTAATCACGGGAATGATACTCTCAGGATTTGGCGGCAGCTTTACGGATGCGTTCGTCGGCCAGCTATTCGAGCCCTCCATGCTCTTTGCAGGCCTGATTATTTGCCTGATTGCCAGCATCTTCCGCTACGGGTATATCCTGCAAAAACAAGATGACGAGTTGCTCTAGGGGGAATCCATGATTATTCTGCGGCTTGACCGCATGCTCGCCGAACGCAAGATCTCATCCAAAGAGCTTGCGGAACGCGTGGGCATCTCCCAGGTCAATATGTCACGCATTAAGACAGGCAAGGTTTCTGCCATACGTTTTTCAACTCTTGACGCGATATGCCGGGCACTCGACTGCCAACCGGGCGATGTGCTGGAATATATATCCGACGATGAAGCCGATAGCCTTTTTGGACTTAAAGATAAATAGCCATAATTAAGCCGCCAATCACGCCCTCAACGCAAAATGCCCGCCAGAACGACTTCCGTACTGGCGGGCAATTTGTTTTCTATCAGCTAGATGCTCGATGAGCCGTGCGACTCTTTACGCAAACAGGCCGTAGATGCTGATGTTGGCCTTGGCGTAGAGGCCGTTAGCATACTCGGTCCACTTGGAGCTGGCGCTCGAAGCCTGCGAAGAGTACTGCTGGTAAGCAGTGTAGTAGGCGGTCATGGCCTGCTTATAGGTAGCGCTATCGGCCGTAAAGGCATCGTCGGCAAAGGCCTTAGCGTAGGTGCTATCGGCGTCCTTCCAAGTGCCCTTCTCGCTATCCCACTCGTCACCGGCAAGGTTGATGATGTAGTCGGCGTAGTCCTTGCTCGCGGTCTCCTCGTTGCCGTCAGCAGGCTCGGTCGGGGCGGTCGGCATGCTTGCGGAGCTGTCGCCGACTTTCTTCTTGTAGAGCTTCTGCAGCGTCGCGGACTGGCGAACGATCTGCTTGGCCTGGTCCTTGGACACGCCGTACTGCGTGGCCATGGTCTTGTAGTCGGAGGTGCCGATGGAATCCTCGGCGTACTGCTTCATTTCCTTGGAAGAGACGGTAATGCCCTCGTCCTCGGCAGCGTCCAGCAGAATCTGGTTGCGCACGTAGGACAGGATAACGTCGGCAGACGGAGCGGTGTAGTTGCCGTCGTCGTCCTTGACGGTGTCAAGGCTGTACTGGCTCTCGATGGCCTCACGCGCGGTGATGTCGCTCTTCTTGCCGTTGTAGCTATAGCTTGCCACGGTCGAATCGAGCTGGTCCTCGGTCAGGGTTGCCGAGCCGACGCCCTTGCCGCCAAAACCACCGTTGCCAATAAAGAAGCCAACCACGGCAGCGATCACGACGGCGACCACAAAGGCAGCAATCATCGTCTTCTTGTGCTTGCAAGCGTGGTCGTCCACGTCGGAGTCGTCGTCCTCGTCCTGCTCCTGGGGCATGAGGTTCTCGTCGGCGGCGTCCGCGGCGATCTTTGCCTCCAGGCGAGCGTCCTCCTCAGCGGTCGTGCCGGCGGCAATATGTTCGGCAGACGTGCCGGCGACCAGGTCGATCTTCTCGTCCTCGTCACCGTCGGGGCCTTCGCCGCGCTCGATGATCTGGATGCCGTCGATCTCGTCCTTCTCGTCCTTCTTTTGAATCAGACCCATATCAGTTACTCCTTGTTAGGAAACATAGTCCCCAATAGAATACGCCCGGCAGAGCGCCGGGCGTATTGATTCTTAGGTTATACGCAAACACTTAAGTACTATTTAGGCGTTTGCAGTGTGCATACCTTAGGCCAGGTGCGCGATGACGGCATCGGCAAATGCCTGCGTGCCCACAGCGCCCTCAACGGAGCCAGTCTGGGCACGACGCACGTCACCGGTAACTTGCTCGCCCTCGTCGAGCGTGGCAGATACGGCGGCACGAATGCGATTGGCCGCATCGTTCTCGCCCAGGTGATCGAGCATCATCGCAGCAGAGAGGATCTCGGCCGTGGGGTTGGCGATATCCTGGCCAGCGATATCGGGCGCGGAGCCGTGCGTTGCCTCGAAGATAGCGCAGTCGGCACCGATGTTGGAGCCGGGGGCCATACCCAGGCCGCCCACCAGGCCGGCGCACAGGTCGCTCACGATGTCGCCGTACAGGTTGGGCAGTACCAAGACATCGAAGTCGTTGGGGTTCTGGACCAGGCCCATGCAGGTGGCGTCGACAATCTTGTCGTTGAACTCGATATCGGGATAGTTGGCGGCCACCTCGCGCGCAACGCGCAGGAACAAGCCATCGGTCGCCTTCATGATGTTGGCCTTGTGCACGGCCGTCACCTTTTTGCGGCCGCAGCGGCGGGCATACTCAAAGGCATACTCCACAATGCGGCGGCTCTTGGCGATGGAAATCGGCTTAATTGAGATGGCGGAATCCGCGGCGAAGGTCTTTTGACCCGAGCGCTCGACGAGCTGCGAGAGCTCCTCGACCTCGGCAGCGCCCTCATCGAACTCGATGCCGGCGTAGAGGTCCTCGGTGTTCTCGCGCACGATGACCAGGTCGACGTCGCGGAAGCGCGAGCCGTCGCCCGGCTGCGACAGGCAAGGGCGCACGCAGGCATACAGGTCGAAGTGCTTGCGCAGGGCCACGTTAACGCTGCGGAAACCCGTTCCGACCGGCGTGGTGATGGGGCCCTTGATAGCAACTTTGGTCTCGGCGACTGCATCGAGCACGTGCTGGGGCAGCGGCGTGCCAAACTCGTCCATGACGCCGGCACCGGCCTCCTGGACGTTCCAGTTGATCTGGACACCGGTGGCCTCGACCACGCGGCGCATGGCCTGCGTAATCTCGGGACCGATACCGTCACCGGGGATCAGGACTACATCGTGCGCCATAATCTGTTACTCCTCGTCTTCGGCGTCGTCAGATTTTTTAACGCTAGCACGCTTCTTCTTTTTGGAGAGATCCAGGCCAAAACGTTTAACAAGCATTTCGCAAATCTCGCTCGAACGGGCCTTGAGATAGCTGCCCTTGCCGTTCTCGGCATCGAATTTAAGGCGCAGCGCAAGCTTCTCGGCAACCTCGGCGTCGATCTCGCCCTGGCAAAACTCGTACAGGCAACCGAGCATGTCGCGATACTCAAGGTCGCCGTGGTAGCACTGGATGGCCTCATCCAGGATGGGCCAAGCCTCGCGCGAACGCTCGACGCCCGTAGCTCCCCACACGCACAGCAGGCGGAAGGCGGCATAGCGCAGCGTGGAGGAGATCTCGTCGAACAGCGCAGTCTCGGCGCCCTCAAAGGCATCGCCCAGCTGCTCGGGGCAGGTAGTAGCGAGCGCCGTCAGGGCATCGAGGGCCTCCCAGCGGGTCTGCGCCTCGGGGCGGTCGAGCGCCTCGATCAGCGCGGGCACGCAGGGCACGACGCGCTGCGGATCGCGCTCGGCAAGCAGGTGCAGCACGCGGGCGGCAAACTGGCGGATGCGGCGCGTGGGGCAGCCGAGCTCCTTGACCAGACGGTCGACGGCGTTCTCGTTCTCCTCTGCCAGCTGAAGCTGTGCCAGCTCCTCGTCGGTGAGCTGTTCGTCTTTGTTTTCTGCCATAGTTACCTCTTCTTACTATTTCTTAGCGTGCTTGCCAGCACCCTTGCTGTCATCGGTGACCGAGATGAGCTGTCGGTCGGCCGCGCCATTGCGACGCGCACGGCGGCGTTCCTCAGCGTCGCCCGCGTCGGCGGCGGCGCGATGAGCCTTGTTGACGTTAAAGACCTCGTCGTGCTTGCGCCACGGACCGACGGACTCGCCAAAGCTCATCTTAAGACCGGCGATAAAGCCGCCGAGCCAGCCGATCGGCGCAAACTGCACCAGCGGGAACAGTGAGAACACCCAGGTCAGCAGGACGACTGCCGCCGCGCCTGCAAAGTTGGCAATCCAGTAATCGCGCTTGGTGATGACGCGCTTTTCGCACGCCCACTGGCCGCACAAAAAGCCAATATAGATCGCAAAGATAAAGAGCACCAGCGCTAGTACCACGAACGTCCAGCTCATGGGCGCTACTCCCCGTGATGGTGGCCGCAGCAGCACTCATGGCCGTCGTCATGGCCGTGGCCGCCGCAGCACTCGTGGTCCTCGCCGTGATGGTGACCGCAACCGCACTCATGGTCGTCGCCGTGCTCGCCGCAACCGCAGCCGTCCTCGTGAGCGCCATGCTCCTCGGGACGATACTGCGACCAGTCCAGACCGGCGGCGATGGCGTCGGCCTCCTCCTTATAGAGGACCGTGATGGCCTGGGTGCCCAGCTTGGCACCACCGATGGCGTCGAGCATGTCGTAGAGCGTAAAGGCCACGTCGGCGCCGGGCAGTGCAAGCTCGCGGTCATCGGCGTAAGCGAGCGCCAAGCGCAGGTCCTTGATGAAGTGCTCGACCATAAAGCCGGGCTTGTAGTCGCCGTCGAGCGCCTTGGGAGCCAGGCTCTCCATGGCGCCGGACTTGCCGGTACCGCCCAGGATCATCTGGCGGGTCTTCTCCAGGTCAAGGCCGCTCAGCTCGGCAAATGCCATGGCGTCTGCCATGCCGACCATGCAGGCGCCCAGCGACACCTGGTTGGCGAGCTTGGCAGCCTGGCCCTTGCCGGCGCCGTCGAAGCAGCAGATGTTGGCCGCGAAGGTGGCAAGGATGTCGCGGACCGGCGCGATGTCATTCTCGGTGGCGCCCACGATAGCAGTGAGCGTGCCGGCGATAGCTCCCGACTCGCCGCCGGTGACGGGGCAGTCAAACGCCATGCGGCCGGAAACCTGGGCGGCCTCGGCAATGTCGCGCGCCAGCTCGGGCGAGCTCGTGGTGAGGTCGATCAGGACCGCGCCGGGTTTAGTGCACGCGAGCAGGCCGTCGCCCGCCAGGTAGAGCTCCTCGACCTCGGAGGGATAGCCCACCATGGTAAAGACGACATCGGCGTTAGCCACGGCATCGGCCGGCGTATCGGCCCAAGCGGCACCGCGCTCGATAAGCGCGGCAGCCTTGGACTTGGTGCGGTTGTTGACCATGACGGGATAGCCGGCATCCAGGATGTGACCGGCGATGGGGGCACCCATGATTCCGGTGCCGATAAATGCGACGGAGAGCTTGTTTGCCATGAAACCTTTCCTTTTGGGTTGGGTGTTGTTACCAGGTTGAATACTCGATGCCAGCGTTTGGCTGTGAGTCGAGGGCGATTACGGACGCAGCGCTTGCCTACTGGCCGCGCACGCGGCGGGCGATGCGGTCGGAAAGCGACGCCTTGTCGGCGCGGTTCTTACCCCAAAACGCGCAGCCCACCATGCCGGGGCCCACGTGCGAGCCGATGGTGGGACCCACGGAGCCGCGAATGATCGTGACGTCGGCGCAACCCTCCTCCTTGCGGATGGCAGCTTCGAGCCAGTCGCCGTCCTTCTCGGCATCGGCCGTCATGATGGCGATGGGCATGGTGCGATCGGGCACGTAGTTCTCGCGGAACGACTTGAGGATGGACTTGAGCGCCTTCTTGCGGCCGCGGTTGACGCCGATCAGCGACAGCGAGCCGGCAAGGTCGTAGGAGAGCTCGGGCTTGACATCGAGCTTTGCCGTGAGCTGTGCCGCCGCGGGCGGAATGCGGCCACCGGCAGCCAGTGCGTCGAAGCTCTCGAGCGTAAAGTAACCGTGGACGTAGGTCTTTGCCTCGTTTGCCCAATCGACCAGCTGCTTGGCGGTCAGTCCCGCCGAACGCTGGCGCACGGCCTCGAGCGCCAAGAGCGCGCCGGTCGCACAGGGCAGAGCGTTGTCGACCACGTACAGCTCAAAATCGGGATACTCGGCGCGCACGGCGTCCGCCGCCTGGCACGCGGAGTTGTAGCTCGACGACAGCGCCGAGGTAAAGCACAGGTAGACCGTGGGCGTGCCCTCCTTGGCACACTCGGTAAAGAACTCGATATAGCGACCGAGCGACACGGCGGAGGTAGACACGCGAGCGCCGGCGCGCATGCGGTCGTAGAACTCCTTAGGGCTCATGCTCGACCAGATATCGTCCGTGCGCTCCTCGCCATCGATGATAAAGGGGAAACCCAGGATATCGACATCGAGGTTCGCGGCGACCTCGGGGCTAAAGTCGCAGCAAGTATCGACGACGATGCGGCAACGGTCCGAATGACCGGCGGATGCGGCCTTGTCCATCAAAGCGACTCCTTACGTAAAAAGGCGGCCACCCGCATGGGATGGCCGCCAACCGTTAACTCATGCAAGTTAACGTATTTTACTCGTCAAGTGTTTCGATGCGGGGCTTGATGATGCCATATCCACCATTCTTACGGTGATACACCACATTGATGAGGCCAGTCGTCGCGTTCTCGAACACGTAGAAGTCGTGGCCGAGCAGATCGGTCTGCACCAGCGCCTGCTCCTCAGTCATCGGGGTGACATCAATGACCTTCTCACGGACGAGCAGGTCGTCCTCCTCCTCGGGCAGCAGCAGGTCGGCCAGATCCTCGACGCGCTCGACCGGTGCGACATCCGCTGCGCTGGCACCGCCCTGGCGGTTGTCCACGACCTTGGTCTTGAACTTGCGCAGCTGGCGGGTGACCTTATCGGCGGAGAGGTCGATGGCGGCGTACATATCTGCACCGTGCTCGGCAACGCGAATCACCGAACCGCGAGCGCGAACCGTAACCTCGACGATTGCCGGGTTGGGGTTCGAGGGGTTCTTCTCATAGCGAAGTACGACGTCGACCGTCATGGGCTCGATATCGAAAACCTTGAGCGCCTCGCCGATCTTCTCATCCACATGCGCACGCAGAGCATCGGTTACCGTCGTCTTGCGTCCAGAAACCTTGATATCCATACGTGGCTCCAATCTGCCTCGGGGACTTACTGTACTGGCTATGTACCCATTGCCGTGCATTTAATCACGCGGATTCCCAAAGACCCGAATAACGATTGCTTGATACCGCATACCGAAGTCTCGCACTTTTCTGTGGCAAAGTGCGCTATGGGAGAGCAACGGCGACTTTGGTTTGGTACTTAAAAAATGTCTTTGACCTGCTGGTTTTACGGAAACGAAAAAGCCGGGCTCTCCTGTTGGGAAAGCCCGGCAATGCGTGTTGAAACCGTGAAGAGGCGTCTCTCCTAGCGCATAGGAGACACCACCCCTAGCAATAACTAGCTATTGAGCTTGTTAATGTCGTCGTCGGTGATAGTGCCCTCCTGGCCGGACGACTTATCCTCGGAGGTTGCACCCTCGCCGCTCGAATCGGAGGATGCGGACTCGCTGGATCCGGTGTCGGTCGACTGCACGTCGGCACCCGAGACCATCTTGGTGGTGAGGTCATAGGGCATCGTGCCGTACCAGACGGAGTGGACCGCCTCGAGCGTACCGTCGACCGTGATGTCGTCGAGGGCATCACTCACGGCACGGCACAGTTCGTCATTGGACGAGAGGCCCGCAACACCAAGCGTCGAGGGCGCCTCGAGCGCACCGACATAGGAGACCTCGCTCATCAAGCGTGCAAGGTAGCCGCCGGCCGTGGAGTCGCAGATCACATAGTCGACCTCGCCGGACTCGAGCGCCTCAAAGCACTCGTTGATGTTGGAGTAGGTCTTTTGGTTGGCGGTGATGCTCTGCTTAGCAAGCGCCTCCTGTGAGGCCGAGGACGTCTGAACGCCCAGGGTGGACGTGTTAAGGGTATCGGTGGAAACGCTTAGCGACCCACCATCGCTAGTTTTACCGAACACGGAAGTGGCATCGTACAGGCAGGTGCCGAGCGAGCTAACGTCCCCGTCCGTGGAGTTGATCTCGCCGATAAAGATATCGGCCTTTTTGTCGCCGAGCGCGGAACCTACCGAGGACGCATCGACAAAGGCGACCTTAAGGCCCATGCGGCTTGCGAGGGCGCGGGCGGCGTCAACCGCATACCCCGTGAGCTCGCCGTCGGCGTCCTGCATTGCCTGCGGCGCATCGGAAGTATCGAGGGCGACCGTCAGGGTTCCGGGAGTGACCAGGGCATCGTCCGACACCGCCGGCGTGACGGTCTCGTACTCGATCTGGTCGATCGTGGGAGTCGTGAACGTAGACAGCGGGTTGAACGCGCATCCGCTCAGGCCCAAAACGGCGATGACCGCTGCGGTCCCAGCACCTAACCGAGCCGCGTGCATCAAGCTGCCCCTCACCATGTCCACTACCCTGCCTTCTGTGTCGTATACGATCCGTGCGTTGCGCGGAATATCGGGTTGTTCCCACCAGCTGACCTGGTATTTGACCCCACACTTGCGCACCGGGGTGTTTGCTCGGGAGGCCGCAGCCACCTTCACGACTGACCCGCTCGCCCGCGAGGCGGTATTGCCCCAAAGAAAGTAGAACGGACGGTGCGGCTTACATCTAGGACGCGCCATGATCGCGCCGCGCGCACGCGGTCGCTTACGTGGATCCCTTTGACCGCGTCTGTCTTGGACTAGGACGGGCATTTCGTCCGTCCGCAACCACAGCCTGGTAGGAACGTAGCGCATTATAGCTAAGTTCAAGCTAAAGTTTAAGGTTAAGGGCGTCATTCGCATCGTGCGCACAGATTTTGCAGGTCGGAGTGGGCTATTCGTGCCCCTATGAAGCCCGGAGCTCCCCTACGGGGAGCTCCGGGGCGCCCTTCTTAGGGTGCCCCGGTCAAAATATGGCAAATATGAGTACTGCCACCAATTTAGTAACAGGCAATTTTGGCCTCTCGGACAGATTTTGCGCTCAGTGTCGCCAACCTGATGCTTAGTTATTCTACATTTGTTTATTATCTTCTTACTTTACGCCGCCTCCGAGTCCTAAATTCCTTGATTTTGCTGTTACTGATTTAGTGACAGTACTCATATTTGCCATATTTTGGCCAGGGCATATGATTAACCCTCTATTTTCGACGCGAATTAGACCGGCTTAAGCCCAAAACACGCCCGCAGCGTGTTAAGCAACGCCTCTTGCTTCTTCCTGCGGGCATCGACACGATTCCGGTACCGCTTTCGCATACGCTGGTGCATGCGCCATGCGAGTGCTTCCATCGCTTCCATGTCACAGAGCATTTCGTTGTTGACCGTCGCGACCTCGATTCCCATAGTAATCAAGCCCGTGTTGCGTTTTTCATCATGGATACGTCCCCTCCGGGAGGAATGGCCCAGCTCACCGTTGTATTCCAGGTCAAACCGGGCCGCCTCCTGATATGCATCGCAAACTGCATGCGGCATCCCCGAGATTGCCTGCGCGCGGTCATCGAACTCGATCTTGTAGTCGGTCTTAAAGGGACCGCAGGCAAATCCGCCATAGGAAAACGGAAGCGAAAACAGAGCGAGCATGATGCACTCCATGGGTGAGCGCAGGTTTTCCGACAGATAGGGACACACCCTCCGCAGTTGTTTGGCCGCACTCCCCTTGCATGCCGCGAGGTAATCTGTCAGACGATCGGGCGTCAGCACCGGCTCAACCTCAAAGTAGCCCACGTCTGCTGGCTGGTCCTTGTCCTTTGCAAGTTTATTCGTAACGGGCGAGGTGTAGGGAGGCAGATACTTCCCGCGGTCACTCAGCGAAATCTTAGAGCATAGTTCCTGGGCCAGGGCAAACGCCTGGATACAGCCGACTTCGCGCGCAACGGCTACGCAGAGGGCCTCGGGAGACAAGCTGTACACCCCCGGCTCCACCTCCAGAATCGAGCCGGCGGGCAACTCGGAGCATACGGACCAGCTCACGCCAAGAATACGGCGGCGCTGCGCTGCAGATCCTACCAGCAAGCACAAATCCTCTTGCACCTCGCCGCTTGCGGCCCCAATCCGCACCAAATCGGGAAGATAGATGTCCTCGGTCGAGGGCGACGACGTGCGCAGCACACGGCGCTCTTCATCGGGATTAAGATCCTTCCAGCTTATGTAGCCCATCTGCCGGCGCTCGGCGCGCATCATGCGCAGCGCCGAGGCACCCGTCAAAATTACGGAAGCAGCCAGCTGCTCGCTTGCAGGCTTGCCACGCTGCCCGATCTTTATTGCCATCTGAACCACCCCTACCAAACGCGTGCGATAGCGAGGCCATCAACGGCCGCAGCGCCGGCGCGCTTGAGTTCCGCCGAAGCCGCGGCCATCGTCGCACCCGTAGTGATAACGTCGTCGATAAGCAGCAGGCGCTTGCCCTGCACGTCCTCAACGGTCTCATACATGCCTCGGGCGCGTTCACGGCGTTCTTCACGACCGAGTTCACGCTGGTCGCCATGCCCGTACTTGACGAGAGCATCGAGCAGGGGAACACCCGACAGCTCGCAAAATGGACGCGCAATAGCCTCCATATGATCAAAACCACGCCGCCGAAACGCTGCCGCCGTCGCAGGCACAAACACCACCGCATCCGCACCGGACAGCACACCTCCATAGCGATCGGGCGCTACGACCTGGGCATGCAGGGCGGTGTCGTAGAGCAGCTCCGCCAGATACGGAGCCAGACGTCGCTCGCCCGCATCCTTGTACGCTTTAATGATACGCGGCAGCGGATGCGCATAGACGGCGCACGCCAGGCAGCGGTCGAGCGCCTCCGCCATTGCCGAAGACGTGCCCTCGACCGAACACTCAGTGCACAGCAAATCCCCAAACGGGGCGCCACATCGGGTGCAGCTATGACGTGGGTCGATGAGCGTGAGCGCGGCCAGGCAGTCTTGGCAAATAAGCGCACCGGCGCGCTCGCAGCCGGTACATCGTGTTGGCGACAATGCCTCGAGCGCCTCGTACGTCGCGCGCTCGGCAAACGGTAGCAATTCGTCCGAAAACGGTAGGGCACCGGCACTCTGCAGACGGCTCAATATGTTCAGATGGCTCTTCAAGACACAACCCTCCCTACGCTCGATCGCAGGGAGGGTTGTTGATTCGGCGCTATGATACCCCGATGCGCTCGGGGCAAGGCAGGTTAAATCCGCTCGCGGGCGTTATTCGCCGGCGGGCGGTTGTGGTGCGGACGAAGACGGGGTCGAGCCCTCGCCACCATCCTGGCGCGGCTTGCGGGAACGACGACGGCGACGGCGCTTTTGACCCTGGTCGGCCGAGCCCTCGCCACCGCGATTCTCGCGCGGCTCGCGCTCGTCGCGAGCGGCGCCACGCGAAGCCTTGGCAGCCGCTCCCCCGCCATCCCCGGGACGACGGCGCGTGACCTTGACCTCGCCATCCGAGACCTGATCGGCCACGGAGGGCACTGAGGGCTTCTGTTGCGCGCCCGAGGAATGGCGACGGCGCGGACGCGGCGCGCGCTCCTCCTCGCCACGTGACTTGCCGCTCTTGTCGACAGGCGCATCGGAGGCCGAGGCGCCCTTGGAAGCGGCACCGGCCTCGCGAGCAGCTGCGGCGCGGAAGGCGTCCTCGCGCTCCTCGCTCGACAGATGACGGCGGCGGCGACGTGTGGGGTTCATGCCGCCGCCGCGATTCTGCTGCTGGGGCTGCTGAACCTCGCGCTCGCGAGAGGCGTTCTTGCCCGCGGCTGCAACCTCGGTAGCATCGCCCGAGCCCGCGCGCTTGCGACGGCGACGGCCATCGGCCGCCCCCTCGGCCTCGGGTGTCTCGGCCTTACCGCGGCCTTTTCCGCGGCCACGGCCCTCGCCCTGACCCTGACCGGCGCGAGCATCGGATTCAGCATCGCGACGACGGCGCTTGGGCATCGACGTGCCGGCCAGACGGTCGGCACTCGACAGGCCATCGCCCACATCGACGCCGTTTTCGCGATCGAGCTCCATGAGCGCCAGGCGCATCTCGGGCGACTCGATGCGCTCGAGCACGTCGCGCGTCACGCAGTCGGGGCGGCAGTTGCAGCCCTGCTCGGCGGCCTTCTTTTTGCAGCCCTCCGAGCACGTCATATCGGCTAGGTTGACCTTAAAGACTTTGCCGTTCTCCAGGCGCAGCACCAGCTGCTCACGCGGCGTGTCATACTCCTGGATACGCGCCTTGCCAAGCGGCGTATCGATGAGCGTCTTCTTTTTGGGCGCACGGCTCTTAAAGTCCTTGTACGCCTCGAACTCATAGCGCAGGCAGCACATCAGACGACCGCACACGCCGCTGATCTTGGAGGAATTGAGCGGCAGGTCTTGCTCTTTTGCCATGCGGATCGAAACCGGCTCAAACTGTCCGCCAAAGCGCGTGCAGCAGAGCTCCTGGCCGCACTGGGCATAGCCGCCCACCAGGCGGGTCTCGTCGCGCACACCGATCTGGCGCATGTCGACGCGAATGTGCAGCGTCGAGGACAGATCCTTGACGAGCTGGCGAAAATCGACGCGCTCCTCGGCCGCAAAGTAGAACACGGCCTTCTCGCCGCCAAACAGGTACTCGACGCCCACCGGCTTCATCTCGAGGTCGAGCTCCTTGACCAGGCGGCGGAAGTCGACCATGGCCTCGTCGCCCTGAATGGCCAGATCGTCGGCAAGCTGCAGGTCGATGTCGCTCGCCACGCGCAGCACGGGCTTGAGCGGCTGACCGATCTCGTCTTGCGGCACCTCGAAGGGATCGGCCGTAACCAGGCCGATCTCGGTTCCGCGCTCGGTAGAGCAAATGGCATAATCGGCCTCGAGGATATCCAGATCCTGCGGATCGAACCACAGGTCGCGCGAGGCGTAGGTAAACTTAACGGGTACGACTAACGGCATTTCAGTGCCTTCCTGATATCGAACAGCATGACCTCGATGGCCAGCTGGGGAGTAACGTTTCTAGCGATGTTGCGCTCGGCGGTCGCGACTGCCTCGAGCGCCCGTGTGGCACCCGCAACATTGGTCGCGGCGGCAAGCCGCCCGATCGTGTCGCACGCGTCTTCGTTCACCACGTCGGCTGCCTCGTCCTGAAGTGTCAGCAGCACATCGCGCATGAGCGTCCGCGCGCTCGCCAGCGCTTCCATGATACCCGAACGCTCGCGCGCGTTGAGTTCGCGCTTGTTGCGGTCCTCAAGCTGCTTCAATGCTCCACGCGACAGGTAGTCGGCGTTTTGCTCGAGCACCTTTTCCTGTGTGGACTTGACCTCGGCGAGCGGCGCCTTAACGGCGACGATGAGTGACTTGGCGCGGCTGAGCACGTCGGCCTCGTCGGCGGCGATAAGCGAATCGATGGCGCGAACCATCTGACGGCGGGCGTCCTGGCGCTCGGCGCTCTTGAGGAACTCGATGCCACGCGTGGGGCTTCCCGCTACGGCGACGGCCATGCGGCAACGCGCAGGGTCCTGACCGGTGGCGCGGCTCACGGCCTGCGCGGCGACGACGGGCGATACCAGCCGAAACGGCACGCACTGGCAGCGGCTCACGATGGTGGGCAACATCACGTCTGCCGAGGTGCCCAGCAGGATGAACATAACGCCCTCGGGCGGCTCCTCGAGTGTTTTGAGCAGTGCGTTGGCGGTGTTGGCGCGCAGTTGCTCGGCACGGTCGATGATGTAGACCTTGGCCTTGGCACGGATGGGCGCCAGCGGAACGTCGTCGAGCAGCTCGCGGGTCTGGGCGATGAGGTAGCCCGTGGCGCTCTCGGGCGTGTAATAGTGCACGTCGGGGTGCGTATGGCGGGCGACGCGCACGCAGCTATCGCATGAGCCGCAGCCATCCTGCTCGCACAGGAAGGCTTGGGCGAGCGCCCACGCGGCGTCGAGCTTGCCCGCGCCGGGCGCGCCCAAAAACAGGTAGGCGTGCGATGCGCGACCGCTGGCGACGGCATTGGTCAAAAAGTCGCGCACGCGCTCTTGGGTGTCGAGCTTGGCCAGCAGGCTTGCCTGAGCGGGGGCCATGTTACTCGGCCTCCTGGGCAAGCGCGGCGGTGACGGCGTCTTGCGGAATGTCGAGACCGTATGCGCGAATCTGCTCGACCGTCTTCTCGAAGACTTCCTCGACGGTCGCAGTGGCGTCGATGAGTTTTACGCGGTTTGGTTCCTCGGCGGCAATGGCGCAAAATCCCTGGTAGACGCGCTCTTGGAAGGTCATGCCTTTTGCCTCCATGCGATCTGCCGCGCCACGGGCTGCCATGCGTAGCGCCGCCTGCTCGGGTGTGATGTGGTAGACGAGCGTGAGCGCCGGATGCGTACCGGCGACAGCCAGGTTGTTGGCATCGCGTACCATCTGACGGTCGAGACCATCGGCAAACGCCTGATAGCAGGTCGTGGAATCGTAGAAACGGTCGCACAGGACCACCTTGCCGGCCGCAAGGGCGGGGGCGATGACCTCGTGCACCAGCTGAGCACGCGCTGCCTCGTAGAGCAGCAGCTCGCAGGTGTCGCCCATCGCCGTGTTGGCGGGGTCGAGCAGCAGAGCACGGATCTTTTCGCTGATGGCGGTACCGCCCGGCTCGCGCAGGCTCACAACCTGGTAGCCGGCGAGTTCAAGAGCGCGGGCAAGCAGGCGCGCCTGCGTGGACTTGCCGGCGCCATCGACGCCCTCGAGCGTGATAAAGCTATGTTGAGCGGGCTCAAAAGCCATGGGCGCAGCCCCTTCCTACAAGGCGCGTAAATGCGAGTTATAGCAACCAAGCCATGATACCCCAGTGCTCGGTGCGTCCCCAATGGCTAAAGGCGCCTTTCCAAAGTTGCGGTGAAATAGGGACTGATTGAAGCTCTGAGACCGCCAAACAGTCCCTATTTCACCGCAACTTATGAAGGGGAATTTGGGGTGCTGGGTATAATCGTCATATTGCATTGAAATGTGGCGAAAGGAGTGGCAATGTCTCGGTATTGCGCCTCGTGCGGCAAGCTTCTTGCAGATAATGCCAAGTTCTGCACCTCGTGCGGTGCACCCGTTGAGCAAACAACCGCGAGCGATAGCCAGCCCGCTTTTGAGCAGACCGGTTCCCTCGATACGCCGCAAGCCAAGGCGGACGACCCCCTCGCCTATCGCCCCGACCCCGCCGCAAGCCCTGCGGCCGTCGAGACCACGCAGCGCATACCCGTCGCGAGCGGCTCGCCCCAACAGCAGCCGGCTCCCGCATACGCGCCTGCTTCGCCACAGACCCCCACTCCCAAAAAGAGCGGCACAGGGCCGCTTATCGCCGTTATCGTTGTGCTGGTGGCGATCATCATCGCCCTGGTCGTTTTCTTTGCGATCAAGCCTTTCGACAACGCCGCCACGCAGACGACTGCCGAGGTAGCTAAGCTGCACCATGACGTCGACGACGATGACCTAAAGCCTCTCGGCGATCCCAACAGCCTGTACGACGATGATGACGATGACGACGAGGATGGCGGCGAAGCAACGCTCTCTGAGCAGAACCTCTACCGCCGACTGAGCGAATACTACGACCTGCTCGAAGATCTCGACAGCCAGGTCCGTGGCTGCGCGCAGAACTTCAACGGCAACTATCTGGAAGAGGATCGAACCACCCGTCAAAATCTCGCCGACGTCGCCGAGCGCACGGAGGACACCATCGAGCAGTATTACGACATCGTCGAGGACCTGGAGGTCCCGACGAGCTCCAAGAACTACAGCTCTTGGAAAGACATCGTTGCCCTGTATGACGACCTGGACAACCGCATCGATGCGATCTGCGATGCCTGGGAGATCAGCCTAAAGTACGCAAAGCCCGCGGACCATAAGGACGAAATCGTGGCGCCGCTGGCAGGCGACAACGAGCCGGGAACCAACAGCAACAAGTACCGTCAGGACTTTGAGGACCGCTATCCCGGCGCCAAGCCCGTCGAGGTGAAGTAATCCCAGCAACTGATTAGAACTTGCGGTGAAATAGGGATTAATTAGGCCTTTGGGGGTGCGGACAGAAAGTTGGACCGCGGGGCGGTCCGGACTGGAGGTTCGCATGTACAGCAGGGAGAAGGTCGAGCTCTTCCTCCTGGCGACGGAGGACGGCATGGGGCCCACCGCCGCCGCGGAGTTCGCGGGGGTCACGGTGAGCGCGGCCAAGAAGTGGGCGACGGGGCACCTCCCGCGCAGCTACACCGGCGGGGGCTGTAGAATCGTGGCGAGGAAACCGCCACGGAAGGAGGCCAGCTTGGGCCCCGACAAGTCGACCTACGCCCCGCCCGCGACCGGCCCGCTCGCCGGGCTCAACGAGGACCAGATAGAGAACCTGCTGCTCAGGGCGGTGTTGGCCGACCTAAAAGCGGAAGGGTGGGACCCGGCTTCGATCTCGAACAGGAGCAAGTGCGAGCTCGGCGAGAGATTGAGGCGGGCGACCGCCCTGCCCCTCCGCTCGATCACAGGTTTCTTGAGGATATCGAAGAGCTCCTATGAGTACTGGAGGCCCCGCGTCGCCGCGCCGCGCGACCGCGACGCCGACATACGCGACCGCGTGGTGCGCATCTTCCGCGAGGGCTCGGGGTGCTGGGGGTACCGCACCGTCTGGGCGCGCCTGCGCCGCGAGGGCGTCCGGGCCAGCGAGAAGCGCGTGGCCCGCGTGATGCGCGAGGAGGGCCTCGAGGTCGTCTACAACAAGAGGCGCGCCCGGGGCTACAGCTCCTACGCCGGCGAGGTCTCCAAGGCGCCGGAGAACCTCGTGAGCAGGAATTTCCACGCCGACGAGCCCAACCGGCTGTGGCTCACCGACATCACCGAGTTCAGGCTCCCGGGCGGCGAGAAGGTCTACCTGAGCCCGATCGTCGACTGCTTCGACGGGATGCCCGTCGCCTGGTCGATCGGGCTGCACCCCGACAAGCGCCTCGCGAACTCGAGCCTGCTCAAGGCCTGCGCGGCGAGGCCGGCGGGGGCGCGCACGACGATCCACTCGGACCGGGGCGGTCACTACCGCTGGCCGGAGTGGATCGGGATCTGCGAGGAGAACGGCCTGGTCAGGAGCATGTCCGCGAAGGGCTGCAGCCCGGACAACTCGGCCTGCGAGGGCTTCTTCGGGCGCCTCAAGAACGAGTTCTTCCGCTACAGGGACTGGGAGGGCGTGACGGCCGAGGAGTTCATGGGGAGGCTCGAGGCCTACCTCGTGTACTATCGGGATGGGCGCATCAAGAAGTCCCTCGGGTGGCTGAGCCCGATGGAATACCGCAGGAAGCTTGGATACGCCTAGGCGCGGTCCAAGAAATCGTCCGCACCCCCTTTTGCCAGCAAAAACAGTCCCTATTTCACCGCAACTTAGAAGTGGGGCCAGGCGCGCATTTGCATTTGCGCGCCCGGCCCCACCGTGTCTATATGTGCTCGGATATGTGCTCGGTTACTTGTCGGCGGCCTTCTTGGTGGTCGTCTTTTTCGCGGCAGTCTTCCTGGCGGTCGTCTTCTTGGCAGCAGTCTTCTTTGTCGCCGTGGTCTTCTTCGCCGTGCTCGCCTTGGTCGCAGTCTTGCGGCCACGGGCGGGCTTCTTCTCCTTGGTCGGGCAGTCCATGTTGACGCAGATGCGCCACGGGCCGCGCGCCGTGTTGACCACCACGATGGGAGCGCCGCACTCGGGGCAGGTCTCACCCGTCGCCTCGAGCTTACCGCGCGCCGGCAGAGGATAGCTCACGCCGCAGTCATCGTAGTTGGTGCAGCGGATAAAGCGCTTGCCGCTCTTCTCGCTCTTGTGCGCGATCAGGTCGCCATGGCGTCCGGCCTCGGCACACACCTTGCACTCGCCCACCTTAAGGTCGGGCTCGTAGTTGGTGGGGCACGTGGGGTTCACGCAGATCTCGAAAGCCTTCTGGCGGAACGGCTGGCACTTAATGCGCGGTGCGCCGCATTCGGGGCACACGGCAGCCTCGCCCTCGAGCGGGCTCACCTTGACGCCGCTCGGCACCGGATAGGTCACGTCGCAGTCGGGCCAGCCCATGCAGCCGATAAAGCTGCCGCGGGTCTTGGCGCTCGTCTTCATAACCAGGTCCTTGCCGCACTTGGGGCAGGCGCCCACGCGCGCATCGGCCGTGACGGCGTCGCTGATGGCATCGCCCAGCTCCTGCGTATGCTTGAGCAGCTCGTCGAGCACGCCGGCCAGCAGCGCGCGCGAGTGCGTCACGACATGCTCTTCGGTGTCCTCGCCGCGCTCCACGCGGGTCATGTCGCCGTCGAGCTCGCTGGTCATATCGGGGCTCGTGATGCGCGGGGCAAACTGCGTCAGCGCGTCGATGATGGCAATGCCCAGCTGGCTCGGCTCCACGGGATCGTTTTTGAGATAGCGCACGGCATATAGGCGCTCGATGATGCTCGCGCGCGTGGACTTGGTGCCCAGGCCGCGCTTTTCCATCTCCTGCACAAGCTTGCCCTGGCTGTAGCGCGCGGGCGGCTCGGTCTGCTTGGCCTCGAGTTTAATGTCGAACACGTCGACCGTATCGCCCTGCTCCAGCGGCGGCATCTGCTCATCGCGCTTAAGGCCGTACGGATAGGCCTCGCGGAAGCCAGGGGTCACGAGCACGTCACCCGAGGCCACGAACGGCTCGCCGTTGACGTCGAGCTCGAGCTTGGTGTTCTCAATGGTCGCAGGACCCATAAGCGTCGCCAGGAAGCGGCGGGCGATGAGGTCGTAGAGCTTGCGCTGGCCGCCGTCGAGCGTGGAAGGATCGCCCTCGCCCGTGGGGTAGATAGGCGGGTGGTCGGTGGTCTCGACTTTACCGCGCGTGGGCTTCATGGGACCAGCGAGTACCTTTTTGCACACGGGCGCCAGCGCCGGGTTGATCTTTGCCAGGTCACTCACCACGGCGCCCAAATCGAGCGTCGCGGGATACACGGTGTTGTCGACACGCGGGTAGCTGATGAGACCCGCCATGTAGAGGGACTCGGCGATGCGCATGGTACGCGCAGGCGAGATGCCCTCGGCCGCGGCGGCGGCCTGCAGCGAGGTCGTCGCAAACGGCGTGGGCGGCTGCTGCTTGCGGGAGCGCTTGGTCACCGCGGCGACGGTCGCCGTCCTGGCGCCGTCGACGTGACCATACGCCGTCTCGGCAGCATCCTTGTCGGTAAAACGCGCTGTCTTGTGCGCGATCTTAAAGCGATCATCCTCGGCAGCGCCCTGCGCAGCACCCATGCCGCGAATCTGCCAATAGTCCTCGGGCACAAACGCCATGCGCTCGCGCTCGCGCTCGACCACCAGGGCAAGCGTCGGTGTCTGCACGCGGCCGGCGGAGCGCACGTTGCCGAAGCCGCCGAACTTGGCGAGCGTCAGGTAGCGCGTGAGCACCGCACCCCAAATGAGGTCGATGTGCTGACGGCTCTCGCCAGCGTCGGCCAGATTCTGGTCGAGCGAGACGAGATTATCGAAGGCCTGCGTGATCTCGGCCTTGGTAAACGAAGAATACTGGGCGCGGGCGACCGGCAAGTCGGGCGCAACCTCGCGCACCTTGTTGAGGGCGTCCGAACCGATCAGCTCGCCCTCGCGATCGAAGTCCGTAGCGATGATGACGCTGTCGGACTTCTTGGCAAGGTTCTTGAGCGAGCGGATGAGTTCCTTCTCGGCCGGCAGCTTAATGACGGGTGCCCAGGTGAGATACGGCAAGCTCTCGAGCTTCCAGCCCTTGATGGAGATGCCGTCGGCAAGAAACGGCTTGCGCTTGGTGTCGTAGGGCGGACGAGCCAGGCCATCGGGCATGTCGGCCGGCAGCATCTCGCCGTCCTCAGTAACCGAATACCAGCCCAGCTTTTTATCGAACAGCACGCTGTCGCAAAAATCGGGCGCAAGGATGTGACCGGCAAGGCCGATCGTCACGCACTCCTCGCCCTTCCACTCAAAGCGGTAGATGGCGGTGTTGTACACCTTGTCCTTTTTTGGCTTACCCGTGGACAGACGCTCGGCGATCTGACGCGCGGCGTCGTTTTTCTCGGCGATGATGAGCTTCAAAAGAGGCTCCTATCTCGTATCTCTGCGGCTACGCCCGCCCGTATGGCGGCCGACTTACGCCCTTGCTTGCTCAATCTGCCCGATGAGCCAATCGCACCAGGCATCCATGCCCTCGCCCTTGCGCGCGCTCACGGCAAACCGCGGCGCCTGCGGATTGAGGTCATCGAGTGTCTTAGTATACCTATCCATGTCAAAATCGAAAGCCGGGGCCACGTCTACCTTGTTGAGCAGCTGTGCGCCGGCGTGCTGGAAGATGCCCGGGTACTTGATAGGCTTGTCGTCGCCCTCGGGCACCGAGAGAATCATGATGGACAGGTTCTCGCCCAGGTCAAAGTCGACCGGACAGACCAAGTTGCCCACGTTTTCGATAAAGATGACGTCGATGTTCTCCAGACCGACGGCTTGGTCGAAGGCGTCGACGGCCTCCATGATCATGTTGCCCTCGAGGTGGCACAGGCCGCCCGTGTTGATCTGGATGGCGGGCATGCCGGCTTCCTTCATGGTGATGGCGTCGACATCCGAGGCGATATCGCCCTCGATGACGGCGCAGCGCAAGCCGGCCTTGTCGCGCAGGCGCTCGTTGGTGCCCAGGATCGTGGTGGTCTTGCCCGAACCGGGGCTCGACAGCACATTGATCACATAGGTGTTTGTCTCATTAAATCGCTGACGCAGCTGATCTGCCAGGCGCTCGTTGCGCGACAGAATCGGCGACGCGATATCAATCGTTTTCTCAGCCATACTTAGCGCTCCTTACTTTGGCCCCTTTATACCCCATCACCAGATGGCTAGCGGGCTAATCGTCGGGGGTTTCGATTTCGATACTCGCGATGTCGAGCTCGCGGCCGTGCAGTAGGCGCACGTTGGCACCACCACACTGGGGACAGCGACAGTGAAAACGATCGTGGTCGAAAACCTCGCCACAGTCCAGACACTCGCTTTGTGGATGGACCTCCTCCACGGCAAGCTCGCAGCCTCGCGTGAGCGAGTCCTCATCGCGAAACGTCTCCCACGCAAAGTCGAGCGCCTCGCGCACGACCTCGGTCATATCCCCGATACGCAGCGTTACCAAAACGGCGCGCGAGGCCCCCGCCCCACGCGCCGCGCGAATCACTGTATCGAGTATGCCGTTGACAATGCCAACCTCGTGCATACCGATTTACTCCTCGTCGTCCTCGTCGTCCGAGAACAGGTCCAGACGGCTCACGAACAGGCCCTCCTTGCCCTCGCGCGCGGTAATGACCACGCGGGCGATGGCGAGCGAGATCTCGTAGAGCGAAAGCAGGGCACCGTACATAAGGCCCAGCGTGACGGGCGAGCCGTCGGGCGTGATCACAGCCGAGCCCACGAGCAGGCCCACGTACACGTAGCGCCAGGCGCTGCGGAAAGCCGCGTAGGACACGATGTGGAAAACGGACAGGTAGAAGATGATGAGCGGCAGCTCAAACGCCACACCAAAGCCGATCATAAAGAGCAGCTCCATGTTGACGTAGTTCTCCAGATCGGGCAGCGCCGTAGCAACGGCCGAGGTCTCGCCGATAAGCCACTCAAAGCCCGCAGGGATGATGATGAAGTAGCAGAAGATGGCGCCCAGGAAGAACAGCACCGTCGAGGCGAGCACCGTGGGCACGACCCATTTGCGCTCGTTGGGACGCAGTGCCGGCAGGAAAAATGCCAGAATCTGCCAGATGATCATGGGCGTGCACATGACCACGGCCATCTTGATGGCCAGCGAGAAGCGCAAGCCAAAGCCGCCGAGCGTGGTGGTGATGTAGAACTTACCGTCCGGCACAAAGGAGCGGATGGGGTCTTCCAGGATGTCGAGCACCACGGGCGTGGCGAAATACAGCACGATGGCGGCGGCAAACACCGACACGACCACGATGGTCAGGCGGCGACGGAGCTCTCCCAGGTGATCGAAGAGCGGCATACGCGCAGGTCCGATAGGCATTACTCATCGCCTCCCTTCGGGGCGTCGGCGACAGCGGCGTCGTCCTCGGCCTCGAGCTCGCGAGCGAGCTGGTCGACGACGGCCTTGCGCTTGCGGGGACGACGGGCGTAGAGGTCGGCCGTCGTGGGCTCTGCCGGCTCGGGCTCGGACTCCGGCTCTGCAGCAGGCTCGGGCTCGACGACAGGCTCGGCGGCAGCGGCAGGCTCGGCACTCTCGGCCTCGGACTCCTCAGCAGCACCCTCGCCCTCGGCGGCAGCCTCGCTCGCGGCCTTCTCGGCAGCAAGACGGGCGCGACGCTCGGCAAAGGTCTCCTTCTTGGCGGGCGCTGCCGTCTCGGCGGCATCCTCGTCCGCATCGGAATCGTCGTCGGTCGCAGCAGCCTTCTTGGGCTTGACCGGAGCCGAAGCGGCCTCACTCACCGGATCGATAATCTCGGACTGAACAACGGCCGTCATCTTTTCCTGCGTCTCGCGGAACTGACGGATGGCACGGCCGATCGTGCGGCCCATCTGCGGGAGCTTATCCGGGCCAAACAGCAAAAAGCCGAAGACCACGATGATCGCGAGCTCACCCTCTCCAATACCAAACACACATACCTCCAAGGCTCGATGTGAGTCGAGCCCGCACCGCGCCATTCGGCCGGAACTCGTCTATTCATTCGATCAAGTATAGCGCCCGGACGCCAAAACGTCCGAGCGCATCACAAACATATGCCAAACGGCACGCCCTTTTGGGGGCAAAGATTATGCAGCGGTGATCGAAATCTCTTGGTCGACACCCAACAGCTGGACCACGCGCATCACCGGGGGCTGCACATTGGTGCAGCTAAAGCGCTTGCTGTGGTCGGCCGCGTGGTGCGCGGCGCCCACGAGCACGCCAATGCCCGTCGAATCGATGTAGCTCACCTGGGCAAAATCGAGCTCAACGGCCTCAGTGGGCTGCTCGAGCGCCAGGTCGATGGCATTGCGCAGGCTATCGGCGTTAGAGATATCGATCTCGCCGGTTACCTTAATGGTGTAGAGCTCTGGCGTGGGGTTGGTGGAAATACCCAAATCCATGTATACGCTCCTTTGTGTATCGAAAGTGCGGATAGTACGGGAAGCCGCGCGTTAGGCGCGCTCGGCACGCGCAAGCTCGGCAGCGACAAGCTTCACAGCCAGCACCAGCACATCGAGCGCGGCCTCCAGGTCCTCGACCGTGGGATAGCTCGGCGCGATGCGGATGTTGGTGTCGCGCGGGTCCTTGCCATAAGGCCAGGTGGCACCGGCCGGCGTGAGCTTAACGCCCAGGTCTGCGCAAAGCGCAGCAACCTTCTGGGCCGAGCCCTCGGGACCATCGAAGCTTACAAAGTAGCCGCCGCGGGGGTGCGTCCAGGTGGCGCAGTCCGTGTCGCCCAAGCCCTCGGTGAGCTTGCGCTCGACGGCCTCAAAGCGCGGGCGCAAGAACTCGGCATGCTTTTTCATGTGCTCCTTGACCGCCTCGATGGTGGGAAGGAAACGCACGTGGCGCAGTTGGTTGAGCTTATCGGCGCTGATGAGGCCGGCCTTCAGGCGCTTGGAGAACTCCGCGATAACCGCGGGGCTCGCACCGATAAAGCCGATACCGGCACCCGGGAAGGTGATCTTGGACGTCGAGGCGAATGCCACCACGCGGTCCTCGGTGCCCGCCGCGCGGGCAAGATCAAAGATGTTGGCGAGCTCGTCGGTCTCGTCGTACAGGTCGTGCACGCAGTAGGCGTTGTCCCAGAAGATGCGGAAATCGGGCGCGGCCGTGGGCATCTCGACCAGGCGACGCACGGTGTCCTCGCTAAAGGTGATGCCCGTGGGGTTGGAATACTTGGGCACGCACCAGATGCCCTTGATGGAATCGTCGGCGGCGACGAGGCGCTCGACCTCGTCCATGTCGGGGCCGTTGTCGGTCATCGCGACGGGGACGTTCTCGATACCCAGATCGGCGGTGATGCCAAAGTGGCGGTCGTAGCCGGGAACCGGGCACAGGAACTTGACCTTCTTGCCGTCGTGCGCGGCCTCGTAAGCCTCCCAAGGGTCGCTACCACATGAGCCGCAACGCCAGAACATACCGGCGATATCGTGCTCGATCAGCAAGCTCGACGAGCCCAGCACGAGCGTCTGCTCGGCGGGGCAACCCAGGAACTCCCCCGCTAGCTTGCGTGCCGAGGGAATGCCCTCAAAGCAGCCGTAGTTGGAGCAGTCGACGTTGCCGTCGTGCAGATCGGCATCGGCATTGAGGATATCGAGCATGGGGCGCGAGATGTCCACCTGGGCGGGCGATGGCTTGCCGCGGGCCATATCGAGCGCCAGGCCCTTGGCCTTGACCTCGGAGACCTCGGCCTTGAGCGCCTCGATGGCGGCATCGAGTTCGGTGGTTTCCATCTTCTGGTAGATCGTCTGCATGGGTGCGACCTTTCACGAAGCGGTACGTTGCAATTCTTCTAAGTATAGACCGCCACCGTCGCAACGTTATGAAGCCGTGATAGATTAAGTCCATCGCAATGAATTACGAATCGCCGCGCATGCCGGCGTGGAGCGCCCAAGGAGGCACTATGGAGTACGGATCGTTCCAGGCCGAAGAATTCGGCGACCTGCAGCGCCTGGTCGACGGACTATTTTACGACCGTCACGCCATCGACCGCCTGGATCTGATCGTACAGGCCGAAATCTTGGACCTGGCACCCGATCTCATGGAGATCGTCAACCTGCTACCGCCCGGCTATTACGACCGCCAGTCACTTTGCGACCAGCTCAACTCCGCCTTGGCCGCCCACGGCTGGGGCGCCGTCTACGGCACCGTGGAATAAACCTAGTCATTAAGAACGTCCCGAATGACTAAAACGCCGCCTGTGATGGTGTTCACAGGCGGCGTTTTCAAACTTGTATGTGCTTTTACTCGTCCTTGGGCGCGGGATGCTTGCAGATCACACTCATGTAGATCATGCCGAGCACGGCAGCGGTGACCGAACCGGCAAGAATGGCAGCCTTGGCAGCAAGAACCTCAAACTGGGCCGTCGGGAAGGCGAGACCGCTGATGAGAATCGACATGGTAAAGCCGATGCCGCCCAGAATACCCACGCCGGCAATCATGTGCCAGTTGACGTTGCGCGGTAGCTCGCAGGCCTTGAGCTTGACCAAGGCGAACGTCATGCCAAAGATGCCGATCGGCTTGCCCAGCAGCATGCCAAAGTACACGCCGAGCGTCACCGGGTCGGTGAGCAGCGTGCTCATGTCCACGCCCACTAGGCGAACCTGCGCGTTCACGAACGCAAAGATCGGCAGGATCACAAAGTTGACCGGCGTGGAAATCAGACGCTCCATGCGGATGAGCGGCGGGGTCACGCGGTGCATGACACGCTCGACCTTGGTGGTCGAGACGGTAAAGTCGTGCTGACCCAGGATGTGCGCCTCGTCGTCGTAGCGGTCGTCGAGCAGCGGCAGGCACTCGCCCAGCCAATCGGTCAGGCTATCGAGCTTGACGCCACACTTGGCCGGGATGGTAAAGGCCAGGATGACGCCGGCGAGCGTGGCATGTACGCCGCTCTTGAACATGCAGAACCACAGCACAAGGCCCAGCACCGAATACGGGGCAAGACGGTAGTGCTGCGTCTTGTTGAGCCACACGAGCGCACAGGTCACAACCGCTGCGGCGCCCAACCAAAACAGATTGGGGCTCTGGCCGTAGAAGATGGCGATGGCGGCGATGGAGATAAGGTCGTCGGCGATAGCGAGCGTCGAGAAAAACACGCGCACGCCGTTGGGCACGCGATTGCCCAAAAGCGACAGCACGCCCAGCGCAAAGGCAATATCGGTTGCCATGGGGATGGCCCAACCGTTGCGAGCGCCGGCATGGTTAAAGATCAGGTAGATGCACGCGGGAACGACGACGCCGCCCACGGCGGCCAGCATGGGGAGCATGGCCTGGCGCGGGTTCTTGAGCTCGCCGACCGTCATCTCGTACTTAAGCTCGATGCCCACCAGCAAAAAGAAGATCGCCATGAGGAAATCGTTGACGAAAAGCTCGACGGTGAGACCGGCCGTGAAATGCCCCAGACCCACGTACAGCGGGGTCTCCAAAAAGTGATGGATGGCCTCGTAGGCATCGGTGTTGGCGCAGATAACGGCGGCGATGGCGGCGAAGACCATGACGGCGGCAGAAATCGTGCCGTTCTCGGCGATGCGCTCCCAGATGTCGTGACGTTCAAAACGCTTGCGCTCACGAACGTTGAACAGCTGCTCGGGTGCTGCCATGGGCGGCTCCTTTCACGGGAAGGCTCCCGTCTTAAAAAAGCACGGCCCACCAAATCGGCGGTGCCGCGCTCTAACGTATTACGCTTGCATCTAGCCTACCCTGCACGGATACCGCACAAGCTCGGCCGAAAAGCGGAACCACAGGTTGAACATTATTTGCTCAACGGCACGGGCGCGCCTGTCCAAGAGACAACGCGGCGCGTGCACAAAAAACGACCGGAGCGCGGGGCGTCCGCGATCCGGTCGTTGTGTTAGGTCAACTGAACCTAGCAGGCGGCCATGATGGGGGCAGCGACCTGCTTCTTACGGGAGAGGACGCCCGGCATCCAGACGCCGTCGTGCTCGTCGGCAATGCCCAGACCCTTCTGAGCGGCCTCGGTCTCGCCCTCGAGCAGGACCTGCGAGCCCTCCTCCATGATGTCGGTGATGCACAGGACGATGCCGTCGGCACCCTTCTCGGCGGCGTAGGCGCGCATGGCCTCGCGGATCTCGTCGATCATGCCGAGAGCACGGGTCTTGTCGACGGTCTCGTACTGGCCAATGAGCAGTTTCTTGCCGGCGGGCTCGAACATCTTGATGTCGTTGCCGACCATCTCGGCGGCGGTGAAGGAGCCGGACGGACGGGTGAGGAAGACCTCCATGCCAAACTTGACCGGATCGACGCCCACCTGCTCGCCGAGCTTAGCGGCGACGGCGCGGTCGACATCGGTGGTGGTGGGGCTCTTGAGCATGAGCGTGTCGGTCATCATGGCCGAGAGCAGCAGCTTGGCCTGGACGTCGGAAAGCTCAACGCCGAGCACGCCGGCGAGCTTGGTGACGATGGTGCAGCTGGAGCCCCAGGGCAGGCAGATGTAGTGCAGCGGGCCGGCGGTCTCGAAGTCGCCGATGCGGTGATGGTCGACAACGCCAAAGACCGTGGCGTCCTTAAGGCCAGCGACGGACTGGGCGGACTCGTTGTGGTCGGTGAGGACGACGAGCTGACCGGCCTCGACGGACTCGATCACGCGGGGCTCGGCGATGCCGGCGTCGGCGAGCAGCTTGGCGGACTCGGCCGGAAGCTGGCCAAGGGCGCAGGCCTCGTAGGTGTTGCCGGCATACTCAACCTGGTTGAGCAGCTGAGACAGGACGACGGCGCTCATGATGGCATCGTTATCGGGGTTCTGGTGACCAAAGACAAGAACGTTTGCCATGGATATCCTCCACTTGATATGTGTACTTGGACGTAGCTATGGTAGCACGCCGATGCCGAGCCTTCGCAGACGGAAGGGTCGCGGCACATTTTGGGGCGCAGGCACGGGGGCCAAGGCTATCCCTTTTGCACCATGTTGGTGCAAAGTAACCTGTCCCCCTTGCACCAGCTATTTACCGGCGGCGCGCAGGGCTACGTAGGCGGCACCGATGATACCGGCGTCGTTGCCGAGCGAGGCGACCTCGATGGGCGTCTCGCGCGAGACGGAAAACGCGTACTGCTTAAAGTGCTCGCGCACGGCGTCGAGGTAGACATCGGCCGAGGCGGAGGCGCCGCCGCCGATGAGGAACATCTCAGGGTCGACCACGTTGGCGATAAGCGCCAGGGCACGGCCGAGGTAGTCGGCCATGGTATCGGCCGCGGCAAGCGCGAGCTTATCGCCCTCGCGGCAGGCTTGGAATACGTCCTTGGAATCGGAAGGACCGGTGAGCTCGATGGGCTCGACGCCCGCAGCCTTGCACTCGGCCAGGTAATTGCTCACCACGCCGGTGGCGCTGGAATACTGCTCCAGGTGGCCATGGCCGCCGCAGCCGCAGGTACGCTCCTCGTCGGGGTTCAGGCACATGTGACCAATCTCGCCGCCGGCACCCACAACGCCCGACACAACGTCGCCGTTGATGATGACGCCGCCGCCCACGCCGGTACCGATGGTGACCATCACCACGTTCTGCACGCCCTTGGCAGAGCCGAGCCAGGCCTCGCCCATGGCGGCGGCGTTGGCGTCGTTCTCGTACTTTACGACCGCGTCGGGGCAGTGCTCCTGAATGGCAATCTTAAGCTCGGGCAGGTTGATGGAGATGTTCGCCTTGACCTTGGCATCGCCCGCAGCCGGAATGGGGCACGGAACGGCCAGGCCGATGCCCGCCACAAAGGCGCGCGGAATCTGAGCCTTGGCGACCACCTGGTCGATAGCCTCGGTTACCGCGGCAAAGCCCGCAGCGTCGATGATGGGAGGCGTGGGCACGCTGGCCTTGGCAAGCAGGTTGCCGTCCTCGTCGAACAGGCCCTCCTTAACCGAAGTGCCGCCGACGTCAATGCCGATGTAGTACTGCTTAGGTTCCATGAGAGCCCACCTTTCTCGTTTAAACATTGCCTGTATGGTACCGCTCTCAAGACAAAAACCCGCCAAAAAGGGACAGGTTTGTTTTGGCAGGTTTTATCTGGGGAAACGTCCGCCCGCTCAACGAGCAATGACGCTCAGCAACTCGCCAAACAAAAAGCGCCGGGAGAGGGAGACTCCCGGCGCCTGCAAAAGGGACTGGATTGTATGCGAACCGCACGATCCGTCGCGGCGAAAACGCCAGCTAGGCCTTGAGTGCCTGTAGCTGTTTGTGGACCTCAATGAGCTCCGTGGCCATGACGCGCATGGTCTCGGTGCCGGCCATCTGGTCCTCGGCGTGCAGCAGAATCAGCGGGGCCTCGCCGTTGCGCTCGCCATTGGCCTCCTTCTTAAGAAGTCCCATGTGAACATCGTGGCCGCCGTTATAGGCCTCGTCGCCCTGCTTAATGAGCTCCTCGGCGGCGTCGAAATCGCCCTCCTTGGCCTTCTGCACGGCGTTGATGTACATGCTCTTGGCGGTACCGACGTAGCTGATGATCTCGAAGCAGGTCATCTGCAGTTCGTTCATATCCTCCATGCGCTGCACCTAGCCCATCACGCTGACGCAGTGGTCGATGATGCCGGCGGCGTTCATGCGGCCATAGTCGACCATGTTGATGACCTCGACCGGGAAACGGCCGGCGGCCTCCTTCTCAAAGTCGCCCTTGGTGTAGCCGATCTGCGGGCCGAGCAGCAGGATGTCGCACTCGTCCAGGTGATCGTGGGCCTCATTCATAGGACGGGCTTCGACCTCGATGTCCAGACCACGGCTCGCGACCTCGGACTGCATCTTCTGGACCAGCAGACTCGTGGACATGCCGGCATTGCAGCAAAGCATGATCTTCTTCATGGTTTCCTCCTTATAACTGCGCGGCGCGCAGACGACAAACTGGATAAATCCTTGTGGTTATCTTTCCCCTGTTTTGCACGTTTAGGCAAAAAAGGAGATACGGGTACCGGTACCAAGCATCGGTACCCGCAAGGGTGGAATGGACAAACGCTAGGCGTTCTGCTCGGCGAGGGCCTCCTGCTTGGCGATGGCCTTCTCGGAGATCCTCATAAAGGGCAGGTAGACAGCCATGCCGATGACCAGCTCCAGAGCCTGCCACACGCCGGCGCGCCAGTCAAAGCCCGTAGCAAGCAGGGCGTTGATGACGGGCGGCATGGTCCAAGGCACCTGAGCGATGCAGGGGCTGATGATGCCAGCGCAGGTCAGGCCATAGGTGACACCGATGAACAGGTCGGGAAGAAGCACGAACGGAATCATGAGCGGCAGGTTGTACACGATGGGGTAACCGTAGATGACCGGCTCGTTGATGTTGAACAGGCCAGGCAGAATGGCCATCTTGGCAACGGTCTTGGAGGCCTTGTTCTTGGAGAACAGGAAGGTGTCGAGCAGCAGCATGAGGGTGCAGCCCGAGCCGCCGATGAGGGCGAAGCTGTTGACGATCTGCATGTTCATGTAGTGATCGGGCTGGATGGTACCGCCGGCGGCAAAGGTAGCCATGTTGTCGACGATGAGCATGGTCAGGATCGGCTCGACGGTAGCGCCCGAGATGGTGGACTGGTGAATACCAACGCAGAACAGCAGGTTGGCGAGGGTGTAGATGAGGATGACAGCCCACGGACCGGCGTTCATGATGCTCTTGAGCGGGTTGGAGATGCAGGTGGAGATGATGGTGCACAGGTCGGTGCCGGCGCAGACGGCGAGCAGGGCCGAGGCGATAGCGAAGATCGAGAGGTTGAGCAGCATTGGGATCATGACGTTGAAGGAGTTGGAGACCGCAGGAGGTACGCCCTCGCCCAGCTTGACCTTGAGCTTCTCGACGCCCGAGATCTTGATGAAGAGCGTCGTGGAGAGCAGGGCGATGATGATGGCCGAGAACAGGCCGTTGGTACCGGTGTTGGCGGTCGAAAGGGCACCGGTGACCTCGGCGGAGGTGATCTTGTCGGTGAGAAGCGGGCTCGTGGCGGCAAGGGTGGCGGTGATCTGCTGCGGCATCATGATGACGAAGGCAGAGATAGCGACAACCACGCAGGCAAGCGGGTTATCGAAACGCTCGTTCTTGGCGAGGCTGTAGCCAATCAGACCGGCCAGGATAATGGCGGACACGTTAAGGGTGCCCAGGGTGATTGCCGAGCCCCAGGTCTGGAGGTTGGCGAGGCCCGCCGCATCGAGCGGGAACAGAGGGAACACGACGTTGTTGATAAGAACCGCGATACCCGCAAGGATATAGAGCGGCGTGATGGTCGCGAAGGCATCGCGCAGGGAACGCAGATGAACCTGGTTTCCCACCTTCGCAGAGACCTCGGCAAATTTGTCGAGGAAGCTCTTTCCGTTGTCACTGGCCATGATTGCTCCTAACTTTCAAATCCGGCCTTTTCCTATGCGCACGGTGGTCTGTCGCCCTCTGCCACCAGATGTGCCAATGTTATTGCGCGTTTGCGCAGGGGCTGAGCGCCCGTTTTGGGGCTGAGCGCCCGATCGCTAATCCACCACGTGGGTCGTGGCGACCTGCTTGAGCCAAGCTGCCGATTTCTTAAGACGGCGCTGATAGCCGTCCATGAGGTCGACCTCGACAAAGCCATAACGGTTCTTGAAGGCATTTGCCCAGGACCAGTTGTCAATGACGGCCCAGTAGTGGTAGCCGCGGCACTTGGCCCCTTCGTCAATGGCCTTGGCGACCCACTCAAGGTGCTGGCGCACAAAGTCGACGCGATAGTCGTCCTGAATGGTTCCCTCGGCGTCACGATTCTTGTACTCGTCCATGATGCCGATGCCGTTCTCGGAGACGAACCACTCAAGATCGGGATAGTTCTTGGCGCAGTCCATGCCAAAGTCGTAGAGGCCCTTCGGGTAAATCTCCCAGCCGCGGCTCTTGTTCATGACGGCATCGGGCCACACGTACTCGTCGGCAAAGTGCGGCAGACCGTACTGGTCGATCTTGCTCGCCGGCGCCTGGACGCGCGTGGGATGGTAGTAGTTGCAGCCAAGCCAGTCAACGACGCCCTGCTTGAGGATCTCCTGGTCACCGGCGCGGAACGGAAGCTTGACGCCGCCCTCGGCCAGGCTGTCGAGCACGTCGGCGGGAAGCTCGCCCTTGGTGATAAGGTCGAGCCACCAGCGATTGTTGATGCCGCTGGTCATACGCACGGCCTCGAGGTCTGCCTCGCTGGGGTTCTCCTTGGTGTAGACCGGGGTGAAGCAGTTGATCATGCCGATCTTGGCATCGGCGCGAACGGCGCCCTTGTCATAGGCCTTGCGATAGTTGGCAACAGCCAGCGCGTGCGCCAGCGAAATGTGGTACTGCACGGTGCGAGCACGGTTGAAGTCGTGGAGCTGCGGGAACCACACGCCCTCCTGGTAGCGCTGCTCGGGCTCGACGATGGGCTCGTTAAAGGTAAACCAGTACTTGATCTCTTGACCGAACTCGCGGAAGGCGACGTCGGCGTAATGCGCGTAGGCCTCGACGACCTCGCGGCTCTCCCAACCGCCACGGTCAAAGAGATAGGTGGGCATATCGAAGTGGTAAAGGTTGACGAACGGCTCCAGGCCTGCCTCGCGGGAAGCGCGGAACAGCTCGTGGTACCACGCAGCACCCTCCTCGTTGAGGTTGCCGTCGGCATCGAGCAGGCGGCTCCACTGGATGGAGGTGCGATAGGTATCCAGGCCCAGGTCCTTCATGATGCGAAGGTCGTCCTTGTACTTGGCCATAAAGTCGTTACCGGCATAGGAACCCACGCGGTTATAGAACGAGCCCAGATCCTGCATGGACCAGGTGTCCCACAGGTTCTCGAGCTTGCCGCCCTGGTTCCACTGGCCCTCGGTCTGCGGACCGGACATGGCCGCGCCAAAGAAAAAGTCGCTGGGCAGCTGATACTGTGCCATCGAAGTCCTCGCTTTCGTGTCTTTGAGCCTCCGATTGGAGGCGGGTTTGCTTTGGCGGGTAATCCGGCGCGGGCGCGCACCGGTTATCCGGATATCCGACCCACCAAAACAAATCCGTCTCCAAGCGGTACAGGCGATGCTCATGCATCTCGCTTGTTATCTATAACTATAGCGCTCTAATTTTTTATGTAAAGCGTCTTTTTTGTTTTTCTTTCTCGAACTTCTTTGATTAAAGCCATATAGATGCTTTTATAGTAGGTATACTTTCTTTTACAGGCATTCATGTTAGAAAGGGGGTTCCATGATTCCCAAATATGAGTCAATAGCTGCGGATATTCGTCGCAGTATCGAGGATGGCGCCCTTAAGCCCGGCGACAAGCTACCCACTGTCGTTGAGTTCTGCGAGCTGTATGGCGTTTCCAAGATCACCGTCAAACGAGCAATTGAGCAAATTACCGAGGAAGGCTTGGTCACGAGCCGTCGCGGATCGGGCACCTACGTCAAGGACACCGCGGGGCTTCCCGGCAAAGCGTTTTTCCAAGGCAGAAACGACCGCGCGCAGGGCTTTACCTACGAGCATCGCGGTGAGAAGGTTGCCTCGGTGGTCTACGATTTCTCGATCGTCAATCCGCCGGCAGAGGTTGCCTCCCAGCTGGGAATGGCCGAAGACGACTTTGCCTATCACATCGTGCGCGTACGCGAGGTCGATGGCCTGCCCATCGTTATCGAGTACACCTATATGCCGCTCGAGCTGATCCCGGGCCTGAAGAAAAAGGACCTGTACGCGTCGGTCTACAGCTATATTCGCGAGCAATGCGGGCTTAAGATCTCGAGCTTCCACCGCACCATTCGTGCCGTGGCGGCAACCGAGGAAGAGGCCAAGCGCCTGAACACCAAGCCCGGCTCTCCCCTGCTCGAGCTCAACCAGATTGGCTTTTTGGACAGCGGCGCCGCGTTTGAGTACTCGATTTCGCGCAACGTGGGCGACCGCTTTGAGCTGCACAACGTAACGTTGGCTTAAGTTTGTAATCCGGCAGGCGCTCGCTTTGAGCCGTTTTTCGCGAGGTGCCTGCACAACCTGATGGGGGTATGCACATGTCCGATTTGATTAAACTCACGCCGATCTTCCACGAGAAGATTTGGGGCGGCCGCCAGCTGGAGACCGTCTTTGGCTATGACATTCCCGAGGGTCCCATCGGTGAGTGCTGGGCCATCTCGGCGCACCCCAACGGCGATTGCCAGATTGCCGAGGGTCCGTACGCCGGCCACACGCTGTCGTGGCTGTGGGCCGAGCATCGCGAGCTCTTTGGCAACTGCAAGGGCAAGGAGTTCCCGCTGCTCATTAAGATTCTGGACGCCAAGGACGACCTGTCGATCCAGATCCACCCCAACGACGAGTACGCCGCCGAGCATGAGAACGGTAGCCTGGGCAAGACCGAGTGCTGGTACGTGCTGGATTGCGAGCCCGGCGCCACGATCATCGTCGGCCAGCGCGCACATGACCGTGCCGAGGCCGCGCAGATGATCGAAGAGGGTCGCTGGGACGACATGCTCAACGTGCTGCCGATCCACAAGGGCGACTTTTTCCAAATCGACTCCGGCACCGTTCACGCCATCAAGACCGGCACGCTGATTCTGGAGACGCAGCAGTCGAGCGACGTGACGTATCGCCTGTACGACTACGACCGCCCGGGCACCGACGGCAAACTGCGCCCGCTGCACATTGAGCAGAGCCTGGACTGTATCAACTTTAACGCGCAGGCCCCGACCGACGGCACCGTGACCGCACCCGAAGTCAATGGCGTGACCGAGCTCGAGTCCAACCCCTGCTACACCGTCGACCGCGTTCGCGTGGACGGCAGCAAGACCCTGGAGCAGCGCTGGCCCTTCATGTGCCTCTCGGTCATCGACGGCAAAGGCACCGTCTGCGGCGACTCCGTCCACAAGGGCAGTCACCTACTGGCGCCGTCCACCGTGAACAAGATTGAACTCGAGGGCACCATGGAGCTGATCATCAGCCATCTGTAAGCCGCAGAAACAACCCAAAACGCAACAAGGGGCTCCCCCGTTCTTCAACGGAGGAGTCCCTTGCCATATCTATTTATCAGCCCACCCGGCTCTCCAGACCAAAAAGCGAACGAGCAGAGCGATGTTCGCGAGCTGCATGCCGTAACGCCACAAGGAAGAGGGCGCGACGGGGGCTTTGGTCGATCGCGAGTTCCGCACGAGCCGGAGAGCACTTAATGTGCTCTCCGTGCGAGCAGGACTGTCCGAGCAGGCGACCAAAGCCCCCGGCGTGCCCGGTCAACCTCGCAGTTAGGCATTCAGCTTAACGATCGGCGCAAAGCCCTTCATCAGCTTTTTGGTCTGGCCGGTCTTCTCGAATTGGACCTCGATCATGTCTCCGACGACCGAGATCACGGTACCCGTGCCAAAGGTCTTGTGGCTCACGGTATCGCCTGCGGCAAAGTCCTGCGACGCGCTAGCGCGATCGACCTTGCGCTCCACTGTCGGCGACACCTTAGATGACGGCTTTTTGGCTCGCGGCGCACCCGAACCAAAGGTCGAGGCAACACGGCCGGCGTCGGGCGAGACCCCACGATGGCGCTCGGTCCCGTAGCTGCTGCCGCCAAAGAAATCGTCAAAACTCGATCCACCGCGCGAACCGGAACCGCCGGTCGAGCGCGTATGCGAACCAAACACCTTGCCGCCGTACATATCCGAGCCCATGCCCGAGCCAAAGGTGCCGTGACGGTCGCCGCGTTTCTCCCAGCCCGTGCCCTCAAAACCGGCAGAACCGATGCCGCTAAACTCGATATCCTCAAACGGAATCTCGTTGAGGAAGCGCGAGCGCGGGTTGGCAGAGGTCGAGCCGTAGGTGCGACGCGTGGCCGCATAGGTCAAGAACAGGCGCTTACGGGCGCGCGTGATGGCGACGTAGGCCAGGCGACGCTCCTCCTCGAGCTTGCCCGGGTCATCGCCGCCGCCAAAGTCGTGCACGTGCGGGAAGATACCCTCCTCCATGCCGGCCACGAACACCGCCGGGAACTCCAGGCCCTTGGCGGAGTGGATGGTCATCATGGTGATGGCATGCGTCTCGCCGGCCAGGGAATCCAAGTCGGAGCGCAAGGCCAGCCACTCCATGAGCGCCGGCAGCGCCTTACAGGTGAGCGGACCGTAGGTGCGCTCGATCTCGTCGGCATGCACGGCACCCGCCGGCAACTCTGTTGGCACGGCATACGCGTTGCCCGCGATGGCGGCGGCCAGGGCATCCTGCGGAGACAGCGCCGGAGCGGCCAAGCTATCGAGCGGATTGGAGCCCGCGGCGTCACGCGCACCAACGAGCGCCTCAAACGAGGATACCGGGGCAGACGGCCCCGGTTCGGGCGCAGGCGCGCTCACCACGACGGGCTCGGGCTCGGCGCTGACAGGCACATCGGCAACACCGGCAGCGCGCAGCTCTTCCAAGCTCTCGAGCGTACCTTCGATATCCTCATGCGTCTCCTCAAATTCGGCAGCGACACCCAGGAATTCCTGGATGTTCTCGGCGCGGCTCTCGGACTCCATGGTGCCCTCGGCGCGGAAAGCCTGCAGCAGGCCCGTCTTATCGACGATCATCTCGACAACGTCCTTGAGCTCGCCGTCCATACGCCGGCCCTCGCGCACCAGCGACACAAAGCTCGACAGGCCATTGCGCACCTTGGCGCTAAACATGCCGGTTTCGGCGCACGCGATCTCGCAAGCCTGGAAGAACGAGCAACGGTTGTCGCGCGCCAGCTGCTCAATCTTTTGGATCGAGGTGGAGCCGATGCCGCGGCGCGGCGTGTTGATGACGCGCTTGACGCTCATCTCGTCTGCCGGGTTCACGATCATCTTGAGGTAGGCCATGACGTCGCGGATCTCGGCACGGTCGAAGAATCGCGTGCCGCCGACGATCTTGTAGGGCACGCCCGCGCGCAGGAACATATCTTCGAGGATACGCGACTGGGCGTTGGTGCGATAGAACACGGCGATGTCGTCGTAGCTCGTGCCCTTGGAGTGCAGCTTTTCGATCTCACCGGCAATCCAGCGACCCTCGTCGCGCTCGTCGCTCGCCTGGAAGGCCTGGATTTTTTCGCCATCGCCCTCCGCCGTAAACAGGCGCTTGTCCTTGCGCTGCGAGTTATGGCGAACAACGGCATTGGCGGCGCTCAGGATGTGACCCGTGGAGCGGTAGTTCTGCTCCAGCTTGACGGTCTTGCAGTCTTTAAAGTCCTTCTCAAAGTCCAGGATGTTGGTGATGTCGGCGCCGCGCCAGCTATAAATGGACTGGTCATCGTCGCCTACGACCATGAGATTTTGGTACTTGGCGGCCAATAGGTTAGCGATCTCGTACTGGACGTGGTTGGTGTCCTGATACTCGTCGACGCTAATGTAGCGGAAGCGCTCCTGGTACTTGTCGAGCACCTCGGGGCGGGTGCGCAGCAGCTCGAGCGTGCGCACGAGCAGGTCGTCGAAGTCCATCGCATTGGCGGCGCGCAGGCGGCGCTCCAGCTCCATATAGACCTGTGCGGCCTTTTTGTCGTTGGGGCTGTCGGCGGATTTGAGCATGTCCTCGGGGCCGATCATGGCGTTTTTGGCCGAGCTGATCTTGCTGCGAATCATGTTGATGGGGAACTGCTTTTGCTCGATGCCGAACGCCTGCATAATGTCGCGCACCATGCGCTTGGAATCGTCGTCATCGTAGATGGTGAACTGACCGGTGTAGCCCAGCAGATCGGCGTCCTCGCGCAGCATGCGCACACACATGGCATGGAAGGTGCACACCCACATGCCACGGGTACCGCTGGGAATAAGTGCCGCCAGACGCTCGCGCATCTCGGCCGCGGCCTTGTTGGTAAACGTGATGGCAAGGATCTGCCAGGGCTTAACACCCAGGTCGCCGAGCATATGGGCGATGCGGAAGGTCAGGACGCGGGTCTTGCCCGAGCCAGCACCGGCAAGGACCAGCAACGGACCCTCGGTCGTCAGGACGGCCTCGCGCTGGGCGGGGTTAAGGCTGTCGATGTCGACGAGCGGCTTAGCGGGCTTGGGTGCCGGTGCGGGAGCATCGTAGATGTCGAGCGGGACGAGCTCGGGCTCCGGCGCAGCGGGGGCAGTGTATGCATCAAGCGGCACGGGTTCCGGCGCGGGCGGCACGGGTACCGCGGCATTCTTTTCCCAGGGCAAGGGCTGGGTCATGGGCGACTCCTCATCTGACGGACGGCGCGCCTGCGGGCAGCGCCATAGTTTGAGCCGTACCAGTATACCGAGCCGCGCGGACACCGACGCAAATCACACCACGACTCCGCGCGCTGCCATCGAGCCCGCCCCAGCGGATTTGGCGCAATGGGGGCAGGTTAGTCTGCACCAATCTATTGACAATCACGAAACCACCGATGTCATAGCAGCAGCAGCGAGCGACGGTCAGGGCGAACAAATTGGCATGAAAAGGGGGGCGGCATAGACCTTTTGGTCATGCCACCCCCTTTGAATAACAAGTTGTCGCCCTGGCCGCCACGCAGCGTCAACCAAGTTACAGGCCGAGCATAGGCTCCAGAACGAAGAAGTATGCGAGCACTACGATGCCCAGGATGATGCGGTAAACACCGAAGCACTTAAAGTCGTGACGGCGGACGAAGCCCATGAGCCACTTGATGGCGATGAGCGAAACCACAAAGGCTACAACGCAGCCCACGCCCAAGATGGCGACCTCGTTGGCGCCGAACGTACCGCCCTTGATGAAGTACTTGACCAGTTTGAGCGCACTCGCGCCAAACATGACAGGGATGGCCAGGAAGAACGTAAACTTGGACGCCACCGAACGCGTGCAGCCCAAAAGCAGGCCACCGATGATGGTAGAACCGGAACGAGACGTACCAGGCACCAGCGAAAGCACCTGGAAGCAGCCGATACCCAGCGCAGTCTTCCAACTCAGGTCCTCGAGCGTGGCGATGGAGCCAAAGTCCAGGCTATCGTCATCGTCCTCATCCTCAGCGGTAGCCGCGGCGGGCGCCGCAAAGTGCGCACCGGCGGGACGTCCACCCGACACCACAGCACGAGAACCAAACGAACCGGCAAGAGCGGCCTGGTCGCGCTTGCTCGCGCGCCAGTTCTCAATCACGATAAACAGCACGCCATACACAATGAGCGCCAGCGCCACGACGGGAGCATTGTAGAAATGCTCCTCCATCCAGTCGTTGAGCGGCAGACCGATCGCCGCGGCGGGAATGCAGCCGAGCACAATCTTGCCCCACAGCACCCAGGTGTCGCGACGGCCCTCCTTGCCCTTGCTGGGCGAGAACGGGTTAAGGTCGTAGAAGAACAGGACGCAGACGGCCAAAATGGCGCCAAGCTGAATCACGACCAGGAACATATTCCAGAACGTCTCGCTCACGTTCATCTTGACGAACTCGTCCACCAAGATCATGTGACCGGTCGACGAAACGGGCAGCCATTCGGTGATGCCCTCGACCAGGCCCATGAAGGCAGATTTTAGAAGCTCGATAATATCCAAAGGGACCCCCTCGTTAGACACCCGCCGGTAGATGTTCTGCGGACGATGCGGGCGATGTCCCATTATCAACCGTTGGCAGTGCGACCGCGCCTGCCCTTACCAAAAAACTCGCCCGTTCACAGAATTGCGAGCGGTCAAACCGAAATCCTTGGGTATAACTGCAACAAGATAAAGTGTCCGGCGGCCAACGCGCCCGCGCCCGCCCGACGCACGAGCCCCACGCCCGTGCGATAGACCAAGGAGGAAACCATGAACGAGGGCTATACCAAGGTATTTGTTTCACTCGACGGTACTGAGCAGCAGGATTTTGTGCTCGCACGCGCCATCAAGGTCGCCGCGAACAACGGCGCTAAGCTGATCATCGGCCACGTCATCGACTCCACTGCGCTCGAGAGCGCCGGTTCCTATCCGGTCGACCTGGTCAACGGCTTGGAGGAGGCCTTTAACAACTCCATCGCCAAGCAACTCGAGGAGGCCAAGGCCAATCCCGACATTCCCGAGGTCGAGGTCATGATTCGTACCGGCCGCATTCGTGAGACGCTCAAGGATGAGATGCTCGACGTGGTCAAGCCCGATCTGGTGCTCTGCGGCGCCCGCGGCCTGTCCTCAATTAAGTACGCGCTACTGGGCTCGATTTCAACGTTCCTGCTGCGCAATACGGACTGCGACATCTTGGTCGTGAAGTAGGTTCCTTCCCGCCGGCGCAAGGCCTGCGGGGTTATCACGCCGACGTCCTCGCCGCTTCGCGGCTGCGGGATGTCGGCTTAGATAACCCCTCCCGGCCTTGCGCCTTCGTCACCGCACCTCAGCGAGTTGGCTGATAAAAGATGGCGTGCCCCCCCCCGATGGGCCGCGCCGAATTATTTTTGGGCCACACGTATATTATAAATGGTAAAAATTAATCCCCCAAGAAATTTTAAAAGTAAGGGACAAACTGTTCCAGGAAACTTCCAGGAAGTTTGATGCTGTAGTGACTACAGATGACGGGCTGGCAGCAGGGGCGTTGAAATATGCTGCGATGAAGGGGATTTTTGTGCCGGATGAAATGAATATCATAGGCTTTT